>QVQC01000075.1 GCA_003428585.1 Nioella halotolerans
GGCTGGTTTCCGCGCCGGCCTCGCCCCCGCCCAGCCGGTCCACCTCTGCCGCGAGGGCGGAGAGAACGGGGAACCGGAATATATCGGTAATCGACAGCCTGTCCGCTGCGAACTCCGCCCGGATTTCACGATGCGCCTGCACCGCCAGCAATGAATGCCCCCCGAGGTCGAAGAAATGATCCTGCGGGCCAATCCCCTCCACCCCGAGGATACGGGTCCAGATCGCGGCGATCCGGCCCGATGTGCTGGCCTGCGCAGTGATCGGCGTGACATTGTCGGGGGCCGCGGTGTCGGGGGCCGCGGTGCGGGCGCGCGGCGCGGGCAGCGCGTTGCGGTCGATCTTCTTGTTGGGAGTCAGCGGGAAAGCCTCCATCCGCACCAGATGGGCGGGCACCATGTGCGCGGGCAGGCTGGCTTCAAGGGACGCGCGGATCGTGGCGGGGTCCACCGGCGCGGCCTCGATGTAATAGCCCACCAGCTGCGGGTTGCCGGGGCTGTCCTCGCGCGCGACCACCACCGATTGGCGCAGGCCGGGCACGGCATCGATGCGCGCCTCGATCTCGCCCAGTTCGATCCGGTAGCCGCGCAGCTTGATCTGGTGATCGGCCCGGCCAAGGAAATCGAGCCCGCCATCGGCACGCCACCGCACGAGATCCCCGGTGCGGTAAACGCGGCCCCCCGGGCGGAACGGATCGTCGAGGAACCGCTCCGCGGTCAGGTCCGGGCGCTGCCAGTAGCCGCGCGCGACCCCCTCGCCGCCGATGTAAAGCTCCCCCGGCACGCCGATCGGCACCGGCTGCATCGCCGCATCCAGAACGTAGGTGTGGGTATTGGCGATGGGGCGCCCGATGCCGGTGATCCCCTCGCCGCCCGTGGCCGGCTGTGTCGTCGACCAGATCGTGGTTTCCGTCGGGCCATACATGTTCTCGATACGGGCACGCGTTGCGCCCCGAAGCTCCGCCACCAGCGATCCGGGCAGCGCCTCACCGCCGATCATCAGGTGTTTCACGCGGGCCAGTGCCATGCGCGCCTCGTCATTGCCGATCAGCATCCGCGCCATCGACGGCGTGCATTGCAGATGCGTCACGCCATGGCGGATGATCTGCGCAGCAATGGAGAAATCATCTTCGGCCAGCGCATCGCCCGCGTTGGCGCGTTTCAACACCTCGGCGATGGGTTCGAGGCCATCCAGCACCTTTTGCCGCTCGATCCCGTAATCGATGAGGCAGGCAATCTCGTCCACGCCGATCCGTTTCAACTGCTCCACCCGGTCGAGCGCATCCTCCACCGTGCCAAAGAGGCCGCTGTCGTTGAAATACCGCTCGAAAGCGAAATCGAGGATCGCCTCAAGCTCCTCCTCGCTCAGCACCCCGAGGTCGAGCTGCATCGGGTTGTCCACCCCCTTGGGCTTCTTGAAGGCGGGGAAGGCCCAGGCGAATTGCTTGATGAGGCCGGCGGCGGATCGCAGATATTCCTTCATCGGGCCGCGCGCGGTCTCTCGTGCAGCCTCCCGATCCTCGGCGAGGTAGGAATGCAGCATCAGCGTGACCTTGTGATCGGCCGGGTCGCGTCCCGCCTCGCGCAGGGCCGCGTGGTAGATGCCGATCTTCTCGCCCACCTCCGCAATGGACTGGCCCAGTAGATGCGTCAGCACGTTGGCGCCGATCGCGCCCGCCTCGCGCCAGGTGTCGGGATTGCCCGCCGTGGTCACCCAGATCGGCAGTTCCTTCGACACCGGTCGCGGCTGGGTCAGCACCTTGTGCTCGGTCCCGTCGCCCAGCGGAAACGCCACCTCCTCACCGCGCCAGAGCGCGCGCAGCGTCTCGATCGTCTCGAACATTGCCGGCTTGTTGGCGGGCGGCGTGTTTTCCGGGCGCAGCACGAAATCATGCGGCTGCCAGCCCGCCGCGATGCCAAGCGCCGCGCGCCCGTTCGTCAGGTTGTCGATCACCGCCCAATCCTCGGCGATGCGGGCCGGGTGGTGCAGCGGTGCCACGCAGGACCCCGCCCGCACGGCAAGGTTGCGGGTGACGGCGGCGACGGCGGCGCCGGTCACGGCGGGGTTGGGGTAAGGCCCCCCAAAGGCATGGAAATGGCGTTCCGGCGTCCAGACGGCACAAAAGCCGTTCTGGTCGGCAAAGCGCGCGCCATCGAGCAGCATCGTGTACTTGTCGCGCCCGGTGCCATCGTCATTGCCCCAGTAGAACAGGCTGAAGTCCATGCCGCGCCCGGTCTGGCCGATACGGCCCTTGCTGACCATCGCGCGGCTCTCATCCCCCTGGATCACGATGGCGAAGCCGCGCGCGAGGGTCCAGAACAGCTCCAGCACCGAGATGTCGAAGCTGAGGCTGGTGACGGCCAGCCAGACATCGCCAGCCGCGTGGTCGATGCGCTGGTCCATCCCGGCGAAGAAATTGGCCACGTTGCGATGGGTGACCATCACCCCCTTGGGCCGCCCGGTGGAGCCGGAGGTGTAGATCAGGTAGGCCAGATCGTCGGCGGTGACGCGGGTTTCGGGCGCGGTCGCGGGGGCGGCGGCGATGCGCGGGTCGCGGTCGATTTCCAGCACCTCCGCGCTGCCCGCGGGCAGGCCGTCCACAAGCGCCGCCTCGGTCAGGATCACGCGCGCGCCGCTATCCTCGATGTAAAGCGCGACGCGGTCCGCCGGGTAATCGGGGTCGAGCGGCACATAGGCCGCGCCCACCTTCTGGATCGCGAGCGCGCCGACCACCAGATCGGGGGACCGACGCATGTGCAGCCCGACGAAATCGCCCTGCCGCACGCCCAGGGCGGCCAGAACCTGCGCGACGCGGTTGGCGCGGGCCTCCAGATCGGCGTAGCTTACGTTCGTGGTCTCGAAGATCAGCGCCGTTGCCTCGGGCGTCTGCGCGGCCTGCGCGGCAACCATTTGGTGCAGGCAGGTGTCGCGGTCATAGGCCGTTTCGGTCGCGTTCCAGTCGCGGGTCAGCTTTTGGCGTTCGCAATCGGGCACGATGGAAAGGTCCGTGACCGGCGTTGCCGCATCGGCGGCCAGCACGTGGGCCAGCCGCGCGGCGACGAGGTCAAGCTCTTCCGGCGCAACCTGCGCGGCATCGGCATGCAGGGTTTCACCATCCTCCGACAGGGTCAGCGCGGCGCCGGGCACGGGCTGTGCCCCGATGGCAAAGGCGGGCACGGGCAGGCCACGCATCCCCGGGATGCGCGCGGGCAGATCGGCGGCGAACGGCCCCTTGGCGCGGGCCGTCACGATCCGCTCGGCAAAGCGCATCTCGGCCTCGGCCAGCGTGCCGCCCGCGTCGATGGAGACTGGCACCCAAGGCGTCATGTCGCGCGACACCGCGACCGGCAGGCCAAGCGCGAGGTCCACCGCCGCGCCCTCGCCCTTGCGCAAGGCGAGCATCGCGAAACGGGCCAGAACCTGCGCGGGCGCGAGGCCAGCGGGCCGCGCGATACGGCGGGTCGCGATCCCCGTGCCGGATCCGGGGTGAAAGGCGAATTGCGCCGGCGCCATCGCCTCCAGCCGCTTGCGCCAGAAGCGCTCCGCCGGGGCGGCAGCGGCGATGGCCTCGGTGATGGCGCGGGTTTCCCCAAGCATCGGCAGCCGCGTGCCGGCGGCGAGGTGATCGGCAAGGATCAAGGGCGCGCCATCCACGGCGCGAAAGCCGCCGAGCCTCACCGCCCCATCCGCCACCGCGACGGTCGCGGTGCCGCCAGTCACTTCCAGAACCGTGCCCGGCGCGCCCTCTGCCGCAACCGGTTCGGCGCTGCCCACCAGCAGAAGCTCGGCTCCGGTATCGAGTTTCGGGCAGGCCAGCGGGTTCCAGTAATCGCCGTGATCCAGCGCATGAACAATCCGTGTTAGCTCATTGGCAGAACTGGTGAAATCCAGTCGCGCTGCCGCCTCTGGCCGAGCGTCGCGGGGGTAATAGCTGCGCTTCGAGAGATCCTGTGGCACGCCCTCGGCGCGGCCTTCGGCAAGGGCGTTCATGACCTCCGGGAAACTGTCCAGCGCGGCGGCGAAGCACTTGGTGTTCAGCGTCAGCGCGGTCTCGCCCGGGGCAATCTCGACCATGCGCTGCGCAAGGATATTGCCCTCGTCCACGCCGCCCGCGATCCGGTGCCATGTGACGCCGTGGGACGCCTCGCCATTCAGAAGCGCCCAGACCGGCGCGTTGAGCCCGGCATAGGCGGGCAGCGGCCCGTCGTGGAAATTGACCGCGCCCCGGCGCGCCAGCGCCAGCACGTCACCGGCGATGAAATCGAGATTGGCGATGGAAAGAAGCCACTCGAAATCAATATCTTGCAACCTGTCGTTCAAGCCCTTTCCGGGCGCGATCAGCGGCACGCCCTCCGCCTCGGCCCAGGCGCGAAACTCCGGGCAGCGGGTGACAACGGCGCGCACGCTATGGCCGGCCGCCGCCAGCATCCGGGCGCAGTTGAGCGCCAGCGTGTCGTGACCGATAACGAGTGCGGAAAACTGGGACATTGGGTCACCCTCCTGTGACGCGGGGGATGGCAGCCCCCGCTAGCGGCTCCGGATCAAACCTGTTTGAATTCATGGGAAATGAGGCTGCGCAAGAAGCGTGGTGGATCGGCTGGCTTGCGGCCCGAAAGCGCGCAGCGCAGCCGGTGCAAAAGCCCACCCGCGACATGGGCCAGCGCGGCCATTCGCGCATAGGCACGCCCGTGGGTCTTTTCGAAATAATACCGGCGCGAGGCGAACCAGTAATCGGGCACACGAACCCATTCCTTCATGCCGGTAGACGCGGACCCGATATGCGTTACGGCACTTTCCCTAACAAAAACAGTTAAATACCCGGCATCTTTCGCGCGGCGGCAAAGGTCGGTTTCCTCGAAATAGAGAAAGAATCGCTCGTCGAAGAGACCGATTTCCTCCAGCATGTCCATCCGCATCATCAGGCTGGCCCCGGCAAGCCAGTCGACGCGGGTCGTGTGCTCGGGCACCGGTACCGGCAGCGCCCGCCCGCGCAGCCAGCGGCTGACCGGGCCAAGCCGCGCCGCGCCTTCGAATTCGCTGGCGACGGAGGGAAAGCGGAAGGTGGTCAGGTGCGGCGCCCCCTCGGGGCCGTGGATATAGCTGCCGGCAAGGCCGGTGTCGGGAGAGGTTTGCAGATGGTCCACAAGCGCGCGGATCGCGCCTGGATCGGGGAAGGCGTCGGAATTGAGGATATAGACGTAGTCGGGCCGCTCCCCATCCGGCAGACCGGCGCGGATCCCGGCATTGTTGCCGGCGCCGAAGCCACCGTTGTGCCCTGCATCGACCACCCGCGTGCGCGGCCAGCCCCGCTCTGACACCACGCGGGTCATGTGCTCCAACGATCCATCGCGCGAGTCGTTGTCGACGATCACCAACCCGCCCTTGAGGCCCTCCATCTCGCGCAGCGCGGCCTCGGCGGCGCGCAGGGTCATGTCGGCGGTGCGCCAGTTCAGCACCACGGTCAGCAGCCTTGGGTCATTCGGCGGCATGGCGACCCTCCCATGCCTGCGCGACCTGCCGGGGGCGGTCGGCGGCCTCGATCACCTGCGCCATGCGCGCGGCCAGCACCCGCACATTGGGTTCCAGAACCATGGAATCGTGATCGCCCGGCACTTCGTGCACATGCATCCGCGGCGCCCATTCCGTCCAGTCGTTGTCGTGGGTGACATAGGCGCGTTCCGAATTGATCAGCCGCCCGCCGCCGACCTGCCACTTGCCCGCCAGCGGCGGACGGAACAGGGTCAATGGCCCCTGCCATGGCCGCAAACGGTAGGTGTCGACCGCCTCGAGAAACGCCGCCTCGATCGCCGCGTCGTGGAAGGCTGCGCCGTCGCCCGGCGCATCGCTCTTGCGCCGGCGCTTCACGATTTCCCAGCGAATGCGGCGCGCCAGCCACCGGGCCGGGTAGGCCAGCCCGCCGGCCTTCAGCTCTTGCACCTGGATGGCGATCCGGTCGGCGCGGGACAATTCGCGGCGCTGCGGCAGCGGCGTGTCGAGCATGACAAGCGCCGAAACCTCCTGCCCGGCCGCCGTCAATTGCTGCGCGATCTCATAGGCGGTGATGCCGCCGCCCGAGAAACCGCCAAGCATGTAGGGGCCTTCGGGCTGCACCTGCCGGATTTCCGCGATCATGTCGCGCGCCGCCGCCTCGATGGCGCGATGCGGCGCGTCCTCGCCGAAAAGCCCCTTGGCCTGCAACCCGTAGAACGCCCGGTCATGGCCCAGAAGATGCGCCAGATGGCGCAGGTTCAGCACGTTGCCAAACATGCCCGCGACAAGGAAAAAGGGCGTTTTCGGTCCGCCCTCGCCCTGGTGCATCGGCACCAGGTGGGTGAAGCGGCGGGCAGGCTCGGCGGGGGTGAGCGGTGCCTGCCCGGCATCGTCCACAACGCCCTGCGCCGCGATCAACGCGGCGATCTTGCGGATCGTCGGCGCCTCGAACAGCACCGAGATCGGGAAATCCACCGACCAGCGTTTGCGGATCATCGCGAAAAGCCGCACGGCAATCAGTGAATGCCCCCCGAGATCGAAGAAACTGTCCTCCGCGCCAACTCGCGCAACGCCCAGAAGATCGCGCCAGAACCCGGCAAGGGTTTCCTTGATCGCGCCCTCGGGCTCGACGAAATCGCTGCCGAGATCGGGGCGGTCGAACCCGGCGCTTGGCCGGTCCTCCGCGGTATCGGCGCCCGCCTGCGCGATCAGCGCCTCAAGGTCGAGCGAGGAGATCACCACCTGCGACACCGGGCTGGCCAGCGCCTTCAGGAACGCCTCGGCGCCTTCCTCGGGCCGGATGCCCTGCGAAACAGCGTGGCGCAGGCGTTCCTCGGCGGGCGACAGCGGGCGCGGCCCGTCGGCTTCGGCCTGTCTGGCCGGGGCCGCGGCGAAGGCGATATCGCCCGCCAGCCGGCGAATGGTGAACCCCGCGATCTCGACGCAGACCGTTCCATCGGGCGCGGCCAGCGTGATGTCGAAGCGCGCGGTCTGGTCCTCGGCGCGGTTCTCGGCCGCGTTGCGGACATGCGACACGAGCTCCGCGGGAAGCGCGCGGAACACCTTGACCGAGGCGTAGCTGACCGGCACCCAGAGCGCCTTTGCCTCGTAGCCGTCGATAAGGTCCATCGCCCAGCCGGTCGCCATGTCCAGCAGCCCGGGCGGCAATTGCCAACTTGGCTCGTGGACGTCGAGCGTCAGCCGCGCCAGACCCTCGCCGTCACCAAGCTGCATCTCTCGCATCACGCGCCAATTCGGGCCGAAGCGCAGATGCGCCTCCTGCGGCGCGGCAAGCCAGCCGCCGGGGTCCGCCCGCGTGGCGGCGCCCATGCGCGCCGCCAGCGCCGGGATATCGAGCGGTTCGGGCGCGGCCATTGGCAGCAAGTGAATCGCGGCCTCGGCGTTCTGCTCCCAGCCCGCGCCCTCGGGGGCGCTTTCGACGCGGAGATCATAGCCTTGGTCGCTGCGCGGCAGGGTCAGGCGGATACGGGTCGTCTGGCCATCCGCGGCACGCAGGGGGCGCAGGAACCACAGGTCGCGGATCTCGAAGGGCTGATGCTCGCCCTGCCCGTCCAACGCCTCGGCCACGAGTTCCAGATAGGCGGTGCCGGGCAGCAATGCGTCGCCCGCCTTGGTGCGGTGCTGGTCCAGAACCCAGCGATCTTCGGGGCGCCACTCGGCCATGAACCGGCGGTTGCCGTCCGTGTCGAACCCGGCATGGTCAAGCAGCGGCAGGTCCACGGGGCTTGGTGCCGGCGGCTCGGCAACGCGCGCCTGCATCGCCTCGGCCGCCATGCCGACACCCGACCAGATGCCCCAGTCGATGGCCAGCACCCGCGTCTTGCCGCCCGCGCGCGCCTTGGCCACGGCGTTCAGGTAGTCGTTGGCGGCGACGTAGTCGACCTGCCCCGCCGGCGCGGTCGCGGTGGAACTGGAGGAAAACAGCACCATCCAGTCGAGCGCACCATCGGGGAACAGGCTGTCCAGCACCTGCGTGCCGTGGATTTTCGGGGTGAAGACATCCTCGATGCTGCCCGGCGACTTGGCTAGGATCGGCGCGTCGTCGATGACGCCCGCGGCGTGGATCACGCCATTGACAGGGCCGAAGGCGGCCTCGGCCTCGGCCAGTGCGGCGCGCATGTCCTCGATGTTGGAGACATCGGCGGCCAGCGGCAGAACCTCGCCGCCGGCCGCCTCCAGCCGCTGCACGGCACGGATGCGGGCGGCGGTGCGGTCGGCGGGCGCGGCATTGCGCAGCAGCACCCGCCAGCGGTCGCGCGGCGGCAGCCCGCTGCGCGAGACCAGGACGATGCGTGCCTTGTAGCGCCGGATCAGGGCCTCGGCCACGGCAGTGCCGATGCCGCCATAGCCGCCGGTCAGCAGCACGGTGGCGCCCTCGCGGATCTCGGGCATTGCACCCTCGGGCAGGTCGCTGCGCCGCCAGCCCTGTTCATGGCGCTTGCCGGCCCGGTGCGCAGCCACCCGGCTGGCGGGGTCGGACAGAAGCTCCTCCAGCACCGCGTCGTCATCGGGCGCCTCAAGGTCGAGCGTGCCGACCGTCACGGCGGGGAACTCGCGCGGGATCACCCGTGCCGGCCCCATAACGGTGGCTTTGGACGGGTAGGACAGCGGCTCGTCCCGGACCTGTGCGGCCCCGTTGGTAATCACGTCGATATGCAGCGCCCCGGCGCCCGCCTCGGCCCAGGCCTGCGCGAGGTAGAAAAGCGACCAGAAGCCCTGTTCCTGCATCCGGTGAAAGAAGCTCGACCCCGGACGGTGGTGCTCGCCTTGCGTGAGCAGCCACAGATGCGCGATGCGGGTGGGCAGGCCAGTGTCCTCGGCCAATGCACGCAGAAGCTGGTCATAGCCCTCGCGCCCCCGCTCCGGCGGCAGGACATAGCCCATGCCAGTGCGCGCGAAGGCATCGCCGGGGCGCACGAGCGTCACCACGTGGCCCGCCGCCTGCAGCCGGGCCCCGACGCGGTCGGCCAGCCCAGTTTCATCGGCAAATAGAAGCCAAGTCTCGCAGGCCGCGTCGGACAGGTCGCCCGAAACGTCCACCTCGCAAGGTGCATAGGTCGGCCGCCAGCGGGGGGTCCAGCCCCATCGCGCCGGGTCCTCCTCGCGCATCGGCCACTCCACCTCCGGCGCAGTCTGCGGCGTGGCGGGCTCTATGAAATAGGGGCTCTTCTGGAATGCATAGGTCGGCAGAACCACCCGGTTGCGCCGCGCCGCGCCCCAGTATTGCCCCCAGTCGAAGCTGCCGCCCACGGCCCAGATCCGGCCAAGGGTGGCAAGGAAATAGGCATCGTCCGGGGTAGAATCGTCGGGGTGGCGCAGGCTGTTGATCACCTGGTTGGCGTCGATATCGGGATGCTGCCCAGCCAGCGAGGTCAGCGCCTTGCCCGGCCCAACTTCCAGGTAGACACGGGACGGCGACGCGGCCAGTGTCGCCAGCCCGTCGGCGAAGCGCACCGTGCCGCGCAGATGGGCGACCCAGTAATCAGGGTCCGTCGCCTCGGCATCCGTCAGGATCTGGCCGGAGCGGTTGGACATCACCGGGATCCGTGGCGGGTGGAGGGGGATGGCGCGCAGATAGGCGCCGAAACGCTCGAGGATCGGATCGAGCAGCCGCGAATGGGCGGCGATGTCGATGGCGATCCGCTGGCAGTGCACCTCCTCGGCCGCGAGCCGCCCCGCCAGCCGGTCGAGCGCGGCCTCGGGGCCGGAGGCGACGGTCAGGTCCGGCCCGTTGACCACGGCGAGATCGAGATCCTCACCAAGGTAAGGCGCCAGCGCCTCGGGCGACAGCGCGACCGACAGCATGCCCCCCCTCTCGACCGTTTCCATCAGCTGCCCGCGCAGATGCACAAGGCCGATGCAATCCTCGAAGGACAGGACACCGGCCAGGCAGGCGGCGGTATTCTCGCCCATGGAATGGCCGATCAGCGCACGCGGCCGCACCCCCCAGCTGATCCAGAGCTGCGCCAGCGCGTATTCCACGATCATCACGAGCGGCAGCTGCACCGAGGGCCGCATCAGCTGTGTTTCAGCTTCTTCGGCCCGGTCCGGCGCCGGCAGCCAGAGCGACCGGATATCGACGTCGAGATTCGGTTCGAGTACGTCGAGGCCGCGATCCATCCAGTCGGCGAAGACCGGCTCGGTCTCATACAAGTCGCGCGCCATGTTCACGTATTGCGCGCCGCCGCCGGGAAACATGAAGGTGATTTCAGGGTCATCGGCAACCTGGCGATGCGTAAAGACCCGGCGCGGATCGTTCTCGCGCAGGGCGGCGGCGGCATCTTGCGCGGTTTCGGCCACCACGACGCGGCGATGCTCAAAGGCGCGGCGACCTTCTTTCAGCGTCCAGGCGATATCGGCCAGATCGTCCTGCGTGCCATCCAGATGCGCGGCGAGGCGGTCCGTGTTGCCGTCCAGCGACGCCTTTCCATGCGCCGAGAGGCAGAGCAGCTGGAAGGGCCAGTCGCAAGCCTCGCTGGCCGCGCGCCGGGGCGCTTCCTCCAGCACCACATGGGCATTGGTGCCGCCGACACCCAGCGAGTTGACCCCGGCCCGCGCCGGATGGTCGGTCTGCGGCCAATCGGTCAGCCGGTCGTTGACGGTGAAAGGCGAGCCCGCGAAGTCGATGGCCGGGTTGGGGGCCTCATAGCCCAGCGACGGCGGCATCTGCCGGTGATACAGCGCCAGCGCCGCCTTGATCAGGCTGGCAACGCCGGCAGCGGTGTCGAGATGGCCGATATTGGTCTTGACCGATCCGATGCGGCAAAAGCCCGTCGCTTCTGTCGTGCGGCGAAAGGCGTCGGTCAGCGCGGCAACCTCGATCGGGTCGCCCAGATAGGTGCCGGTTCCGTGGCATTCCACGTAGTCGATACTGTCCGCACTCACCCCGGCCAGCGCGTGGGCCTCGGCGATCGCCTCGGCTTGGCCTGTAACGGAGGGCGCGAGATAGCCCGCCTTGTCGGCGCCATCATTGTTCACCGCCGAGCCCTTGATTATGGCCCAGATGTGATCCCCGTCGCGGATCGCGTCCGCCGCCCGGCGCAGCACCACGCAGCCCGCACCGGAGCCGAACACCGTGCCCTGCGCGCGGTGGTCGAAGGCATGGCATGCGCCGTCGGGCGACAGGATCTCGCCGTCCTTGTGGATGTAGCCGCGCCCCTGCGGAAGCTCGATCGTCACGCCGCCCGCAAGCGCCATGTCGCATTCGCCGGTCAGAAGCGCCTGGGCCGCGTAATGGGTGGCGACGAGCGAGGTGGAACAGGCCGTTTGCAGGCTGATCGCGGGGCCACGCAGATCGAAGATATGACTGGCCCGCGTGGCCATGAAATCCTTGTCGTTGCCGGTATGGCGCAGCAGGAACATGCCGGTCTGATCGACAAGGTCACGGTTGGAACAGACGTTGAAATAGAAGTAGCTGCCCATGCCGCAGCCCGCGTAAACTCCTGTCTTTCCTTGGAAATTGTCCGGCAGGTGGCCGGCCTGTTCCATCGCCTCCCACGCCACTTCCAGAAACTGGCGGTGCTGCGGATCCATGATCGCGGCTTCCTTGGGCGAGAGGCCGAAGAAATCCGCGTCGAACCTCTCGAACCCGTCGAGCGGCGCGGCGAACGGCACGTAATCGGGCCGGTCGATGAGGTGTGGCGCCTCGCCCGCGGCCAGAAGTTCCTCGCGGCTCAACCGGCGGATCGAGCCGACGCCGCCCGAAAGGTTGCGCCAATAGGCCTGCACATCCGGCGCCCCCGGCAGGTGGGCCGCCATGCCGATGATGGCAATGTCGTTTTCCCCGGGGTCCGGGGGCGGGTCAGCTCGGGTCATCTACGGGTCGATCCAGCATGTCATTCGGTGTTGGTCACCATGGTATATGGCACCTTAATCTGGTCATTTTAGGGCGAAGGCGGGAAAGTTACTTGCAGATTGGCGGCTTATGCAGCGAGACACCGGCGTCGCGGCCGGTTCTTTCCCGCGACACCTTTCCTTCGCGTCCGAATCTTCTATGGTGGGCGCGACTTCACAGGAAAGATCCACATGACTTCTGACGCCTCGGATTCCATCGCTTACGGACGCCTGATGCATCGTGCAATGCGCGGGCTGATCCAGACCGTTCTGGAAGATGTCGCGGACCGTGGCTTGCCGGGGGAACACCATTTCTTCATCACCTTCGACACCCGCCACGGGGATGTCGATATCGCCGACTGGCTGCGCGACCGCTATCCCGATGAAATGACCATCGTCGTGCAAAACTGGTTCGACGACCTTCGCGTGGATGACGACGGGTTCTGGATCACGCTCAATTTCGGCGACAGCCCGGAACCGCTGCGGGTGCCGTTCGATGCGATCGTGACCTTCGTGGACCCGTCCGTGGAATTCGGCCTGCGGTTCGAAACGCAAGACGATGACCCGGATGGCGGCGCCTCGGGCGAGGATCGGCCGGGCGAGCCCGACGGCGAGGACTCGCATGATGCCGAGGTCGTGCGCCTCGATGCGTTCCGCAAGAACCCCTGAGGACGTGACGCTTTCATGACGCGGCGCGCTCGGCCCTTGCAGGGTCGGCAACGGCATGTCTTCTAGGCGGCAAGGCATTTCAAGAGGACAGGCCATGTCGGGCGATCTGGGACTTTTCATCGCGCAGCTTTTCAGGAAACCGCACCAGGTGGTGGCGTTGGCGCCCTCCTCTCGCGCGCTGTCGGCGGAAATGGCGGCAACGCTCGACCCCTCTGGGGGCCCGGTGATCGAACTTGGCGCCGGCACCGGCCGCATCACGCGGGCGATCCTAGACCGGGGCATTCCCGCCGATCAGGTCCATTCCGTCGAGATGAACCCGGATTTCTGCGACAAGCTGCGCACCGATTTTCCGGGGCTCAACGTCTACCGGATGTCGGCGGGCGACGTGGGCGCTCTGGAGGTGACGGGCGCGCAAGCGGTGGTCTCCGGCCTGCCGCTTCTGTCGATGCCCTTCGATCTGCAGAACGCGATCCTGCGCGGATCCTTCGCGCAGGTGGGCGCAGCCGGCAGTTATATCCAGTTCACCTACGGGCCCAAGCCGCCCGTGAAGGCGGAAATCCGCGAGGCCATGGGGCTGACCTGGACGACCAGTCGCAAGGTCTGGGGCAACCTGCCGCCCGCGCGGGTCTATCGCTTCACCTGTCCGGGGGCGTGAGGCCGGTACCCGCCCCCTGATTGCGCCAACAGGCGGCCCGCGATCATTGCCCCCGCGGCGCGCGCGGATTATAGCCTGTCGCAACCCATATGCAGGAGGCCACGCCAGATGACCGCAACCCGCACCGAGACCGACAGCTTCGGACCGCTCGAGGTTCCCGCCGACAAGTACTGGGGCGCGCAGACGCAGCGGTCCATCATGAACTTCCCCATCGGCTGGGAAAAGCAGCCGGTGGCCATCATCCGTGCGCTCGGCGTGATCAAGCAGGCCTGCGCGATGGAAAACAAGGCCACTGGCGCGCTTGACGCGCGGCTGGCCGATGCCATCATCGAGGCCGCGGGCGAGGTGATCGCGGGCAAGTTCGACGACAATTTCCCGCTCGTGGTCTGGCAGACCGGGTCCGGCACGCAATCCAACATGAACGCCAACGAGGTGATCGCCAACCGCGCCATCGAGATCCTCGGCGGCGAGATCGGATCGAAGGACCCGGTGCACCCGAACGACCATTGCAACATGGGCCAGTCCTCGAACGACACCTTCCCCACGGCCATGCATATCGCCACCGCGATGAGCGTGCGCGACGTGCTGCTACCGGGGCTGGAGAAACTGGCCACCGGGCTGGAAGCCAAGTCCGGGGACTTCAAGGACATCATCAAGATCGGCCGCACCCACACGCAGGACGCGACACCGCTGACGCTGGGGCAGGAATTCTCCGGCTACGCCCACCAGGTCCGGCAGGGCATCGCGCGGGTGAACGCCTGCCTGCCCGGCATCCATGAGCTGGCGCAGGGCGGCACCGCCGTGGGCACCGGGCTGAACACGAAAAAGGGCTGGGGCGAGGCCGTAGCGGGCCACATGGCCAAGATCACCGGCCTGCCCTTCGTGACCGCGCCCAACAAGTTCGAGGCGCTGGCCGCCCATGACGCGATGGTGTTCCTGTCGGGTGCCTTGGCCACCGTTGCCGGCTCCTGCTACAAGATCGCCAACGACATCCGCTTCCTCGGCTCCGGCCCCCGCTCCGGCCTTGGCGAGCTGCTCCTGCCCGAGAATGAACCGGGAAGCTCGATCATGCCGGGCAAGGTCAACCCCACGCAGGCCGAGGCGCTGACGCAGGTGGCAGCCCACGTCATGGGCAACGATGCCGCGATCAAGTTCGCCGGGTCGCAGGGGCATTTCGAACTCAACGTCTACAACCCGATGATGGCCTACAACCTGTTGCAATCCATTCAGCTCTTGGGCGATGCAGCCGACAGTTTCACCGAGCGTATGCTGATGGGCATTGAGGCCAACGAGGCGCGCATCGAGAAGCTGATGACCGAATCCCTGATGCTGGTGACGGCATTGGCACCGACCATCGGCTATGACAACGCCACCAAGGTCGCCAAGACCGCGCACAAGAATGGCACCACCCTGAAGGAGGAGGCGATCGCCCTTGGCTTCGTGGACGAGGAAACCTTCGACGCCGTGGTGCGCCCCGAACAGATGATCGGCCCGAAGGACTGATGGCCGCGCCGGTCAACCTGAACCGGTATCGCAAGCAGAAGGCGCGGGCCGAGCGCAAGGCCCGCGCTGACGAGAACGCGGTGAAACACGGGCGCAGCAAGGCCGCGAAGGCGCGGGACTCGGCCAGCGCCGACAAGGCCGCGCGCGACCATGATGCGCATCGCCGCGACGACACGGACGGCGCGTAAACCGAATCGCAAGAGCTTTGCCCCACCCTGCCCCTGCCACAGCCACGGCAAGGAGATCAGGTTGTCAAAGCACGACACGTCCAGCAAGAATCACCATGAAAAGAAGGAGACATCCGAAAAGGATGGGCACGGCGACGCGGGTCACGACCACGTCGACGGGGGCGGCATCGGCGCCGAGGCAACCACGTCCTACACGGTCACCGCCTACAAATGGGCAGGGTTCACCGGGTATGACACGCCGGTGGAGATGACCATCACCGACGATGACGACCAGCTTGACTGGTTCGGGCAGGATACCGGACAGGCCGAAACCGCCGAGATCGACGGGCAAACCCATGGCGTCAAATGGTCTGGCACGATCGAGACCGAGTTCACCGACAGCGACGGCACCCCCCATGTCGAGGAGGTCGTCTATACCTATACCTCCGATGGCTATTACGTCATCCCGATGACGGGCTCCGCCTTCGACGAAGGGAGCACGATCAAGGGGTTCAAGGACGGTTGGTCGGACACCGATGGCATCGCGTATGACGAGGTGATCTGCTTTACCCCAAGCTGCCGTATCGACACCGACCGGGGGCCGGTCGCGGCGGGCATGCTGTGCCCCGGCGACCGGGTGCAGACGGCCGATAACGGCTATCAACCGCTGCGCTGGATCGGGCGCAGCGACCTGCCGGGGCTGGCGCGCACCGCCCGCAACCTGCACCCGGTGCGCATTCACGCGCATGCCTTCGGGCCGGGGCGCCCGGCGCGTGACATCGCGGTGTCCCCGCAGCACCGGTTCTGCCTCGGGGGCGGCGGGCTGGTGTTCCACGAGGACGAACTGCTCGCCCCCGCGAAAGGGCTGGTCGATGGCGCGCGGGTGCTGCGCGACCGCGCCACGGGCGGTGTCAGCTACCTGCATCTGCTTCTCGACCGGCACGAGGTGATCTTCTGCGAAGGCGTGGCCACCGAAAGCTTTCAGCCCACGCGGCGCAATCTCGGCGTCCTGTCGCGCCGCGCGCGCACGGCCCTTCTGCGCGAGATCGGGCCGCTGGCGCGGGACTACCGTGCCGCGCGGCCTGTCCTGCACCCGTGGGAGGCGGCGCTGCTGGCGCGGGACATGGCGGGGCTTTCCCGCGACAACGGTTTGGTGGCATGATCGGCGCATGTCCCCGCGCCCCGTCAAACGCTCGCTCACCCTGCACGGTCACCGCACAAGCGTGTCACTGGAAGATGCGTTCTGGCAGGAATTCCAGCGCCTTGCCGCGGCGCGCGGTGTCTCGGTCAACGCCCTCGCCGCCGAGGTCGACGCCGCGCGCGGCCTGCAAAGCGGGCTGGCCTCGGCGATCCGGGTCTTCGTGCTGGAAGAGGTGCAGGCGGGACGCTGACCGCAAGCCCGGTTTGCCGCGACGGGCAGGCCGGCTCACAGGTCTCGAAACGCCTTCTGCTGGCGCGCGGTCCATGTCACGACCAAGTGCACGCCGTCTTCGCCTTGCACCTCGTCCTCGACCACACCTTGTTCGTAAAGCCATGCGCGCTTGCGCCCCGCCGAGAACGGCAGGTCAAGCTCGGTCTGGAAGCGGGGTGGCGACAGGCGATCCGAGACCGCCGTCAGCAACGGGTCGAGCCCCTGCCCGCGCCAGGCCGAGATCGCGAACACGTCGTCGCGCCGGTCGGCCGCGGTCTGCACCTCGCCGCGGCGCGCCTCGTCCAGCAGGTCGATCTTGTTCCAAACCTCGATCAGCGGTACCTCCTGATCGACACCGAGGTCGGACAGGATCGCCATGACATCGGCCGCCTGCTCCTCGCTTTCGGCGTGGGCGATGTCGCGCACATGCACGATCAGGTCGGCGCCGAGCACCTCCTCCAGCGTGGCGCGGAAGGCGGCGACCAGCTGCGTCGGCAGGTCGGAAATGAACCCCACCGTGTCCGACAGGATCACGTCCGTCGCATCCGGCAGCTTCACCGCCCGCATGGTCGGGTCGAGCGTGGCGAACAGCATGTCCTTAGCCATCACCTCCGCACCGGTCAAGCGGTTGAAAAGCGTGGATTTCCCGGCATTGGTATAGCCGACGAGCGCGACGACAGGGTACGGCACCTTGGCCCGCGCCTTGCGGTGCAGTTCGCGCGTCTTGACGACTTTCGACAATTGCCGCCGCAGCCGCGTCATCGCCTCGTCGATGGCCCGCCGGTCGGCCTCTATCTGGGTTTCGCCGGGGCCGCCCACGAAGCCCAAGCCCCCGCGCTGCCGTTCCAGGTGGGTCCAGGCACGGACCAGCCGGGTGCGCTGATAGGACAGCGCGGCCAGTTCCACCTGCAAGACACCTTCGCGCGTGCGGGCGCGATCGGCGAAGATTTCAAGAATCAACCCGGTCCGGTCGAGCAGCTTCACCCCCCATTCGCGTTCGAGGTTGCGCTGCTGCACCGGGGTGACCGGGCCATCGACCAGCACCAATTCGGCCTCTTCCTCCGCGATCCTTGCCTTGATCTCTGCGATCTTGCCGGACCCGAAAAGAAGCCCGGCATGAGCGCGCGGCAGGCGCACGATCTGGGCGGCGACAACCTCCAGCCCCGGCAGCGCGGCGGCAAGCGCAACCGCTTCTTCCAGCGCGGGCACCGCGTCGCGGCGGTCACGCTCCGACTGGATGTCGGGATGCAGGACAATGGCGCGCGTCGGGCCGCTCTCGCCGGGCGCGATCGGGTCGGATGCGATCACTCTTCCCCGTCGTAAAGATTGATGGGCTGGGCCGGCATCACGGTGGAAATCGCGTGCTTGTAAACCAGTTGCGACTGGCCATCGCGGCGCAGCAGGACACAGAAATTGTCAAACCAGGTGATCACGCCCTGCAATTTGACCCCGTTTATCAGGAACACCGTGACCGGAACCTTGGTCTTGCGCACATGATTCAGGAACGCGTCCTGCAGATTCTGCTTGTTTTCGGCCATCGGGAACCTTGCCTTGTTCTTGCTTGCCGTCCCTTGTTCCGGAACGCGGGGAAATACACGATAAGTATGTGCATGTTTTTCGTGGATTTCCACCCCGATTCCCGCAACCGGTATCACGTGGTGCTGCATCGGCAGCCTTGCCGCCCGCGTCGGCGTCAGATTCGCCAGAAGCCGGGGTTGAACAGCGCGATCAGCGCCAACGTCTCCACCCGCCCGAGGATCATCGCCGCCAATAGCACCGCCTTGGCCGGATCGGTCAGGTTGGCGTAGGCGATCGGCACCTCCCCGCCGACAGCGGCCAGCGGCCCGGTCGTGGACAGGGCGGCGGCGGCCAGAACGAAGGCTTGCTCGAAATCCAGCCCGGTCAGCGACAGCGCCAGCATCACCCCCGCCATCGACAGGATGAACAGCATGAAGAAGACCCACGCGATATAGGCGCCCTCGCGCCGGATACGCCGGCCCAGCCGCCCGCCGGCGGCCACGGAATGCGGATGGGTCAACTTGGACAATTCGCGTTGGCCGTGCTTGTACAGCGCGTAGACACGGATCAGCTTGATCCCCCCCGCCGTCGTCGCGGCCCCGCCGCCCATCAACGCCAGCGAAACCAGCAAGAGGCCGGGCGTCGGCAGGCCCGACCAGCCACGCGCCGCCGCCCAGAAATCGGAGACGAAGCCGGTGGTGGTCAAGAAGGACATGATCGTGAACAGGCTACCCCAAAGCGCCGCCAATGCCGCCCCGACATTGTCCTCGTCATCGAATTCCAGCGCCCCCAGCCAATGGCGCAGGAAGAACAGCACCGTCAGCACGATCGCGACGCAAACGGCAAGCCGCACCTCCCGGTCCTGGTAAAGCCGGCCCGGCGTCGCGGGGCCGAGCCGGTCGCCAAAGGCGTGATGGCTCAGCGCGAAAAGGAAAAACGCGAAGATGACGACCTCCGACAACAGCCCGCCCTGCGACGCGGCCAGACCGCCCGTGGGCGAGATCCCCGATGTCGACATCACCGCCATCGCGTGGGCCAGCGCCGGCAGGTCGGCCTCGCCGGACAGCACCTGCAACAGCCACAGGAGCCCGGTCAGCCCGAGATAGACCGGGGCCAGCGACCCGATGGCCCGGCGCAGGCGCAGTTCCGGCGCGGCGGCAAGGATCTGGCTCCTGTTCGACTGGATGCGCCGATCCTGCGTTTCCGAGGAAACCTCGAAGCCGCCAAGGTTGAGCGGCGCCATCACCGCCGCCGCCGTAACCCAGACCATGAGCCCGCCAAGCCAGCCCACAAGCGCGCGCCAAAGATGTTCCGCATCGCTGAGCCGGGCCGGTTCGAACACCGTGGCCCCGGTGGTTGTCAGGGCCGAGACCATCTCGAAATAGCTGTTGAAAAACCGGGTATTTCCGATCGAATCGACCAAGGGCACCGCCAGCACCAGCGGCAGCATGACATAGGCCGCGATCAGGCCCGCCAGATGGGTGCGCGCCGATTTCGCCGGTGGCATCCCTTGCGTGGCGAAGACCACGACCAGCGTCAGGATTCCGAACAGCAGGGCGGAATAGAAGAAGCTGCGCCCGCTGCGGAAATCCTCCTCGACCACCGCGACACTGGCCGGGATCAGCATCGCCAGCGCGGCAACACCCACCAGCACGGCGAAAAGCGGGACCCTGAGCGCGAAGATCCGCATGGCTCAGAAAAAATCGACCGACACGCGCAAAAGCGCCTCGACCGCGGGCACGTCGTTGGACAGCGCGAAGATCGCCACCATGTCGCCCGCGTCGATCCGGGTGGAGCCCGAAGGGCGGATAACCTTGTCGCCCTTGCGCACCGCCCCGATAAGGGCCCCTTCCGGCATGTCGATCTCGCGCACCTGCCGCCCGGCGATCGGCGAGGTGGACAGAACCTGCGCCTCGATCACCTCGGCCTCGGCATCGCCGATGGAATAGACGCCGCGCACACGGCCCTGCCGGATATGGCGCAGGATCGAACTGACGGTGGTGGCGCGCGGGTTGACATAGGCATCGATGCCGAGCGGTTCGATCAGTTGCACCATCGACGGATCGTTGACCAGCGAGATCGCCATGCCAGCGCCAGCCGTCTTGGCCCGGACCGAGGCCAGAAGGTTGGTCTTGTCATCATCGGTCACGCACAGAACGGCATCGGCCCGCTCCACCCCCGCCTCGCGCAGGATGTCGATATCGAGGCCGTCACCATTCAGCACGATGGTGCGGGCCAGCGCGTCGGCGGCGCGTTCGGCGCGGCCACGGTCGCGTTCGATCACGCGGGCACGGACGCGGGTCGATCCCTTTTCGAGTTCCTGCGCAACGCCAAGCCCGACATTGCCGCCGCCGATGATCACCACCCGGTCCTGCCGCTTGACGGGTTTGCCGAAGATTTCCAGCGTGCGGGCCGCGTCCTTGTCATGGGTGAACACGTAGATCTCGTCGCCGACGAACAACTGGTCGCCGGGATCGGGCGCGAACAGCACCTTCTTGCGCCGCACCCCCACGACCACCGCGCGCAGGGTCGAGAACAGTTCGGAAAGTTGCTTGAGCGGCGTGTCCACGACGGGGCAATCCGCCTCGATCCGGATGCCCAGAAGCCGGGCATCGCCGCCAAGGAAGCTTTCGGTATCAAAGGTAGAGGGCGAGGCAAGCCTGCTAAGCGCGGCTTTCGCGACCTCGCGTTCGGGGCTGATGACAACGTCGACGGGCAGGTGTTCGCGCCGGTAGAGATCCGAATAGACCGCTGTCAGGTAGCTTTGCGCGCGAAGCCGGGCGATCTTGCGCGGCACCGCGAAGATCGAATGCGCCACCTGGCAGGTGACCATGTTGACCTCGTCCGAGAAGGTCGCGGCGATGATCATGTCCGCATCGCGCGCGCCGGCCTTGTCAAGCACATCCGGGTAGGAGGCGAAGCCGGTGATGCCCTGCACATCCAGCGTATCGGTGGCGCGGGCCACAAGCTCGGGGTTGTTGTCGACGAGGGTGACGTCGTTGTTTTCCCCTGACAGGTGGCGTGCGATCTGCCAGCCGACCTGGCCCGCGCCGCAAATGATGATCTTCATCGCCCTTACCCATCCTGATCCGACCGGGCAGGCCCAGCCCGCCGTTCTGCATGGCAGGAAGCGGGCCGGGCGTCAATTACCGGGGCGCGGCGGGGCGCCACCGCCCCCGGTGATCGTTTGCACCAAGATGAAAGGGGCGGGCTCAGACCTCGCCCTCACCCACCTGTGCCACCCGGCTGCCGGCGCGGCTGGAGGTGACGACGCCAAGCGATTTCAGCTTGCGGTGCAGAGCGCTGCGTTCCATGCCGACAAAGCTCGCCGTGCGGCTGATATTGCCGCCGAAACGGTTGATCTGCGCCATCAGGTAGTGGCGTTCGAAAAGCTCGCGCGCCTCGCGCAGGGGCAGCGTGGTCAACCCCGGGGAGAGCGCGATGGCGTCCTCGTCGCCCGCGCCGCCGCCCGGCCCCTGCCCCGGCAGGTCGCGCGCCTCGATCGGGCCGGTGCCGTCGCCAAGGATCAGCACCCGTTCCATCATGTTGCGAAGCTCCCGGATATTGCCGGGCCAGCGCATGGTTTGCAGCATCGCCTCGGCATCCGGCGCGAGTTCGCGCAGCGGCAGGCCCTGCTCCTGGTTGAAGCGGACGATGAAGTAGCGGGCGAGATCGGGGATATCCTCGCGCCGCTCCTCGAGGCATGGCACTTCGATCGGCACAACGTTGAGCCGGTGGTAAAGCTCCTCGCGGAAACGGCCTGCCGCGATCTCGGCCTTGAGGTCGCGCGTGGTGGAGGAGATCACGCGCAAATCGACCCGCACCTTCGTGGTGCCGCCGACGCGGGTGAAGCTTTGGTCGACCAGCACCCGCAGGATCTTGGACTGGGTGCCGGACGGCATGTCGGCAACCTCGTCGAAATAGAGCACCCCGCCATGGGCCTGTTCCAGAAGCCCCTGCTCCACCCCGCGTTCGGGACTTTCACGGCCGAAAAGCACCTCTTCCATGTGTTCGGGCGCGACGGAGGCGGAACTGACCGTCACGAAAGGGGCATCGGCGCGGTCCGAATGGGCATGGATGTAACGCGCGGAGATTTCCTTGCCCGATCCCGGCCCGCCCCAGAGCATCACCCGGCCGTTCGACTTCGTCACCTTGTCGAGCTGCGATTTCAGCGTCCTGAAGGCGTGACCCGCCCCGATCATCTCGTCGCCGCGGGCGTCTTGCCGGCGCAGGGTCGCGTTTTCGCGTCGCAGGCGGCCAACCTCCATCGCGCGACGGATCACCACCAGAAGCTGGTCGATGTTGAACGGCTTCTCGATGAAATCGAACGCGCCCTGCTTGATCGCCGCCACCGCGATCTCGATATTGCCGTGACCGGAGATGATGACCACCGGCACGTCGGGGTTGTCGCGCTTGACATGGCTGAGAATGTCGATCCCGTCCATGTTACTGTCTTTCAGCCAGATATCGAGGATCATCATGCCCGGCGGATCGCGGTTGAGTTCCGCCATGCAGTCGTCGGAATCCGACGCCATCCGGGTGCTGAATCCCTCGTCTTGCAGGATGTCACAGATGAGTTCGCGGATATCGCGTTCATCGTCGACGACCAGAATGTCGCTCATGTCGTGTCTCCTCCGTTGTCGGGCAGGCGCGGCAGGGTGACGTGGGCCATCGCGCCCGGATGCGCGCCATCATGGAACGGCGCCGCATCCAGAAGGTCGAGCGACCCGCCATGTTCCTCTATGATCTTCTTGACGATGGGCAGGCCCAGCCCGGTGCCCTTGGCGCGCGTCGTCACGTAGGGTTCGAACAGGCGGGCGCGGTCGGGCGGCAGGCCGATCCCGTTATCGGAAATGGTGATGTCCACCATGTCTTCGCGCGGCGTCAGGGCGACGCGAATCTCCGGCCGATGCCCTTCGGGAGAGCCTTTTTCCTGCAGGGATTCAATGGCTTCCCCGGCGTTCTTGATCAGGTTCGTGAAGGCCTGCCCGATCATGGTGGCGTCAAGGTCCGCGCGGATCGGCCCTTCCGGGATCTGGACGTCGAAACGGCACTCCGGCTGGCCGGTCTGTTGCAGCAGCACCGCGTCGCGCAACAGCTGCGCGACGTCCTCCGGCTGACGCTCGGGTTCCGGCATGCGGGCGAAGCGCGAAAACTCGTCCACGATCCGGCGCAGGTCATTGGTCTGGCGCACGATCACCTCGGTCAGCTCGGCCAGTTGTGCCGCGTCAGCCTCGTCCAGAAGTCGCGAGAACTTGCGCCGCACCCGTTCGGCCGACAGCTGGATCGGCGTCAGCGGGTTCTTGATCTCGTGCGCGATACGGCGCGCGACATCGCCCCAGGCGGCCATGCGCTGCGCGCTGACAAGGTCGGTCACGTCGTCGAAGGCCACGACGTAGCCTTCGAGCGCGCCATCGGCGTCACGCCGCACCGACAGGCGCACCAGCAGGCTTTCCAGCTTGCCGCGCCGGGTGACCTTGATCTCCTCCTGTACCAAGGGGGCGTTGCGCTTGCGCAGCCGCTTGAAAATGGCGCCGAATTCGGGAACGGTGACCGACAAGCTCATGCCGTGGTCACGCTGTTCGTCAAGGTCGAGCAACAGGATGGCGGACCGGTTCATGAAATCGACCCGCCCCTCGGCATCAAGCCCGATCACCCCGGACGTGACCGAGGACAGCACCGAATCGAACTGGCGGCGGCGCTCTTCGGTGCGGTCGTGCTGTTCGATCAGCGCATCCCGCTGGCCCTTCAATTGCCGGGTCATCTGGTTGAACAGGCGGCCCAGCATGGCGATTTCATCATCACCCTTTTCCTCGGGCACCTGCACGTCGAGGTCGCCGATCCCCACCCGCTGCGCGCCGCCCGCAAGCCGGCCGATGGGGCGCGAGATGCGTTCCGCGAACCACAACCCGAACCAGATCGCGGCGAGGATCAGGATCACGGCAAAGCCAAGGTAGATCAGGCCGAACTGAAACAGGAACTGGCCCCGTTCGCTTTCCAGTTGCCGGTACAGCCCCACCGTGGCCTGCGTTTCATCCAGAAGCGCGATGATCTGGCCATCGACCTCTCGGCTGACGTAAAGATACCGGTCAGCGAAATCCGACATGCGCAGAAGGGCGCGAAACTCGTTGATATCGCGATCCTCGATCAAAACCAGCTCTCCGGCGGCGGCGCGGTCGAGATCCGCGTCGCTGGGGCGTTCATAGTCGAACAGGTAGGAGCGTTCGCCGCGCGCCCGGATCTCGCCGGTGCCGTCGATCACGAAGGCTTCGCGCAAGCCACGCTGGATCGCCTGCTGGCCTTGGCTGAGCAACTGGCGCAGGTCACCATCGGGCAGGAAGGGCGTATTGCGGCGTGCGCGGTTGAGGAAGGCGGCCAGCGCCTCGACATCCTCGGCAAGGTCGCGGCGGTGTTCCTCCTGGTAGGCATGGGCCGCCTCGACCGAATGGCCCAGCGCATTGCGCACCCGGTCGGAAAACCAGCTTTCCAGCCCCATGTTCACGGTGATCGTGGCAAAGACCGCGACCGCGACCGTGGGCAGGAGGGCAAGCAATGCGAAAACCCCGGTCAGGCGCAGATGCAGCCGCGACCCGGCAGAGCGTGCCCGGCGCGCCGCCACCATCCGCGCCACCCGGTAAAGGACAAGCGCCGCCACCACGAGGATATAGACCATGTCGGCCAGCAGGATCAGCCGCAGCGCCGGCGACCCGGCCCCCTGCCCCAGCGGGCCAAGCACGAGGAAGGTGGCGATGGTCAGGACCGGGCCCAGCAGCACCAGCCCGAAGGTGGCAAGGGTGCGCAGGCGGCGATTGCGCCGCCGCGACACAAGGCCCAACAAGCGGTGATCTGCAGCATCTTGCGAAGGGGCTGTCACCCGGAAACCTCTTGATGTTGGGTGGCTTGACCACCGCACCGCAAATCGTTGTGGCCAAAATCCGCACCGTCACCGACGGGCAACGCCACTGTTGCGCTTTTACATCAATTTCCGGCGGCGTGTCACGCGAATATCTAGGTCGGTAATCTTCTTGCGCAGTGTATTGCGGTTGATGCCAAGCAGATCGGCACATTTCGCCTGGTTGCCGCCCGTGGCGTCCAGCGCGATCTCGATCAGGGGCGCCTCCACCTCGCGCAGGATGCGGGTGTAAAGCCCCGGTGGCGGCAGCACCCCGCCATGCAGGTCGAAATAGCGCCGCAGGTGCTTGGCCACCGAGGCGGAAAGCTTCTCGCCGTCGCCGGATCCGATCAGCGGCTCGATCTCTGGCTGGTTGCCAAGCACCGCCTCCACCTCCGCCTTGCCGATACCCTCGGCCTGCGCCGTCACCGTCAGGCGGCGCACGGTGTTTTCCAGCTGGCGCACGTTGCCCGGCCAGCTATAGGCGCGGATCATCTCCATCGCGCCAGGTGAGAGGCTGCGCGCCGGTCCGCCGTCGCGTTCGGTGCGGGCAAGGAAATGCTCCGCCAGAAGCGGGATATCATCGACCCTCTCGCGCAGCGGCGGCACGGCCAGCGTCACGCCCGAGAGGCGATAGAAAAGATCCTGCCGGAAATCGCCGGCCTCCATCCGTTCGGTCAGGTCCTGCTGGCTGGCGGCCATGACGCGCGGTGCGCCCTCGCCGAAACTGTCCAGAAGCCGGACGATCACGCCTTGCGCCGCCGCGTCGAAATCGCCGATCTCGTCGAACAGGATGGAGCCGTCCTTCGCCCGTGCCAGCACCTGCTGAGGCCCGTCCGGGGTGGCGAGATCCCCGGCCGTCACCGTCACGAAGGGCCGCGTGCGGCGGTCGGAAAAGTCGTGGATCGCGCGGGCGATCAGGCTTTTGCCGGTGCCGCTTTCGCCGGTGATCAGCACCGGCAGGTCGGCATTCATGACGCGGGCGACCAACCGGTAAAGCGCCTGCATCGCGGGCGTGCGCCCGACCAGAGGCAGGTCGTCCTGCGGCGCCTCCACCCGGTCGTGCGACGCGGCGGGCGTCGGCACCCGGCGCTTGATGTCCAGCGCCCGGCCCGCGCGCTTCATCAGGTCGGGCAGGTCGAAGGGCTTGGGCAGGTAATCGTAGGCGTCGGCCTCGGTCGCCTGGATCGCGGTCATGATCGTGTTCTGCGCCGAGATCACGATCACCGGCAGGCCGGGGCGCTTCTCTCCGATCTTGGGCAGCATGTCCAAGCCGTTGCCGTCGGGCATGACCACGTCCGAGATCACGAGGTCGCCCTTGCCCTCGTCCACCCAGCGCATCAGCGTGACCAGCGACGAGGTGGCATGCACCTTGCAGCCGGCGCGCGTCAGGGCCTGTGTCAGAACGGTGCGGATCGTGCGGTCGTCATCGGCGACAAGTACGGTGCCATCCATGGGTCGTCGTCCTCAGCGGTCAGTCTGTTGGGCCGGCCGCGTCGGCGCGACCGGAAGGGAAATGCGAAACGCGGTGCGGCCGGGAACGGACTCAACCGCGATCCAGCCATCGTGATCGCCGACGATCTTGGCCACCAGCGCAAGGCCCAGCCCGGTGCCGTTCTCGCGCCCCGACACGAACGGGTCGAAGATGTGCTGCGCGATCTCCGGCGGCAGGCCGGGGCCGTCGTCGATCACCTCCACGTGCAGCGGCACCGCGCCGCGGGTGCCATCGTCGCGGCGCACCCTGAGGCCCGGCTCGTAGAAGCTGCGCAGCCGGATCGTGCCGCCTTGCTGCCCAGCCTCTGCGGCGTTCTTGAGAAGGTTCAGGAAGACCTGTTGCAACTGGTCGGGGTCGGCCCATGTCAGCGGCAGCGAGGGGTCGTAGTCATCCTCCAGCACCATGTGCGCGGCAAAGCCGACGGCGGCGGATTTGCGGGCCCGGTCCAGCACGTCGTGGATGTTGACCGCCTTGCGGTCCGGCGGACGGACATTGCCGAATTCCTCGACCTGATCGAGCAGTTTCACGACGCGCCGCGTTTCTGCGACGATCAGGTCGGTCAGTTCCTGATCCTCGGCGCTGGCCGTCATCGACAGCAACTGCGCCGCGCCGGTAATGCCGGCCAGCGGGTTCTTGATTTCGTGGGCCAGCATCTCGGCCATGCCGACAGCCGAGATCGCCGCCGATTTCGAGGTCAGCGCCCGGTGCAGCTTGCCCGCCAGCGCGCGGCTTTCCAAGAGCACCAGAACGTGATCGGACTGGTCGGCAACGGGCGCGATCTGAACGTCGCAGCTTTCGGGCTTGCGGCTGCCGGTCCCGACATCGACGGCATTGACGAAGAGCGGCGCCTTGCCGGTGCGCACCCGCGCGAAGGCTTCCTCCAGCGGGGCATCGACGAAAAGCCGGTCCCAGACCGGCACGCCCGTCAGCGCCTTGACCGAGGCGTTGAGGAATTGTTCGGCGGCCGGGTTCACCTCCACGATGCGGTCCTCGGGGTCGATGATCACTGCCGGGATTGGCAACGAGGCCCAGAGCGTGCTCATCAGGTCGCTCATGCCGCCCGCTCCTTTCGTTGCATCAGAATGTCGGGTATCCGACGCACCACGCGGGATGGATCGCTGGCGGTCAGGATCTCGCGCCGCAGCGCCGGGTCGGTGCCGGCGTCGTCCATGTACCAGCCAAGGTGTTTTCGCGCGACGCGGGCGCCGAGGTCGCGGCCATAAAAGCCCAGCATCGCCTCGTAATGCTCTGAAATCATGTCACACAGCGCGCTGCCGGTCGGGATGTCCGGCATCCGTGCGCCAAAGAGGTCATGCGCGATCCCGGCCAGAAGCCATGGCCGCCCCTGCGCGCCGCGCCCGATCATGACGCCATCGGCCCCCGACAGGCGTAGCGCCCGGCGCGCCGTTCGGCTGTCCACGATGTCGCCATTGGCGATGACGGGAATCCTGACCGCCGCCTTCACCGCGCGGATCGCGGCCCAGTCGGCGGCGCCCTTGTAGAACTGGCAGCGGGTACGCCCGTGGATGGTGATCATCGCGACGCCCGCAGATTCGGCGCGGCGGGCAAGGTCGGGCGCGTTCAGCAAATCGTCATCCCAGCCCAGCCGGGTCTTCAGCGTCACCGGCACGCTCACGGCGCCCACCACGGCCTCGATGAGGTCAAGCGCATGGTCGAGGTCGCGCATCAGCGCCGATCCGGAATAGCCGTTCACCACCTTCTTGGCGGGGCAGCCCATGTTGATGTCGACGATCCGCGCGCCCTGTCCCTCGGCCATGCGGGCCGCCTCGGCCATCCAGTGCGCCTCGCGCCCGGCAAGTTGCACGGCGGTGTTCCCGAGGCCGAAGCCGAGCTCCGCCCGCTCCCGCGTGCCGGGGCGCGCGTTCACGAGGTCGTGGCTTGCGATCATTTCCGACACGACAAGCCCGGCCCCGAACCGCGACACGAGGCTGCGGAAGGGCAGATCGGTGATTCCGGCCAGCGGTGCGAGGAACACCGGGGGCGCGCACGTCTTGCCTGCCAGTGAAATGGACAAGTGCTTAATCCTTGTGCAGCTCCCCTAGCATTTAGGGGCTTCTCGCCCAGATGGCAAAAGCTGCGCCGCAGAAAAACCATGCCGCGCCGCAAATGCCCAAGATTTGGGCGTGTTTGCCGCAAAGCTCAGCGTGATTGTGCCGGGCGCGCTTTGCGCTTATCAGACCCGCATGAGTCAGGCCAGCCGCCCCATACCCCCGCAACAGATTGCCGCGCTGATCGTCGCGGCCGGGCGCGGCACCCGGCTGGGTGGCGATGTTCCCAAGCAATATCAGGCGCTTGCCGGCGAAATGGTGCTGACCCGCACACTCCGGGCCTTTGCGGCGACGCCGCGCGTACAACGGATCGTGGTGGTGCATCACCCGGACGACTCGGACCTTCTGGCCGAGGCGCTGGCCACCGTCCCCTGCCCCGTCACCAGCGTGCCCGGCGGCGCGACGCGCGATGCCTCGGTCCGGGCCGGGCTGACGGCGCTGCCCGACGGGGTGGACGCGGTGCTGATCCACGACGCCGCCCGCCCGCTGGTGCGCCCCGAAACGATCGCGCAGGTGATCGGCGCGCTCGACTGCCATGACGGTGCCGCGCCGGGCTTGGCGGTGCTTGACGCGCTGTGGCAGGGGGGCGAGACGGTCGCGGCCATCCAGCCACGCGCGGGGCTTTTTCGGGCGCAGACACCGCAGGGCTTTCACCTCGCCGCGATCCGCGCCGCCCATGCCGCCCATCCCGGCGGCGCGGCGGATGACGTGGAGGTAGGCTTGGCCCATGGCCTCGACATTGCGATAGTGCCGGGAGACGAGGAGAACCTGAAACTCACCCGCCCCGGCGATTTCGACCGGGCCGCGCGTATTCTGGAGGGCCGCGCCATGATCGACATCCGCACCGGCAACGGGGTCGACGTGCACCGCTTCGGGCCCGGCGATCACGTGATTCTGTGCGGTGTGCGGATCGAGCACGGGCGCGGGCTGCAAGGCCATTCGGATGCCGATGTGGGGCTGCACGCGGTGACGGATGCCATTTACGGCGCACTGGCAAAGGGCGATATCGGCACCCATTTCCCGCCCTCCGATCCGCGGTGGAAAGGCGCCGAAAGCCACGTCTTCCTGACCCACGCCGTTGACCTCGCGGCACGAGAGGGATTCACGATCACCCATGCCGACCTGACCTTCCTGTGCGAGCGTCCGAAGATCGGCCCCCACGCGGCTGCGATGCGCGCCGCGCTTTCGCGGCTCCTGCGCATCGAGCTTGCGCGCGCGTCCGTCAAGGCGACCACGACCGAGCGGCTGGGCTTCACCGGCCGGGAAGAAGGGATCGCCGCCATGGCAACCGTTACATTGGTGAAAGCATGACACGACTGATCGCGACCGTCTTTTATATCGGCCTGCTCAGGCCCGGCCCCGGCACATGGGGCAGCCTTGCCGCGATCCCGCTGGCCTACCTGCTGCATCAGCTTGGCGGCTTCGTGGCGCTGGGTCTCGGCACACTCGTGGTGGCCGGCCTGGGCTGGTGGGCCACGCGCGAGGAAACACGCGGTCAGGCCGACAGCGACCCTGCAGAGATCGTGATCGACGAGGTGCTGGGCATGTTCCTCGCGCTTTGGCCGGTCTCCTACGGCGCGATGATGGCGGGGGCGGATTTCGTCGCGCTCTGGCCCGGCGTGGTCACCGCCTTCCTCGCCTTCCGCCTCTTCGACATCTGGAAACCCGGCCCGGTGGGGCTGGCCGACCGGCGCGGCGACGCCCTTGGCGTGATGCTCGACGATGCCATTGCCGGCGGGCTGGCGATGCTCGTCGTCGTGGTGGCAGCGGTCTTTGCGCATGTGGTGCTGATGTGAGCGTGCGATCGATCATGCGCGCGCTTTCGGCGCGGGGCTGGATGATGGCCACGGCCGAAAGCTGCACCGGCGGCATGATCTCGGCAGCGATCACCGATGCGCCGGGCAGTTCGGCGATCTTCGAACGGGGCTTCATCACCTATTCCAACGCCGCCAAGACCGAAATGCTGGGCGTCTCGCCCGAGACACTCGCCACCCATGGCGCGGTCTCCGAAGAGGTGGCGCGCGAGATGGCCGCGGGCGCGCTCGCGCGGTCCGAGGCGCAGCTTGCCATCGCCGTCACCGGTATCGCCGGGCCGGGCGGCGGGTCTGAACACAAGCCCGAGGGCCGGGTCTGCTTCGGGCTCGCCACGGAGTCGGGCGTGATCAGCGAAACGGTGGAGTTTGGCGCGCTCGGCCGCGGATTCGTGCGGCAGGCGACGGTCGCCCATGCGCTCCACATGGTGCTGTCGGCGGCTCAGGCGGGGTGAACTGGCCGGTCTTGGTGCGCGTCATGACAGGCCTGCCCGGCGCCACCCACTACCGGTGAAGGTCTTTCGCCCGCGCCTCGAAGGCGCCCACGATCCGGCGCATCGCATCGTGAAAGAACAGCCCCGCCGCCCCTTGCAAGACGCGGTTCTTGAACTCGAAATCGACGTCGAACGAGACTTCGCAGCCGCCTTCCACGTCGCGGAACCGCCAATGCGATATCATGTGCTTGAACGGCCCCTCGATATATTCCGTGTCGATCTCGCGCGCCTCGGGGCGCAGCACCACGCGGCTGCCAAAACGTTCGCGGAACATCCGGAACCCCACGACAAGATCGGCCAGCATCACGTTGCCCTCGGCCTCCGCCGTGACCGACCGCACCCGCGCGGCGGTAATCCACGGGATGAATTCCGGATAGCGCGCGACATCGGCGACAAGATCATACATCTGTGCTGCGGTATAAGGCAGCAGACGGGTTTCGGCGTGCTTGGGCATGGGTCTTTCGGGTTTCCTCCGGCCTGCTCCATGTCCTAAAGTTCGAGGCGGAATTCAAGGGACAGGGGCGATATGGCGCAGAAACCTTACGTTGTGGACCAGATGATCTCGGCCAAGAGCATCGCGGCACGGATCGAGGAACTGGCGCGCGAGATCGAGGCCAGCTTCGCGGGCACCGACAAGCTGGTCGTGGTCGGCCTCCTGCGCGGCAGTTTCGTCTTCATCGCCGACCTCGTGCGCGAACTGAATCTGCCGGTGGAGGTCGATTTCCTCGAAACCTCGTCCTACGGCAGCGGCATGGAAAGCAGCCGCGAGGTGCGCATCCTCAAGGACATTCGCGGCGAGGTCGAGGGGCGCGACGTGCTGGTGGTCGAGGATATCGTCGATACCGGCCATACGCTCCATCACGTGCTGCACATGCTCAAGGGGCGCAATCCCCGACGACTGGAAACCATCGCGCTGCTGGACAAGCCCGCGCGCCGCGAGGTGGACGTCAAGGCGACATGGATCGGTTTCGAGATCCCGGATGAATTCGTCGTCGGCTACGGCATCGACTTCGCGCAGCGCAATCGCAACCTGCCCCATATCGGCAAGGTGCGGTTCGTCGAGGACCCGGCCGGGGCATGAACCTTTTCTGGCTCGTCCGCATGCGCCGCTGGGCGCAGAACCCGCCGTCTTGGCGGCGGGTGGTTCTGGTGGTGGCGGTGATCGTCTTCTGCCTTGCGCTTGCGGCGCTGGAGCTTGTCTTCGGCTGGCCCGACTGGCTGACCGTCACACCTATCGGGCGTGGCGGTCGATTCTAAGCATTTTTGCACAAAGCAACTCTGCATTTTCGCACATGAGACGTGCAGATCACAGCCGCGTGAAGTCATGGGCCACGGGTTGATTGTTGTCACGGTTCACCGTGATGATTACCTTTAGCATTCCACCTGACAGGGAGATTCCGATGCGCCTGATTTCCAGAACCATGCTGCTTGCCGCCGCGCTGACACTGCCCCTTGCCGCCACGGTTCAGGGCCAGTCCGATACACCCTACGAGCGTCACCTGAACGCCCGGCAAGGCTACATGGACGTGCTTGCCTTCAACATCGGCACGCTTGGCGGCATGGCCCGCGGCAATATCGACTACGACGCGGAGGCCGCGCAGACCGCCGCTGACAACCTTGCGGCCATGTCCGGGGTGAACACCCGCCCGTTCTGGCCCGAGGGGTCGGACAATGCCGCGCTCGGCGACGCGACCCGCGCCCTGCCCGCGATCTGGGAGGATCCCGAAGGCTTTGGCGAGGCATGGATGGCCTATCGCACCGCCGCCAGTGACATGGCCGAGGCCGCCGGTGGCGGGCTTGACGCGCTGCGCGGCGCGATGGGCCCGCTTGGCAGCTCCTGCGGCAGCTGCCACGAGGATTTCCGCCAGTCGGACGACTGAGCCAGCGGCGATGCGATAACAACCGGGGGCGGCGGCTTTCCACCGTCCCCGCGACCGTGAAAGGGGTCTGCCATGCGGTTTCTCCGGATCGTGCTGGCACTTGCCGTGATCGGCGTCGGAGCCGGGCTGTGGCTGACCGCGCCGCAGGTGATCGAGGCCGCCGACCTTCCCGACCACGACCCAGATCCGGCGCATGGCGAACAGGTGTTCATCGCCGCTGGCTGTGCCTCCTGCCACGCCGCGGAGGAGGCCGAGGGCGAGGCACGGCTGATCCTGTCGGGCGGACGCGCTTTCGCCTCCGATTTCGGAACCTTCTACGCCCCCAATGTCTCGATGAACTCCGAGCACGGCATCGGCGACTGGTCGGAGGCCGAGTTCCTGACCGCCATACGCCACGGGGTCAGCCCCGGCGGACAGCACTACTACCCCGCCTTCCCCTACACCACCTATGCGCGGGCCGGGATCGCCGACCTGCGCGACCTCTGGGCCTACATGCAGACGCTGCCGGCCGATGCCACGCCCTCGCGCGCTCATGACGTCGGGTTTCCGTTCTCGATCCGGCGCGCGCTTGGCGGCTGGAAGCTGCTCTTCTCGGACGATGACTGGGTGATGCAGGGCGCGGATCTTTCGCCGCAGGTGATGCGCGGGCGCTACCTTGTCGAGGCGCTTGGCCATTGCGGCGAATGCCACACGCCACGCAATGCGCTTGGTGCGCTCGATCATGGAAACTGGCTGTCCGGGGCGCCGAACCCCTCCGGCGACGGCCGCATTCCGGGGATCACGCCGGACGCGCTTGGCTGGTCGGCGGACGACATCGCCAATTACCTCAACGATGGCTTCACGCCGGAATTCGACAGTGCCGGCGGCTCGATGGTCGAGGTCATCGCCAACACGTCTCAACTGCCCGCGGAGGATCGTACCGCGATCGCCGCCTATCTGCGCGCCCTTCCGGCATCGGAGTAAGCCGCGGCGCGTCAGTTCCGCCGGGCCGGTGCCGCCCGGATGATCCGACCGAAGCTCTGATGGTGGCGCACCAACGCCACATGCGGCACGGCAAAGCGCGGATCGGCGGCAATGGCGGACTGGAGGGCGGCCTCCACCCCCATGCGCCCGACAGAAAAAAGATCCATCCCCTCCTGATAAGCGCTCGTCGCCTCGGGCGAAGCCCTACTGAGCGCCAGCCAAGGCGATCCTGTTGCATCGGTCTCTGCGTTCCGCGGATGCGCCACACCGACAGTGAAACCGGAGCATGGCACCGTGTTTCCCCGATCATGCCCCATTGTGCGCATCCGTACGACCGGATTTCCGTCTACTCCGACGGGCACATGTGCCGGTCTTGGCACCGGATCCTACAGGAGTAGAAGTAAAATGAGCAGAACAACAAACTTCATCCGGAATGAAAGCGGTGCCGTGACGGTGGACTGGGTGGTCCTGACCGCCGCGACAGTCGGTCTCGGCCTTGCCACGATGGCCGTCGTCAGCGCCGGGGTCGAGGACCTTTCTGGCGACATGCGCACCCAGATGGAAAGCCAGACGATCTCGGCCAGTTTCGGCGGCGGGACCGGCGGGTCCTGGGACTGGAGCGGCAGCAGCGCGCAGGATTACTACGACATCGGCGCGGCCCAGGCGCCCGGCAACAACGGCGCCACCTATAACTGGGCCCACCAGGAGGCGATTGCCGACGCGCCCGAGGGGTTCAACTTCGCGAACCCGCTGGTTGATCCCGATACCGGCAATGTCGTCTATACCAGCGATGATGGCCAGTACTACGCCAGCGGGGGAGAGATTCACCCGGTCGCGGAATACGCCGGCACGCCGGTCTACTGGGGCGCATAGGCTCGAATTATCCTTTAGCGGCCCCGGTGTTCCGCCGGGGCCGAGTCTTCCCCGCACCGGGGCCAGCCTCAGCGGTCGCCGTCCGGCGCGATGCGGATGATCCTGCCCTCGGGCGCGTCCGTCGCAAGGTAAATCGCCCCAGCGGCCCCCACGCGCACATCACGGATGCGTCCGAAGGCCCCTGCGAAAAGCCGCTCCTCGCCCACGATCTCGCCTTCCTCCACATCCAGCCGGACCAGCATCTGGTCTCGCAGGGCGCCGACCAACAGGTCGCCTTGCCATTCCGGCACCAGCGCGCCGTCATAAAAGGCCAGCCCCGAGGGCGCGATGGACGGATCCCAGTAATGCAGCGGCTGTTCGTAGCCCGGTGCCTCGGTGCCGACGCCGATCGCCTCGCCGGAATAGTGCCGCCCGTAGGAAATGACCGGCCAGCCATAGTTCAACCCCGCCTCGGGCCGGTTGATCTCGTCGCCGCCGCGTGCCCCGTGTTCCACCGTCCAGAGCGCACCATCCGGCCCCAGCGCCGCGCCCTGCGGGTTGCGGTGGCCAAGGCTCCAGATCGCGGGATGGGCGGCCTCGCCCGCCGCGAAGGGGTTATCGGCGGGGATGGCGCCGTCGGGCGCGATGCGCACCACCGCGCCGGCAAGGTCATGCGGGTCCTGCGCCCGGTCCCGCGCCCCGCGCTCGCCCAGCGTGATCCACAGATTGCCATCGGGGGCCACCACGATGCGTGATCCGTAATGCACGCCAGACCGGGTGTAGTCGTTCATGCGAAAGATCACCGAACGGTCGGCAAGGCGGCCCGTATCGCCTGCAACCTGCAGCGTCGCGGCCATCACCGCGGTGCCCGATCCCGCCCCTGCGCCCGCCGCGTCGCCCGGTTCGGCATAGCTGAGGAACAGGCGCCCGGTCCGGGCGAAATCGGGCGCAAGCGCCACGTCCAGAAGCCCGCCCTGCCCGTCGGCCGCAACCTCCGGCAGGCCCGACACCGGAACGCCAAGCGTGCCGTCCGCGCCGATGATACGCAAGCGGCCGGGGCGTTCGGTGACCAGAAGCCGCCCGTCGGGCAGGAAGGCAATGGCCCACGGATGTTCGAGCCCCTCGGCCACGGTTTCGGCGCGCAGCGGCCCGGCGCTGCTTTCGGCCGTCTGGGCCAGCAGAGGGCCGGCAACAAGACCGTTCACGAGGAGAAGCGTGATTGCCAGAAGTTGCCGCATGCCGACCCTTTTCTCGCCCGCCCGGCGCTCAGCCCAGCTTTTTCAGCCGCGCCGCGCGCAGCCGGGCGAAATCGTCGCCGGCGTGGTAGCTTGACCGGGTCAGCGGCGTGGCGGAGACCATCAGGAAGCCCTTGTTATAGGCCGTCGTTTCGTAGCCCTTGAATTCATCGGGCGTCACGAATCGGTCCACCGCGTGGTGCTTCGGGGTGGGTTGCAGGTATTGCCCGATGGTCAGGAAATCGACATCCGCCGCGCGCATGTCGTCCATCACCTGGTGGACCGATTGCCGGTCCTCGCCGAGGCCGACCATGATGCCCGACTTGGTGAACATCGTCGGGTCGATCTCCTTCACCCGCTGCAGCAGGCGCAAGCTGTGGAAATAGCGCGCGCCGGGGCGCACCGAGGGGTAGAGATGCGGCACGGTTTCGAGGTTGTGGTTGAACACGTCCGGTTTCGCGGCGACCACGACCTCCAGCACCTCAGGGTCGCATTTCAGGAAATCGGGGGTCAGGATCTCGATCGTGGTGCCGGGGCTGCGGTGGCGAATGGCACGGATGGTCTGGGCGAAATGCTCCGCCCCGCCGTCTTCGACGTCGTCGCGGTCCACAGAGGTGATGACCACGTGGTTGAGCCCCAGCTTCTGCACCGCGTCGGCCACCCGGCCCGGTTCGAACGCGTCAAGCGCGTCGGGCTTGCCGGTGGCGACGTTGCAGAAGGTGCAGCCGCGCGTGCAGATCTCGCCCATGATCATCATCGTGGCGTGGCCCTGGCTCCAGCATTCGCCGGCATTGGGGCAGCCCGCTTCCTCGCAGACCGTCACCAGCTTGTGCTCTCGCATGATCTTGTGGGTCTTCTTGTAGCCCTCGCCCACGGGCGCCTTGACGCGGATCCAACTGGGCTTCTTCGGTTGCGCGTTGTCGGGGCGGTGCGCCTTTTCAGGGTGGCGCTGGTCGGGAATAGTGAGATCACGCATCGGGCTTTTTCCTCCAGTTGCCGGGATATGTAACGCGATCGACGCAAAAAGTAACCCCGCCGCGTGCGGGAGGCTGCCATGCGCCTGCCCGAACCCCTGAAGCTGCCAGACAGGGTATTGACGCTCGGCGATGAGCCGCCCCGCCCACCGTTGCCGTGCCGACCCACCGGCCGGTCGTGCTGCAGGTCTGGTCGTTCCAAAGGCCGTCGCCCGCGCGGGGCGACCTCGTCGATCCCGATCAGCAGGTCACTGTGTCCGCGCCGGTTCTCCGCTGTCGTTGTATTTGAGCGCCGCAGCCGGGCTGGCAAGGCAGAGCGATACGGCAATCGGCGCGCAGGATTGACGTGTCTTCCTGCCGTCGCCCGTGGTTTTCAGATACAAACCATCCCGCGCGAATGCCGCGCTCTTGTCACACAACGCCGCAATTCCGCCGGCCCGCGGCCCTTGCGATTTGTCGCTTCGCGGCAAAACCCCCTGCTGCTTTGTCGCAAATCCGCCACCCTTGGCGCGCATGGGCGGGCTAGGCTGGGCCCGGAAGAACGCTGCAACAGGAGACTTTCATGCAGACCCAGGCCCGCGTGGTGGTGATCGGCGGCGGTGTCGTCGGATGTTCGGTGCTTTACCATCTGGCGCGCGCCGGCTGGACCGACGTGATGCTGCTGGAACGCTCGGAACTGACATCCGGCTCCACGTGGCACGCGGCGGGGGGCTGTCACACGATCAACGGCGATCCCAATGTTGCCAAGTTGCAGAAATACACGATCGAGCTTTACAAGGAGATCGAGGACCTGTCGGGCCAGTCCACCGGCTTTCACATGACCGGTGGCGTGATGCTCGCCTCCACGCCCGAGCGGTTCGACTGGCTGAAATCGACCATGGCCAAGGGGCGCTATCAGGGAATCGAGGCCGAGGTGATCACGCCCGAGGAAGCGCACGAGGTCATGCCGCTTCTCGACCCGTCGCAATTCTTCGGTGCGCTGAAAACGGTGGTCGATGGCCACCTCGACCCCTCTGGCGTGACGTATGCCTACGCCAAGTCGGCGCGCAAACTGGGCGCGGCGATCGAGACTCACACCATGGTGACGGGCATCCGGCGCGGACGCGATGGCGGCTGGATCGTGGAAACCGACAAGGGCGACGTGACCTGCGAGCATGTGGTCAATGCCGGCGGCCTTTGGGCGCGCGAAGTGGGGCGGATGGTGGGCCTCGAACTTCCGGTTCTGGCGATGGAGCACATGTACCTGATCACCGAGGACATGCCCGAGGTGGCCGAGATCAACCGCGCCACGGGACGCGAGGTCTACCACGCGGTCGATTTCGACGGCGAGCTTTACCTGCGCCAGGAACGCGGCGGCATGCTGATGGGCACCTATGAAAAGGCCTGCGTGCCGTGGTCCGAACGCCAGACGCCGTGGAATTTCGGCCACGAGTTGCTGCAACCCGATATCGACCGGATCGCGCCCTCGCTGGAGGTCGGCTTCGAACATTTTCCCGCCTTCCAGAACGCCGGTATCAAGCAGATCATCAACGGCCCCTTCACCTTCGCCCCTGACGGCAACCCGCTGATCGGCCCGATCCGCGGCCTGCCGGGCATGTGGTCGGCCTGCGGCGTGATGGCCGGGTTTTCGCAGGGCGGCGGTGTCGGGCTGGCGCTGGCCAACTGGATCACCGAAGGCGACCCCGGCTTTGATGTCTGGGCGATGGACGTGGCGCGCTACGGCGACTGGGCGACGATGAGCTACACCAACCCCAAGGTGCAGGAGAACTATTCGCGCCGCTTCTCGATCCGCTTCCCGAACGAGGAACTGCCCGCCGCGCGCCCCTACAAGACGACGCCGATCTATGACCGTATGCTGTCGCTCGGCGCGCAGATGGGCGACAGTTGGGGACTGGAGGCGCCGCTCTGGTTCTCGCCCGATGGCACGCGGGACGCGTTCAGCTGGCGCCGGTCCACCGATTTTCGCCATGTCGGGGAAGAGGTGCGCGCCTGCCGCGACAACGTGGGGCTCATGGAAATCTCCGGCTTTTCCAAGTTCTTCGTCCGTGGCGCGGGTGCCGGCGCGTTCCTTGACCGGGTGCTGGCCTGCAAGCTGCCGAAACCGGGCCGCATGACGCTGGCCCCGATGCTGAAACACGATGGCAAGCTGCAGGGCGACCTGACCGTCGCCTGCCTGTCGGAGGAGGAGTTTTTCCTCGCCGGGTCCGGCATGGCGGAAGTCTTCTATGCCCGCTGGCTGGAAGAGCATATGCCCGGTGACGGATCGGTCACGCTGGAGGTGGTGGGGCTGGGCCTTGTCGGCCTGTCCATCGCGGGCCCGAAATCGCGCGACCTGTTGCAGCGGCTCACGCCCGAGGATGTGTCGAACGCCGCGTTCCGTTTCATGGATATCCGCCGCATGGACGTCGGCTTCGCGCCCTGCATGGTGGGCCGGGTCAGCTTTACCGGCGACCTGGGCTACGAGATCTGGATGAAGCCCGAATACCAGCGCCACGTTTTCGAGCGGTTGATGGAGGCGGGCGCCGATCTGGGGCTGAAACCCTTTGGCCTGCGCGCGCTGAACGCGATGCGGCTGGAAAAGAATTTCGGCGGCTGGGCCCGCGAATACCGCCCCGTCTACGGCCCGCTGGAGGCCGGGCTCGACCGGTTCGTGGCCTATGACAAGCCCGCCGAGTTCATCGGCAAGACGGCCGCGGTAAAGGAGCGCGACACCGGCGGCGCCCTGCGGTTGATCAGCTTCGTGGTCGACGCCAACGAGGCCGACGTGATCGGGGATGAGCCGATCTGGCATGACGGCGACGTGGTGGGCTGGGTGACCTCGGGCGGCTACGCGCACCATGCCGGCGCATCCATGGCCATGGGCTACGTGGGCAAGTCCGTCGCGGACAGCGACGGGCCGTGGGCCATCGAGCTTTTGGGGGAACGCCGCGACGCCCGCCCGCAGCGGGTGCCACTCTTCGATGCCAACATGGAACGGATGCGGGGGTGACTCACGCCTCACCGGGCTCGCTTTCGCGCTGATGGCGCAGCCAGCGTTCAAGGGCCGGGTTCTCGTCGGCGGCGGTGGACTGGGCGGTCCCGGTGGCATCCTCGGCCAGTCGGTCCGGGCGCATGCGCGGCAGCCGGCTGCCGTTGGGCGTGCGGAAATAATGCATCTCGCGGGCGCCGAAATAGAAGCTGACGATCGCGCCCAGAAGCCACCAAAGCGGCTCGGGCACCTCGTTCAGCCCCACCATCCGCGCAGCGAACGCCTGTGGATCGACCATGGCAAAGACGAAAAGCCCCATCGTCCCCAGCGCCAGCATCGGGCGCGGGATGCGGTTGATGCCGTTGATCACCCGGTCGAACAGTCCGGGGCGGGCATGCTGGAACTCCTCGCCATGGGCGTCGAGCGCGGCGCGCTGCGCGGCCGCTGAAAGCTCCAGCGCGCGGGTCTCGTTGGCGTGGAAGACCTCCGCCACGTCCGAAACCGCCCGGCCCGCCGCCGAAACCGTGTTTGCGCCACCCAAGGCGCGAGAAATCAACCCCATGCCGCCACCCTTTCGCGATGTTCCTCGTCGGTCAGATGATACTCGGGCGAGATGAACTCCTCCGCCCGCCGGATCCAGCCGCCCTTGCCGCCGTCACGCCGCGTGGCATAGCGGCGCGAGGCCGGGCGGCGATCGCCGATCCGGTAATAGAAATTGCGCCGTGCGATCCCGTAGGCATCGACAAGCTGCTGCCCGGCCCGGTCATGCGCCGCCTGCGCCGCGGCGCGCGTTTCCGGCCCGATGATTCCGTCGACGGCGACCGCGAACCCCATGTCGCGCAGCAATCTTTGCAAGATGCGCACGGCCCCCGCGCCGGCATTGACCTGCATGTCGAACACCGAGGGCTGCAACGGCGCCGGCAGCCCGTCGAGACCGGGGGCACGGTAGTAATGGTCGATGAAGATCTGCACTGCCCGCGCGCGTGGCAACGCCCGCACGTCGTCCGCATCCACATCCCCGTCCCCATCGAGGTCGAGCCCCAACCGGCGCATGGTGTGGATGGTCACCCCGTGATTGGTCGCGCCCCCGGGGTCGTTGGGGTCATTGACGTAGCCGCCTTCGCGGTCGACGATGTCATTGGCAATCTGGCGAACCGACAGCATGGTTCAGCCCTCCCATGCTCCGGTTAACGATGGGCATGAGAAAAGCAGACAAACCCTAAGATTTTCCTAATGCGCGCCCGATCGCGCCGGATCACTCCTCGTCGACAACCTCGAAAAGGCTCGGCACCGCCGGGCATGGGGCCAGCCCGTTGCCGACAACGTCCGACAACCGCGTCTGGTGCAAAAAGACGTAGACTTGCGCGCTGAGCCCTTCCCAAAGCCTGTTTGTCATGCTCTGCGCGCGGCTGCCAGACTGGCCGCCCGAGGCGCCGGCGCCGGTATGCAGGGCGCTGACGGTTTCATCGACCGCGGCGAGCACATCGACCACCCGAATCTCCGACGCGGGCCGTGCCAGCCGGTATCCCCCGCCCGGTCCGCGCACCGAGTCCACCAGCCCCGCGCGGCGCAGCTTGACGAAAAGCTGTTCGAGGTAGGGCAGCGAAATGCTCTGCCGCTTGGAGATCGCGGCCAGCGAGGTCAGGTCACCTGTGCCCTGCAATGCCAGATCGGCAAGCGCGACCATCGCGTATCGGCCCTTCGTGCTCAGTTTCACTGGATTTTCTCCCCCTTGCGGCGCTCAACCCCGTAGCGAACATTGACCTTTCAAACAAGGACGCTTAACTGCGGTCCACCTGTCGCGCATGAACGCCTCAGGCCCGGAGAAACAGCTTACGAAGCGCCGCGCAGCACCGTCAACCGGACCCTGCCGCGCCCCCGGCGCCCCGCAGAGCGAATAATGACGAAGGAGTTGCGATGCCCGAGGTGATTTTCCCTGGACCGGAGGGCCGACTGGAAGGCCGTTACCACCCGCAAAAGGCCAAGGACGCCCCGATCGCCATCATCCTGCACCCGCATCCGCAATTCGGCGGCACGATGAACAACCGGGTGGTCTACAACCTGCATTACGCGTTCCACAATATCGGCTTTACCGTGCTGCGCTTCAACTTCCGCGGCGTCGGGCGCAGCCAGGGCGAATATGACCAGGGGATCGGCGAGCTGAGCGATGCCGCCTCTGCACTCGATTACCTGCAGGCGCAGAACCAGAACGCGAAACATTGCTGGGTGGCCGGGTTCAGCTTTGGCGCGTGGATCGGCATGCAGCTTCTGATGCGGCGGCCCGACATTACCGGGTTCATCTCGGTCAGCCCGCCCGCCAACATGTATGATTTCAGCTTTCTCGCGCCCTGCCCGTCCTCCGGCCTGATCATCAATGGCGGCGCCGACCGGATCGCAAAGCCGCAGGATACGCGCATCCTCGTCGACAAGCTGCACGAACAGCACGGCATCACCATCACCCACGAGGAAATGGACGGCGCGGGCCATTTCTTCGAGGACCCCTACATGGAGCCGATGATCGAAACCGTGCAGGCCTACGTCAAACGCCGCCTGACCGAAGGCACACGCTGATGTCCGGCGGCAGCGATTTCATAACCGAGTTGGCAGACCGGTTGGCGCAGGATGCCCTCGCCGCGGAAGAAGAGTTCGACGATGACCGCCTGATCGAACAATTGTCCACCACGGTTGGCGCCGCCTCGATGACCCTGCAAGAGGCCTTCATGACCTCAGTCCGTATCCGGCGCGCCGAGAAACGCGGCCGGATCTGGCTGGATCAGCGCATCGCCAAGGCGCGCAAGGCGTCATCGCCATAATAACGCTGCCAGTCGGAGAATTTTCGTCGAGAATTCTCCGTCCCGGTCGCAGCATCTCGTATCGTATACATTTGCATACCTTGCTTCCGCCGGAGGCTGTTTTCCGGTATGCTGCGCGCAACGATTCCCCCGTTCCAGAGGTTCCCGATGACCAAGATCAAAGTGGAAAATCCCATCGTCGAGATGGATGGTGACGAGATGACCCGCATCATCTGGGCCTTCATCAAGGACAAGCTGATCCTGCCCTATCTCGATATCGACCTGCTCTACTACGATCTCGGGATCGAGGAACGCGACCGCACCGATGACCGGGTCACTGTCGAGGCCGCCGAGAAGACGAAAGAGGTCGGCGTCGCCGTCAAGTGCGCCACCATCACCCCCGATGAACAGCGGGTCGAAGAATTCGGGCTGAAGCGCATGTATCGCAGCCCCAACGGCACGATCCGTAACATCCTGGGCGGTGTCGTCTTCCGCAAGCCGATCATCTGCCGCAACGTGCCACGCCTCGTTCCGGGCTGGACCCGGCCCATCGTGGTCGGTCGCCACGCTTTCGGCGACCAGTATCGCGCCACCGATTTCCGCTTCCCGGGGCCCGGCAAGATCACCATCAAGTTCGAGGGCGAAGACGGCAACGTGATCGAACGCGAAGTGTTCGACGCGCCCTCCGCCGGGGTCACCATGGCGATGTACAACCTCGACGACTCGATCCGCGATTTCGCCCGCGCCTCCTTCAACTACGGGCTGGACCTTGGCTGGCCGGTCTACCTGTCCACCAAGAACACCATTCTCAAGGCCTATGACGGCCGCTTCAAGGATCTGTTCCAGGAAGTGTTCGAGGCGGAATTCGAGGCGAAGTTCACCGCTGCCGGCATCGAGTACCAGCACCGCCTGATCGACGACATGGTGGCCTGCGCGCTGAAATGGAACGGCGGCTTCGTCTGGGCCTGCAAGAACTACGATGGCGACGTGCAGTCCGACACCGTGGCGCAGGGCTTCGGTAGCCTGGGCATGATGACCTCGCAACTACTGACGCCGGACGGCAAGATCATGGAAGCCGAGGCCGCGCATGGCACCGTCACCCGCCATTACCGACAGCATCAGGCCGGGCAGCAGACCTCGACCAACTCCATCGCCTCGATCTACGCTTGGACCGGGGCGTTGAAGCACCGCGCCAAGCTCGACGGCAACGACGCGCTGACCCATTTCGCCGAAACGCTGGAAAAGGTCATCGTCGACACGGTGGAATCGGGCCACATGACCAAGGATCTGGCGCTGCTGGTCGGTCCCGATCAGGGGTGGCACACGACGATCGGCTTTCTCGAAAAGATCGACGAGAACCTGAACGCGGCGCTGTCTGGCTGACCGCGCGCCGCGGGCGAACCCTACCGTATCCGCTCCCGCCAACCGGCGGGGGGCGGATACGGGTCAGCCTTATTCGTATTCCTCGACCAGCACGAGGTCGCGGTCCGACGCGCCCTTCGCATGGCTCAGCGCCTCCTGGTAGCGCGCTGATTCATAACAGGCATTCGCCGCCTCCAGCGAGGGGAACCGCGCCACCACGTTGCGCGGGTGATCGCGCCCCTCCTTCTGGATGTGTTTGCCGCCCCGGGCAAGGAACACGCCGCCATGTTCGGCGATCGCCTCGGTCGCGATCGCCGCGTATTTCGCATAGGCCGCCTCGTCGGTGACCGTCACATGTGCAATCCAGAGCGCAGATGGCATCGTTCAAACTCCCTTCAATAGGTCTTCTGCCGCGGCAATGGCCCGCTCGGCCCCGCCGATATCCTTGCCGCCGCCCTGCGCCATGTCCGGCCGGCCGCCGCCGCCCTTGCCACCCAGTTCGACGACCGCCGCCTTCAGCAGGTCGACCGCCGAAAGGCGGTCCGTCAGGTCGTCGCTGACCCCCGCCGCGACGGCCACCTTGCCACCGGCCTCGGCCATCAACAAGACCGCCGCGCTCGCGCCCATGCGCGCCTTGTGCTCGTCTATGAGGCCGGGCAAGTCCTTGCCCGTCACCCCGTCGAGCACCTGCGCGCAGAAGGCGATGCCATTCACCTCGCGGTCACTCGTTGCCGCGCCGCTGTTGCCGGCCATCGCCAGTTGCTTGCGCAGCTGCGTCACCTCGTTTTCCAGCGCGCGGCGTTCCGTCAGGAGCGCCTGAACCCGGTCCGCCGCCTCGGCGGGCTGTGCCTTCAGCGCGCTTGCCACCTGTGACAACCGGTGATCCTGCGCCGAAAGGTGGTCGAAGGCCGCGGCCCCGGTCAGCGCCTCGACCCGCCGCACCCCGGCGCTGGAGGCACTGTCGCCCAGCATCACGAAGACGCCGATATCGCCCGTCCGCTGCACATGGGTGCCGCCGCACAGCTCGATCGAATAGGTCCGGCCATCCGTCCCCTTGCCCGATCCGGGCAAGGCACCCATGGACACGACCCGCACCTCGTCACCGTATTTCTCGCCAAAGAGCGCTTGCGCCCCCAGATCGCGCGCCGCGTCGGGCGTCATGACGCGCGTTTCCACCGGCGCGTTCTGGCGGATAAAGGCATTTACTTCCGCCTCGACCGCGCGGATTTCCTCAAGGCTGAGCCCCTTGGAATGGCTGAAATCGAATCGCAGCCGGTCGGGCGCGTTCAAGCTGCCCCTTTGCGCAACATGGTCGCCGAGCGCGCGGCGCAGCGCCTCGTGCAGCAGGTGCGTCGCCGAATGGTTGGCACGAATCCTGGCGCGGCGGGCGTGGTCGACTTCCATTTCAACAGGCTCGGCCTTGGTCAGGCGGCCGCTTTCGACCGTTACCTTGTGGGCGATGACGCGGCTATCGGCGAATTTTCGGGTATCCTCGACAAGCGCCACTTCGTCACGGTCCGCGATGCGCCGGATCACCCCGGTATCACCGACCTGCCCGCCCGCCTCGCCGTAGAACGGCGTCTGGTTGGCCACGATCCAGCCTTGCTGACCGGCGTCGAGCCTGTCCACCTCGGCCCCGTCCAGGATCAACGCCAGCACCTGCCCCTCGGCCTTCTCGGTGTCGTAGCCGAGGAAATCGGTCGCCCCGAAACTGTCGGCGATGTCGAACCAGACGGCGTGATCCGCCGCCGCGCCAGAGCCCGACCACGCGGCGCGCGCCTTGGCCTTCTGTTCGGCCATCGCCGCCTCGAACCCTTCGGTATCGACCATGCGCCCCTTTTCGCGCAGCGCATCCTGCGTCAGGTCGAGCGGGAAGCCAAAGGTATCATAGAGCTTGAACGCCGTGCGCCCCGGCAGGTCGGCATCTTCTGGCAGATCCGACAATTCCTCGTCCAGCAGCTTCAAACCGCGATCGAGCGTCTGGCGGAACCGGGTTTCCTCGAGGCTCAGGGTTTCCTCGATCAGCGCCTGCGCGCGGGTCAGTTCCGGGTAATGCTGGCCCATCTGGCTGACCAGCGAGGGCACCAGCCGATGCATCACCGGATCACGCGCCCCCAGAAGCGCGCCGTGGCGCATCGCCCGGCGCATGATCCGGCGCAGCACGTAACCGCGCCCCTCGTTCGAGGGCATCACGCCATCGGCAATCAGGAACGCGGTGGACCGCAGGTGATCCGCGATCACCCGGTGATGCACGTTCCGGTCGCCGTAGGGATCGACGCCGGTGGCCTGGGCCGAGGCCTCGATCAGCGTCTTGAACAGGTCGGTATCATAATTGTCATGGCTACCCTGCAGCAGCGCACCGATCCGTTCCAGACCCATGCCGGTGTCGATCGACTGCATGTCGAGCGCGCGCATGGAGCCGTCCTCGAACTGCTCGTTCTGCATGAAGACGATGTTCCATATCTCGATGAACCGGTCGCCGTCCTCATCCGGGCTGCCCGGCGGGCCACCCCAGATGTGATCACCATGATCATAGAAGATCTCGGTGCAGGGGCCGCAGGGACCGGTCGGGCCCATCTGCCAGAAATTGTCGGAGGTCGCGATCCGGATGATCCGGTCCTCGGGTACACCGACCTTCTTCCAGATTTCGAACGCCTCGTCGTCGGTATGGTAGATCGTGGTGTAGAGCTTGTCCTTCGGAATACCGAATTCGGCCGTGATCAACTCCCACGCGAAGGGGATCGCCTCGGCCTTGAAGTAGTCTCCGAAGCTGAAATTGCCCAGCATCTCGAAGAAGGTGTGATGGCGCGCGGTATAGCCAACATTGTCGAGGTCATTGTGTTTACCGCCCGCGCGCACGCATTTCTGCGCGGTGGCCGCGCGGCTGTAGCCGCGATGCTCGACCCCGGTGAACAGGTTCTTGAACTGCACCATGCCGGAATTGGTAAACATCAAGGTCGGGTCGTTGCGCGGCACAAGCGGTGAACTTGGCACGACTTCATGCCCGTTGCGCTTGAAATACCCCAAGAAAGTGGAGCGGATATCGTTCAGGCTGGCCATCTTGGCGGGGCCCCTTTCCGTCAGGCGGTTGGCAGGTCCGTCGCGGTTTAAACCCGCTCCGTCGCGCTGTCCACCGGGCAAACCGCGCAATACAGGATGGGCGGCGCTGTCCGCGTCGCCGCCCCGTGCCAGCCCGCCATTCCGTCGCCTCTATTCCTCCACCATGCTATCGTCATCGCGGCTCATCTCGAAGTCGAGCCCGTGCGCGGCGCGGATCTTGTCCTCGATCTCCGTCGCCACCCGCTTATTGTCCTGCAGAAAGCTCTTTGCATTGGCCCGCCCCTGACCGATGCGTTCGTCGCCGTAGGAAAACCAGCTGCCCGATTTCTCCACGACGCCGGCCTTGACCCCCAGATCGAGCAACTCGCCGGTTTTGGAGATCCCGTCGCCATACATGATGTCGAACTCGACCTCCTTGAACGGCGGCGCGACCTTGTTCTTGACCACCTTGACGCGGGTCGCGTTGCCGACCACCTCGTCACGATCCTTGACCGAGCCGATGCGACGGATATCAAGGCGCACCGAGCTGTAGAACTTCAGCGCATTGCCGCCGGTCGTGGTTTCAGGGGAGCCGAACATGACGCCGATCTTCATCCGGATCTGGTTGATGAAGATCACCATGCAGTTCGATCGCGAGATGGAGCCGGTCAGCTTGCGCATTGCCTGGCTCATCAGCCGGGCCTGCACGCCGACCGAACTGTCGCCCATGTCGCCTTCCAGTTCCGATTTCGGGGTCAACGCGGCGACCGAGTCGACAACGACCATGCTGACCGCGCCAGAGCGCACCAGCGTGTCGGTAATTTCGAGCGCCTGTTCACCCGTGTCGGGCTGGCTGATCAACAATTCATCGAGATCGACACCGAGCCGCTTGGCATATTGCGGATCGAGCGCGTGCTCGGCATCCACGAAAGCGCAGACACCACCAGTTTTCTGCTCCTCCGCAACGCAATGCAGCGTCAGCGTCGTCTTGCCGGAGCTTTCCGGGCCATAGATCTCGATGATCCGTCCCTTGGGCAGCCCGCCGATGCCGAGGGCGATATCGAGCCCGAGCGACCCGGTCGACGTCGATTCGATATCCTTGACGGGGTTGTCGCCGCCAAGCTTCATGATGGAGCCCTTGCCGAACTGGCGTTCGATCTGGGCAAGCGCACTATCGAGCGCCTTTTGCTTGTTTTCAGACTTACGGTCGGTCATGTCGAGAAGGTTTGCCACTGCCATGTTTCGGGCTCCTTATTTCATACCGCGCGTGCCGCGGCAATGATGCTCATGTTCGCCTCTTGTTCTCAAGGTCTTTGTGAGGTCAAAAGTAGAACATTTCAAGTAAAATCTTGTGGAGGAGAGTGTTTTGGGAGAAGGGTTAAGGAAGGGTTTAACCGGGGGATTTTGCCGCGATGCTGGTGTTCTGGAAGCAAAAAATCGTACTGCTCGCGGTTCCAAAAACCGGGACGACCGCGCTGGAACAGGCCTTGCTTCCACATGCCAGTGCCGCGATTCTCGACCCCCCCGGGCAGAAACACGTCTCTGCCACGGGCTATCGCAACCGCTTGTCGAAGTTCTTCGAACAGCGCGGAAAGCGCCCGATGGAGCTTGTCGCGGTGATGCGCGACCCTGTCGACTGGCTGGGAAGCTGGTACCGGTACAGGTCTCGCCCGCAGCTCGATGGCAAGGCCAATTCGACGCGCGGCATGAGCTTCGACACTTTCGTCGATGCCTGGCTCAGCGCGGATCAGCCCGGTTTCGCGCAGGTCGGGTCGCAGGCGAACTTCCTTTGCGATGACGCGGGACGGGTCGCTGTGGATCGCCTCTTCCGCCATGACCGCATGGGGGAACTTGTCGCGTTCCTTGAAAACCGACTCGACGCGGCACTCGAGCTGCCACGCAGCAATGTCTCTCCACCGGGGCCGACGGACCTCTCGGACGAGATGCGCGGGCGGCTGCATCGCGAGGCCGAGGCAGAGTTCACCCTGTGGGAAAGCCTGCCCGAATGATCCTCAATGCAGTTGGCGCTGAACCGTCGCCGTCAGGTCCGTCAGGGTGAAGGGCTTGGCAAGGAAGACAGACTCGGGAACGATTTCCCCGATAGTGTCGAACACCTCCTCGGCATAGCCGGAGACGAACACAACCTTGACACCGGGGCGGTCCTGCAAGGCCTCTCTCACCCATGTCGGACCATCTTTTCCGGGCATGACAACGTCGGTCACGAAGACATCCACATCGAGTTCGCGATCCTGCAGCAAATCCAGCGCATTCTCGGCGTTTTCGGCCTCCAGGACGGTGAAACCGCGCATCTGCAGCGCGCGCGACGCGAAGGCCCGCACCGAGGCCTCGTCCTCGACCAGCAGCACCACCGCATCCCGCGAGAGATCGGACAGACGGGGCGGCGACGGGGCGGTGTCGGGCATGGCGGTTTCGTGATCCGTCGCATGATGGACCGGGAAATACATGGTGAACACCGCGCCCTGCCCCACGTCGCTATCGGCGAAGACATAGCCACCCGATTGCTTCACGATCCCGTAGACCATGGACAGGCCGAGCCCGGTCCCCTCGCCGGCGCGCTTGGTGGTGAAGAAAGGCTCGAAGATGCGCGTCAGGTGATCGGGGGAGATGCCGTGCCCGTCATCCCCGACCCGGATTGTCACATAGTTCCCCGGGGGCACTTCCGCGCGGTCGCGGCAGAGCGGTTCCGCAAGGCTCACCGCCCGCGTTTCGACCCGGACCGTGCCGCCGCTTTCGGCCATCGCGTCCCGGGCGTTCACGACAAGGTTCATGATGACCTGGTCGAGTTGCCTTCGGTCGGCCCGGATCGGCCTCAGGCCCGGATCATGGTCGAATTCCAGTCCGATGCGTTCGCCCACCAGACGGTTGAGCAGATGGGCAAGGTCCGAGATCGACTCGCGCAGGTCCAGAACCTCCGGTCGCATGGTCTGCTTTCGAGAGAAGGCAAGAAGCTGGCCGACAAGGCTCGCCGCGCGGTTGGCATTCTGGTTGATCTGGACAAGGTCGGCATAGTCCGGGTCGCCCTCGTCATGGCGCAGCAAAAGCAAGTCGCAATGGCCGGTGATCGCGGTCAGCAGGTTGTTGAAATCATGCGCAACTCCGCCTGCAAGTTCGCCGATTGCCTGCATTTTCTGGCTCTGGACGAATTGTTGTTCCATGGATTTGAGCGCCGTCGCATCGTGCAGGACGCCAAGCAGCGTCGCCTCGCCCTCACCGGAAATCCGGCCCAGCGTGATCTGCACGAAGCAATCATCCTCGCGCAGTTTGGCGCGCACCATCTCGGGGCGGCCCGGGATCCGCTCCTCCAGCATGTCGCTCAGCCAGTCATTGATCGGTCGCCCCAGCCCCTCGACCACGCCCGCCAGTTCCAGTTCCGTGCCCGCGTGAAGGTTCAACAGGGTCTGAGCGCGCGGATTGGCCGCGAGGACCCTGCCGTCACCGGCAATGTGAACCAGCGCCACGGGCAAAGCGCCGAAGGCCCGGGCGGCGACACCGTCCTCGATCGGCAGCAGGTCCACGGGCAGGGCGTGGATTTCCCGCCGCCCGTCGCCGGCCTGCAACTCGATCACCAGCACCTCGATCCAGCCCTCGGCCCCGTGCAGGCGCCGGCGCTGGCCCGATTGCAGCGGCAACGTCTCGAACACGTCGGACAGGGCGCGCTTGCGACCGCCGAGCGTGTCGCGCATCGCGTCGTTCATCGACAGGATCGTGTCACTGCGGCTGACAACCATCATCGGCAAGCTGGAGGCCGCCTGCGGGCGCGGCGGCGCATCCGCGTGATCCTCGATCCGCCACACCGTGCCGCTGCCGACCCGGAAGGACGTCACCCGCACAACGCCACGGCGCGTGACGACCGTTTCGCTGGCGGACCGCCCCTGCGACAGCGCGGATTCCTGCCGGAACGCCACCGCGGCGGCATTGGGCACCAGCCCGGCCAACGCGCGCGACACCGGCTGCCCGGCCCGCGGTCCGAACCGGTCCTTCGCCGCGTGATTCTGGAACAGGATCGCGCCCTGATCGTCGGTGGAGAAAACCGGCGCAGGGTCCGTTCGGAACGCGCGTGCCGCGTCGCGGATGGCCTTTTGATCGGCGCGCAGACGCCGCAGGCGGCCCAGCGGCAGCAACAGCGCCGTGACCGTTATCGAGGCGGAGGCCACGACGCCGGCGCTGCGCCAGACCAGGTCCTCGGCCAGGAAGGCCACGGGCAGGCAGGCCATGGCCACCAGCAACAAGGCCCCCGTCGCCACGCCAGAGGGCGCACCCCCGCCCCTCCGAAAAGCCACCGACAATTCCGACACCCGCACCCTCCGCCTCGATTCGCCGCGAGAAGGATCGCCGGTATTTCGTTAATGACGGATTAAGAGCCGTCGGCGCCCGCCCCGGGACGCTGCAACTCGGCCACGAAGAAGCCATCCGAGGCCTCCAGCGGGGTGTAGCGTCGCGCCGCAACCAACCGCCAGCCGCGCGCCAGCAACATCTCCTCGACCACCGCCGTGTTCTCGGCCTGCAGGAGCGAGCAGGTCATGTAGACCAGCCGCCCACCAGGCGCGACCAGCCCGGCAGCCTGCGTCACGATCCGGCGCTGCAGGTCCCCGAGTTCGGCGAGCCGCCCCGGCGTGAGACGCCATTTCGCCTCCGGGTCGCGCCGCCACGTGCCGGAGCCGGTGCAGGGCACATCGCACAGCACCGCATCATAGGGCGCGTGGCGCGGCAGATCGTCGGTCGAAAGGATCGTGCAGGCAATCCCCGCCCGTGCCGCGCGTGCGGGCAGGTCCGACATCCGCCGCGGCGCCGCGTCATGGGCGAAAAGCGCCGCCGCGCTCCGGTCCGCGATGGCCAGCGTCTTGCCGCCCCCGCCGGCGCAAAAATCGAGGATCCGCCCGTCCCGCGGCCAATCCACGGCCGCGCAGGCCATCTGCACCGACAGGTCCTGGATCTCGACCAGCCCGGCTTGGTAGGCCGCCGACTGGCGCAGGCGCCGCGGGTTCTCCACCACTTCCAACGCGGTCAAATGATCCGTTTTCTTCGTTTTGATTCCGTCATTTGATAGGCTTTCTTCAACCTGTCCGACGGTCGCTTTCCGACCATTCACCCGCAGGTAGAGCGGCGCCCGGTCCCGCATCGCGGCAATGATCGCATCAGCCTGCGGCCCCAGATCTGCGCGTAGCGCGGGGTGCAGCCAGCCGGGAATATCCCGCCACGGATCCGGCTCCACAATGGGGGCGACCTGCTCCGCCACGGTCAGCGGTACGGGGGCGTGCCCTTCGCCGGTGAACAAGGCCTGCGGCGCCTGTCCCTGAAGCCGCAAAAGCCCTAGCATCAGGCTGCGCCCCGTCTCGCCCGTCCCGCCGCCGAGCGCCGCACAGCTTCCCTTGCGCCGCAGAACATCGTAGACGTGGTCGCGCACCGCCGCCCGGTCCTTCGATCCGGCGTAGCGCGCCCCGCGCGCCCACGCGGTCAGGGCATGCTCCGCCGGCTCGCCTGCAAGCCAGGCTTCGAGGACGCCGATCGCCGCGGCCACGCGGGCGCCCGGGGTCATGCGACAACCTCAAGAATGACCCGCAAGACCTTCATCCATAACGATAGTTCGGGCTTTCACGCGTGATCTGCACATCGTGCACATGGCTTTCCTTCAGCCCCGCGCCGGTGATCCGCACGAAGCGGCAGCCGCCGCGCATCTCGTCCACCGTGGCCGCGCCGGTATAGCCCATGGCCGCCCGCAAGCCACCGACCAGCTGGTGCACCACCGCCGTCGCCGTCCCCTTGTAGGGCACCTGCCCCTCGATCCCCTCGGGCACCAGCTTGTCGCTGGCGGCATCCTTCTGGAAATAGCGGTCGGCGGAGCCGCGCGCCATGGCGCCGAGGCTGCCCATGCCGCGATAGGATTTGAACGAGCGGCCTTGGTAGAGGATCACCTCGCCTGGGGCTTCGTCCGTCCCCGCGAGCATGCTGCCCACCATCGCGCAATGCGCCCCCGCGGCGATGGCCTTGGCAAAATCGCCGGAAAACTTGATGCCGCCGTCGGCGATGATCGGCGTGCCGCTTTCGGCCGCGGCCCCCGCGCAATCCATGACCGCGGTCAGTTGCGGCACGCCCACGCCCGCCACCATCCGCGTGGTGCATATCGAGCCCGGCCCGATCCCCACCTTGATCGCATCCGCACCCGCGTCGACCAGCGCGCGCACCGCCTCCGCCGTCGCGACATTGCCGGCGATGACCTGCAGGTCCGGCGACAGCCGCTTGGCCCGCTTGACCGCGTCGATGACGCCAGCCGAATGCCCGTGCGCCGTGTCCACGACAACGATGTCGACACCGGCGTCCAGCAACGCCTCGGTCCGCGCGAAGCCGGAATCGCCCACCGAGGTTGCCGCCGCCACCCGCAGCCGCCCAAGGTCATCCTTGCACGCGGTCGGGTTCAGCACCGCCTGTTCGGTATCCTTCAACGTCAGCAGCCCGGTCAGTTTGCCGCGCCCGTCATGGACCAACAGCTTCTCGATCCGGCGCGCCTTCATCAGCGATTTCGCCTCCTCGAGGTCGGCGGGCTCGGCCAGCATGGCAAGGTTGTCGGCGGTCATCATCACGTGCACCGGCGTGTCATCCGACGAGGCAAAGCGCATGTCGCGGTTGGTCAGGATGCCGACGACCCGGCCCTCGCCGTCAACCACCGGGAAGCCGGTAAAATTGTAGCGTTCCACCAAGGCCTTGGCATCGGCGAGCGTCTGGTCCACCCGCAGCGTCACCGGGTTGTAAACGATGCCCGACTCGAAGCGCTTGACGCGGCGCACCTCGCGCGCTTGCTCCTCGATGGTCAGGTTCTTGTGAACCACCCCGATGCCGCCGGCCTGCGCCATGTTGATCGCCATCCGGCTTTCCGTCACCGTGTCCATGGCCGAGGACAGCAGCGGAATGTTCATGTGGATGGATCTTGTGGCCATGGTGCGCGTGTCGGCCTCGCTCGGCAGGACCGAGGATGCGCCGGGCACCAGCAGGACATCGTCAAAGGTGAGCGCCTCGCGAATCTCCATGGGGCCTCCTTGGGCAGGGAGTTACGGTTGGCACGTCCCTATCTCATGGGTTTGGCGGAAGGGAAAGCCCAAAAAACCGTTGGGTCGGCGAAGCGGCGCGGGCGTCAGCCGCGAAAACCCGTCGCCACCACGAATTTCTCCGATGAATCGGAACGGCTCGCCTCCGGTTTCACATTGGCGACCTTGGCAAATCGCTGCTTCAGGGTGTGCTGTAGCGTGGCCTCCGCACCGCCGGCCAGCACCTTGGCCACGAAGGTGCCGCCTTCGTCCAGCACGTCGAATGCAAAGGCAGCCGCCGCCTCGCACAGCGCGATGATCCGCAAGTGATCGGTCTGCTTGTGGCCCGAGGCCGAGGCGGCCATGTCGCTCATCACCACATCGGCCTTGCCGCCAAGCCAGTTCTTGACCGTCTCGTCGGCGCCGTCCTCCATGAAATCGAGCTGGTGGATCTCGGCCCCGGCGATCGGCTCCACCTCCTGCAGGTCGATGCCCAGAACCGTGCCAACCGCCTTTCCGGGTTTCTCGCCAAGCGCGTTGACGCGTTTCACCGCCACCTGGCACCAGCCGCCGGGCGCGCAGCCAAGGTCCACCACGCGCGCGCCGGGCACGAGGAACCGGTACTTGTCGTCAAGTTCGAGGATCTTGAACGCCGCGCGCCCGCGATAGCCCTCGCGCCGCGCGCGCTGCACGTAGGGGTCGTTCAATTGCCGTTCCAGCCAGCGGGTCGAGGATAGCTTGCGCCCGCGCGCCGTCTTGACCTTCACCCGAAGCTCGCGCTGCCCGCGCCCGCTTGTCTTCTTTACCATTACCGCAGCCTTTTTCCGAACGCCCCTGCTTACCGCCCGCGCCCCGCCGACAAAAGCCCCGCCCGTTTCATCTTGACAATAAAGACCCCCGGGCGGCGGCGCCATCTTCGACCTTGGCCCGCGCGCCGGCGATTTCCGGCCGCCCGCTTTCGCCGATGAAGGACTGCGACAAAGCGCGGGGCCGGACAGGGCTCAGAACGGGCCGTCCTCCAGCACGCCGTCCGAGGACATCTGCGCGTAAAGCAGCCCCTCGCGCAGGCCCCGGTCCGCGACGCTCAGCCGGTCGGTCGGCCAGGCCCGCAGCAGGGCCTGCAGGATCGCCGCACCCGACATGATCAGCGAATGCCGGTCGCGCCCGATGCGCGGGTCATGCCGGCGCCCGGCAGGGCCAAGTTCGAGGTAATCCCGCACCACCGCGTCGATCTGGTCCGAGGTCATCCGCAGCCCGTCCACCTTGTTGCGGTCATACCGACGCAGCCCCAGATGCGAGGCCGCGATCGTCGTCACCGTGCCGCTTGTTCCGATGATCTGGAAGCCTTCCCGCGTCTGGTCGGCGGCATCGACGTAGGGCGAGAACTCGGCCAGTTGTTCCTCGAAATACCAGCTCATCAGCGCGAAGCGCGCACCATCGTCGGTCACGTCGCGGTAGAGATCCTTCAGCGTTGCCACCCCCAGCGGAATGGAAATCCAGTCGACCACCTTGGCCTTCGGAAACACCGTGTCGGCCGTGTCGAACCCCTGGTGCAGCCGCATGATCGCGCGCGGCCGTTCCAGCCGCGGCACGCGGGAGAGGTCGATCCACACCAGTTCGGTCGAGCCGCCGCCGATATCGACCACCAGAAGCTGGTCGGTCCGGGTCGAGACAAGCGGCGCACAGGCGACCACGGCAAGGCGTGCCTCCTCCTCGGGCTGGATGATTTCAAGGTCCAGCCCGATCTCGCGTTCGACAACCGAGATGAAGTCCGGGGCGTTGCTGGCCCGGCGGCAGGCTTCCGTCGCCACCAGCCGCATACGCTTCACGTCATGGCGTTGCAGCTTGCTCTTGCAGATCTTCAGCGCCGAGACCGTGCGCGCCATCGACTGCCGCGACAGACGCCCGAAGGCTTCCAGCCCGTGGCCAAGCTGCACCGACTTGGAAAAACTGTCCACCACGTGCAACTGGTTGCCCTTGGGCTGCGCGATCAGCATGCGGCAGGAATTGGTCCCGAGATCGAGCGCAGCGTAAAGATCGGCCGGGTCGGGGCGCGCATCGCGGCGCGGGGCGGGCGGCGCGGGATCGGGCACGGCGGACAGCGCAGCGCCGCGTGCCGGCGCGATCGTCGGCGCGGCCGTCATCTTCGGCTGTTTGCTCTTGCCCCGGCGGGGGCGGCGGCGGCCCATGGTCCTCTCCGATCTGCCCGTTATGTTTCAAAGCTAACCGCTAGGCACGGCCGATACAATGGGCCAGCCGGCCCGGCGCGGGCGCCAACAGCTTCGTGAGAATTCCTGACCCTCGTCGCACGCCCCCTTCGCCGCCCGGCCGCGCTATCCGGCCGACAAGTCGCAGGGACGCGCCGCGAGGTCGAAATTGGGACGGGCGCCATCGCCGCGCGCCGCTAGGGTGTGCGGCAACCGGCGGCGTCTTGGCCCCGCCGCGCCGGGTCAGGAAAGGGAGGACGCAACATGCCAGCCGTCACCATCGTCTATTGGCGTGACATGCCCGCACAGGTCATCGTGGGCAAAGGGCGCAGAGGTGCGAAGGCGCCGCTGCCGGAGCGTTTCGAACAAGCCATCGACCGGGCCGCGATGAAGGTGGGCGCGCGCGACGACGACGCCTATTTGTCGGGCTTTCGCAAGGCCGCGCCTTTCGAGGTCGAAGGCGACGCGCAGGAGGTCGCAAATGCCCAAGCCGCGGCAATAGATGAAGCCTACGACGCGGAGAGGCTCAAGCAGCTCATCGCCAATGACGGCTACACCGACGCCCCCGCCGAATGACCCAAGCCCCGCCACCCTCTATCTGGGAGAAACTGATGGCCCTGCTCAAATTCCGCGCCCCTGCCGCCATGCCGGCGGCCCCCGCCGCCGACAGCGCCGCGCTGGAGGCCTTCCTCAAGGGCTATTCCATCGAGGTGATGCCGCGCACCGCCGAGAAGGTGGAGGATTTCCGCGACCTGCTGCCCGCAGGCACCCGCGTCTACATCGCCCATATCGAGGGCACCCCGATCGTCGATATGGTGGCCACCGCCAAGCGCCTCACGGATGAGGGCTACAACGTGATGCCGCATTTCCCGGCGCGCATCATCAAGGATGCCGCGACGCTGGAAAACTGGATCGCCATGTACCAGGGCGAGGCCGATGTGAAACAGGCGCTTCTGCTGGCCGGCGGCGTGTCTAAGCCGCATGGCGAATTTCACAGCTCCATGCAGCTTATGGAAACCGGGCTTTTTGACAAGGCGGGCTTTACCCGGTTGCATGTCGCCGGCCACCCCGAGGGCAACCGCGACATCGACCCGAACGGCGGCGACGCGGCGGTGATGGAGGCGCTGCGCTGGAAGCAATCCTTCGCCGAGCGCACCGATGCCGACATGGCCATCGCCACCCAGTTCGCCTTCGAGGCGAAGCCGATCATCGCATGGGCCCACCGGCTCAAGGCCGAGGGCATCGACCTGCCGATCCATATCGGCATCGCGGGCCCCGCGAAACTGCAGACGCTGATCAAGTTCGCCATCGCCTGCGGCGTCGGTCCCTCGCTCAAGGTCTTGCAGAAGCGCGCCAAGGACGTCACCAAGCTGCTGATGCCCTTCGAACCCAACGAGATCCTGAACGATCTGGCCGCGCACAAGGCCGCCAACCCGGATTTCAACATCGAGTCCGTCCATTTCTTCCCGCTCGGCGGCATCAAGACCAATGCCCAGTGGGCGATCGACCATGGCGGCGCCTCGGGCCGTCCCGCGAACCAGAACTGAGAAAGAGCCCATGACCCGCACCGTTCTCGAATCCAAGTCCAAGACCGTCACCATCGGTTTTGATGAGCCCTTCTGCGTCATCGGCGAACGCATCAACCCCACCGGCCGCAAGAAGCTGGCCGTCGAACTGGAAGCGGGCGATTTTTCCACCGTCGAGAAGGACGCGCTGGAACAGGTGGCCTGCGGGGCGATGGTGCTCGACGTGAATGCGGGCGTGGTCTACAATTCCAACCCCAACCCCAACGAGACCGAGCCGCCGCTGATGGTCAAGATGATCGAGCTGGTGCAGGGCCTCGTCGACATCCCGCTCTGCATCGACAGCTCGGTGCCCGCCGCGCTGGAGGCCGGGCTTGCGGCCGCGGAGGGGCGGCCACTGCTGAACTCGGTCACCGGCGAGGAGGACCGGCTGGAAGTCGTGCTGCCGCTGGTCAAGAAATACAACGTCCCGGTGGTGGCCATCTCCAACGACGATACCGGCATTTCCGAGGATCCGGACGTGCGCTTTGCCGTCGCCAAGAAGATCGTCGAGCGCGCCGCCGATTTCGGCATTCCGGCCCATGACATCGTGGTCGACCCGCTGGTGATGCCGGTCGGCGCCATGGCCACGGCCGGGCGGCAGGTTTTCACGCTGGTGCGCCGCCTGCGCGAGGAACTGGGCGTGAACACCACCTGCGGCGCCTCGAACATCAGCTTCGGCCTGCCCAACCGCCACGGGATCAACGCCGCCTTCCTGCCCATGGCGATCGGCGCCGGCATGACCAGCGCCATCATGAACCCGGTCCGCCCGGTAGAGATGGAGGCGATCAACGCCGCAAATTTCCTGATGGCCCACGACCCCAATGGCGGCAAGTGGATCAACTTCGCCAAGGTGCTGGAGGCGACCAAGCAAGGCACCCCGTTCCCCGAGGCGGCCAAGGCCGCGATGGATGCCGGCGGCGGGCGCGGCGGGCGGCGCGGCGGGCGGCGGCGCGCCTGACAGGCGCCGAGATCGGTGCGTGGCGTGTTTGGGCGCGCCGCGCACACGAATATTTGTCACGATACTGCTTCTGTCACCGCCCGCAATACCTTACCCAGTCTCCCCATGAGACGATTGGCCAGGGCCGGGTGACAGGCCCGCCCCCACCCTATGACCGCCCGCCCTTCTGGCGCGAAGCGCTGCCGCGGCTGCTGGCGAGGCTGCTTGTCCTGGTCGGGATCGTGGCGCTGTCGCATGTCGCCATCGACACAGCGCTGTCATGGGCCGACGCGCTGCCAGATCTCGCCGGCGCACGCGCCGAGCGGCTGATCCTGTTGGCGATCTTCGTGGTCTACGCGCTGCTGATCTCGCTGCCTTTCGTACCGGGAATCGAGATTGCATTCGCGCTGTTGATGCTGCGCGGGTCCGAGTTCGCGCTGCCGATCTATGTCGCCACACTGACGGGGCTGGTGCTGGCCTTCCTTGTCGGGCGGCTTGTCCCGATCCGGGCCTTGCGACGGGTGTTTCTCGACCTGCACCTCGTCCGGGCGGCGCAGCTTGTCGACCACCTCGGCCCGCTAGATCCCCTGCAAAGGGTGGCGGCGTTGCAACGCGCCCTGCCCCGACGGTTTGCGCGCATGGCCCTGCGCTACCGTCTCCTCGGGCTGGCGCTGCTGATCAATCTGCCGGGGTCGGGGATGATCGGGGGCGGCGGCGGGATCTGCCTGATGGCCGGGATGAGCGGGGTGTTCGCCCCGCGCAGCACGATCCCGACCCTTGCCGTCGCGGTCCTGCCCTTTCCGGTCTTCGTGTATTTCGCGGGAACCCCGGACGTGATGCCGTGGCTCCCGCGATGACGGGCGCCGTGGCTTATTCCGCCGCGCGCGGCGGGTAAGCGTCGGTGGTAAACAGGTAATCGTCACCGCCCGCGCCCACGTGACAGGCGATGCAGCCGGCCTCCATGTTGCGGCCAACCGCGCCCGCAAGGGCCATACCGGCGGGGTTCGTGTCCAGCGACCCATCGGGGTCGTACTTGGCATAGAACCAGTCGTTATGTTCCGAGTCATAGCCTTCGGCGCGCTGGAACATGATCGTGACCGCCTCAAGATGGCCGGACGGATCGGCGAGCACCTCGTCCGCGGCCACTTCCATCGGGCCATAATTGCGCTTGATGACAAGCAGGCCCTCTTCACCAGCGACCTCGGCATCCATGAAAAAGGTTTCGAGCATCGCGCCATGCGGCGGGGCACCCATGTAAGGCAGGCCCAGAATCGCGCCGTCGCCCACCATTCCCGTATCCACCATTTCCTGCCAGATTTCTCCGGCAAAGGCGATATCCTCATCGGTGCCGGCCGTCTGGGCCATGGCACCTGTGGCGACGAGGCATCCTGCCACTGTCGCACCGATCAAGTTCACTCTCATGAAAGTCTCCTCTGCTGGGCGACGGCTATCAGACGCGATCATGCACCTTGGGCGCGGGGCCCGAGGGCCAACCAAGTGTCCAGACTGTTGAACGCGTTTGCCGTGTACCTTGCTGTCCGGACCGGGGCCGACCCCCCGCCTCCTCTTGATCCACTCGGTCGCGAAGCTACGCTAGCACATCCTCCGGCAGAATAGAGGCGAGATGAATACACCTCACGCGTGTGTGACGCAGCGCGAGAAAACGCGATGCCGCAACCCGACCCGGATTTGCCGCTTCGCTCCTTTCCCCGACCGCACGAAGGGTTACAACGGGTCCAAAGGAGACACGCGACGATGGCTGACGATCCTCTGGTGATTTTTACCCCTTCCGGCAAGCGGGGCCGCTTTCCGACCGGCACCCCGATCCTGACCGCCGCGCGGCAATTGGGCGTGGACCTCGACTCCGTCTGCGGCGGGCGGGGGATTTGTTCGAAATGCCAGGTGGCGCCGTCCTATGGCGACTTTTCCAAGCATGGCGTCACCGTGCGCGACGATGCCCTGTCGGACTGGAACGCGGTCGAGGAACGCTATGACCGGGTGCGTGGCCTGAAAAAGGGCCGGCGGCTGGGCTGCCAGGCGACGGTGCAGGGCGACGTGGTCATCGACGTGCCCGCCGAAAGCCAGGTTCACCGGCAGGTGGTGCGCAAGGCGGCCTCGGACCGGGCCATCGTGATGGACGCGGCGACGCGGCTGGTGCTGGTCGAGGTCGCGGAACCGGACATGCACGAACCCTCGGGCGATTTCGAGCGGTTGCAGGACGCGCTGAAGGAGCAATGGCAGATCGAGGGGGTGACCGCCGGCCTGCCGGTCCTGCGAAAACTGCAACCGGCGCTGCGCAAGGGCAAGTGGCAGGTCACCGTGGCGCTGCACCGGGCGCAGGGGGCCGCGACCAGCCAGGTCCTCGACATCTGGCCCGGCCTGCATGAGGGCGGCCTCTACGGGCTGGCCATCGACCTCGGCTCGACGACCATAGCGGCGCATCTTTGCGACCTCGATGACGGGCGGGTGCTGGCCTCCGCCGGGATCATGAACCCGCAGATCCGCTTCGGCGAAGACCTGATGAGCCGGGTCAGCTACGCGATGATGAACCCCGGCGGCGACGTTGAGATGACGCGCGCGGTGCGCGAGGCGATCAACACGCTGGCCGTCGAAATCGCCGGCGAGGCCGGGATCGAGCCGGCGCTGATCATGGAAACGGTCTTCGTCTGCAACCCGGTCATGCACCACCTGCTGCTGGGCATCGACCCGGTGGAGCTTGGGCAAGCCCCCTTCGCGCTGGCCACCTCCTCGGCGCTGGACATGCCCGCCAGCGACCTCGACCTCGACGCGATCAACCCGCAGGCGCAAGTCTACATCCTGCCCTGCATCGCGGGCCATGTGGGCGCCGATGCCGCCGCCGTGGCGCTATCGGAGGAACCTGACAGGTCCGAGGATCTGGTGCTGATCGTCGATGTCGGCACCAACGCGGAAATCCTGCTGGGCAGCAAGGAGAAAGTGCTCGCCTGTTCCTCGCCCACCGGGCCGGCCTTCGAGGGCGCGCAGATCAGTTCCGGCCAACGCGCCGCGCCCGGCGCGATCGAGCGGGTGGAGATCGACCCGACGACGAAGGAACCCCGCTTTCGCATCATCGGCTGCGACCTGTGGTCCGACGATCCCGGCTTTGCCGAGGCGAGTGCCGCGACCGGCGTGACCGGCATCTGCGGCTCCGGCATCATCGAGGCAGTGGCCGAGATGCGCCTTGCGGGCATCATGGACGCCACCGGCCTCATCGGCTCGCCCGGGCAGGTGGGCACCCCGCGCTGCGAGGCGACGGACCGCACCCATGCTTACCTGATCCATGACGGCAGCGCGGGGGGCGGGCCGCGCATCACCGTCACGCAGGGCGATATCCGCGCCATCCAGCTGGCCAAGTCGGCGCTGTATGCCGGGGCGCGCCTGCTGATGGACGAGCTTGGCGTCGACCACGTGGACCGCGTGACGCTGGCCGGGGCCTTCGGTGCGCATATCAGCCCGAAACACGCGATGGTGCTGGGCATGATCCCCGACGCGCCGCTCGACAAGGTGACCAGCGCGGGCAATGCCGCCGGGCACGGGGCGCGGATCGCCTTGTGTTCGCGCGCGGCGCGCACCCGGATCGAGGACGCCGTGCGCAAGATCCACAAGGTGGAAACCGCGGTGGAGCCGAAATTCCAGGAGCATTTCGTGAACGCCTCCGCCGTGCCCAACGCGGTCGATCCCTTCGACATCCTCAACAGCGTCGTGACCCTGCCAAAGGTCCATTACGGCGCCGCGGGCGGCGACGGATCGGCCGGCGGCGGGCGGCGCCGCCAGCGACAAAGGAGCTGACCCATGAGCCATCTTTTCCCATCCCTGCCCGATCCCGCCGGGCTTGGCGACGTGTTCCGCCAATACCCCGAAACGGTGCCGCCGCTGCTGGACTTCCACGACAGGCTCTTGCGCGGCGACAGCCCGCTTTCCGTTGCCGAACGCGAGTTGATCGCGGCCTATGTCTCGGCGCTGAATGCCTGCCAATTCTGCCACGGGGCGCACCTGCTTTATGCCCGTGCCTTCGGGATCTCGGAGGCGGCGCTCGACGCGATGGTCACCGATCTTGACGCCGCCCCGCTGGAGGACCGGCAGAAACCGTTGCTGGCCTACGTGGCCAAGCTGACGCGCGATCCCACCAGCCTGCGCCGCGCGGATGCCGAGGCGGTCTATGCCGCCGGCTGGACGGAGCGCGCGCTTTACGACGCGGTGCAGGTCTGCGCCCTGTTCAACTTCATGAACCGGATCGTGGAAGGCACCGGCGTGGCGGCCTACCCGCTCGACCCCGACAGCGCGACGGAGGAGGATCTCGCGGCACGGCGCGGCCGCAGCTACGCCGATTTCGGCCGCGAACTGGGGATCCTGCCACCCCAAGGCTCTTGACCTCGGGGCCGCGCCCGTCTTAAGAGGGCGGCCTGCAAAGCGGGTATGGTGAAAAGGTATCACGCGAGCTTCCCAAGCTTGTGATGAAGCTTTCCGGGGGTTTCCTGTAGACTTCAAAGTATTATTTTTATTGACATAAATTGCTCTTTGGCTTTCCTCTGGTTTCACGCCTTTTCCAACTGATACCTGCAAAAAGCCTACAAAAATGCCCAAGCTGACAGAAACCTACGCACGCAAGCTTCATCAGTCCAACGCCGGAACGCAGAAGCACTGGGACACCGAGGTTAAGGGCTTCGTGCTGTTCGTCGGAAAGCGATCCAAGACTTGGTACTTCCAAAAGGATGTGGGCGGACAGACCAAGCGGATTCTCATTGGGCGCTATCCAACTATCTCGGCTCAGGCCGCGCGGCAGTCAGCTCTTGAGCTGTCCCTTGAAATGGGGAGAGGAGCAGGGAAGCACGTGCAGATCGGTGTGCCAACTTTGAAAGCGGCGATGGATACTTATCTCGCGCGACCGAAGCTGCGCTCCGAGGCCCACAAAGAGGGGCTGCGTCAGCAATTTGAACCGCCCCGGGTTTCCGAGAGGGTAAAACTCTCAGAGGATGACCCTTATGGAATCGAA
>QVQC01000018.1 GCA_003428585.1 Nioella halotolerans
CCGTGTACCAGAGGGGTCCCTTTTGGACGCCGATTGGGGGTCCCGGTTGGATGCCGATTGACAAACCAAAGAGCCCGGCGCGCAGGATGAACCGCAGAGAAATCAGCTCTTGACCGTGGCGATTAGAGAACGCCACGGGGCACTATCGCGAACCACGGTGCTGTCTATCATTTGCAAGACCGCAAAGCTCATGGTCTTCAAGCTCGTTCAGGCCGCCGCAAAGACATGGCGCCGTCTGAAGGGTGCGAACCAGTTGCCAAAAGTCGTTGAGGGCATCACATTCACCGACGGTGTCGCCGAAAACGACACCGCAAACCGCGCCGCCTGATCAGGCCGCATCACCCAGATTCCGAAATAGCTCAAGAGCAGGGCATGCAGGATGGGTTGGTCGGCCCCGCGTCCATGGCCTCGGCGAACCGGCTCTGGCAGCGCGGCATCGCGGTGATCGTGTGGTGGCTGAGCGGGATCCGGATACCGCGAAAGCGGTCGATGGGATATCTTATTGCCTCGACACCGTGCAGCCCGACGCTCAGATGATCTTTTTCCGGATTGCCGAGGAGATCTGTTCGAAAGCGATTACCACGACGAGGATCACGAGGATGATGGCCGCTGCCTGATCGTAGCGGAACAGGCGCATCGCGGTCGACAGTTCCACCCCGATACCGCCCGCGCCGACGAGGCCAAGGGTCACCGCCGAACGGATCGCTTTTTCCACGCTGAAGAGCGAGGTCGCCGTCATCGAGGCGAAGCTTTCGGGCAGGATGGCGCCGAAGATCACCGAAAGCCGCCCGGTCCCCGTCGCGGTCAGCGCCTCGGACGGGCCCTTGGGCACCTCCTCGAAGCGTTCCGAATAGAACCGGGCCGCGAAACCGATCGTGTCCATGATGATCGCAAGGATCCCCGCCAAGGGCCCAAGACCCACGGTCACGACGAAGATCAGCGCCCAGATGAGGTCGGGAATGGTGCGGGCGACCGAGATCACGAACCGCGCGATGGTCCGCACCAGGGCGTTGGGCGCCGTGTTGCGTGCCGCCAGCAACGCCAGCGGGATCGAGAACAGGCAGCCGAAGGTGACGCCGACCACGGCGATGTTGAGCGTTTCCAGCATGGCGTCGGCGATGTTCGGCGCGCGGGAGAAATCGGGCGGCACTGCCTGTCCGATGAAGCGCACCAGATTGCCCGCACCGCGGATCAGCCTGTCGATCGAGATTTCGGAGGCGACAAGGCCCTGGATGAAGAACGCGGCGAAGCCGACGACGAGCACCCATGTCAGGGCCGATGGCGTGCGAAAACGCGGCGGCAGGTCCGGTCGGTCGATCATGCGGCCGCTCCATCGGGTTGGGCGTCCACGCGGGTCATGCCACTGTAGAGCGTTTCCAGCATCTCTCGATCCGCCTCTGCGACCGCGGCGTCGATCTCGATCCGCCCGGCCTTCATGCCGATGATGCGGTCGGCATAGTCCCGGGCAAGGTCGAGCTGGTGCAGCGTGCACAGCATGCTCAACCCTTCTTCCCGCACGATGCGCCAAAGCAGGTCCAGAACCTCGCGCCCGGCCTTCGGGTCGAGGCTTGCGATCGGTTCGTCGGCGATCACCAGTTTCGGCGCCTGCATCAGCATCCGCGCGATGGCGACCCGTTGTTGCTGACCGCCCGACAGCGCGTTCGGGCGGTGCAGGGCGCGGTCGGCCATGCCGACCCGGTCAAGACAGTCCATTGCCCGAGCGCGTTCCTCCGCGTTGGCCGTGAGGCCGAGGCAGGACAGAAGGCCGAGGCGATGACGCCCCATCGCGCCCAGAAGGACGTTCTGGAAGGCGCTTAGCTGCGGGACGAGGTGGAACTGCTGGAACACGTATCCCATGTTCTGGCGAATCTGGCGCAGCTTGCGCCCGGAACTCGTCGTTACAGCCTCGCCTTGGATGCGGATGGTGCCCGACTGCACAGGTTCGAGTCCGTTCAGACTGCGCATCAGTGTCGATTTTCCGCAGCCATTCGCGCCCAGCAAAACGACGCCCTGACCGGCGGCGACCTCGAACGAAACCCCGCGCAGCACCTTGAGGCCTCCATAGGCGAGGTGAACTTGGTCCGTCGCAATGGCCGGGGTCATGTCCGCTGTCCTTTTTTGCATCGGGCCGGACAGAACAAGGGCGGCCGGTCATCGTGACCGGCCGCCCAATCCGGGTGCAGGTCGATTAATCGTCGAGGGGGATACCCGCGACCTCGTAGGCTTCGCGCACGATGTCGTAGATCGCCGGATCGGTCTCGAACGACATGTAGGCGTCACGCTCGATGAACTTGTCGGCGTTGCGCTCGGTCTCTGTCAGGCTCGCCCACAGCTCGTCGGCATGGTCTGCCAGCGTCGCGCGCAGGGCGTCGCGGCAGTCCTGCGGAAGCGAGGCGCGCATCACCACCGGGTCGCCGGGCAGCGTGTCGGTCTGCGCCAGCAGGCGATACTCGGTATCGGGATCCTGCTCGCGGATCGCGTCCCAATCCTTGTTGCCGCCGCCCATTGCGTCGACGTCGCCGTTGATCAGCACCTGGATGCGCGCATCGCCCGCCATGACGATATCGACATCGCTCTCCGGGTCGAGACCGGCTTCGGCCATCAGCATCATCGGGAAGATGTGACCGGAGGTGGACCCGGCATCCTTCAGCGCCACGCGGCGGCCGGCGAGATCGGCCAGTGTCTCGATGTCGCTGTCGGCGCGAACCACGAAGCTGGAGCCGTAATGCGGGCGGACAACGGAGAACAGGATGTCCATCTCGGCCAGTTGCTGGAACAGCACGAATTCGGATGGGCCGGCGAAGACGAACTCGACCTCGTCGAACTGCAGCGCGGTGCCCGCAGCGGTGCGGTTGGACAGCGGGTAGAGGGCGAGTTCGACGCCGGTCAGCTCCTCGAAGGTTTCGGCGAAGGGGCCGAAGGCTTCGGAGAGATCGCCCATCCCCTCGATTCCGGTGTCGGCCATGCGCAGCGGCGCGGGGCACGATTCCGCAACCGACTGGGCCAAGGCGCTACCAGCCATAAGGGACGTTGCCAGAGCGACTGGCAGGGCGAGGTTCTGGATTTTGGACATGTCCGGACTTCCCGTTGTTGAGTTTCGAAGGAGCGTTTAGCAATCCGATATGACAAACATGTAAGGGATTTTTCACAGTCACGTGACAACGGATCATGGACACGCGGAGGACCCCGTGCCGCTATGGGATCGATTGTCATTGATGCTCGTGCCCTACCATGACCGCATGGCGATTGTCGCGGGTGACGTGGCGGTGAGTGTTGGCGACAACGTGACGATGGACTTGATGCAGCCGCTCCAGGCCTATGACGCGGGCGGACGTGCTCGCGCGGCGGCGGGCGTGGTGCAGGCGCTTGCGCAGGCGAAAGAGGCGGGCGTTGATGCTGATACTGCAATGAAGCTGGTGGGGTGGAGCGCCGAGGGCTGAGCCGCAGAAGGATCGGCGCGGCCGTGTCGCCGCGCCACTATCTAAATCGCGTCACCCGTCGCTGTTACCTGATGAAGGCACGTTCATCGCAGAACAGAGATCGAGCCTAAGTGTCACATCCCGCATGATTATATGGTCGCTTCTTGAAGAGCCCTGGCTTCTGTCGCTGCCAG
>QVQC01000010.1 GCA_003428585.1 Nioella halotolerans
CATCGTCGAGGCGGACGGAGAGGTGATCTACCAGGTCAAGGACATGAAGGTGGCGCTGAGCGAAAGCTGAACCCTACGTTGCCAAACCCGTAATCCAGCGTTCATAGTCATGGGCGTGCTGCCCGGCAGGGGACAGCATCAGTTTGCGCGCATTCCGGGCTTCACCCGGGGTCATGTCGTAGCGACGCTTGAACGCTCGGATGTAGTGGGTTTCCGATCCGAAACCCCAGCGAAAAGCAATTTCCGCTATGCGCATGGTTCCATGACTTCGGTCGAACAAGTCTTGCAGGCTGCGGCGCAACCGCCGTCGCCGGATCTCGGCGGCCACTCCGCCATATGGCTCGAACAAATGGTAGAGTTGCGTGCGCGATACGCCCAATGCGGCCATCAGGTGCGATGGGCCGAGGTCTGGATCACTCAGATTTGCCTCGATGAAATCGGTGATGGCGGCCCGGGCGGCAAGATTGACCGCCTCGTTGTCCAAATGGCCCGGAGCCTCGGGCAGACGGGCGTTCAACAGGCTCTGGGTCAGGTTCAGAAGGGCCGCCGCCGCCGCCATGCCATCATCCATCGACATCCCGCCGCGATTGGAATGAACGCTGCAAATGAATTGATACAACAGCATGGCCAACGGCGTTTCAGCCGGGATAATTCGGCGGTGATGGCCATCCGGACGGATCAGGTAACGACTTATCAGATCACGGGGGATCAGCACGGTTATATGAGTGAAATCGTAATCGATGGCGTCCAGCGGTGCGCTGGCATCGACGATATAGATATCACCCGGCCGCACGACACGGATCTGTCGCCCGTCCTGAACCTCGCAGTGACCTTTCAGGAACACCTGCACCATGTAGCAGTCCAGCCCGTCGGCGATGATCTTGTCTTTGGGCCGTTCGAACCGCTGTGTCTGCGACACCAGATGTCCCAGGAAAACCTGCCCCAACATGGTTGCCTCGACCCTGGCGCGGAACGTCATCGGATCAGTGCGGTCATCCAGACTTGGGTCGAAAATGACCCCGATACTCTCCTGCCAACGGCGCAACCGGTTACGCGGAGCAAAGGATCGGGTATCGAAAACTGAGGTGGCGATGCCCTCCATCGTGGTCCTTTTCCAGGTGACCGGGCTTCCAACTCACACCGATGAGCCCCGCCCGACAGGTGCAGCTAACCTATACTACTGCCTTTGTTCGACAAGAACTCGTTCCAAAACCGGACGCAGAGTCGATAGATCGGGACGTCCGGTCGATAGATATGACGCCCGACGCGCGCTGCTTGCCTTACGTTGCAGGTCAGCCGTGCAGTCCGCGCGGTGCTGTACGCATGTCGATGGTAGCGTCGTCAAAGGCGTGTGTGCGGCAGACACCATGAAGGAGACTATAATGGTTCTTTTTAGAAGTACGCACATCCATGAGTGGGTCGACGCGTCGCCGGCCCAGATCGCGCCCGAGCAAACGACCGTCGCGGCGCAAGCTTTCGATGTTGCAGTTGCATCGGATTTTGCCACGAAGGCCGTCGATCTGGCCAACACCGTGTCGCACCTGCCGTTCGTCGGCTGAGCGCATCCTGATCTGCCTCCCCCGGTGCCGGACATCCCGGCACCGGGGGGGTTCCAAGTACCGGGGCGATATGACCGAAAACCACGCCGATCCGATCACGTCGCTGGCGCACATGCTGTGGTTGACCGCGCAGACGTCCAATATCAGCAGGCAGCCGATAGGCGACATCGCATCGGGCTGCCAATTCGCGATCAACCAAGGCCAGTTCCGCATCTATCGCTCGGCCGAAGGTCAGCCCTTGGGCTGTGTCTGCTGGATCTGGTTGCACAAGGAACATGAGGAAACCGCCGCGGCCGCGATGCTGGCCGCGCCCTTCGGCACCATGAGCTTGCAAGAGGAATGGATCGGCGGCGACCGGTTGTGGTTCTACAACTTCATCGCGCCGTTTGGACACGCGCGGGTCATGGCCAACGATCTGCGCCACAGCGTGTTTCCCGGTGTCGATGCCCGCGCCCTGCGGATGGACAAGCGCGGCAACCTGAAACATTTCGCGCTGTTCCAGAACGTTGACCGACGTACAAACGCCGCGTCGGAGTGATCCTGACCCGCCGCCTGACGATGGGCGTCGCCGATGGCATCGTCGAGGCGGACGGAGAGGTGATCTA
>QVQC01000019.1 GCA_003428585.1 Nioella halotolerans
CTGGCAGCGGCAAAAGCCAGGGCTCTTCAAGAAGCGACCATATAATCATGCGGGATGTGACACCTAATCCCGTCTTTTTGCTCAACTCTTGAGAAATTTCGGGATCACGCAGAAACGCTGTATAGCCGAAATTTTTCAAGCTGCTTACTGTTTAATTGGAAGATGGCCCAAACAAACCTCTGGATCAATCATTTTCGCTCGGATCGCCCTTTGGAGCTGCAACTCCACCCCAGACCGACAGCCGTCTCCCACCCTCAACGGTTCAGTTGAGACCGACCCCGCCCGGCTCTTGCCACATCTTGCCATGCATTGGAGGCAGGGGCAGCCGGGGGCGCCGAGAAGGGGGCGCCCGGCCCAGATCGTTCAGCCGGGACGCGCCATGCCTGTCTCACTCAGCGGCCTCCTGCGTGCCGATGAAGCCGCCAGATTGCCGGTTCCAGTAGCGCGCATAAAGCCCGCCCGCGTCAAGCAGGGCCTCGTGCGAGCCGTCCTCCACCACGCGACCGGCATCCAGGACCACGATCCGGTCCATCTGCGCGAGGGTGGACAGGCGGTGCGCAATGGCGATCACGGTCTTGCCGGACATCACGTCATCCAGCGTGTCCTGAATGGCGGCCTCCACCTCGCTATCAAGCGCGCTTGTCGCCTCGTCCAGCACAAGGATCGGCGCATCCTTGAGGAAGGCACGGGCCAGTGCGATACGCTGTCGCTGGCCGCCGGACAGCTTCACGCCACGCTCGCCAAGATAGGCGTCATAGCCGGTGCGGCCCATGTGATCTTCGAGCCCGAGGATGAACTCATGCGCCTCGGCGCGTTTGGCGGCGGCGATCAGGTCGTCTTCGCCGGCCCCGGGACGCCCGTAGAGAATGTTGTCGCGGGCCGAGCGGTTGAACATCGCGGTTTCCTGCGTGACCATGGCGACCTGCCGGCGCAGGCTTTCCTGCGTGATGTCGCGCAGGTCGTGGCCATCCAGCAGAATGCGACCCTTTTCGGCGTCGTAGAGCCGCAACAGAAGCGCCACGAGGGTGGACTTTCCCGCGCCGGAGGCGCCGACGATGCCCAGCTTTTCGCCCGGCTGCACGTCGATCGTCAGGTCGCTGACGCCGCCGTCTTCGCGGCCATAGGCGAAGGTGACGGATTCGAAGCGGATATGCCCCTTGGCGCGTTCCACCTCCAGCGCATCGTCACGGTCGGTCAGGCCGTGGGCCGGAGACAGGGTGATCATGCCATCCTCGACCTCTCCGAGGTTGGAATAGATCGTCATCAGCACGAAACTGACCCAGCCGGTCATCTGCGCGATGCGGATGGAAACGGCGCCGGTCGCCGCGATGTCGCCCGGGCTGGCGACCCCTTGCGTCCAGAGCCAGACGGTGCCGCCGATCAGGATCACCGGCAGGGCGCCCGCGACCGTCATCAGCGACAGCCGGAAACCGGCCGAGATCACGCCGAAACCGATCGCCTTCTGGCGGTAGTGTTCCATCGCCGACAGGGCCGAGCGATCCTCGAACGCGTGATGCGCGAAAAGCTTGACCGTCTTGATGTTGGTGATCGTGTCGACGACCTGCCCGGAGACCACGGCGCGGGCGGCGGCGCGGTCCTTTGACAGGGTGCGCACCCGCGGCAGGAACCAGCGTATGGTGGCGAAATAGCCGATCAGCCAGACGAACAAGGCTGCCGCCATGCGCCCGTCGATGGTAAGCAGCAGCAGCAGCGACCCGACAAGCGAGGCCAGCGCGAAGGCCACGACGTTGACGAATTCCGTCACAACGTTGGTGATCGCGGTCGCCGTCTGCATCTGTTTCTGGGCGATGCGGCCCGCGAAATCATCGTCGAAGAAGGTGACGGACTGGCCCAGCGTATGGCGGTTGAGCCGTTGCAGCACCAGCACGTTCACCCCCGGCGCCACCACCAGCGTACTGGCCGCGGAGGAGGCGGCGAAGGCCAGTGGCCGGGCCAGCAGGAAGAACGCCGCCCCGGTCAGAAGGAGCGGCCAGTGGGTCTGGATCATCGTCGACGGCTCCGTCGCCGCCGCCGCGTCGATGACGAGGCCGAGAACGAGGGCCGAGACCACCTCCAGCCCGCCGGCGATGCCCGAGACGAGCGCCGCCAGCGTCAGCACCGGCCAGGCCCCTTTCAGACACCAGTGAAAGAAGGCCAGCAGGCGGTTCGGCGGTGGGCCATCCGCCGGGCGGAAGGCGTCGATCAGGTTGGCGAGCCAGTGCATCATTCGGCGGCCTCGTCGGTGCCGATGAAGCCGCCCGATTGCCGCGCCCAGAACCCGGCATATAGCCCGCCGCGGGCAAGCAGCGCCTCGTGCGTGCCTTCCTCGGCCACGCGCCCGTCATCGAGCACGATGATCCGGTCCATATGCGCGATGGTCGACAACCGGTGCGCGATGGCGATCACGGTCTTGCCCTCCATCACCCCGTAAAGCGTGTTCTGGATAAGCGATTCCACCTCCGAGTCGAGGGCGCTCGTCGCCTCGTCCAGCACGAGGATGGGCGCATCCTTCAGGATCACGCGGGCGATCGAGATGCGCTGCCGCTGACCGCCCGACAGCTTCACGCCGCGCTCGCCGACATGCGCGTCATAGCCCCGGCGGCCCTGCGGATCGGACAGGTCGAGGATGAACTCATGCGCCTCGGCGCGCTTGGCGGCGGCGATCATCTCGTCCTCCGTCGCGTCGGGGCGACCGTAGAGGATATTGTCGCGGACCGAGCGATGCAGAAGCGAGCTGTCCTGCTGCACCATGCCGATCTGGCGGCGCAGGCTGTCCTGCGTGACGCGGGCGATATCCTGCCCGTCGATCAGGATGCGACCCTGTTCCGGGTCGTAGAAGCGCAACAGAAGCTTGACAAAGGTCGATTTCCCGGCGCCGGACCGGCCGATCACCCCGACCTTTTCGCCCGGACGGATCGTCAGCGACACGTCCTGCAAGCCCCCGCTGCCGCGCCCGTAATGGTGGCTGACATGGTCGACCCGGATCTCCCCGCGGCCAAAGTGCAGCGGCCTTGCATCCGGGGCATCGCGCAGGTCGATGGGCTGGGCGATGGTCTCCATCCCCTCCGACACCACGCCGAGCGAGCGGAAGAAGGTGGACAGCGCCCACATGATCCAGCCGGTCATGCCGTTCAACCGCAGGGTCAGCGCGGTCGCTGCCGCCACCACCCCGACCGATGCCAGCCCCTGAACCCAGAGCCAGATCGCCCAGCCGACCACCGCGACGATCAACAACCCGTTCAGCAGCGTCAGCATCACGTCCATCATGGTGTAGATGCGCATTTCCGCGGCGAAGGTGCGGCGGGTATGCTCGATCGCTTCGCGGGCATAGGCCAGTTCGCGGTCGTGATGCGCGAACAGCTTGACCGAATGGATGTTGCTGTAGCTGTCGACCACGCGGCCCGTCGTCATCGAGCGGGCGTCGGAACTGGCCTTCGACGCCGGGGCAACGCGGCGCATCGTCCAGCGCACCAGAAGAGCGTATAACGCGAACCAGACCAGCAGCGGCAGCACCAGCCGGATATCGGACCCCCAAAGCAGCAGCGCCGCGCCAACGAGGTAGGCCAGCGAATAGGTGATCGCGTCGAAGACCTGGAAGATCGCGTCGCCGGCGGCGGGCGGTGTCTGCATGATCCGGTTGGCCAGCCGGCCGGCGAAATCGTTCTCGAACCAGCCAACGGATTGGCGCAGTACGTGGCGATGCGCGCGCCAGCGGATCAGGGTGCCGAAATTGACGATGATCCCGTTGTTCAGAAGCGCCACGTCGATCCATTGCACCATCGGCCGGATGATGAGGATGAAGACGGCCACGGCCAGCAGTTCGAGCCCGTGATCGGCCATCACCTGCGCCGGCTCCGCCCCCGACAACAGGTCGACCAGCCGGCCCATGTAGTGGATCAGCCAGATCTCCACCGCCGCCACCACGACCGACATCAGCGCGGTATAGAGGAAGACCCGCTTGAATGGCTGCGAATAGTCCCAAAGGAAGGCGAACAGCCGCTTCGGCGGGCTGTCCGTTTCGGGATAGTCCGTGAAGGGATCGACCAGGTTTTCGAAGAATCGAAACATGCACCGCGCCGGGAAAGAGGCCTTTTGCCGCAGATATAGCCCGCCCGTTACCAGAAGACCATGAGGGCGGAGGCACCAAGGGCTGCGCCCATGCACAACCGGAACGTTGTCCATGCACGCGGGGTGGTCAGCAGAAGCGCCAGAAGCGACCCCGCGAAGCTCCAGAACAGGCAGACGAAAAGATTGATGCCGGAAAAGGCGAGGGCGAGGCGGCTTGCTTCCTCCACCGGCGGCAGGCCGATGCCGTAGCCCGCCGCGGCGGCCATGGCGACGGCCCAGACCTTGGGGTTCACCCATTGAAAGAGCACCGCCTGCCAAAGCGTGAAGGGCCGTTCGCCCACGCGCCCGGTGGACATATCGCTGGCCCGGACAAGCGCGTAGGCCATCCACAGGATCCAGCCCGCCGCGACGACCCGGAGCAAAAGCGCCAGCCCCGGATGCGCCAGCAACAGCGCGCCGATGCCCAAGCCTGCAAGCGCCGCGATCACGCCGACGCCGAGGGCGACGCCGATGACATGCGGCAACGTCGCGCGAAAGCCGAAACGCGCGCCCGAGGCGGTCAGCAGGATCACGTTCGGCCCGGGCGAGAACAGCCCGGCGAAGACGAAGGCGTAAAGCGGGTCCAACGGGGGTATCCGGTCGTGCGCGTCCGCCGACAGGACGTCAGGGGCCCGCGCCTGTCAAGGCAGCAGGTCCGCGCGGGTCAGCGTGAACCCCGACGCGATCCAGCGCCGCTCGATTTCCCGCAGGCGGTCGCCGAGCGCCGGGCCGGAAAGGCCAAGCGCCATCAGGTCGGCGGGGGCCACCGGCAGGGTCAACCCCTCGGCGGTGCGCGCCGCGTCCAGTTCCGATTGCGCCACCGGTTGGTGCAACAGGGCCACCCGCAACAGCAGTACGTCGCGCGCGGCCGCAAAGCCTTCGCGGTAGCCAAGCTCGCCCGTGTCCATGGTCGAGGCGACGGCCTCGCGCAGCAGCGCCACCCGGCGCGCATCGCCTTTCGACAGGCGTAACGCCTCGGCCGGGTCGGTGCCGCCGATGGCGGCAAGGCGGCGGCAGGGGTCGGGGGCAACGGCCAGATCTGCCTCGGCATGGGTCAGCAAGGGCAGCGGCGCGGGGTCGGCGCCGGGCAGGGCGTGGCACAGCACGCCGGCCTGCGCCATGGCGGCGACGGCGGGGGCGGGATCGGGCGCACGCAGCAGGCGTCGCATCTCGTGCCCGATGCGTTCGCGCGACAGCCTGTCGATGCCATCGGCCAGTTCGGCGCAGGCCGCCAGACCATCGGCGTCGAAGCCGCCATCGGGGTCGGCGTAATGGGCGTGGAACCGGAAGAAACGCAGGATTCGCAGGTAATCCTCGCGGATGCGGTCATGCGGGTCGCCGATGAAGCGCAGGCGCCGCGCCCGCAAATCCGCCACCCCCTGCCCGAGCGGGTCGATCACCTGCCCGGTGGCGTCGGCATAAAGCGCGTTCATGGTGAAATCGCGCCGCGCCGCGTCTTCCTCCACCCTTTCGGCGAAGGCGATCACCGCGCGCCGGCCATCGGTTTCCACGTCGCGGCGGAAGGTCGTCACCTCGTGCGCCAGCCCGTCCGCCACCACCGTGACGGTGCCGTGGTCGATGCCCGTGGGCACTGCCTTGAGCCCTGCCATCTCGGCGATCTGGATGACCCGGTCGGGCCGCGCATCGGTGGCGATGTCGATGTCATCGGTCGGCAAACCAAGCAGCCCGTTGCGCACGCAGCCGCCCACGAAAAGCGCATGGAACCCCGCCACGTCGAGCGCGTGGCACAGCGCCTGCGTGCCGGGATTGTGCAGCCAGTCGGCGGTGAGCTTCATGACGACACCCGCTCGGCGAGGCCCTTGAGCATCCGCGCCGTCGCGCCCCAGATGTAATAGGGGCCGTAGGGGGCGACGTAATAGGCCCGCCACGTTCCGCGCCAGCGTCGGCGTTCGACGCGGTAGCTATCGGGGTTCAGCAGGAACGACAGCGGCACGCTGAACACCTCCGCCACCTCGCCCGCCTCGGGGACCGGCGTGAAGGGCGTGCGGATCAGGCCGACAAAGGGGGTGACGCTGTAGCTTGTCACCGTCTCGTGCGACGGCAGGGGACCGAGGATCTCGACCGTTTCCGGCCGCAGCCCGATTTCCTCTTGGCTTTCGCGCAGGGCGGCGGCGGCGGCATCGGCGTCGCTGTCCTCGATCCGCCCGCCGGGAAAGGCCACCTGCCCCGGGTGATGTTTCAGTCGCGCCGAGCGCTTGGTCAGGATCACCCGTGCGCCGCGCCCGGTCTCCATGATCGGCATCAGGACGGCGGCGGGGCGCAGGCTGCGTCCCTCGGGCAGGGTCACGCCCGGATTGAGGTCATAGTCGGAGGAGGCCGGGGCGGACCCGGCCAAGGCCCGCCTCACGCGGGCGATCTCATTTGTCACGGCCATCGGGGGTTTTCACCGCTTCGAACCCAAGCGTCAGCGGATCGAACGCGTAATGCGCGCCGCAGAACTGGCAATCGGCGGTGACTGTCCCCTCCTCGGTGGTCATGTACGCGATGTCCTTGGCCGAGTAGATCGACAGGCTTTCGCGCACCTTTTCGGCGGAACAGGTGCAGCCGAATTCCACCGGCAGCGGGTCGAAGACGCGCGGGCGTTCCTCGTGGAACAGGCGCAAGAGCAGGTCGGTGGGTGCGATGGAGGGGCCGACAAGCTCCAGTTCCTCGACCGTGTCAAGCAGGATATTGGCGCGATTCCAGTTTTCGTTGTCGTCCTCGGAGAGGAAATCGGCCGGGTCCAGCAGCCCGCCCTCGCCGGAGCCCCCCTCGCCCGTGGCATGGGGGCTGGCCTTGGGCATGTGCTGGATCATCACGCCGCCGGCGCGCCAGCCGCTTTGCCCGCCGACCTCCCGGCTGTGGCCGTAGGATAGCGCGAAGCGGGTCGGCAATTGTTCGGATTGGGCGAAATACGCCTCGGCACAGGACGCGAGGGAATCGCCGGCGATCGGCGTTATGCCTTGGTAGGGGGTGCTGCCCTTGCCCTGATCGATCAGGATGGCGAAATACCCCTTGCCGATCTGCGCGAAGGGGTCGGCGCCCTCGACATAGCGGTCCTTGTCATAGGAGGCGTAGGCGCGCAGGTGGGCCTTGGCACCTTCTTGCGCGGGGGCGTAGATATCGGTTGCAAGGATCCGCAGCGGCCCGTCACCGCGCACTTGCAGCGACAGTTTCCAGCGCAGCTTGATCGTCTGGCCGATCAACGCGGTCAGCAGCGACATCTCTGCCAGCAGCGATTCGATGCCGCGCGGGTAATCGTGCTGCGACAGGATCCGGTCCATGGTGCCGTCAAGCCGGGCCACCCGGCCGCGCACATCACAGCCGTCAAGCTGAAAGGGCAGGACGGTATCATCCCATGCGATCTTCGTGCTGAGGGTCATCGGCTTTCCTTCCGCCACGCGGGCTGGCATACCGCGCCCATATATGCGGGGCAACCGCCTTGCCAACCCGAAAGCCGCCCCGCGCCCCGTGAAAGGAGTGCCGATGAACCGCCTCTTCGGCCCGCAGCCGCAGCCCGGCCGACGCTACACGCCGCGGCGTGGGGCCTACGCGATCATCCTTGCCGGGGATGGAATTCTCGCCACCTTTCAGGAACGTCCGCTGGCCGAACTGCAACTGCCCGGCGGCGGCATCGATCCGGGCGAGGCGCCGCTGCCGGCGCTGCACCGCGAGGTGGCGGAGGAAACCGGTTATCGCATCCATGCGCCCCGGCGGCTGGGCATGTTCCACCGGTTCACCTACATGCCCGACTACGACATCTGGGCGCAGAAGCTGTGCACCGTGTATGTCGCGCGGATCGGCCCGCGGCTTGGCCATCCGACGGAACCCGGGCATCACCCGGTCTTCCTGCCCTGGGACTCGGCGGAGGCCGAACTCGGGGTGGAGGGCGACCGGGTTTTCGTCAGCCGGCTGCGGGCGCGGCTCGGGGTCTGAACTGCAGGCACAGCGCCGAGACGTCGTCGTCGAAATCGGCGCCTCCCGCGAACCGTTCAAGGCCCGCGACGCAGGCGGGCAGGAAATCCCGCGGGGCCTTGTCCGCGTTGCGCGACAGGATCTCCGCCAGCCCGTCTTCGCCAAGGAAACCGCCCGTCGGGGCAGAGCATTCGGTGAAGCCGTCGGAATGCAGCAGCAACCGGTCGCCGGGCATCAGTTGGAGACCCACCGTTTCGAAGCGCGCTTCGGGCAACAACCCGATGGGCATGCCGCCGTCCCCGACCCATTCGATCGACCCGTCGGCATGCTGGATCGCGGGATGCGGGTGGCCGGCCTGCACCATGGTCACGCGGCCCGAGTCGAGGCAGACCTCGGCAAGGCAGATGGTGAAGTAAAGGTCTGTCTCGACCTCCTCGAACATCATCGCGTTCAATTTTCGCGCCACGGCATCCGGCGGCAGCGCCCGCCAGTCCCCGCCCGGCGCCTGCACCAGCGCCACGTTCTGTTCCGGTGCCGCGGTGCTGAGCAGCCCGGCGATGCGCGCGGTCAGCAGCGCCGAGGTGACGCCATGGCCCGAGACATCGAGCGAAAATACCCCGATCCGGTTGCCGGGGATCGGGAAGAACCCCACAAGGTCACCGCCAACATGGCCCGATGACCGTAGCGTCAGCGCGACCGAGCCATTGTGCAAGGGCCTGAAGGTTTCGCGCACCAGCGATTCCTGCAGGCGCTTGGCCTCGTGCAGGTCCCGGTCTAGCGCATCGTAGAGCGTGCGCAACTCGGCCAGGGTGGTGCGGATCTTGCGGTTCTGGCTCACCAGTTCGCCCTGCATCGCGACGATGCGTTCCCCGGCCTGTATGCGGGCGCGCAACTCATGCGGGTTGACCGGCTTGGCGACGAAATCGTCAGCGCCCGCCTCCAGCCCCTGCGCGATTTCCGCCTTCTCGGACTTGGATGTCAGCAGGATAACGTAGCCATAGGTCTCGCGGTCCATCGCGCGGAAGGCGCGGCAGAATTCCGGCCCGGACATGCCGGGCATCATCCAGTCGGTCAGCACGATGGGGATGTCACGCTGCGCCAGCATGTCGAGCGCCCGCTTCGGGCTGTCGCATACCGTGACCTCGTGCCCCCACTTGCGCAGCAACATGGACAGGAACGTCCTTTGCGCGCGGCTGCTTTCGAGAATCAACACCTGCGGCCGGGGTAACCTGCCGCCCGGCCCCGTCACCGCGAGGCCACCTGCCATCACCTGTCCTGTGTCATCCGGCACATGCCACCTCTCGCTCGCTCATCTGATCATGGATGCACAGGCAGATGTTAAAGCGAGGTGAAAGCTAAAATGCGAGAGACTCAAAGACGACCGGTAAGGGATCGTTAAGCCTGCGCCGCTACTCGTGGGACCCGAGATGGGCAACCCGAGGGAGGCGCCGGTGATCGACCGCGAAAGATTGCAGGAATTGCGCCATGAAATCGGTGAAGAGGATTTCGCCGAAGTCGTGACGATGTTTCTCGATGAAATGCGCGCCAGCTTGCAGGATCTTCGGAACACGCCGGCGATGGCGGGGCAGGATGCGCTGCACGGGCTGCGCGGCAGCGCGCTCAACCTCGGTTTTACCGATTTCGCCGATGCCTGCACCAAGGCCGAGCACCGGGCAGCGGCGGGGCAGCCGGTGGACGTGGTCTACCTCGACTGGCTGTTCAGCGAATCGGTGTCGAGCGTCCGGACGGACCTGCCCGCGACCGTGGCCTGACCGTTGATGTCAGATCAGGAACTCAGCCAGCACCTCGTCTTCGGTGATGTCGCGATAGGCGAAGCCGCATTCGGCCATACGGGTGAAAAGCGCCTCGAAATCCGCCGCGTCACGCGCCTCGATCCCGATGAGGACGGAGCCGAAATTCCGCGCCGATTTCTTGAGGTATTCGAACCGCGCGATATCGTCGCCGGGGCCGAGCAGGGCAAGGAAATCCTTCAGCGCGCCGGGGCGCTGCGGCATTCGCAGGATGAAGTATTTCTTCACCCCCCGGTACCGCATGGCGCGTTCCTTGACCTCGGGCAGCCGTTCGAAGTCGAAATTCCCGCCAGAGGTCACGCAGACCACCGACTGCCCGCGGATCGCCGCGCCCAGATCCTGCAGCGCGTCGATGGCCAGTGCGCCGGCGGGTTCCAGCACGATCCCCTCGATGTTCAGAAGCTCCGAAATCGTCACGCAGATCCGGTTTTCCGGGGCCGCCAGAACATCGCCGGGGTCGGTTGCGCCAAGAACTTCGAAGGGGGCTGCCCCGATCCGCGCCACCGCGGCGCCGTCGACGAAATTGTCGACCACCGGTAGCGTCACGGGATGACCCGCCTTCAGCGCGGCGGCAAGGCTCATGCCGCCCAACGGTTCCACCAGCTTCACCCGCGTCGCGGCGCCCGTCGCCTTGAAATAGGACAGCACCCCGGAGGACAGTCCGCCCCCGCCCACTGGAAGGATCAGCCGGTCGGGTGCCTTGCCCAATTGCTCCAGCATCTCGACCGCGACGGAGGCCTGCCCTTCCATCACGTCCGGGTCGTCGAAGGGCGACAGGAAGACGGCCCCGCTTTCCTCGCAAAATGCCTGCGCGGCGGCCAGCGTATCGTCGAAATAGTCGCCCACCAGCCGGATCTCGACCGCGTCACCGCCAAAGGCGCGGGTCTTTTCGATTTTCTGGCGCGGCGTCGTCACCGGCATGAAGATCTCGCCCCGCACCCCGAAATGCCGGCAGACGAAGGCGACGCCCTGCGCGTGGTTGCCGGCGCTCGCGCAGACGAAAAGCCGCCGCTCCGGATCTTCGGCCAGCCGCTTGGTCATCGCGTTGAAGGCGCCGCGGATCTTGTAGCTGCGCACCGGCGACAGGTCTTCACGCTTCAGCCAGATATCGGCATCGTACCGTTCCGACAGGAAGGCATTGCGCTGCAACGGCGTGGCCGGGAAAAGGTCGCGCATCGCGGCGGTCGCGGCGCGGGCGGCTTTGGCGAAATCGGTCATGCGGTGCCTTGGCGGTCAGGTCAGCTCTCGCCCTTCGACCTGGGTGCCGTAGAGCGTGGTCATCAGCGACAGGTTCAAAAGGATCTGGATCCAGTAGAGAAAGGCCAGCGGGATCATGCCAAGCGCGCTGTTGGTGAACAGCAGCATGATCAGTTCGCTGAGCAGGTTGATGGCCAGCGCGATGACCAGAAGCGGCACCAGCAGATCGGTGGCGACGGGTTTCGTGGCCGTCCAGCTTTCGCCGATCGACATGCTTTCGCCAAGTGCGGCCGCCGGCAAGATAAGGCCGATCCGGGTGATGATCCAGGTCATGCCCAGAACCCAGCCCGTGGCGAGGATGAAGGCAACGCCCTGCGACGGCATCGCCATGACGATCCCGGCAAGCAGCATGGACGACACGAAGGCGATGAGGACGACGAACAGCCCGATCAGGATCGTCCGCCCGAGATAGGACAACACCTTCGACCCGTGCCATTTCGGAACGACGCCATGCCCGTATTCCTCCAGCAGCACGAAGCGGTGCCAGCCCACGGCCGCCCAGCAATAGGTGATGGCGCTGACGACGATACCGGTCAGCACGGCAAGGAACAGGAGGCCAGGGTTCATCATCTCCGGCATGCCGTCGGGACCCATCGGCCCCCGCGGTTCCATCGCGCCGCCGGGAAAGGCGTTGTAGGACGGGCCTGTCTGCAGGAACAACAGCAGCAGCAGCGCCATCGGCAGGAATGTCAGCAGAAGCGTCAGCCGCGCCGCCTGCCCGAAATTGCCGAAGACCTGCGCCACCACATGGCGCAACATCCGATAGCCGTGGTCCATTCGTCCATCCCCTGCTTGGCTTGCTTCCCCCTTGAAAAGCCGGTATCGCCGCTCCGGTCAATCGAAATCCCGGAGTTTTCCCCATGTCCGCGCCCAAGAAAGTCGTTCTCGCCTATTCGGGCGGTCTCGATACCTCCATCATCCTGAAGTGGTTGCAGACAGAATATGACTGCGAGGTGGTGACCTTCACCGCCGATCTCGGGCAGGGCGAGGAACTGGACCCGGCGCGTGAAAAGGCGCTGATGCTGGGGATCAAGCCCGAGAACATCTATATCGAGGATGTGCGCGAGGAATTCGTGCGCGACTTCGTGAACCCGATGTTCCGCGCCAATGCGCAGTATGAAGGGCTATACCTGCTGGGCACCTCGATCGCGCGGCCGCTGATCTCCAAGCGCTTGATCGAGATCGCCGAGGAAACCGGCGCCGATGCCGTGGCCCATGGCGCGACCGGCAAGGGCAATGATCAGGTGCGGTTCGAATTGGCGGCCTACGCGCTGAACCCCGATATCCGGGTGATCGCGCCGTGGCGTGAATGGGACCTGACCAGCCGCACCAAGCTGATTGACTTCGCGGAGAAACACCAGATCCCGATTGCCAAGGACAAGCGCGGCGAGGCGCCGTTCAGCGTCGATGCGAACCTTCTGCACACCTCGTCCGAGGGCAAGGTGCTGGAAGACCCGGCCGTTGACGCGCCCGACTACGTTTACCAGCGCACCGCGCATCCCGAGGATGCCCCGAACGCGCCCGAATACGTGGAGATCGGGTTCGAAAAAGGCGACGCGGTGTCGATCAACGGCCAGCCCGTGACGCCCGCCGAAATGCTGACACGGCTCAACGAACTGGGCGGAAAGCATGGCTGCGGGCGGCTTGACCTCGTGGAAGGCCGCTTCGTCGGCATGAAGTCGCGCGGCATCTACGAAACGCCGGGCGGCACGCTGTTGCTGGAGGCGCATCGCGGGATCGAGTCGATCACCATGGATCGCGGCGCGATGCATCTGAAGGACGAGCTGATGCCGAAATATGCCGAGCTGATCTATAACGGCTTCTGGTACAGCCCCGAACGCGAAATGCTGCAGGCCGCTATCGACGCCAGCCAGGACCATGTGACCGGCACCGTGCGACTCAAACTGTACAAGGGCTTGGCGCGCTGCGTCGGGCGCTGGTCGGATCACAGCCTGTATTCCGAGGAACACGTGACCTTCGAGGAGGACGCCGGTGCCTATGACCAGAAGGACGCAGCGGGGTTCATCCAGCTTAACGCGCTGCGCCTGCGTCTTATCGCGATGCGGAACCGGCGGCTCAAGGGATAGCGCGGGCGACGCGCCCGGTCGGACTGTTCACACGGCTGTGCATTGAAATCCGGCGATGACGGGGTCACCCTGTTGCGAAGCGATAGGAGACCGTCATGCACCGCCGCCCTGCCTTGCGCCTGAAACCCGTTGTCCTCGTGCTTTCGATCGTTCTGGGCCTTGCCCTGCAGCACGGACGCGCCGAGGCGCAGGAGATCCGCACAACGGTCGTGGCCGGCGGCTGCTTCTGGTGCGTCGAAAGCGATTTCGAACGGGTCGCGGGCGTGATCGAGGTGGTGTCGGGCTTTTCCGGCGGCACGGTGGACAACCCGACCTACCGGCAGGTGACGCGCGGTGGCACCGGGCATCTGGAGGCGGCCGAGATTTCCTATGACGCCGACCGGGTCAGCTACGCGCAGCTTTTGCACATGTTCCTGCGCTCCATCGACGTGACGGATGCCGGCGGGCAGTTCTGCGACCGTGGTGAAAGCTACACCACGGCGATCTTCGTGGAAACGGAGCGGGAGCGCGCCGTCGCCGAGGCGGCGATTGCCGAGGCCGAAGCGGAACTGGGGCAGGAGGTGGTCACGCGGGTGCTTGACGCGGGCGCCTTCTGGCCCGCCGAGGCGTATCATCAGGATTACTACCGGAGCGACGAATTGATCCTGACCCGCTTTGGCCCGCGCCGAAAATCGGTGGCCTACGGGCTTTACCGGGAGGCTTGCGGACGCGATGCGCGGGTTGTGGAGCTATGGGGCGAGGACGCGCCCTTTGTCGGGGGGCGCTGACGTCCGGTTTCGGGCTGCGATGCATCCCGACCGGCGCGACGGGGCGCTCCGCCCGTGCTCGTCCAAGATTGCAGGTTACATGAAAGCCATCGCGTTGTTGCGGATGATGGTTTCCATCGCGAAAAGCGCGAGGATCGCGATCAGCGGTGCAAGGTCCAGCCCGCCCATCGGGGGCAGGAAACGCCGGATGGGCCCGTAGATCGGTTCGAGCAGTTGCGACAGCCCTTGCCAAAGCTGCGCCACGATCGGCTGGTGCAGGTTGAGGACGCCGAAATTGATCAGCCAGCTCATGATGATATGGGCGATGATGATGAACTGCGCGATCGAGATCAGCATCAACAGGATCTGGAAGAGGGATAGCATTCTCTGGTCCTCGGGCTTGCGTCGCGCCACAGGTAAGGGGGTCGGGCTGCGAAGGCAAGGGCGTGACGCCACGGAGGCTGTTGACGTCCGCATGCCGCAGGGTGAGGCAGACTGTGCCGACCTTGTCGCCATCGTTCCATCCGACCCGTTCGCCCGGAGGCGCCCATGTATCCATTTCTTCGCATGGCGTGGCAATTGGCTGTCACGCGTGGGCAGCCGCCCCTGCCGCTGACCGGCACCCATGTCAGCCGGCATCGGTGCTGGCCGTGGGACCTCGACCTTTGGATGGAACTCAATAACGGGCGCACCCTGACGCTGTTCGATCTGGGCCGGATCCCGCTGGCGCAGCGCACCGGGTTGGTCGGCGTTCTGCGACAGGAAGGCTGGGGGCTGACGATGGCCGGGGCCTCGATACGCTATCGCCGGCGGGTGCGGGCCTTCGAGGTGGTGGAGATGCGCAGCCGCGCTGTCGGCTGGGATGAGCGGTTCCTTTACCTCGAACAGTCGATGTGGCGCGGCGGAGCTTGCTGCAACCACATCCTCTACCGGTCCGCGGTGACGGGGCGCGACGGGATCGTGCCGACCGAAAGGGTGCTGGCGGCGATGGGTGCACCGGGCGAAAGCCCGGACCTGCCCGGCTGGGTCCGGGCATGGATCGACGCGGAGGCGCAGCGCCCCTGGCCGCCCGAAGGATAGGCTGCGCGCGCTCTTTGGCGTTGCCAAAAGGGGGGAATGCCTGAATGCTGCCGGTGCGGAATGCGAAGGGGCAGCACATGGCCGAGATTTCACTCAAGAAGCGCATCTGGGGCTGGTTCTTCTTCGACTGGGCCAGCCAGCCTTACAACACGCTGATGCTGACCTTCATCTTCGGCCCCTATTTCGGGCAGACCGCCGCCGAGGCGCTGATGGCCGGGGGCATGGAGGAAAGTGCCGCGCGGGCCGAGGCACAGGCGCTTTGGGGTTACGGGCTGACGCTGGCCGGGCTGATCATCGCGGTGCTGGCGCCGATCCTTGGCGGTGTCGCGGACAGCTCTGGGCGGCGGATGCCGTGGGTCTGGCTGTTCTCGGCGTTTTACGTCATCGGGGCGTGGGGGACGTGGTATACCGCGCCGCAGGATTTTTCCGTCACCTGGGCGCTGGTCTTCTTCGGCATGGGCCTGATCGGGATGGAGTTTGCCACCATCTTCACCAATTCCTACCTGCCCAGCCTCGGGCCGAGGCAAGAGCTTGGGCGCATTTCCGGTTCCGGCTGGGGCTTTGGCTATATCGGCGGGGTGCTGGCGCTGGCGATCATGCTGGTGTTCTTCGTGGCCGGCGATGACGGCCGTACCATTGCGGGGCTGGAGCCCGCCTTCGGCCTCGACCCCGCGCGGGGCGAGGACAGCCGCGCGGTGGGGCCGCTGACCGCGATCTGGTTCGCGGTGTTCATGGTGCCGTTCTTTCTATGGGTGCGCGACGGGCCGCCGCCGGCGGGCGCGCATTACCGCGTCGCGCAGGGGCTGCGGGACTTGTGGCGCACCATCCGCGGGCTACCGCAACACCCCAGTCTGCTCGCCTATCTGGGCAGTTCGATGTTCTACCGCGATGCGTTGAACGGAATGTATACCTTCGGCGGGATCTACGCGCTTGGCGTGCTGGGCTGGTCGATCATGGAGGTGGGAATCTTCGGCATCCTCGCGGCCGTATCCGGGGCGGTCTTCGCCTGGGTCGGGGGGCGGGCGGACCGGCGCTTTGGCCCGATGCCGGTGATCGTGACCTGCTGCCTCGTGCTGATCGGGACAGCCTGCCTGATCGTGGGGTTGAGCCCGGGCGCGGTGTTCGGGGTGCCGTTGGCCGAGGGCTCGGCCCTGCCCGACCAGTTGTTCTATCTTGCCGGGCTGCTGATCGGGGCGGCGGGCGGCGCGGTGCAGTCGTCCAGCCGCAACATGATGACCCGGCAGGCCAACCAGGAGCGGATGACCGAGGGCTTCGGGCTTTACGCGCTGTCGGGCAAGGCGACGACCTTCCTTGCGCCGTGGTTGATCGCGGTGACGACCGACCTCACCGGCGATCAAAGGCTTGGGGTCAGCCCGCTGATCGGGTTATTCTGCCTCGGTTTGATCCTGCTGATCTGGGTGAAGCCCGAGGGGGACCACGGCTGATGCCATTCCGCGCCGCCTGCCTTTGCCTTCTGGCGCTGCTGCTTGCCGCCTGCGCCGGTGACGAGACACCTCTAAGCGAGGCGGAGCACCAGCTTGTCACCGCCAGCCATATGGACGAAACGCCGGCGCGGCGGCTGTTCGGACGGGTGCGGGCGGCGGCACCCGCGACAGCGGCGGTCTATGGCGGCTATTCGCGCGGCTGCCTGCAAGGGGCGGCGCAGCTGGCGGAAACCGGGCCGACATGGCAGGCGATGCGTCTAAGTCGCAACCGCAACTGGGGCCATCCAGAATTGCTGGATTACGTGCGCGATCTCTCGGCGTTCGCCGCCACGCTGCCGGGATGGGAAGGGCTTTACGTGGGCGACATGGCGCAACCCGCGGGCGGCCCGATGCTGACAGGCCATGTCAGCCATCAAAGCGGGCTGGATGCGGATATCTGGATGCTGCCGGCGCGTGACCTGACCCTTACGCGGCAGGCGCGCGAAAGCCTGTCGTCGATTTCGACCCGGCGGGCGGGCGGCGCCTTCGTGGGGGACAACTGGACGGAACAACACTGGCACCTTTTGCGCGCGGCGGCCAGCGACCCGCGCGTGGCGCGCATCTTCGTCTTTCCCGGCGCCAAGGTCTGGATGTGCGACCGCGAGACCGGGGACCGATCCTACCTGCGCACTATCCGGCCGCTGCATGGCCATCATTATCACTTCCATGTGCGTCTGAACTGTCCTGCAGGGGCCAGAGATTGCGTCGCGCAGGACCCGCCGCCTCCCGGTGACGGCTGTGAAGAGGCGCGCCAATGGCAGCGCAATATCATCAGCCCGCCGCCACCACGTCCCGGCCCGCCGCGCCCCGCCCCGGCGCGCGGAGAAACCATGCTCAACGATCTGCCTTTGCAATGCACCCGCGTCCTGTTGCGCTCGCAATAGCGGCGGCGCTCGCCGTTGGCGTGACCCTTTCGGCACTGGCGGAGGGCGAAGATCTGCTTGGCGCCTTCACCATCCGGTCGGAGGATGACCGCCTTGGCGGTTTGTCGGCGGTGGAAATCACCGAAGGTGGGCGTGGCTTTGCCGCGTTGTCGGATCGCGGCATGCTGTTTCGCGGGCGGATCACGCGCGACGGCACCGGGCGCGTGACCGCGCTTTCGCTGGCCGAGCCCGAGATTCTGATGGCGCGCGGGGGTGGGCGCGGCGCGCGGGGCGCACGCGACAGCGAAGGGCTGGCCATTGCACCCGATGGGCAAGTGTTCATTTCTTACGAGGGGGACCATCGCGTGACGCGGCGCAATGAGCAGGGCGAGACGATCCTGCCAGCCGCCCCCGGTTTCCGGGATCTGGAGGCCAACGGATCGCTCGAATCCCTGGCGGTGGATGGGGCCGGCACCCTCTACACCCTGCCCGAGGTGTCGCAAGGGCCGACCATTCGGGTGTTTCGCTATATCGGGGGCGCATGGGACGAAAGCTGGTCGATCCCGCGCGATGGCCGGTTCCGGCCTGTCGGCGCGGATTTCGACCCGTCCGGGCGGTTCTACCTGTTGGAACGGGATTTCAGCCTGTTCCGGGGGTTTGCCAGCCAGATTCGCCGGTTCGAACCGACGCCCGGCGGGCTGACGGGTGGGGGGGTGGTCTGGCGATCATCGCACGGCACCCATTCGAACCTTGAAGGGCTGAGCCTGTGGCGCGACGGGCAGGGGCGGTTGATAGCCAGCATGGTCTCTGACGATAATTTCAGCCCGCTTCTGCCCACCACTTTGGTGGAGGTGGTGCTGGAGTGAGCCCGTGCGCCCGATGGAGGGGCCGGTTTGGACCGAACCACCGCTTCTCACCATGGTCCCACAGCGGCTTGGCGCCTGTCGTCAACACATCCTAATCGAGCCCTTTGGAGCCGACGATCATTCGCCACCCCCCGACACCGCAAAGGACCCCACCCCCAAGCGCGATGCCCAAGCCGACCATAGGGTCGTGCACTACCGAAAGTGCCGCACCGCCTCCGGACAACATCATGCCGAACACGGCGGCCGCCAGCCAAGCGCCTGATCCTCGAGGCTCGCGCCCTGCGGTTTGTCTCTTCTGACGCTGCACCATTCGCACAACAGCAAATACCAGCAGCGTCACCGCACCCACAATGATCAGGAGTCCGATCAGCGGCTGTGCCGAACTGAGGGCTGTGCCGATGGCTACCATTGCCGCGCCCACCGCCACGAGGGGCATGAGATCACTATCGCTTTTATCCTGCACCATTGGGCGGGAATGACATACAACCGGACCGAGTCGCAATTCCACCTGGGTCGCCCAACGGTGGCGCCGCCATGGTGAAAGGCCCGTTCTGGGCTGAAACCGGCCCTCCAATCCTGTCGCGAAGGGTGTCCGGACCCGTGTCCGCCCGATGCGCAGCCCGGGTGTCCTGTGTCAGTTGGTGCGCCTCATCGCCCCGGAATATCCCCCCGGCGCGCGGTGTCGCCCCACGTGTCGATGACCTCGACAGCCTCCTCGGCGGTTTCCACGAAACGGAAGAGGTCGAGGTCCTCGGGGCTGATCGTGCCCGCCTCTGACAGCGCTTCCCAGTTGATGATCTTCTCCCAGAACGCGCGGCCGAACAGCAGGAAGGGCACCTTCTCCATCCGCCCGGTCTGGATCAGGGTCAGGCTTTCGAACATCTCGTCAAGCGTGCCGAACCCGCCAGGGAAGATCATGACGGCCTTGGCGCGCATCAGGAAATGCATCTTGCGGATGGCGAAATAGTGGAAGTTGAAGCACAGGTCGGGTGTCACGTATTCGTTCGGCGCCTGTTCATGCGGCAGCACGATGTTCAGGCCGATGGACACGCCGCCCGCATCCGCCGCGCCGCGGCTGCCCGCCTCCATCACGCCGGGGCCGCCGCCGGTGCAGATGATGTTGTCATGCCGGCCGGACTGCAGGCTGCGTTCCGTCATGATGCGGGCGAAGCTGCGTGCCTCGTCGTAATAGCGCGACAGGGCTTTCAGTGTCTCGGTCCGGGCGCCCTCGGCCTTGGACGGTTCCGGTATGCGGGCCCCGCCGAACATGACGATGGTCGATTCCACCCCGTATTCATCCATCACCATCTGCGGTTTCAGCAGTTCGAGTTGCAACCGCACCGGGCGCAGTTCGTCGCGGCTCATGAAATCGTCATCGGTGAAGGCCAGCCGGTAGGCAGGCGCGCGGGTCTGCGGCGTGTCGGGCACGTGGCGGGCGGTCTCGATATCGGTATGGGCGTCGCGGAAAAGCCTGTCGCGGGCGTCTTTGTGCATTCGGGTCGTCCTCTCAGATCTCGCGTTGGCCCGACGCTATCCCGCGACCGGGGCAGGCGAAAGGCAAGATCCGGTGATGCATTGCCGATTGAGCCGCCCCGCCCGGTCGGATATATCGCCCCGGAACGAGAAAACCGGAGGGACTGATGTCCAACGCAGAGCTTGAAACCGCCATCGAGGCGGCCTGGGACATTCGCGACACGATCACGCCCGCGACCGGCGGCCAGACGCGCGAGGCGATCGAGGAAACGCTCGACGCGCTTGACAGCGGTCGGCTGCGGGTGGCGGAGCGGCAGGAAAGCGGCGACTGGCATGTCAACCAGTGGGCCAAGAAGGCGGTTCTGCTGGGCTTCCGGATCAAGGACATGGAAAGCCAGGATGGCGGCCCGCAGGGCGGCCATTGGTGGGACAAGGTGGACAGCAAGTTCAAGGGTTGGGGCGATCAGGAATGGCGCGACGCGGGCTTTCGCGCGGTGCCCAATTGCGTGGTGCGCCGGTCGGCCCATATCGCGCCGGGCGTGGTTCTGATGCCGTCCTTCGTAAACCTTGGCGCCTACGTGGATAGCGGCACCATGGTCGACACGTGGGCCACGGTGGGATCTTGCGCGCAGATCGGCAAGGGCGTGCACCTGTCGGGCGGCGTCGGTATCGGCGGCGTTCTGGAACCGATGCAGGCGGGGCCGACGATCATCGAGGATAACTGTTTCATCGGCGCGCGGTCCGAGGTCGTGGAGGGCTGCATCATCCGCGAGGGCTCGGTCCTTGGCATGGGGGTTTATATCGGCCAGTCGACCAAGATCGTCGATCGCGAGACCGGCGAGGTCTTCATGGGCGAGGTGCCGCCCTATTCGGTCGTCGTCTCGGGCTCCATGCCGACCAGGAACAACCTCAACCTCTATTGCGCGGTGATCGTGAAACGGGTGGACGCGCAGACGCGGTCCAAGACCGGGATCAACGAATTGCTGCGCGACTGATGCAGGTCCGGGGCCGGGAGATGCGCCCGCCCCGTGGAGGCAGGGGGCGATGATCGGCGACCTTGCCCTCGCGCCCCTGATCGGGGTTTTCGCGCTGAGCGCGGTGATCCTCACGCTGGCCGCGATCCGCGCGATCCAGCTTGCCGACGTGATCGCCGACCGTACCGGCATGGGCGAGGCGGTGACCGGGGGCGTCCTGCTGGGCGGGGCCACCTCGATTGCCGGCAGCGTGGTGTCGGTTGCGGCCGCTATGGACGGGGATGCGAGTTTCGCGATCTCGAACGGGGTGGGCGGGATTGCCGCGCAGACGCTGTTCCTCGCCTTCGCGGATATCCTCTATCGCAAGGCCAATCTGGAGCATACCGCGGCCGAGGCCACCAACCTGTTCCAAGCGATCATGCTGGTCATCCTGCTCAGCCTGCCGCTGGCCGCGATCTCGGGGCCGGAGGTAGCCTATTTCGGGGTTCACCCGATATCGCTGGTTCTGTTCCTGACCTATGCGTTCGGCACCCGGCTGTCCTCGAACATGCATGCGCGGCCGATGTGGCAACCGACGCAGACCACGGACACGCGGCGCGATGTACCCGACCCCGTGAACGCGCCCGGCACATCCGCCCTGCGCCCTGCCCTGAAGTTTGTCGCGCTGGTCGTCGTGCTGGGGCTTTGCGGCTGGGTGATCAGCCGCGTCGGCACCGCCTTGATCCTGCGCTTCGGGCTGGAGGCGAGCCTTGTCGGGGCGCTGATCACGGCGGTCGTCACCTCGATGCCGGAACTGGTGACCACCCTTGCCGCGGTGCGCCGGGGGGCGCTGCAACTGGCCGTCGGGGGGATCATCGGCGGCAACACGTTCGACACGCTGTTCATCGTGTTTTCCGACATCGCCTACCGCGACGGGTCGATCTACCACGCGATCGGCCCGCGCGATGTCTACTGGTTCGCGATCGGGCTGATCATGACGGGCATCCTGCTGGCCGGGCTGATCTACCGCCAAAGGCGCGGCCCGGGGCGGATCGGGGTCGAGAGCACCCTGCTGATCCTTGTCTATGTCGGGGCCGTGGCCGTGGCGTTCGCGATGTGACCGGCGGCCACGGCCTCGGGTTTTGCCGTCAGGCGGCGGTGTTGCTGGCCAGAACTGCGCGGGTGCGCAGGATGCCGCGCGCGGCCTCTGCCGCCTCGCGGCCCTTCTGCACGAAATGGCCCTTGAATATGCCGACATGGTGGTCTGTTTCCTGGAAGTGATGCGGGGTCAGCGAGACCGACAGCACCGGCACCCCGGTCTCCATCCCGGCGCGCATCAGCCCGTCGACCACCGCCTGCGCGACGAAATCGTGCCGGTAGATCCCGCCATCGACGACCAGCGCCGCGCAGGCAACTGCGCCGTAGCGGCCCGTGGCGGCAAGGTCGCGCGCCATGAGCGGCATCTCGAAGGCGCCGGGCACGTCGAAGACATCCACTTCGCTGGCGGGGATGATCTCGGTAAAGCCCGCAAGGGCCTGGTCCACGATCTCGGAATGCCAGTTGGCCTTCACGAACGCGTATCGGGTGTGTGTCATCTTGCGATCTCCTTTGTTAACGCGACACGTCACCCAAGGCGATCACGGGCAGGGAGCACGCCCTGAAGGGCGCGCCCGCTGCTCGTTCTCTTCCATCCGGACTTTGACCGTCGGCCCCGGCCTCTCACCGGGTCTGCTGGACCCCCCGCTTGATGCGGGGGCGCTCGCGGGCTCGCGGGGCCGTGCCCGCATACCGCCGGTGGGGAATTCCGCCCCGCCCTGAGAACGGATCGCTTGTTGCAAATGCCGCCCGTCTGCGCAAGCTGCCCGCGCGACCGTTTTCGGCCAAGGAGCGCCCGATGCATCCCAACCCCGCCTTCCGACAGGAACCCCGTGCGCGCAATCTCGGCTTCGCGCGCGAGCGCGGATTCGGAATGCTCAGTGTCAATGGCGACCCGTCGCCGATGCTGTCGCATGTCCCCTTCGCGCTGTCGGGGGACGGGGCCTTTGCCGATCTGCACCTTGTGCGGTCCAACCCGATCGCGCGCGCCGCGCGCGAACCGTTGCCCGGCGTGATCGCCGTTTCCGGGCCGGATGGGTATGTCTCGCCCGACTGGTACGGCGATCCGGGGCAGGTGCCGACATGGAACTACGTGGCCGTTCACCTGCACGGCACGTTGCACCCGCTGCCGGACGATGACCTGCGCGCCTCGCTCGACACGCTGACCGAGCTGTTCGAGGGCCGCCTGCTGCCGAAACCGCCATGGACGCTCGACAAGACGCCCGCGGATGTGCAGGCCCGGCTGATGCGGATGATCCGGCCCTTCCGGTTCGACATCGCCGAGGTCGACGGAACGTGGAAGCTGGCCCAGAACAAGCCGCCGGAGGTGCGCCATGCGGCGGCGGATCACCTGAAGGGCGCGGAAACCGGGCAGGAAACCGCGCTTCTGGCGGCGCTGATGCTGGGCGTGTGCGACGGGGAATAGACAGGGCCCGCCCGTGCCCCTACCTTGTCCATCAGGAGGACAGGATAGATGCCAATTGCCATACCCCCGCTGGCCGGATTCGCGGTCAAATATATCGGTGTCGCCCTTGCCGGATACGCGCTTGCCCGCAGCACCGTGCCGGGGCGTCGTGACCAGCGACTCGAGGATATCATGGACGCCACGCCGGAGGGCGCCACGCTGCACACCGAGGACGGGCAGATGAATGCCGGAATCCGCTGGCGGCGAATTCTGCGTTCGGGCATCGCCGGGCGCGGGCTGGAAATCGACGCCACCGCGCTCGCCCGGCTGAAGGTGAGGCGCCGCACATGATGACGTTGCTCGGGGCGCCCGCCTCGCCCTTCGTGCGCAAGGTGCGGGTTCTGCTGATGGAAACCGGGCAGAATGACATCGCGATGCAGGAGGTGGCCACCACCCCCGTCGCAACCGCGCCGGAAGTCGCCGCCGCCAACCCGGTGGGCAAGATCCCGGCGCTGATCCGCGACGATGGGCCGACGCTGTATGACAGCCGGGTGATCTGCCGGTACCTGGATACGCGCGCCGGCGGCAGGCTCTACCCCGAGGCGCGGCTATGGGACACGCTGACGCTGGAAGCGACGGCCGAGGGAATCATGGAGGCCGCGGTGCTGATGGTCTACGAGGCCCGCGTCCGGCCCGAGGAAATGCGCTACCAGCCGTGGCTCGACGCGCAATGGGCCAAGGTCACGCGGGCGCTCGACGCGCTCGATACCCGCTGGATGAGCCACCTGTACGGGCCGCTCGATATGGGGCAAGTCGCGGTCGGCTGCGCGCTTGGCTATCTCGATTTCCGCCATCCCGACAAGGACTGGCGCACGGGGCGGGAAGCGCTGACAGCATGGGCGGCGCGGTTCGCGGAGCGTGACGCGATGCGCGCGACGATGCCGCCTGTGGCATGAAGGTTGCCGTTGCCCGGACAGCGGCAGATCGCGCCGCCTGCTTTGCCGTGCGCGAAGCGGTGTTCATGCGCGAACAGGGCGTGCCGCCGGACGAGGAATGGGACGGGTTGGACGAGGTTTGCACCCATTTCCTTGCCGGCGATGCCGATGCGCCGGCGGGCTGCGCGCGACTCGCGTCCGAGGGCGAGGCGGCCAAGGTGCAGCGGGTCGCGGTCATGCCCTCGCATCGTGGCACCGGTCTGGGCGCGCGCCTCCTGCGCGCGGTGCTGGATCATGCGCGGCAGGCCGGGTTCCGTGTGGTCGTGCTTGATTCGCAGGTGCAGGCCATCGGCTTTTACGAAAAGCTGGGCTTTCGCGCCCATGGGCCGGAATTTCTCGATGCGGGCATTCGACACCGCGCCATGAGCCTTTCGGTCTCGTGACAGCGTCAGGCGCGGCGTTTTATCCCGCTTGCATCGGCGGCGGATGCGCTAACTAGGGGGTTGCGACAATTCGAACGCCTTGCGCGCGATTGTCTGCTGGACGGAGAGGCCCTTGCGGCGGTAGAAGGCGCGTCAATGGCTGCGTCCATCTCCGCGGCCTCGCAAGGATTTAGGCCCCATGAGTCGGGCCGTTGATGAGGGAGACGCTTTCGGTGTCACACGCAGAAGATAATCCCAGCACCCGCCGCGACTTTTTGTACTATGCCACGGGTGGCGTAGGCGCAGTGGCAACCGGTGCTGCTGTCTGGCCTCTGGTCAACCAGATGAACCCATCGGCCGACGTTCAGGCCGCCTCGACCATGCGGGTCGATGTGTCAACGCTGGAAACGGGCACGCAAGTGACCGTGCTGTTCCTCGGCAAGCCCATATTCATCCGGCGCCGCTCTGAGGGTGAAATCGCACAGGGCCGCGAAGAGAACGACGCGGATACGATCATCGATCCGCTCGCACGGAACGGCAACATCGACGACAGCGCGCCGGCAACCGACGAGAACCGCACGCTGGTGGATTTCTCCGGCGAGAATACCGGCGAGTGGCTGGTGATGTGGGGCGTCTGCACCCACCTTGGCTGCGTTCCGCTTGGCGACGGGGCCGGCGCGTTCGGCGGCTGGTTCTGCCCCTGCCACGGGTCCCACTACGACACCGCCGGCCGCATCCGCCGCGGCCCCGCGCCCGAGAACCTGCCGGTTCCCACCGCGGAGTTCGTCGACGAAACCACCATCCTTCTGGGTTAAGGGAGCGATACATGTCCGGCATTCCCCACGACCACTACGAGCCGCAATCGAACGGCGCAAAGTGGCTTCACCGCCGCCTGCCCATCGTCTCGTTGATGTATGATACACTGACGATCCCGACGCCCCGCAACCTCAACTGGATGTGGATCTGGGGCATCGTGCTGGCCTTCTGCCTCGTGTTGCAGATCGTTACCGGCATCATCCTCGTGATGCACTACACGCCGCATGTCGATCTGGCCTTCGCCTCGATCGAGCATATCATGCGCAACGTGAACGGGGGCTGGGCGATCCGCTACATCCACATGAACGGCGCCTCGCTGTTCTTCATCGCGGTTTACCTGCACATTTTCCGCGGCCTTTACTACGGGTCCTACAAGGCCCCGCGCGAGGTGACGTGGATCATCGGCATGCTGATCTACCTGCTGATGATGGGCACCGCCTTCATGGGCTACGTGCTGCCGTGGGGGCAGATGTCGTTCTGGGGGGCCACGGTGATCACCGGCCTGTTCGGCGCGATCCCCTTCGTCGGTGACGCGATCCAGACATGGCTTTTGGGCGGGCCGGCCGTGGGCAATGCCACGCTGAACCGTTTCCTGTCGCTGCACTACCTGCTGCCCTTCGTCATCGCCGGGCTCGTGATCGTGCACATCTGGGCCTTCCACACGACCGGCAACAACAACCCCACCGGGGTCGAGGTGCGCCGCACGTCGCGCAAGGAAGCGGACGCAGACACGCTGCCGTTCTGGCCCTATTTCGTGATCAAGGATCTTTTCGCCCTCGCGGTCGTGCTGGTCGGGTTCTTCGCCGTGGTCGGGTTCATGCCCAACTACCTCGGCCACCCGGACAACTACATCGAGGCAGATCCGCTGGTGACGCCCGCGCACATCGTGCCGGAATGGTACTTCCTGCCGTTCTACGCGATCCTGCGTGCCTTTACCGGCGATGTCTGGGTAGTGATGTTTGCCAGCTGGATCACCGGCGGCATCGTCGATGCGAAGTTCTTTGGCGTGATCGCCATGTTCGGCGCCATCGCGGTGATGGCACTTGCCCCGTGGCTTGATACCTCCTCGGTTCGGTCGGGACGCTACCGGCCGATGTTCAAGTGGTGGTTCTGGCTGCTGGTGGTCGATTTCCTGGTGCTGATGTGGGCCGGTGCCCGCCCGGCGGAACCGCCCTATTCCACCATCTCGCTGATCGGTTCTGCCTACTGGTTCGCCTATTTCCTCGTCATCCTGCCGCTTCTGGGCATCTTCGAGAAGCCCCTGCCGCAGCCCGACACGATCGAGGAAGACTTCAAAGAGCATTACGGCACGTCCGGGTCCAAGGGCGATACTGCCGCGACCCCGGCCGAGTAAAAGAAAAGGACTGAATAGCATGTTCAGGAAACTTGCACTCACCGCGCTGACGGCCGTTGCGCTTACCGGCGCGCCGGCCTTCGCGGCGGGCGAGGGCGGCTATGTGGAAAACATCCGCTTCTCCTTCGACGGGCCCTTCGGCACCTTCGACCAGAACCAACTGCAACGCGGCCTTCAGGTCTATACCGAGGTCTGTGCCGCCTGCCATGGCATGCGTTACGTGCCGATCCGGTCGCTGTCGGACCCGGATGGTCCCGGCATCCCGCCGGAACAGGTGCGCGCCTATATCGACCAGAACTTCATCGAGGTCTGGGACGAGGACGAGCGTGACTACCGCATGGCGACGCCGAACGACAACTTCCCGTATATCGAATCGGCGGGGGCGCCCGACCTCAGCCTGATGGCGAAGGCGCGGCTCGGCTTCCACGGCCCCTATGGTCTGGCGCTGAACAACCTCTTCTTCGGTATCGGCGGGCCGGAATACATCGCCTCGCTGCTGACGAATTACACCGGCGAGGAGGTCGAGCAATACGGCGCCATCCTCTACGAGAACGAGACCTATCCCGGCGGGCTGATCTCGATGGCGCCGCCGCTTTGGGAAGATGGCGTTGAATATAACGACGGCACCCCCGCCACCATCGAGCAGCAGGCCGAGGATGTCGCGGCTTTCCTGATGTGGGCGGCGGAACCCGACATGATGGCGCGCAAGCGGATGGGCTTTACTGCGGTGATCCTGTTGGTCATCCTCTCGACGATGCTCTACCTCACCAACAAACGCCTGTGGGCGCCGGTGAAACGGGACGCGAAGGAAGAGTGATCTTCCGCGAATGACGGAAAAGGGAACGCGCCTTTCGGGGCGCGTTTTTCGTTACAGCCACGGGGTCAGCGCCGCCGGGGGGGCGGCCAGCATCGGTGCCAACGGGCCATTCAGGCTGATGGCGCCATCTTCCAGCAGACACAGGTCGGTGCACAGCCGTTCCGCGTCGCGAAGATCGTGGCTGACCATCACCAGCGTCAGGCCCTGCGCGCGGCACAGCTCGTCCAGCAGGGCCAGCATTTCGCGCCGCAGGCCGGGGTCGAGCGCGGCGAAAGGCTCGTCCAGCAGCGCAAGGGGCTTGCGGCGCAACAGCATCCGCGCGATCGCGACCCGCGACCGCTGCCCGCCCGACAGGTCGCCCGGCCGCCGATCCCCGAACCCGCCCAGCCCGACCTGCGCCAGGGCCTGCGTCACCGCCTCGCGACCCGCGTCGCCAAGCCGAAGGTTCGGCGCGATGCCAAGTGCCACGTTGTCGAAGGCGCCGAGATGGGGGAAGAGGTTGCCCTCCTGAAAGAGCATCGAAAGCGGCCGCTCTGGCACCGGCCATCCGGTCACGTCGCGGCCGTCGATCAGCACGCGGCCCGCATCGGGGCGCAGGAAGCCCGCGATCACGTTCAACAGCGTCGTCTTGCCGCCGCCGGACGGGCCCAGAACGGCGAGCCTCGCGGACCTGGCCACCGACAGATCGGCGCGCAGGGTGAAGCCGTCCAGCGTCAGGTGGATCCCGTCAAGTTGCAGCATTCACTCGCCCCCCGCGGTCGAAGATCCAGAACAGCGCAAGGCTCAGCCCCAGCAGCAGAAGCGCCGCCGCCTCGGCGTCATCGGTGCGATAGCTGCCCATCAGGCGAAACATTTCCAGCGGCAGGGTGCCCGATTGCGGCGTGGCGAACAGCGTGATGACCCCCAGGTCGCCCATCGCCATCGCCGCCGCCAGCCCCGCGCCAAAGCCGAGCGGCCGCCTGATGCGCGGCAACAGAACATGGCGCAGCCGCGCCCAGCCACCCATTCCAAGTGACCGCGCCAGCCGCCCGTGGGACGCCTCCGCCTCCTCGACCGCGGGCACCAGCGCGCGTAGCACGAAAGGCAGCGCGGTCAGCGCATTCACCAGCCCGGTGACGGGCAGGGCGGAACTGCCGGGGGTCACATGGGGCCGCAGGATTACGAACAGCCCGGTCCCGATCACCAGCGGCGAGACCGCGATGGAAAGCGCCCCTATGGTTTCCAGCAGTCCCTTCGCCCGACCCCGCGCAATCAGCAGCGCCATTGGCAGGGCTAGCACGACGGCAAGCGCGGCCGTGGCAAGCGACAAGACGACGGAGCGTTCGGCGGCCTGCCAGACGCTGCCCGGCAGCCCCGCCACCCCGGTGACCCCGCGCAGGAAAACGGCGCCAAGCGGCAGCAGAAGGAAGGCCGCCGACAGCGCGATGACCGCCATGTCGCCCGCCCGCTGCCAGCCGCCCTGTGCGTCGAACCGTTCCAGCGGGCGGTCGAGCCCGGTCCCCATGCCGGCCGGGAGCGCAACGCGCAGCACCAGAAGCCCGGCCACCACGCAGATCGCCACCTGCACAAGGCCCAGCAACGCCGCGCGGCCAAGGTCGAAATCGTAGCGGAAGGCTTGGTAGATGGCGAGTTCAACGGTGGTAGACCGCGGCCCGCCGCCAAGGATCAGTGCCACCGCGAAAGACGTGGTGCAGATCAGGAAAATCACCAGGAACGCGCCGGGCAGAACCTGCCGCAGCATCGGGCGTTCCATGTGGCGGGCGATGTCGCGCGATGTGAAGCCGAGCGTCGCGGCAAGCCGGAATCGTTCGGCGGGAATGGCGAGCCAGCCTTGCAGGATCAGCCGCACCGCGAGCGGCAGGTTAAAGAAGACATGCGCCAGGACGATGCCGTGCAGCCCATAGATTTCAATGCCTTGCAGCCCGAAGACGGCCAGCCCTGCATTGAGCGCCCCCTGCCGCCCGAATATCGCGATCAGGCCGAGGACGGCGACGATCACCGGCAGGATGAACGGCGCCCCCATCAGCGCGATCAGCGCCGTGCGACCGTGAAACCGCCGCCGGGCAAGGGCGCGGGCGACAGGGATGGCAAGGGCGGTGCTGAACAACGCGGAAAGCAGCGCCTGCCAGACCGTGAACCGGATCGCGCCATGATCCTGCGGGCCGAGGGCACTTAGCCCCTCCGCCCGCCAGAGCACCGCGCCAAGCGGCCCGAGAATGGCCAACAGGACGAGCGCGGCAACGCCGGCGCCCGCCCAATGCGCCGCGCCTAGCGGCTGAGCGCGCTCAGCCATTCTTCCAGCGCCGCGTCGCGCAGCGCCCGAGCGTCCGCGGCCGGCATAAGCAGCGGGGTCTCCGGCATCACCAGCGTGTCGAACCCGTCGGGCAGATCGCTAGCCGGCAGGGCGGCGGGATACATCCAGTTGGTGGTCGGGATTGCCTCCTGGAACGCGGGGGTCAGCATGAACTCCATGAATTGCCGGGCAAGGGCCATTTCGTTGGTTGTATTGACGATTCCGGCAACCTCCACTTGCATGTAGTGGCCCTCGTCGAAGGCGGCGGCGGTGTGGCTGGAATCGTCCTCCGCGATCAGGTGATAGGCGGGCGAGGTGGTGTAGGACAGCACCATGTCCGCCTCGCCGTCGAGGTAGAGCCCGTAGGCCTCCGACCAGCCGGGCGTGACGGTGACGATGTTGTCGGCCAGCCCTTCCCAGATTTCGCCGGCCTCGTTGCCATAGGCGGTTTTCACCCACATCAGCAGGCCAAGGCCGGGGGTGGAGGACCGCGGATCCTGGATAACGATGCGCAGGTTGCTGGCGGCGAGATCGCGGAAACTGGCCGGGGCATCGGCAAGATCGGTGCCGTGGACGAAGGCGAAATACCCCCAGTCATAGGGGAGGAACTGGGGGTCGTCCCAAGATATGGGCATGGTGAGGCCCTCGGGGGTGATGCCGTGTTCGGCGATCAGGCCGGAGGCGCGGGCCTGCGCCACGAGGTTGGTATCAAGGCCGAGCACCACGTCGGCCTCCGTCCGGTCGCCTTCCAGCTGCAGCCGCGACAGCAGGGCCGCGCCGTCACCGGCGCCGATGAATTGCAGGTCGCAATCGCAGGTCGCCTCGAAGGCCTCCTCGATCACCGGGCCGGGGCCCCACTCGGCGGTGAAACTGTCGTAAGTATACACAGTCAATACAGAATCCTGCGCGGACGCCATGCTGGCGACAAGGGCAAGTCCCGTGGCGATGATGGGTGATTTCATGTCACTTCCTCCAATACGCGACGGGCGGTGGAGAAGTGGCGAAAGCTTCGCTTGACCTTCCCTCCGCCGGTCCTAACCGGTTCAGGTTCAACGGGTTCGCGTCATGCATCTCAGGCCTTGCGGCCACCCCGAGGTATCAGTGGAGGTAACGCAGAACCGTCGCCGCGGCAAGGGCGAACGCCCCCGAAAACAGGGGGGTGCCCCCCGTACACCCCCCGTGCACCCCCTGTGCACCATGCGTGCAGACAAAACGCCTCAGGCGGCGGCGGCCCGGGCGTAGGCGGGGCGGTCGAACATCATCGCGCCGAAATCGTGCAGCCGGTCATCGACGATCGGAAACTTCGCCGCCACCGCCCAGCGCAGGCAATGGGCCAGCAGGATGTCGGCGATAGTCATCGTCGCGCCCATCAGGAAGGGGCCGGTTTCGGACATGCGTGGCAGAAGGTGGTGCTGGCTTTGTTCGAATTCCCACTTCAGGCTGTCCTTGATCGCGGGAACGCGGTGTTCTTCGGGCAGGACGAAGCTGTGGCGCGCGGCCATCCAGAGAAGCTGGTCGAACTCCTCATGCACCAACTGGGTCAGCGCGTCCTGATGGGCGCGGTCGATGGTGCCCGGCGCGAAGGCGAGGCCGGCGTGACGGTCGGCAAGATAGGTCATGATGGCCAGCGAATCGGTGATCGGCACCCCGTCCACCACCAGCACCGGCACCTTGCCCGCCGGGTTGACGGCGACAACGGCCGGGTCGCGCGGCGGGGCGTTCACATGTTCGTAGGGCTGGCCCAGTTCCTCCAGCATCCAGAGCACGCGAAAGGCGCGGGTCTGGGTGTTGCCGATGACCTTGTACATCGTCTGCCTCCTTGTTGCTGCGCCGCAGTCTGGCCCGGCGCGCGCGGGGCGTCCAGTGGCGGTGTCGTGCAATGTTGGGGGGTAGGCCGTTGCCCATGCGCGCCCCCAAGAATTCCCGGGGTCCAGCGGGATCCGGGTGCCATGTCCGTCCCTTTCAGATGAGCGTGTTCACGAGCCTGATGAGTGGACGCATCAGAGCGGTGAACGCCTGCTTGCGGGGTTTTCAGGCGGTGCGCATCCGGTCCCGATCGGTGGCGACGCGCCATGATGCCGGCCCTACCGCATCCGGTCCGCGACCGTGGCCAGCCGGATCAGCACCCGTTCCAGAAGCGCGGCCTGCGGCGCCTGCTGGCTGGAGCGCAGGGTGAGGTCCGCCTCCACCAGCGCCTGGATCGCCTGTTCCAGCCGCTGCGCCCCCCAGCGGCCCGCCTGCCGCACGAGGCGGTCGCGGCGCGGGCCATAGACCGGCGGGCGCAGCGCGCCGACCCCGGCGGAGGGTCCGTTCGGGTGAATCGCGGCGGCGTGCAGGGTGCGAAAATGGCGCAGGGCCATGATCGCCAGCGTCACCGGTGCGACGCCTTGACCGGTCAGCTTCTGCATCAGCGCGCCGATCCGGGCGACCTCGCCCTCGGCGGCGGCGTGGATGATATCGTCCATCCCCGCCTCTATCGTGGCGGGCGCGCAGGCGGCGACATCCTCGACGCCGACCGGGGCGGGATCGCCCAGCTTGTAGAGTGACAGTTTTTCCACCGTCTGGCGGAAATCGCCGGGATCGAGCTGATTGGCCAGCAGGGTCAACTGCCCCGAGGCGTCGCGGTCGATACGTGTCACCCCCGCCTTGGCCAATGTCTCCTCGATCTCCGCCCGGCTGGGCGGATCGTCGTAGAGGCCGATCGCGTAGGCGCGCTTGTGCGTCTCGAAGAGCTTGCGCAGCGCCGATTTGGCCGGCAGCGACCGCGGCGCGGTAACGATGATCTGGGCATCGCCCGGCTGCCAGTCCTTCAACGCCTCGCCGATCACCGGGGCAAGGCCGTCGGCGGCATCTTCGACGAAGGCGACGCGCGGGCCGGGGAAGAAGCCCACGGCTTTCACCGCATCGAGCAGCAGGGCCTTGTCGCCACGCAGGTCGCCGGCCGGAATGCGGGTCAGGCGCATCTCCTCCTCGGCGCCGGGGCCAAGAAGCCTGCCGATCACATCCTGCCGCCGGATTGCCACGCGCATCGCGTCGGCACCGAAAATCAGCAGCCCGGCGGCATCGGGGTCGGGCTTGGCGAAATAGGCGGTCGCGTCTCGGGCCGAAAGCTTCATGACCAGCGGGCGGAGGCGGCGAGCAGCCGCGACATCAGCTGATCGGCCAGCGCGGTCATCAGCCGATCCTCCGCATCGCGGCGGGCCGCGGCGGTGGCGACCGGCGTGAAGGTGGTGGAATAGGCGGTGAAGGTCGAGACCTCGCCGGCCAGAGGCTCCGCCCCGGTGGCCAACTCGGTCAGGGTGAAGCGCACCGTGCCGGCGATATTGATCCGGGTGACGTCGTTGGTACCGCTGATGGCGAGCCCCGATTCGGTCGTCTCGATCCGGTAATCGAGGCGATAGGTTTCCGCCCGCGGGCGGCCCAGCCTCTCCTCCAGCCGCGCCACCAGCTGAAAGCCGAGCCGCGTATCGGGGGCGGCGACGCGCACCTGCCCGCGCAACGCCTGCCCGTTGCCGCCGGGACCGTAGACCGGGGCAAAGCCGCAACCCGCCAGCGGGGCGACGGCCAGCAGGGTCAGGACATGGCGGCGGTCAGATGACGACATTGACGATACGGCCCGGCACGACGATGAGCTTCTTGGGTTGGCCCCCGTCGAGGGCCTTCACAACAGCGTTGTCCGCGAGCGCGATCTTTTCAACCTCTTCCTTCGCCATGTCCTTGGCGACCGTGATTTCCGACCGGCGCTTGCCGTTGATCTGGATCGGCAGGGTAACGGTGTTCTCGACCAGCATCGCCTCGTCGGCCACGGGCCAGGGCGCATCGGCCAGCAGGCCTGTGCCACCCAGCATGGTCCAGATCTCTTCGGACAAATGCGGGGTCATCGGCGACATGAGCTGCGCCAGCGTGCGCGCGGCCTTCCGGCGGGCCCCGCTCCCGGCGGTGGATTTGGCCAGCGTCGCGGTGAAGGCATAGAGCCGGGCGATGGCGGCGTTGAAGCCGAAGCTCTCGATGCCGAGGGTCACGTCGCGGATCGTCTTGTGCATCTCGCGCAGGAGCGCCTCATCCGCGTCACCCGCCGCGTCTTCGGCCTTGGCGATGTCCGAGGCGAGGCGCCAGACGCGGGCAAGGTGCTTGTGCGCCGCCTCGGCCCCGGCGGCGGTCCACTCCACGTCGCGTTCCGGTGGGCTGTCCGAGAGGACGAACCAGCGCGCGGTGTCGGCGCCGTGATCGGCGATGATGGTCATCGGGTCGACGACGTTGCGCTTGGATTTCGACATCTTGGCAGACGGGATGACCTCCACCGCTTCACCCGTCGCGCCGAGCCTTGCGCCGCTTTCATGCACCTCCACGTCCTCGGGGAAGTGATACACGGGCCGGTCGTTTTCGTCGCGTGTGACATAGATCGCGTGCGTCACCATCCCTTGCGTGAACAGCGCGTCGAAGGGTTCCTTCGATGTCTCCGGCAGGTGGCCGCAGATATGCATCGCGCGGGCGAAGAACCGCGAATAGAGCAGGTGCAGGATCGCGTGTTCGATACCGCCGATATACTGGTCGACGTTCATCCAGTACTCGGCCTCTGCCAGATCGGTGGGCGTGGTCGCGCGCGGCGCCGTGAAGCGGGCGAAATACCACGACGAATCAACGAAGGTATCCATCGTGTCGGTTTCGCGCCTTGCCGTCTGGCCGCAGGCGGGGCAGGCGCAGTCGCGCCACGTGGGGTGGCGGTCCAGCGGGTTGCCGGGAATGTCGAAGCTGACATCCTCGGGCAGTTCAATCGGCAGGTTTTCCTTTTTCTCGGGCACCACGCCGCAGGCGTCGCAATGCACCACGGGAATCGGGCAGCCCCAGTAGCGTTGGCGGCTGAGGCCCCAGTCGCGCAGGCGATACTTGGTGACGCCGGTGCCGAGGCCCTTGTCTTCCATGTAGTCGATTGTGGCGTCGATCGCCTCTTGCCCGGTTGCCACGTCGAGCCCGGTAAAGTGGTTCAGCCATTTAACCTTTTCGGTCTTGGGCGGCACGAAGGCGGTGTCGGTGACCGGTTCGGGGCTGTCCAGCGCCTCGAACGTGTCGATCACCGGCAGGTCATACTTGCGGCAGAAATCGAGGTCGCGCTGGTCATGGGCGGGCACGCCGAAGATCGCGCCGGTGCCGTAATCCATCAGAATGAAATTGGCGACCCAGACGGGAACCTGCCAGTCCGGGTTCAGCGGGTGGCGCGCGCGCAGCCCGGTGTCAACGCCCAGTTTATCTGCCTTTTCAATGGCTTCCTCTGTGGTGCCGCCCTTGCGCATCTCGGCCACCTTGGCGGCGAGATCTGGGTTTTCCGCCTCCAGCGCGCGTGTCAGCGGGTGGTCGGGCGACAGGCCGATGAAGCTGGCCCCCATCAGCGTGTCGGGCCGGGTGGTGTAGACCTCGACCTTGTCGCGCCCGTGGGCGGGGTCGACCAGATCCCACGAGAATTGCAGCCCGCGCGACCGCCCGATCCAGTTTTCCTGCATCAGCCGCACCTTGGCGGGCCAGTCATCCAGCGTATCCAGCGCGTCCAGCAACTCGCCCGAGAAATCGGAGATCTTGAAGAACCACTGCGTCAGTTCGCGCCGTTCCACCAGCGCACCGGAGCGCCAGCCGCGCCCGTCCTCGACCTGTTCGTTGGCCAGAACGGTCATGTCCACCGGGTCCCAGTTCACGACCGCGTTCTTGCGGTAGACCAGCCCTTTTTCGAGGAAATCGAGGAACAGCGCCTGTTGCTGACCATAGTATTCCGGGTCGCAGGTGGCGAACATGCGCGACCAGTCGATGCCGAAGCCAAGCGGCTTCATCTGCTCGACCATCGTGGCAATATTGTCGTAGGTCCATGTCTTGGGGTGTCCACCGCTCGCCATGGCGGCGTTTTCGGCGGGCATCCCGAAGGCGTCGAAACCCATCGGGTGCAGCACGTTGTGTCCCGTCGCCTTCTTGTAGCGCGCGATCACGTCGCCCATCGTGTAGTTGCGCACATGGCCGATATGGATGCGCCCCGAGGGGTAGGGGAACATTTCCAGCACGTAGTATTTCGGCTTCGTCTCGTCGCGGGTGGCAAGGAAGGTGCCGGCCGTGTCCCAGGCTTTCTGCCATTTCGGTTCGATCACGCCGGGGTCGTAGCGGTCCATGTGCTGTCCTTGTCGTCTGGGATCACGAAAACGCCGGGCGCGAGGGCCCGGCGTGTGTTTAGGCAGGATACGGCGCGGAATCTAGAGGTCGCCGTCGCGAATCCGAATCTGGCGCGCACGGGTCAGGATGGCATCTTCCACGGAGCGGGCGGTTTCGCGCCCGACGGCGCCACTACGCGACTGCAGCGCGACGCGCAGGCTGCGCGCGTCAAGCGCGGGGTCGGTGATGTAGACGGTCGCGCGGAAGGCGCGGTTGCCGCCCGGGGGCGTGCCATACCCGTAGACGATGACGCCGGAAAACGGGTCCGCCGCCTCGATCGGCATGAAATCGAGGATTTCCAGCGAGGCGTTCCACAGGTAGCGGTTGACCTCGACCGTCACGTTCGGGTCGTCGACATTGGTGAACAGGTCCCAGATCGTTTCGCGGTCGGGGTCGGCGATGGCGCCGGATTCGACCAGCTGGTCGCGGGTTTCGGGGTTCATGGGTCGGTTGATCGACTCGCCGACGCCGCTGTCGCAGCCCGACAGCACAGCAAGTGCCAGAAGTGCTGCCGTGATCTTGCCGGTCGGTCCCATCATGTCGCGCCTCGCCAATCTGATGTCACAGGCTGCCCGTGGACAGCCACGCCCTTGGTATCGCAGGGTCATATGCGCGGCAAGGGTCTTCACGATACGGGGCGCGCGGGCAGAGTGTGACATGTCTGCACCATAGCCGTTTGAAGATATCAGGCGGCCTTTGCCGTTTCTTGCATTCCGCGGACCAAAAGACGAGGAAGAGGCATACCCAACGCGGATTCCCCGGTTGGGGAGTTTTTATCTAACGAGGGAAAAACCATGAAAAAGGTTCTTTTCGCCACGACCGCGCTTGTCGCAACTGCCGGCGTTGCCTCCGCCGACATCACCCTTTCCGGCTCCGCCGAAATGGGGATCATGGGCGGCAGCTACGGCGGTGTCCTGCAAACCGCAGCGGACCCGAACGCACAGTTCCACACCGACATCGACGTGACCTTCACCATGTCCGGTGAAACCGACAACGGCCTGACCTTCGGTGCAACCGTCGATCTGGACGAAAACGGCGCCTTTGCCGCGAACACCCAAGGCGGTGAAACCATCTTCATCTCCGGCAACTTCGGCACGCTGACCATGGGCGACACCGATGGCGCATTCGACTGGGCCATGTCGGAAGTTCCGGTTGGCTCCGGCTCGCTGACCGACGCATCGACCGTGCACGCTGGCTTCAACGCCAACAGCGGCTTTGACGGCGTGTATGACGGCCAGATCCTGCGCTACGACCACTCCATCGGCGGCTTCGGCTTCGGCATCTCGATCGAACTCGACGACGCAGACGGCACGTCGCACGTTCTGAGCCTGCCGATCGGCACCACCGCTCTGTTGGCCAACGCGGCCGGCACCGGCCCCGTCGGCTCGACGCCTGTTGCCTTCGCCGCAACCGACAGCGCGGATCCGATCATCGGCCTCGGTCTGACCTACACCGCGAACCTTGGCGGGACCGACGTGAACTTCGGCCTTGGCTACCAGACCATGGGCATCACCGTCGGTGCTGTCAGCGCGGATCCCAGCGTCCTCGGCCTCAGCGTCGGCACCACCGTGTCCGGTATTTCGCTCGGCCTGAACTACTCCACCACCGACTATGACGTTGCTGGTCTCTCGGATCAGACGCACATGGGCATCGGCGCAAGCTACACCATGGATGCGATCACCGTCGGCGTGAACTACGGCCAGTACAACGATCGTTATGGCGCATCTGGCTTTGACGCCTCCGGTGTCGGTCTTTCCGCTGGCTACGACCTTGGCGGCGGCGCATCGATCCTGTTCGGCTACGCAACCGACAGCATCGAGAACCCGGCCGGTGTCGAACTGTACGAAACCGACCAGTGGACGCTCGGCGTGTCCATGTCCTTCTAATCCACCCGGATTACTTGGTAAGGGAAGAGCGGGCCTTGCGCCCGCTCTTTTCTTTTGTGACGAGGTCAGAATGGCGCTTTCCGATATAGAGGCGGCGGTCGCGGCGGCGGCACGACAGGCAGGGCGCGATCCCGCCAGCGTGCGGCTGATCGCGGTCAGCAAGGTGCAACCGCTGGACCGTGTGACGGCGGTGCTGGACGCGGGCCACCGGCTGTTCGGCGAAAACCGGGTGCAGGAGGCGGCGGGCAAATGGCCCGACCTCAAGGCGCGCTATGACGGGGTGGAGCTGCACCTGATCGGCCCCTTGCAGACCAACAAGGCGCGGCAGGCGATGGAGCTGTTCGACGCGATCCACACGCTGGACCGGCCCAAGCTGGCGAAAACGCTGGCCCGGCTGGCGCAGGAGGCCGGGGCCTGCCCCGACCTGATGATCCAGGTGAATACCGGCGAGGAGCCGCAGAAGGCCGGAATCCTGCCCGGTGACGCCGATGCCTTCATCGCGGAGGCGCGGGCGATGGACCTGCCGGTCCGGGGGCTGATGTGCATCCCGCCGGTCGAGGAAACGCCGTCGCTGCATTTCGCGCTGTTGGCGAAGATCGCCGCGCGCAACGGGCTGGACGCGCTTTCGATGGGCATGAGCGCGGATTTCGAGACCGCGATCACCTTCGGCGCGACCCATGTGCGCATCGGTTCCGCGATCTTCGGCGAAAGGGTGCCGGGCTGATCACGGCACCCCGGCCGCGGGTCAGACGGGTTCACCCAGCTTGGCGAACAGCTCCGATATCTCGTTGTCCTTGGTGTTGATCTCGCGCACCAGTGCAAGCGTCGAGTCGGGGTCGGCCTTCAGGGCAACACGCAGGATGTTCATCCAGTTGACGTTGTTCTTGGTGCGCACCTGCTCGATCGCGTCGATGAGCTTGAGCTTTTCCTCGATCTGGTCCGGGGTCATTGTCGTCAATCCTTTCAAGGCTTCAGAAACCAGTCCATGCCCTCGGCATGGTGGGTGAAATGGAACCCGGCCGCCTCGAACGCCCTGCGGCTGGCCGGGTTGTCGGGGCGGATGCGGGCGACGTAGGGTCCCTTGCCCTCGGTCGCGAGGCGCAGCAGCGGTGCCGCCTGCCCATGCCCGCGCGCCGCCGGGGCCAGCGTGATCGACACCTCGGTGCGGATGTCCCTGTCGAGCCGCAGGGTGCCGACGGGCACGCCATCCTCCGCGATCAGGATGTCGCGCAGGGGGTTGGCAAGGCTCGCCTCCAGCCAGGCGAGGTGATCGGGCCACGCCACCGGGTCGCGGTTGACCGATGCGGCGCGCGTCACCGGGTCGTTGCGCCAGCGAAACAGGCGCTCGGCATCGTCCATGGTGGCGGGGCGCAGCCTCATCGCGGGGCGAGGTCGTCGTAGGTGATCGGGTCGTGGCGCGACACGTCGCGCGCCAGCACCCGGTCGACCAGCGCCGGCGCGTCGCTGACCGGCACCCCGGCATTGGGCCGCACGAAGCGGTAATCGGCTTGTGTCAGACGCTCCCCCGCTTTCAGGTCGCGCAATGCGAAGGCGGACCGGCGGAACGCCTCGCGATTGCCCGCCTCGGCCGCCGCCGTGTCCTTGGCGGGCGATCCCCGCGCGGTATGAACAAGGCGCACACCATCCGCGATCTCGCGCAGGACCCCGGGCGTGGCGGAAAAGCGGTGATCGGGGCCGGGGCGCGTCATGTCGTCGGTGAAGTGCTTCTCGATTGCCACGGCGCCCATGGCCGCCGCCGTGAGGGCCACCTGCGGGCCGATCGTGTGATCGGAAAAGCCCACGTGCCGCCCGAACCGGTCGCGCAGCGTGGCCATGGAGGCAAGGTTCACCTCCTCCACCGGGGCGGGGTAGCTGGACACGCAATGCAGCAACACGACAGGCCCGGCGCCGTGCTTGTCGAGCACTTCCATCGCGTGATCGACCTCGGCCAGGTTGGCCATGCCGGTGGACATGATGATCGGCTTGCCGGTCCCGGCCACGGCGATCAGCAGGTCGTCGAAGGTCATCTCGAAGCTGGCGATCTTGTAGACGGCGCAACCCAGCCCCTCGACGAAATCGAGGTCGCGCGGGTCGTAGATGGAGGTGAACGGGATCAGCCCCCGGTCGCGCGCCTTTTCGAACAGCGGCGCATGGAACTCCATCGGCATGCCGGCGCTGTTGTAGAGGTCATAGAGGTTATCCGTCCCCCAGACCTTGTCGATCTTCATGGAAGAATGCGTCGAGGGCACCGTCAGGCTGTCGGCGTTGTAGGTCTGGAACTTGATGCAATCCCAGCCGGCATCGGCGGCGATATCGACCAGCCGCAACGCAAGGTCGAGGTCGCGGTCATGGTTGGCCGAAAGCTCCGCGATGAGGAAGCATTTTTCCCCCTCGCCAAGCGTCGCGGTCTCGATCTGGACAGGCTCGATCATGATCGTGTTTTCCCGTTTGCGCGCCGCCGGGTCAAGGCGCGGCGATCTCGCCCGCGTCGATCAGCGCGCGGGCCATGTATTCGGCGCGGGTCCAGTCCTCGGGCGTGTCCACGTCCTGAACGAGGTGGCGCGGGATGTCCACCATCGCCGTGTCGGGGCCGTAAAGCGGCCGGTCGGACAGCCACGCCGCCCGCGTGCCCCATGCGAAAAGGGCCGCGTCGTGGAACGCCTCGGGCAAGTCCTGGCTGCGGGTCTGGGCGTGCTCTGGCTGAAACATGGCGACGCGACCCTCGGCTGTGCGCCGCAGGGCGCGCTGGACCGGGAAGGGGAAGCTGGTGACCGACAGCGCGAAGCTGGCCCCTTGCAGCGCCTCATGGCCGCGGGTGAGGTCGACGGCGCGCAGGAACGGCGCGGTCGCGTAGACGAGGCAAGCCTCCTCGGCGTCGGGCGCCGCCTCGGCAAGGGCATGCTGCACGACGGGCACCACGCCGGTGCGGTCATCGGCAAGGTGGGCGGGGCGGATCAGCGCCTCCGCCCCGGCGGCGCGGGCGGTATCGGCGATGCCCACATCGTCGGTGGAGACGAGGATACGGTCGAAGAGCCCCGAGGCGCGCGCCGCCGCGATGGGCCAGTGCAGCATCGGGATGCCCAGGAACGGTTTCACGTTCTTGCGCGGGATGCGTTTCGATCCGCCGCGCGCGGGCAGGATGGCGATGCGTGTCATGGGATGGGGTCCGGCGAATCGAAGGTCAGGGGCAAATCGCCGTTGAGTAGCTTCACGACGGTCTGGGCGACGAGCGGCGCGGTTTCGTCATCGGGATGACCTGCGTCGGCGCGGGCGAAATGGCGCTGCACGTTGCCTGCATGGGACCGCGCCTGAAGCAGGCCCGCGAACCGTTCCAGCGCGCCGCGTTCGGGGGTGTTCGCCAGAACCGCGTCAAGGGTCAGCCCGGGGCGGTAGCGGGTCACCCCGGGCGCGCCGGACCACCACGCGGCGCCGAAGCACAAAACCGGCTTGCCGGCGGAGACCGCCTCCCAGCCCACGGTGCCGGACACGTTCGCAACCGCCACGGATCGGGCCAGCAATTCCGGGCTGCTGGCATAGCTTGGCATCAGTTCCACCTGCCGGATGCGATCGAGGCGATGGAAGAAGAGCGGGCTCCGCATCTTGCCGGTCTGCTTGGGGTTTTCCTTGACGTAGATCCGGTGGCCTTCGGGCAGCATTTCCGCCAGCCGTTCGAGCGCGAGGATCTGGTCGCGGTAGCGCCCGCCGAGGCTGCTGGTGGTCATCTCGGGTTGAAACTGCAGCGGGAAATAGACGTAAGGGCGGTCGAGGTCCGGTTGCCGGTCCTCCACCTCGGCGAGGTAATCGAAATAGGCGAGGTGATCGGTGTGGAAGAAATGGAAGAACGGATCGCGCCAATCGGGAAAGCGGCCGGCGATCCGCCGCATCCGGGTCAGCAGCCGCGCCATGTAGACCGGGTTGAGCAGTTTTGCCGGGTCGTTCACCGCGTGATGGACCAGCATCTGCCCGATCCCGCGCGCCGATAGCCCGCCGGGCGCGGCGCGCTCCTGCTTCACGCCCTGCATGTAGAACAGGTCGCCGCCGCCTTCGGGCAGCGTCGCGGGCGCGGCCCCGGAATCCGTGTCCCGTGGCGCCATGTGGCCCTGATGGTGGGCATCGCGCATCGAGTAGAACTGCCGTGGGAAAAAGCTCTGGCGCAGGATCAGCACGTCCAGACCAAGTGCCTCCGCCGCCTGTTTCAGGCAGGTGTCGTGGAACATGTGCGGGATGTCGAAAAAGAGGACATGGGTGATCCCCTCCTCCTGCAGCATGCGGGCATAGACGTCGTGGGCGATATGGGTGATGTGCTGGTAATCGTGAAAATCGCTGATCCGGTGATGCTTGTAGGCCATCTGCGCCGCACCGCGGGTCAGGGTGTCGATCGCTTCCAGCTGCGCCTGTGCCATCCGTGGCCCGGTTTCCAGCGCCCGCGCCGCGCCGGTGAAACGGTCATTCTGCATCAGGTCGCCGCGCTGGCCCTGCACGGCGCGCATCCGAAAGAAATTGTTGGCCTTGTAGTCGGCCCCCTTGCCGCCGAGATGCACGATATGCGTGATGCCGCTGCCGGGCTGGTCGCGCAGCGCGGCGACGGTCTTTTCCGACAGGTCGGCGGTCGCCACGACGGCCAGCCGGATCGGGGCGGCGGGCGCGTTCATTCGCGATCCTCGCGGTTGAGAAAGGCCGCGACCCGGGGCGAGCCGGGCGTGCCCGCGCGCGAACGGGTGCGCAGGACCGGCTGCGTCGAGGATGTGGCGCGGCGTTCCTCGCGCAAGACGATGTAAAGCCCGGAGGCGATGATGATCCCGGTGCCCAGCATCGTCATGCTGTCGAGCCGTTCATCGAAGAAGACCGCGCCGAAGAGGCTGGCCCAGATGATTTGCGAATACTGCATTGGCGCGACGATCACGGCGGGTGCCAGCCGGTAGGCCGCGACAAGGCAGCCGATGGCGGAAAGCGCCAGCGCCGCCATCACCGCCGAGGCGCCAAGATCGACAATCTCGACCGGCACGTAGACCAGTGGCAGTAGCGCCCCCATCAGGACGAGGTTGACCAGAAGCGGGTAGAGTTGCAGCACGACGGTGCGTTCCTCGCGGCCGATCTTGCGCATGATGATCGAACTCAGCGCCGAGAACACTGCCCCCGCCAAGGCCGCCGCATGGCCCAGCGACAGCACCGCGCTGCCCGGTCGCAGCACCACCAGAACACCGGCAAGCCCGACGAGGATCGCCGCGGCGCGGTGCGGCCCCACCCGTTCGCCCAGAACCGGGATCGCCAGCACCGTGATCAGCAGCGGCATCGCGAAGAGAATCGGGTAGACCTGTGTCAGCGGCAGCACGGAAAAGGCATAGAAAGCGCAGACTGCGCCAAGCGCGCCGCTGAGCGTGCGAACCGCCGTCCACCACGGGTGCACCGGGATAAGGGAGCCCCCCTGCGTGTCGCGGATCATGACCAGCATCAGCATCGGGAAGCTGAACAGAACCGAAAAGAAGATGATCTGGATGGCATTGTAGCTGCCGCCCAGATACTTGATCACCACGTCATGCGTGGCGAAGATGGCAAAGGCGAGCAGCGCGAAAAGGGCGCCCTTGAGTTGCATGACAAGACGGGTCCAAGGTTAGGATGCGCTGAATGCACCATGTATCCGCGCCACTGGCAACCCGAAGGCGACCCGATTGCACGGACCCGGATCCGCCCCCGTCACCGGCAGGAAGGTTTGAAAGATGACGGCTGAACTTCTCGCACTGGCGGGTGGCCTCGGCCTCTTCCTCGTCGGCATGCAGATCATGACCGAGGCGCTGCGCGCGTTGGCCAGCCGCCGCTTGCGGGGGTTTATCGCCCGATTCACGACCTCGCCCGTTTCGGGTGCCATGACCGGCGCCGTCAGCACGGCGGCGATCCAGTCCTCCTCGGCCACCATGGTCACGGTCATCGGCTTTGTCGGGGCCGGGCTGATGACCTTTCCGCAGGCGCTTGGCGTGATCTACGGTGCCAATGTCGGCACTACCTTCACGGGCTGGATCGTCACCTTCCTCGGGCTCAAGCTCAGCCTTGGGACGATCGCGCTACCGGTGCTTCTGATCAGCGTCCTGCTGTCATTGCTGACCACCGGCCGCGCCGCGAGGATCGGCCGGTCCCTCAGCGGCTTCGCGCTGATCTTCATCGGGCTGGACATGATGAAAGATGCCGTCGCCGGGGTGGAGCAGACGCTGATCACCGCCAACCTTCCCGGTGAGGGGCTCGGGGGGCGGCTGCTGCTCGTGTTGATCGGGGCCGGGGCGACGATGATCGTGCAATCCTCCAGCGCGGCCTTGGCCGCCACTCTGGTTCTTCTCGCGTCGGGGGCGATCACGCTGCACCAGGGGGCGGCGCTGGTGATCGGGATGAACCTCGGCACCACGGGTACGGCGCTTCTGGTGACGATCGGCGGATCGCGCGACATGCTGCGCACGGCGGTGGCGCATGCGATCTACAACGTTGCGACCGGGATCGCGGTTTTCGTGATCATGGATTTTCTTCTGGCCCCGTTGTCGTCGCTCTTCGCGCCCGACGATCCGACGGCGCTGGTCGTGTTCCATACCCTGTTCAACGTCGCGGGGATGCTGGTGATGCTGCCGTTGACCGGCGCCTACGCGCGGCTGATCGCGTGGCTGGTGCCGGGCCGGGCGGACAAGCTGACCGATGCGCTCGACCCGCGCTTGCTGGAAGACCCGAGCGCCGCGATGGATGCGGCCCGCAGTGCCGCGCTTGCCATCATGCGACGGGCCTTCGCGGCGGGTGGCGCCTATCTGCGTCCTGACCCCGGCCCCTTGCCTGCGACCCGTGTCGCGGCGCTGCAGGCGGCGCTTGACGATCTTCAGTATTACCTTTCGCGGATCGAGGTTTCACAGGAGGATGACAGCGTCGCCAACCGCTACGCCGCGATGCTGCACATGTATGATCACCTGCACCGCATGGCGCACCAGTTGATGGAACGGGCGCTGTTGCCAAGCCTGCTGTCGGACCCCGGCCTCAGGCGGCCGGCACTGGCCTTCGGCGCGGCGCTGCGCCGCTATACCGGGGATGCGCCGCCCGCCCCCGAGAAGATGGCGCGGCTCGCCGCGCTGATTGCCGGGCGGGCACAGAACATGCGCCGGTCCGCCCTGTTGCGCGAACATGCGGGGCTGGTCAGCGTGCCGGAGGTGTTCGACCTGACCGATGCGATGCGCTGGTTGCAGCGCACGGCGCACAACGCGGACCGCTGTCTTTCCTACGCAGCCCTTGCAGCCGGCGATCCGGTGGAGCGCCCGCTGTCCGTCCGGTTGTCCGGGGATGACGCCGGGTCGTGACCTGCCGGGCCGGTGAAGGCGGCGCGGCATTCCGCGCCGCTTCATCCTGCAGGCGCGACGGGCGCCGCGGCCGCCCACCGCTTGCCCACTTGCGCCCGGGCTTACAGGCTGGTGTCGAGCTTCGCCACGATGGCATCGCCCATTTCGCTGGTGGAGACGGGCTGCACGCCGTCCTCGCCCAACAGGTCGGCGGTGCGCAGGCCATCGGCCAGCACGTCCTCCACGGCCTTTTCCAGCCGGTCGGCCTCCGCACCCTGGTCGAAGGAATAGCGCAGCGCCATGGCGAAGCTGAGGATGCAGGCGATCGGGTTGGCCTTGCCGGTGCCCGCGATATCGGGGGCTGAGCCGTGCACCGGTTCGTAAAGCGCCTTGGGCCGGCCGTTTTCCATCGGCGCGCCGAGCGAGGCGGAAGGCAGCATGCCGAGGCTGCCGGTCAGCATCGCGGCGGCGTCGGACAGAAGGTCGCCGAAAAGGTTGTCGGTCACGATCACGTCGAACTGCTTGGGCCAGCGACAGAGCTGCATGGCGCCGGCATCGGCATACATGTGCGACAGTTCGACGTCGGGATAGTCCGCCGCGTGCACCTCCGTCACCACGTCGCGCCACAGGATGCCCGATTCCATCACGTTGGCCTTTTCCATCGAGCAGACCTTGTTGCCGCGTTTCCGCGCCAGTTCGAAGGCGGAGCGGGCGACGCGGGCGATCTCGGATTCCGTATAGCGCTGGGTGTTGATGCCGACACGCTCGTTGCCTTCGCGGGTGATGCCGCGCGGTTCGCCGAAATAGATGCCGGAGGTCAGTTCGCGCACGATCATGATGTCGAGCCCGGCGACCACGTCCTTTTTCAGCGACGAGAAATCGGCCAGCGCGTCGAAGCATTGCGCCGGGCGCAGGTTGGCGAAGAGGTCCATTTCCTTTCGCAGGCGCAGCAGGCCGCGTTCCGGCTTCACGGAAAAATCGAGAGCGTCGTATTTCGGCCCGCCCACGGCGCCCAGCAGGACTGCGTCGACCGCCTGCGCCTTGTCCATCGTCGCATCGGCCAGCGGCGTGCCATGCGCGTCATAGGCCGCGCCGCCCACCAGATCCTCGCTCACGTCGAAGGCCAGATCGCGCCTTGTGCCATACCAGTCGATGATCTTGCGCACCTCTGCCATGACTTCGGGGCCGATGCCGTCGCCGGGCAGGATAAGAAGCGAAGGGTTGCTCATGGGTCATCCGTCCTTGTCTTGGGGTCGCATCCGCCTAGCCGCTGCGTGCGTGGGGGTCAAGAAAGGAGCGGCGCAAGCCCGTCTGCCAGCGCCTCCCACACCCGCGCGACGCGCGGCGTGTGGCGCACCGCGCGGTGCGCGGTCAGCCAGACGGGCAGGCTGGCAGGGGTGCGTCCGGCAGGATGCGGGTGACGCGCGGGTCGCCGTCGGCGACGCTGCGCTGCCCGACGCCGATGCCCGCCCCGGCGCGGACCAGTTCCCAGTAGGCGACCTGATCGTCGGTGCGCAGCGCGAAGCTGTCGCGCGTCACCTGCAGCCCCGCGGTGCGAAAGCCGCGAATGATCCGGTCGTCGCGGTCGTAGCCGACGAGGTCATGGTCCAGCAGGTCGGCGAAGCGTTGCGGCGTGCCGGCCCGGTCGAGATAGGACCGCGTGGCATAGAGGCCGAGCCGCACGTCGCCGAGGTGGCGGGTGATCATGTCAAGCTGTTCGGGGCGATACATGCGCAGGGCGATGTCGGCCTCGTGAAACAGCAGGTTCTCGCTGCGATCCGTGGCCACGAGGTCGAGCGTGATTTCCGGGTGGCGGGCGCGGATCCCGGTCAGGATCTGCGGCAGGACGTGGACCGAGACATAGACGCTGGCCGTCAGGCGCACCGGGCCGGAGGGGCGCGCATCGCGCCCGGCGGCGGCAAGGTCGATCCGGCGCGCGCCCTCGCGCATCGCCTCGGCGCCGGGCATCACGGCATGGCCAAGCGGCGACAGGCGCAGCCCGCGCGGATGCCGTTCGAAGAGCGGCCCGCCGAGGCTGTCCTCCAGCGTGCGGATGTGACGGCCGAGGGTGGGCTGGCTTTGCCCCGTCTCGCGGGCGGCGGCGGAAAGGGAGCCGGTTTCGGCCACGGCAAGGAAGGAGCGGATCAGCGTCCAGTCGGGGGGCAGGTAGTCCATTCACCCATGAATACATGAGGTTCGAATTCTGGCAATACATATGACGAAAACGATGGGGTAGTGAGGCCTCGACAATCCTGACAGATGGAGCCTGACTTGACCCAGACCGCCCTGATCCTCGGTGCCTCCGGCCGGTTCGGCCGCCATGCGCGCGCAGCCTTCGAGCGCGCGGGATGGCACCTGCGCCTGTTCGACCGGCAGCGGGATGACCCGGTGCAGGCCGCGCGCGGCGCGGATGTCATCGTGAACGGCTGGAACCCGCCTTACAGCCAGTGGCAGGCGACGGTGCCCGGCCTGACGCGGCAGGTGATCGCGGCGGCGCAGTCCAGCGGGGCGACGGTGATCCAGCCGGGCAACGTTTACGTCTATGGCCCCGAGATGCCGCCGGTGATCGGCCCCGGCGTGGCACAGCGGGCGGCGCATCCGCTGGGCCGTATCCGGCGCCAGATGGAGGCGGCCTATCGCGAGGCCGGGGTGCGGACGATCATCCTGCGGGCGGGCGATTTCCTCGACGACCGGGCCAGCGGCAACTGGTTCGACCGGGTCATTGCCAAGCCGCTTGCCAAGGGCGGCATCGCCTATCCCGGCGCGCTGGACCAACCGCATGCCTGGGCCTGGCTGCCGGACCTGGCCGCCGTCATGGTCGGGCTGGCCGAGCAGCGAGAGGGCCTGCCCCGGTTCGCGGAATACGGCTTTCCCGGATACACGCTGACGGGCCATGAACTTGCCGCCGCCTGCGGCGCGGCGATCGGGCGAGAGGTTGTTGGCAAGCGGATGGGGTGGCTGCCCATTCACCTCGCGCGGCCGTTCTGGACGGAGGCGAAGCCCCTACTGGAAATGCGTTACCTTTGGAACACGCCGCACCGGCTGGATGGCGCGACGCTGGACGCCGTGCTGCCCGACCGGCCGCAGACGCCACTGGCCTCAGCGCTCTTCCGCGCGCTCCAGCACCAGATCGACCCAGACCAGCCGGTGACGCGACGCGCCGTTTCCGTCTGAGCCGCCCAGCAGGGGGCGGTCGGGGTCGTCACGGGCGGGCCAGAAGACGCCGGCATCCGTAACGTCAAGATCGGCGGAAGGCAGGATGTAATCGACGCGCAGGTTGCCGGGATCGGGATCGCGCCAGTCGGCGGTGTCGGTGGAGTCGTCATCTTCTGCGCCGCCCGCGCTTTGCGGGACTGGGTCCTGCAACAGCGGGTGGGACAGGGCCGCCGTCAGCGCCGCGCGGCGCGCCTCGCCCGCCACCGGGTCGGCGTTCAGCACCCCGATGATGGCAAGCGGTGGTTGTGGAGGCGGGACTCCGTCCGGTGTCCATCCATCCAGTTGACGCAGCCAGAACCACAGCTCATCCGCGTTGCGGCGACCGTTGCGGTCCTCCGGCCCGTCGAAGACCGGCGGCGTGGCGTGGATCGTCAGAAGGCGCAGGGTTTCGCCGCCGACCTCCACCGCCACGTCCCAGGCCGCGTTGCTGGCCAGCCGCTGCACCGCGAGCGCCTCCGGCGACAGCACGTCCCGTGCCTGCCCGTCCGGCAGGTCGCGCCAGAGGAAACCGGAATGGTCCCGCACCGTGCCGATGGGATGGCGTGACAGCAGCGCCATGCCGCCCGCGCCGCGAAACCGGCCATAGCCCTGCGCGTCACGCGGCATGCCCAGCCGCCCGTCCCCGTCGAGGTCGCGCCCCGTCGGCACGCCGCCATTGGGCGGCAGGGCCAACCGGTAGGGGTAGATGGCGCCAGCCTCCTCCAACCGGTCGGCGAGCGCGGTAAGCGCGTGGCCTTCCAGATCGTGGTCAATCCCCTGCAGCAGCAGGATATCGGGGGCGGTCGCCGCGATCACGCGGGTCACCGCGGCGACCTGTTCATCCTCGCCGCGCAGGATATCGCGCAACAACAGGCCCGGCCCGGCGCGCGACAATTCGGTGTGATAGGTGGCCAGCCGGATGGTGTCGGCCGAAACGGGCAGCGCCAGAAGCAGCCACAGGATCAGGCCGCCGCAAGCGCGCCCTGTTCGGCAAGGTCGCGCACGACCTGCTTGCGCCGCTCGGTGATCATGTGGGCGATGCGGCCCATGGCGAGGCCGCGCATCAGCAGGCTGACCGGAAGGAAGCTCCATAACGTGACCATCCATACCATCAGTTGCGGCGAGCCGGCGATCGAGACATCGAGATTCTCGATCCCGTAGCTTGCCAGCACCGGCATCAGGAATGGCAGGGTAAAGCCTAAGATCAGGTTAACGCGGGAGTCTCGGGTCAACCGCGCCACCACATCGCCGCCGGCGGTCGGGTCGAAGGTTGGCAGGTTGACCCATACGTTGAAGCTGCTGTTGCGACTGGGCCAGCTTTTCAGCCGCATCAGGATCGCGAAGACGGCGATGGTGATCAGGCCCACAAGGAAGCTGAGCCCGCCCATGGTGCGCAGCATGGTCAGGTCGGTGCGACTGGCGTTCTCGGGCAGGAAAACCTGCAAAAGCCAGATCGGGCTGTAGGAAAAATCAAGCGCATGGGCAAGCACCAGCCCGGTGGCGTTCACGATCAGCGTCAGGGTTTGCGGCGCATCCGGTGCCCCGGCCACGAGGCTGAGAAGGAAGAGCGTGGCAAAGACGCCGATCACGCGCACCCGGTTGAAGGGCGGCGCGTCACGAAACTCGATCAGCCCGGGATAGCGCGAGGCATATTCGGAAAAGGTGAACGCCGCGGCGAACAGCGCGACAAGCATCACCACGGTCGCCGAATCCGGCGAACGGGCCGGAAGCAACAAAGACGGGGTGCATATCACGATTAACACGAGTATCGCCCGCACCACAGCGTTGGCTAGCTGTGCGATCACTGTCAAAAACCCTCTACCTGGACGCGCCCTTGTTTTCTGGCGTCTGGTCCACGTATTGACCCGGCTGCCACCGGATTGCCTCAATTGCCACGATCTTGCCCACATTCGCTTCATTCCGCAAGTGTCTGACTTGCCCTACGGAATCACTGTGGCGATTTTGGGAAGGAAACTGTCGCCGGATTGCATCACAAGACAGAAAAAAGCCCCCGGCAGGGCTGCAGGGGGCCACATCTTGTTATCGGCGCGTGGTCAGACCCAAGGGCGGTCTTGCGCGGCCTTCGCCTCGAACGTGTCTATCGCGGCGGCTTTTTCCAGCGTCAGGCCGATATCGTCGAGACCGTTCAGCAGGCAGTGCTTGCGGAACGGATCAACGTCGAACGTGATCTCGCCCCCGTCGGGGCCGCTGATGGTCTGGCTTTCAAGGTCCACGGTGACCGTGGCGTTGGCGCCGCGCTCGGCGTCGTCCATCAGCTTGTCCACCTCTTCCTGCGGCAGGGCGATCGGCAGGATACCGTTCTTGAAACAGTTGTTGAAGAAGATGTCGGCAAAGCTTGGCGCGATCACGCAGCGGATGCCGAAATCCAGCAACGCCCACGGCGCGTGTTCGCGCGATGAGCCGCAGCCGAAATTGCCCCCGGTGACGAGGATTTCCGCGTTGCGATAGGCGGGCTTGTTCAGCACGAAATCCGGGATCTCGTTGCCGTCGTCGTCATAGCGCATCTCGTCGAAGAGGTTCACGCCGAGGCCCGACCGCTTGATGGTCTTCAGGAACTGCTTGGGAATGATCATGTCGGTATCGACATTGATCAGCGGCAGCGGGGCTGCGATGCCGGTCAACTTGGTGAATTTATCCATCTTTCGGGGCCTCCTTCGCGTCTCGCAAGGGCATAGCCGCAATGCCGGGGCAACACAAGGCGCGCGCTCAATCGGCTGGAACCGCGAAGGTCAGCGATGCCCAGAGCGTGTGCCAGACCGGGTCGCCGTCCTCGGCCGGCTCGACCGGCATCAGTGACACCGCGTCGGCAAGGTATTCGTTGTCCGGGTCCACCGGCAAAACGGCGCGCCCGTCGGCGTCCGTCCGGTGCAGGGTCACCGTCACCGTGCCATCCGGCGCCCGTTCGAACAGTTCCACCTGCGCATCGGCGCGCGGCGCCCCGTCCAGCAACAGCAGAACCGGCAGGCCGCCGGACAGGGAGTCGGTATAGGGATTGGCCAGCGCCACGAATTCCGTGCGCAGTCCGAAGGCGCGATCCGCCCCGGCCCCGTCGCCCGAGGCGATCAGGCTCTTGGCGTGGCGGGTATAGCTTTCGCGGAAACCGCCCATCGGAAGGCCGCGCGACTGGTGGCGGGCCTCGATATCGGTGAAATCCTTGTGCGCGGCGAAACGCAGGAAGCTGTCCCAGTCGTCGTAGTGCACCTCTCGCGGGGTGGTTTCGTGCAGCACCACGGCAAGCCCGCTGCCGTGATCTTCGACCACGACCGCCGGGTGTTGGCCAAGCCGCCCCTCGACCGGCAGGACGCTGTCCCCGATCGCAAGGTCAAAGCGGCTGAAATTGCGCGGCAGGTAGGCCATCGGCGTTCCCTCGAAGTCCTCCCCGACGCGCAGGCGGGCCTCCAGAGGGGCGTCCGCGGAAACGGTGTAATCCATCGGCGCGATCCAGAATTCATGTGCCGCGGCTGGAAGGGCTGGCATGAATGCTATGTTTGCGGCAAAGACGATGTGGGCGAGTTTAGGCATGAAGGTTTCCAAGATGTTCACAAATATGGTGGGCCGATTTCTGGCCTTGTCAATCGCGTTGGTGTCATTTGCCGGGTCGGATGCTCGCGCGCATGAAATCGACCCGGGCATCGCCGACGTGCAGGTGACCGATACCGAGGTCACAATGGATATCCGGCTGTCGCTGGAATCGATTCTTGCCGAGATGGACCTTGCCGCGGTTACCGACACGACGCAGTCGCCGGTCGAGGAGATCTACGATGAGCTTCGCGCCACCGACCCGGCGACCCTGCGCGCGGAATTGCAAGAGTTCTGGCCCCGCATGCAACAGCGCATCGTGATCGAGGTGGACGGCGAGCGCATCCTGCCCGAACTGGTCGGGGCCTCGATTCCCGAAGTCGGCAATTTCGAGCTGGCGCGGGTCTCGACTCTGCACTTGCGTGCCGACTTGCCCGAGGGTGATGCCCCGGTCAGCGTCGGCTGGGCCGCCCTTTATGGCGACCTCGTCGTGCGGCAGGTCGGAGGCGGCGAGGATGCCTATACCGCCTTCGTGTCCGATGGTGACCTGACGGACCCGCTGCCACGGTTGGAGATCCGCACCGAAAGCGCCTGGTCGGTCTTTGCCCGCTACATCATCGTCGGGTTCGAACATATCATCCCGCTCGGCGTCGATCATATTCTCTTCGTGCTCGGCCTCTTCTTCTTCGCGCTTCACCTGAAACCGATCCTGTTCCAGGTCACGTCGTTTACCGTGGCCCACACGATCACGCTGGCGCTGGCAAGCCTTGGGCTCGTGACCGTTCCCGCCAGCATCGTGGAACCGCTGATCGCCGCCTCCATCGTCTATGTCGGGGTAGAGAATATCCGCGGCCATGGCAACGTGATGGCGCGCACCGGCCTCGTCTTCGTCTTTGGCCTGCTGCACGGGCTTGGTTTTGCCAGCGTGCTGGGCGATTTCGGGATCACCGCCAGCCATTTCGTGGCCGCGCTTCTGGGCTTCAATATCGGCGTCGAGTTCGGGCAGCTCGCGGTGATCTTCGGCGGATTGGTGCTGATCCTGCTGGGCGTGCGGCTTGCGATGATCGCGCCGCTCGTCGAGGAAGAACGGCCCGTGCGCGACACGCAGGTCATGTATCGCGCGGTGTCGGTCGTTGGCTCGATCATCATCAGCCTGATCGGTGCATGGTGGACGATCGAGCGCGTCTTCTTCTGATCCACCACTGATGGCCCGTCCGCGATACCGGGCGGGCCGCAAGAAGGGAGGAGTAATGGATCTCCTCGTCGTCCTTCTGATCTTCGCGGCGGTCTTGATCGGCCTTTTCCTGGTGGTGCGCCATTTGTTCCGCGCGCTGCGTGCGTCTGCCGGGCGCATCAAGGATGCCGGGGCGGAAATGTATGCCTCGGGCACCCGTATGTCCGTTCTGATCCAGCCACATGACGACCCCGTGGAAGCGGTCATTGACCCACGCATGGCCACGGTCGGGCTGGCCGCCGTGGTGCTGTCGCGCAATGCGGACCTGTCCAAGCCGGAATGGCTGTCGCTGCGCCAGGTGGTCGAGGCGCACTATCGGACCGGCGAGGCGCAGGCCGGCGACCTCGTGATACTGTCGCAATGGCTGGCGCAGAAGCTGACCGACGAAGGCGATATCCCGCGGCTGGCGCGACGGGCCGAAATCCTCGGCGGGCCGCAGGTGGCCGACGACCTTCAGGCGCTGGTCAGCCGGTTTGGCGATGCGACGGGGCGGTCGGCTGAACCGGCGCTGTCCGAAGCCTTGTCGGCGCTGTCCCGTTGACATTCTTCACCACCTGCGCCCGGGGCTGAGGGATTGCGGCGCGCATCGCGTCGTTCAATCGGTCGTCACCCCAGAAAAGCTCGCCGGCCACGATGAAACTTGGCGCGCCGAAAATGTGTCTTTCGCGGGCCTCGCGCAACGCGGCTTGATAGGTGCTTTCGATTCGCGCGCCTTCGGCCGCGGCAATCACCCGGTCCGGGTTATGCTTGCACTCGAAGATGGTGTGGCTGAGGTTCGGTTCCGCCCCGGCGGGTTGCCCGTCATGCAGCCAGTGCAGGTAGCTTTGGCGAACATAGGGTTCGATCCAGCCTTCCTTTTGCGCGACGAGGGCGACCCTGTCGGCCAGATCGCAACCTTCCAGCGGGAAGGGCGCGGGCAAATTGGGCGAAAGCCCGTATTTGCGGGCCTGCCGCGCAATGTCCTGCCAAAGGTAGGCCTCCTTCGCGGGCTTATCGAGATATGGGAAATTGTTCATCTCGATCATGATCTGGCGCAACGGGAACGGGCGCCAGAGGACCTTGACGCCGGTCTTTTGCTGCAAGCGCGGCAGGCGCATCACCGAAAGGTAGGTGTAGGGACTGCCGATGGAAAACCAGAATTCGATGTCTTTCATGGACCCTGACCGGAAAGCTGCAAGACGTGGGCGCGTTACGTGGCGACTCCATTCCTAAAAAGAAAACCCGGCAATTTTGTGCCGGGTTTCCTGTGCGATCCTGTGCAATTCTGCAAAAGCGGATTTACATCAAGCTGCGAACATCCGTCAGGTGACCGGTCACGGCGGCCGCCGCGGCCATGGCCGGGCTCATCAGGTGGGTGCGCCCGCCGCGGCCCTGCCGCCCCTCGAAATTGCGGTTCGAG
>QVQC01000060.1 GCA_003428585.1 Nioella halotolerans
CCTCGACAAGATCGGCGCGCGGCTGTCCACGCTCGACAAGGACCAGGCCGACTATATCGGCGTCCCGCAAGACGGCCCGTTCAAGCCGGACCATTACCGGTATTGAGGAGGCACGGATGACAGGGAACACTCCGCATATCGTCGGCCTCGGCAACGCGCTTGTCGATGTCGTCGCCAGCGTCGAACAGGCGGTCATAGATCGGCATGGCCTTTCAACCGGTGGCATGCACCTTGTGGATGCCGCGGCGGCCCATCACCTCTTCGAGGAGGTCGGGCCGGGTGTCCGCCAGTCGGGCGGGTCGGTGGCCAATTCCATCGCCCATCTGGCCGATGCCGGTGTGGCCGGCACCTACCTTGGCAAGGTCGCCGATGACGATCTCGGGCGGATCTTCCGCGACGAGATGGTCGCCATGGGCATTGCCGCCCCGGTCGCGGTCGCGGACGGTGGCGATCCGGGCACCGGGCGCTGTGTCGTGCTGGTCACGCCAGATGGTGAGCGCACGATGAGCACCCATCTGGGCGCGGCGGTCGAGATCCGGCCCGCCGAGGTGCGCGCGGCCATGCCCGAGGCCTTCGATATCCTCTTCATCGAAGGCTACCTGTGGGATGCCCCGCAGGGCGCGGCGGTGATCGAGGCCGCCGCGGGCATGGCGAAGAGCGCCGGGGCGCGCATCGCGCTGACCCCGTCGGATGTCGGCTGTGTCGACCGAAACCGGGAGGCGATGCTGGGTTTCATCGACGCCTTCGTCGACATCCTGATCGGCAACCATGTCGAGGTCGGTGCGCTTGCCGGGCAGACCGAGACCGGCGCGGCGATGGACTGGGCCCTTGGCAAAGTGGCGATTGCCGCCGTGACCGAGCATGAAAAGGGCGCGCTTGTCGCCGATTCAAGCGGCCGCCACCACGTCGAAGCGGCGCCGATAAAACGCGTCGTGGACACGACCGGCGCCGGCGATGCCTATGCCAGCGGCTTCCTTGCAGGGATCGCGCAGGGTCGTCCGATCGCGGAGGCGGGACGCATGGGGGCCGATCTGGCCGCCACCGTGCTGGTGCATTACGGCGCCCGTGACGGGGCCGCGGCACGGGCCATCGCCTTGCCAGCGGCCTGAGCATCGGCAGGCCCGGGGCGGCGCGCACCGCCCCGGGCCTGCCGTGTCGCGCATCGCGCGCGGCCCGTTTTTTAGCTGTCGGTTGGATATGTGGTTTTCGCAATTGCTGCGACCGGCCGGTTCGGCGATGAATCCGGCGACGGCTATTCTTCCCCCAATGGTCCGGCAATGCCGGTTGCAACATTTCCGCCCGTGTTGCGATGACCCATCGGACCCCGCCCGATGCGAGGGGGTCGTCGTCGTTGCCTCCTCCTCTCAAGTCGTGCAAGCTCTTCCAGGATGACTGCTGGACCAGACACCGATCCGGCGCCGCCGCTTTTGCGCGTGATGGTGTTGACCGGCGTGGCGCTTGTCGTCGGGGTTGCGGCCTCGCTGGCTGCAATCGCGTTGGTGGACTTGGTCTCGCTCCTGAACGCGGGGCTGCTGGTCGCCCCGAGGGCGCGTGTGCAATGGGAAAGCATGCCGTGGCTGGTGGCCACGACCACCGTTCTGGTGCCGACGCTTGGTGGTCTCGTCGTTGGGTTGGTCCACAGGCATCTGTCGCCTGACGGGCGCCCGCTCGGCCCGCCGGATGTCATCAAGGCGGTCCAGTTTCACACGCCACTTGCCGATCTGCGCAGCGGGGTGATTTCGACCGGGACGGCCGCCCTGTCGCTGGGCGCGGGAGCATCGGTCGGTCAATACGGGCCGATGGTCTATCTTGGCGCGATCATCGGCGGTTTCGCGCGTCGCTTGCGGCTGGGTGTGCCGAACCTTGCCAGCATCGCGATCGGGTGCGGCGTCGCGGCCGCGATATCCACCGCGTTCAACGCGCCGATCGCGGGCGTCTTGTTCGCCCACGAGGTCGTCTTGCGCCATTACGCGACCCGGGCCTTCGCGCCGGTAACGGTCGCCTCGGTGACGGGCTATGTCATTGTGAACGTGATCTTCGAACGGCCCGCCCTGTTCCGGATCGAGTCGCCGGGCATCATGCATGGCTACGAATTCGTCCTTGTCGCGGCGCTTGGCCTTCTTGTGGCCGCGGGGGCGATCGTCTTCATGCGGCTGCTTCTGGCCATCGGGCCGATACTGGGCCGATGGATCAAACGGCCGGAAATGCGCACCGCCATGGCCGGCCTCGCGGTCGGCCTGACAGCGCTTGCCCTGCCGGATGTGCTGGGCATCGGGACCTCGACGCTACGCTTTGCCACGATCGACGGCGCGTTCGGATCGGGCGAAGTGATCGTGCTGATCCTTGCCAAGACCGTTCTGACCGCCCTCTGCCTCGGGGCCGGCTTTTCCGGGGGGGCGTTCAGCCCGTCGCTTCTGATCGGCAGCCTGATCGGCGTGTTCTTCTGGACAATGGCGTCCGGTTTCGCCGCCGTGCCAACGTCCGGGGCCGCGATCTACGCCATCAGCGGCATGATGGGGTTCGCCAGCGCGGTGATCGGGGCGCCGCTGACCTGCATCCTGATCGTGTTCGAATTGACACGGAACTACGATGTGACCATTGCCGCGATGGTTGCGGTCGTGTTTTCCAACCTCGTATCCCATCGTGCCTTCGGTCGCTCCCTGTTCGACGTTCAACTGGCCCGCGGCGGTGTCGATTTCTCGCTTGGACGGGATCGCGCGCATCTTGGGGCGCTGAAGGTTGTCGATTACCTGCACCCCGAGGCCGTGACCGCCACCGCCGACACCACGCCCGAGGAGGTGGGGCGCCGCTTGCGAGAGAAAGGGTGGCGCGAAGCTTTCGTGCTGGACCGCGACGGCAGGCTGCTTGGCGTGTTCGCGCCCGGGTCCGGTGGCGCAACCACGAGTATCGCGGCAGGTGTGAGTCCCGCGAGGCTTGTATTCGACGACACGACCGATCTTGCCGACGCGATGGAGTCCTTGCGTGGGTTCGTCGGGGACGCGGTGCCCGTCGTGTCCGGTGCCAGCGGAACATACCTCGGCGCGGTGTCAGAGGCGGATCTTGTCGCGGCTTGGCTCGATGAGGCGGCCCGCTTGCGGAAGGAAGAAAATGCGTCTCTTTAGGCTTCTCCTCGTCTTGTCGGTCATCGCGGCGCCGGTCGCCGCGGACGATCTTACAATCGTGTCATGGGGCGGCGCGTATGAGGCCGCGCAACGTCAGGCCGTGATACGGCCCTTCGCGGAGGAAACCGGGCTGAACGTCGATGTCACCGTCTACGAGGGAAGCTGGACCGACCTCGCCGAACGCGGACGCGCCGAAGGCTGGGACGTGATCGACATGCTGGCCGACCAGGCGCGGGTGGCCTGCGCGCGCGGCCTGTTGCTGGAGATCGAGCCCGGATCGCTTTTCACCTCGGAGGCGCTTGACGACTTCACGCCCCATGGGCCCGACCGGTGCGCCGTGCCGCAGAACGCCTATGCGCGCGTGATGGCCTTCGACGACCGTGCCTTTGCCGGGGTCAAGCCGAGCCGTATCGAGGATTTCTTCGACACCACCCGTTTCCCCGGTCCGCGCGCGATTCAGCGAAGTCCGGATGGCATTCTCGAATGGGCCCTGCTGGCCGAAGGCGTGCCGCCGGAACAGGTCTACGGCCTGCTCAGTACCGACCGCGGGCTGAGGTTGGCGTTCCGAAAGCTCGAGACCATTCGCGACGATATCGTCTGGTGGGACGATCCGGCGGAGCCTGCGCAAATGCTCCTCGATGGCAGAGCGGTCATGGCGGCCGGGTTCAACGGCCGGTTCTTTGACGCGGCGCAGCGCGCTCAGGCGGCCATCGACATCGTCTGGGATGGCCGCATCATCGGGATCGAGGTCTGGGCCATTGCCGCCACCACCGATGTTCCGGGTGCCGCTCGCGATTTCATCGTCCACGCGGCGGAGCCGACCAGCATGGCCCGCCTCGCCATGCGCATCCCCTACGGCCCGACGCGAAGCTCCGCCTTCGACCGGATCGGGCTCAACCCCGACACCGGCGCGCCGATGCGCGCCTATCTGCCGAACCATCCCCAGCATGGTGGCCGGGCACTCGTTCAGGATAGCGGTTGGTATGCCAATACCGAAGACCTGCGCCAGCGGCGTTTCCGCAACTGGCTTGAGGCAGCGGAATGACGGGTGTCACCGTGTTGACCGGCTTGCCCGTCGATGCGGACGCCGTGGTCCGTGCCACGCCGTCTGCGCGACAGTCTGTTCCGACAAAGCGAGACGCAGGTTTCGCAGGTGGTGGGCCGCTGTTAGGCTCCGGAAAAATCATGACGAGCGGTTCGTTTCGAAAATCATCGCCGGGTCGCGGGGCAAGGTCAAAGCCCTGCTTGCCGGGTGCGCCTCACAGGAACTGGAAAGGCGAGACCATTGGTGAAGCATCTCATCCGGGATTTCAGGGAAACGATGAACCCGCCGGTCTTTCTGGGCTCTGCCGGGTTGATCGTGGTTTTCGTGCTTTACGGCGTGTTGTTCAGCGGTGAGGCCGAGACGCAGTTCTCGCGCGCACAAGGTTGGCTGATCGACAGCTTCGGCTGGTTTTACGTCCTCGCGGCCAGTTTCATGCTGGGTTTCGTCATCTGGCTGGGCCTCAGCCGCCTTGGCGAGATCCGGCTGGGCGGCGATGACGCCCGCCCGGAATTCGGGCGGCTGACATGGTTCACGATGCTGATGGCCGCGGGCATGGGGATCGGGCTGGTGTTTTTCGGCGTGGCCGAGCCGATCCTGCACTACACCTCACCGCTGGACGCGGAACCGCGCAGCGACGCGGCAGTGCGCGAGGCGCTGTTCCACAGCTACTTCCACTGGGGGCTGCACCCCTGGGCCATCTATATCTGCATGGCGTTGCCGCTGGCCTATTTCCACTTTCGTCACGAGCTGCCGCTGGCGCCGCGGTCGCTGCTCTATCCGCTGATCGGCGAGCGCATAAAGGGCTGGGTCGGGCACATGGTGGACATCATCGCCACCGTCGGCACGCTTTTCGGCGTCGGCACGTCGCTGGGGCTCGGCGCGATGCAGATCAATGCCGGGCTGGGCGTTCTGACCGGGCTGGGCATGTCGCTGCCGGTGCAACTGACGATCATCGCGGTGATTACCGGGATTGCCACGGTCTCGGTGGTCAGCGGCTTGCATGTCGGCATTCGCCGGCTGAGCGAGTTCAACATGGGTGTCGCGGCCCTGCTGCTGGCCTTCGTTCTGGTGGCCGGGCCAACCATCCTGATCCTTGAGACCTTCACCGCCGGGATCGGTGCCTACATGTCGGATATCGTCGAGGCCAGCTTTCGCGTGGGCGCTGCCTCCGACCCCGACTGGCAGGCCGACTGGACGCTGTTCTACTGGGTCTGGTGGATATCGTGGTCGCCCTTCGTGGGCATATTCGCGGCGCGCATCTCGCGCGGGCGCACCATCCGCGAGATGATCGCGGGCATGCTGCTGGCACCGACACTGCTGGGGTTCTTCTGGTTCGCGGCTTTCGGCGGCACGGCGTTGTCACTGGAATCGGCGGGCATCGGCCGTATTGCCGAGATGTCGATGGAGGACGAGGCGCTGTCGCTCTACGCGATGCTGGCGGAAATGCCGCTATCCATGGTGACCTCGGCACTGGCGACGCTGGCCATTGTCGTGTTCTTCATCACGTCGTCGGATTCCGGATCCTTGGTGGACGTGATGGTCACCTCGGGCGGGCACCCGAACCCGCCCGCCCCCTACCGCGTGTTCTGGTGTGTTACAGAGGGCGTCGTGGCGATGAGCCTCTTGTCTGCCGGGGGGCTTATCGCGATGCGCACCGCATCTCTTACATCCGCGCTGCCTTTGACAGTCTTCCTGCTCGTGGCCTGTATCGGGCTGGTCCGCGCCTTGCGGGTCGATGCCGCGATCAAAGGGGCGCCGCACCGCGCGCAGATCGCGCCGGATTGACCCCGGACTGGGCGGTCTTCCTCGGCCAATCGGGCCCGCCGCGGCGACCGGCCGCAGCCAGCCGCGAAGCGGACGGGTGCCCCGGGCGCTGCACCCGCCATCCAGCGTTTGCGAAATGATGGGGTACCGGGAGGCCGCTGCGCGAACCTTCCAGAAAGCCGATCTCTGCATCAAGGGCGACGCGCGATAAAACCAAGCCCGGACCGAGAGCGGCCGGCGCTGCTTTCGGGGCCGGCGCCCGGGGACATCAGGGCGAAAGTGCATCGTGGCGCGCGCGGCAAACGGGACGCGTTCCCGGGAAGGCCGCGACGGGGGCGTCAGGACAGCGCCTTTATCGTGTTAGCCTGTTCGATGTCCCATCCCAAGCTTGCCGTAACGTCACGCGCGATCCGGGTGATCCGGGGCCCGAGGGTTTCGCGGAACTTGGGCGTGAACACCCGCACCGATCCCGTCGCGCCAATGGATAACGTGGCCCCGGGGCCATCTGGCGCAAGCGGGGCCGCGACCGAGCACATGCCGCGCTCGATCTCTTCCACGCATTCGGCGAAACCGCGCCGACGGATGGTTTCGAACTCCGCTTGCAGGTCATCCACGCTTGTCAGTGTGAATTCCGTGTAGGCCCGCAGCCGGCCCTCCATTTCGCCGGTCGGGAACAGATCGGGCGAAAAGGCGGCGACGGCCTTGGAACAGGAACAGGCATGCAGGGGACGCTTGCCCAGACCGGGGTGAAGATAGGACACGCCCGTATCCGGCGTTTCGACATGGATGATCTCCACGGATTTCCCGCGCAGGCGCGACAGGAAAAAGGCCGCTCCGACTTGCGTCGCGGCCTGTTTCAGCACCGGCGCGATCAGGTCCAGCAAGGCGCGGTCGGAATGATTGCCGTGGGTGACCCGCTTCAGGCGGGTGCCGATCGTGAACTGGCCGCGTCCGAGCGGTTCCAGCAATCCGACTCCGACAAGATCCTGAACCAGCCTGTAGGCCGTTGGTTTGGGCAGGTCCGAATGGGCGCAGATCTCGGCCACCGTCGCCTCGCCCTTCTGTCCGACGATGTCGAGGATGAGAACGAGGCGTTCCAGATGCATGTTTTTTACCTTGTGAGAATCGCGTTCTCGGATTACGAGAATATTTGCATGATCGCAAGGGAGGAGTGTGATGATGGACGGCGCATGTTGCGGCCCGGGCTATGCAAGCCCGGCCGAGGCCATCAAGGCCCCCCGCGAAAAACTGCTTTACACGATCGCGATCTACACGGGCACCGGGATCCAGAAACCCGATTACCTCGCGACGGTAGACGCGGACCCGGACAGTCCCACCTATTCGCAGGTCATTCATCGGCTGGACATGCCCGGCATCGGGGACGAGTTGCACCATATGGGCTGGAACGCCTGTTCGTCGTGCCATGACGACGCCGGCATGTCGCGCAAGTACCTGCTGGTGCCCGGTGTCCGGTCCAACAACATCCACGTCATAGACACGGCCACCGATCCGCGTGCGCCGCGCCTGCACAAGGTGATCGACGGGGCCGAGATCAAGTCGAAGACCAACCTCAGCGGCCCCCACACCGTGCATTGTCTCGGGTCGGAGATCATCATTTCGTTCCTCGGTGACGCGCAGGGCGAAGCGCCCGGTGGCTACCTGCATCTCAACAAGGAGTTCGAGATCGTGGGCCGGTGGGAAGAAACCATGGGCGACATCCCGTTCAGCTACGATTTCTGGTACCAGCCGCGCCACAACGTTATGGTGTCCTCCGAATGGGCGGCCCCCAATACGTTCATGCCGGGGTTCGACCTCGAAGAGGTGGGGCACCTGAAATATGGTCGCCGGCTGCACATCTGGGATTTCGAGGCGCGCAAACCGGTCGAGACCATGTATCTCGGCGAAGACGGGCTGATCCCGCTCGAGGTCAAGTTCCACCACAACCCTGATAGCACCCACGGCTTTTGCGGCGCGGCACTATCGGCCAACGTGATCCATTTCTGGAAGTCCGACTCGGGCAAGTGGGAATGGGAGAAGATCATCGACGTCGAGAACGAGCCGCACCCCGAATGGCCTATCCCGATTCCGGGGGTGATGAGTGCGATCCTCGTGTCGATGGACGACAAGTATCTCTACCTCAACAACTGGTTGCACGGCGACATGCGCCAGTACGATATCACCGACCCGCACAACCCCAAGCTTACCGGGCAGGTTTACATGGGTGGCCTGCTGGGCAAGGCGCCCGAGGTCAACGGCGTCAAGGTCGCGGGCGGGCCGCAGATGTATCAACTCTCGCTGGACGGCAGGCGGCTCTATGTCACGACCTCGCTGTTCTCGACATGGGATAACCAGTTCTACCCCGAGATCCGGACGCAAGGCGGTGTCATGGTGATGATCGACTGCGATGTCGAGAACGGCGGCATGACGATCAACCCCGATTTCGTCGTGGACTTCGGCAAGGAGCCCAACGGCCCAAGCCGCTGCCACGAAACCCGCTATCCCGGCGGCGACTGCACCAGCGATATCTGGCTGTGACCGGGACCCGCAGCATAACGATCGCCAACAGGGGCGGCGCCACCTACACGGTCGATGCCCGCCGGCCGTTGCTGGACACCCTGCGAGAGCAGGGCGTGGATCTGCCTTATGGCTGCAAGTATGGCGGCTGCATCACCTGTGCGGCCAAGCTGACGGCGGGCGAGGTCGACCAGCGTCGGCAGGTGGCGCTGAACAACCGCCAGATCAACAACGGCTACGTCCTGCTTTGCGTTGCCCGTGCCATCACTGACTGCACCCTCGAGATCGGCGTCGAAAGCCACGACAAGCTCTACCGCAACCCGTTCCTCGACCCGCTGGAGCCGCACGAGCTGAAAGCGGATATCGCGACACCTAGGAAGGCCTGAAGCATGCCAGCCACTGCATTGGACGAACTTTACACCTACGAGTCCGGGTATCTCGACGACATCCTGAGATCGGTCAAGACCATCGCCATGGTCGGGGCCAGTGCCGACAAGACCAAGTTCAGCTACGGGGTGCTGCGCGTGCTGCACGAGACCGGCTACGACATGATCCCGGTGAACCCCAACCCCAAGGTGACCGAGATCCGTGGCATCAAGGTCTATGACTCGCTCCAGAGTATCGACCGCCCCGTGGACATGGTCGAGGTCTTCCGCCCCAGGGAAGAACTCTACGGCATCGCCGAACAGGCCATCGCGATCAGGGCCAAGGTTCTATGGGGCCAGATCGGGGTCTACGACGACGCCGCCGCGAAGCTGGCCGAAGACGCTGGCCTGAAAGTGGTGATGAACCGCTGCCCGAAGATCGAGCTCTTCCGGCCGTTCTGGAAACCGCGTCTCGACCTTGCCATCTGAACCACTGGGCGCTCTTGCCGCCGAACCGGCCCGGCCCGACGTCGCCGAAGGCCGTTGATCCGGGCCGGATCCGGGCAGGTTTGCTCATGCAGGGGCGTCCCCGCGCGGGCCTTGGGCCGATATCCCGTCGGGCGCCAAGCAAACGCCGTGCCGCGTCGCCAGAAGGGTGCGAACCCCGTCAAGCTCCGCCCGCAGGCGCGCGTCGGACCATCCGAGCGCGGCGGCTGCGATCATGCCGATCTCGTCGCACAGCGCCGGTGTCAGCCTGCCGCTGATGGCCAGCGTGGTGCGGCGCAACAGGATGTCCTCCAGGTGCGCGACCTTCTCGTTACGCGCGATCCAGTCGATCTCGGCGCGGGTCACGTCCGGGGTGCCGGGCAGGGGGGCGGGATGGGCGCCCTCGGCGATCGCGATCCTGCGCCCGGTGGTGCCGTAGCGATCCAGCAATTGCGCGACGCGGGTGGGCTTGGCGGCGGTCTCGCCGGCCACGCGCCCGATCCAGTCGGCCCGCCCGTCGGGGTCCGGCATGCCCCGCCCGCCCCCGATGGCCATGTTGTCGGTTTCGCATCGCCGCGGCCTGTCCAGCCGGGCCAGTACCGTGTCGGCGACCTCGGCGGCGAAGGCGCGAAACGTCGTCCACTTTCCCCCGACCAGCGATATCACCGGAAAGGGGCGCCCTTGCGCGGGTTCCGCCACCGGGGCGGAATGGTCGCGGCTGATCAGCCCCGGCACGGTCGAGGCGGAATTGGGCAGGGGGCGGATACCCGAATAGGCATAGACGATCTGGCCTTCGTCGAAGGCGAGGCGCGGCAGAAGGTCTTTCAACGCCTGCATGAAATAGGCGGTTTCCTCCGCGGTGCAGATCACGGCGTCGGGATCGTCGGCGGCAATATCGGTGGAGCCGACCAGCGCCTTGCCCTCGTAGGGGAAGACCAGCAGAATACGCCCGTCATTGCCCTCGAAATAGATCATCCGACCGTCGAGCTGGCGCAGGAGGTCCGGGTGATCGAGAAGGATATGCGCCCCCTTTGTGCCACCGATAAACGCGGTGTTCAGTCCCAGTGCGGCGTTCACCCGGTCGATCCATGGCCCCGCGGCATTCACCACCAGATCGGCGTGCACGCGGCGGAGATCGCCATCGGGCCCGGTCAGTTCCAGCACGCCGTTGCGCTGGCCGGTCAGGGGCGTCCAGTTCAGCGCCTCGGACTCGGGCGACAGCGCCAAGCCATCCTGTACCAGTTCCAGCACCAGCCGCTCGGGCATGGTGATGGCGGCATCGTAATAGGTGCCGACAGCCTTGATGTTCGGTGTCAGCGCCGGGATGTCCGCCAGCGCGCGTGCCCGCCCCCTCATCGTGTGGCGCGGCATGACGCGTGCCCGGCGCCCGTGAAAATCATATAGCACTAGGCCGATCTTGACCAACAGCGCCCCCCGGCTGCGCGGCGCGGTCGTCGAGCCGAAAAGCGTGCGCAGGGCCGCCCAGATCCCTTTCGTCCAGGACAGGATCGGGATGACCGTCGGCAGCGGCCGCACAAGATGGGCGGCATTGCGCAACAGGAGGTTGCGTTCATAGGTCGATTCCGCAACCAGACGAAATTCCCCGGTTTCAAGATATTTCAGCCCGCCATGGATCAGCCGCGAGGGGGCGGCGCTGCTGCCCGATCCGAAATCGCCCTTGTCCACGATCAGGCTGCGCAGCCCTTGCGCGCAGAGATCGCGGAACAGCCCGGCGCCGTTCACGCCCGCGCCGATGATGACCACGTCGAACCGGTCGGGGGGGTTATCGGTCATGCGGGGCTCCGCGGTGCTGCGTGTCGAGCGTGTTCAAGCGATCCCAGCTGTCGCGCATCTCGGCGCTGATCGCCCGGAAGGCGGCGTAACGATCGTGGTAATGCATGGCCCGGTCCGGGGCGGGGGTGTAGCGGGTGGACAGGGCCGCCAGATCGCGCGGGTCGGCCTCGACCCCGTCGAAGGCGCCGACGGCGGACCCAGCGCACAGCGCCGCGCCCCATGCCGCCGCCTCGTCCGTTTCGGTCACGGTTACGGGCATGTCCAGAACGTCGGCGAACAGTTGCGCCACCGCCGGGTTGCGCGAGGCGCCGCCGGTCAGCCGCGCCTCGTCCGCCAGAAAAGCGTTGCGCAGGATGTCAACGTGATGGCGGTGATTGAAGGCGATCCCCTCGAGAAGGGCGGCCAGCATGTCGCCCCGGTCGTGCCAGCCGCGCAGGCCGAGGAAGCCCGCGCTCGGCCCCGGCCCGTGCGGCGAGCCGAAGAGGTAGGGGTGGTAGATGACCGAGGAGGCGCGCGACAGCCCCGCCTCGATCTCGGGCGCAAGCAGCGCGTGGATTGACCCGCCTTCGGCAGCGGTGCGGGCCTTGTCGGCGGCGCAGAGCGTGTCGAGGAACCAGTCGTAATTCGTTGTCGAGGCGGGCGAGATCGACATGTTGTTCCATCGTTCGGGCTGCACCGCGTTGCGGCAGAACCAGCCCGCGCCGACGCTGGGTGCCCGCGAAACGACCTCGTTGATCGAATAGGTGCCCGCGACGAGCCCCACGATTCCCGGCACATGCGCGCCGATACCGAGGGTTGAGGCGGTCACGTCATGCAAGCCCGCAGCCACCGGTGTTCCGGGGGCAAGCCCCGTGGCGCGCGCGGCCTCCTCGGTCACGCGCCCCACGATTTCGGCAGGTCCGGCAATGTCGGGCAGGGCAGGGGCAAGCGCGTCCAGCCCGAAGAGGGAAAGGGCCTCGGTCGTGTAGCCTTGCGTGCTCACGTCGGTAAACGAGGTGCTCGCCTCCGTCCGGTCGGTGCCGATGCTGCCGGTCAGGCAATGGCGCAGCCAGTCCTTGCAGGCGAGGACATGGCCGATGCGCGCGAAGCGGTCCGGTTGTTCGTCGCGGATCCAAGCCAGCAGGGCGGACGGGGCCGAAACGTGCGGCTCCTGCCCGGTCAGGTGCAGGCTGCGGTTGGCGGTGCCGTCCTTGTGCCAACGGTCCACCTGCGCCCCGGCGCGGCTGTCGAGCGACAGGATGCCGGGGCCGAGCGGCACGCCCGCGCGGTCGAGCAGGTAAACCCCGTCGCCATGGGCGGTTGCGGCCACCGCGATGATGTCCCCCGGTTTGCTGTCGCTGGCGACCATCGCGTCGCGGATGGCCAGGGCGGTCTGGTTCCAGAGCCCGGCCATGTCGCGTTCGACATGCCGCGGGGCAGGCATGCATTGTTCGACATTGCGCCGCGCAACCCCGTGTTGCCGCCCCGCGAGGTCGAAGACCACCGCCTTGGTAACGGTCAGCCCGCTGTCGATGGCCAGGATCCGCGCCATGCGTCTCACCCGGCCCGGTATTTCGCGTCAACCTCGTTGATGGCATTCACGTTGCCCGCGGATTTGCCCTCCGGGTCGAAGAGCGGTGCGAGGAAGGCGTCGGCGATGTCCTTGGCCAGTTCCGTGCCGATGACCCGCGCCCCCATGGTGATGATATGGGCGTTGTTGGAGGTTGTTGCCTTGCCGGCGGAATAGGTGTCGTGGCACTGCGCGGCCCGGATGCCGGGCACCTTGTTGGCCGAAAGCGCCACGCCGATGCCCGTCCCGCAGACGAGGATCGCCCGGTCATAGTCCCCGGCCATGACGGCAGACCCGACGCGGTCGGCCATGTTGGCGTAGAAGGGGTCGGGCCCCTCGGCAGTGCGCGAAACCTCGTGCACCTCGTGGCTGTCCTTCAGGTGATCGGCCAGTACCTTGGCCAGCCCTTCGCCTGCGCTGTCTCCTGCGACTGCAATTTTCATGATGTATCCTTTCCTGTTCTGATCCTGTTCAGAGGGTCGCGGCGCATCTGGCGAGGATGTCGAGATAGCCCTCGACCTGCCACGCGGAGCGCCCGATGAAGAGCCCGTCGATATGCGGGCATGAGATGAGGTCCTGGCAGTTTCCGGGGTTGACCGACCCACCGTAGAGGCAGGGAACGCGGTGGCCGAGCACCTCTTCGGCCACGGCGATGATCTCGGCCTGCCGGGCATCGGCATAGTCGGATGTCGCGGGGATGCCATGTTCCCCGATGGCCCAGACGGGTTCGTAGGCCAGCAGGATCGGCGCGGATTTCTGGCCTGCATCCAGCCGCGCCAGTGCACCCCGGACCTGCATGGCCAGCACGTCCCGCGCGCGGCCGCTTTCGCGGTCATCCAGCGTTTCGCCGATGCAGATGAGCGGGGTCAGGCCGTGGCGCACGGCTGCCTCGGTCTTGAGGCCCACGGTCTCGTCGGTTTCCCCGAAATGCTCGCGGCGTTCGGAATGGCCAAGCTCGACGATGTCGAGGTCGCAATCCGTCAGCATTACCGGCGAGACTTCGCCCGTCCATGCGCCCTCGTCGGCCCAGTGCATGTTCTGCGCCCCCACCTTGACGGAACTGTCGGCAAGGATGCGCTTGATCTCCCGCACGGCGGTAAAGGGCGGGATCACGAAGCGCTGGATGCGCGGGGCGCGCGCCGTATCGGCCGCCGCCAACGCGGTGGCGAAGGTCCGCGCCTCGGCCAGTGTCTTGTTCATCTTCCAACTGGTCCCGATCCAGAGCGGGGCGTCTGTCATGTCTCTGTCTTTCCTGCGTTGGCGATCGTCAGGGTCAGCCCCGCCCGTGACAGGACATCGCGGGTGTCGTCGGCCGGCGGCGCGTCCGTGATGATGTGGTCGAACTCGTCCAGACCGGCCAACCGGTGCAGGGCGGCGCGCCCGAACCGGGCGTGGTTCACGATCAGGCACCGGGTGGCGGCATGATCCATCATCGCGCGCTTGGTCCGCAGGACGGGATCATCCATGTGGAACACGTCGAGGCCGGACACGGCGGGGGTGGAAATGAAGGCGATATCCGCGCGCAGGCCCGCCAGGGCATCCTCCGTCACCTTGCCCAGATAGGCGTTGAACTTGGCCGAGTAGACGCCGCCGAGCGCGATCAGCGTGATCCCCGCCTCGCCGCGCAGGGCGTCCATCACGGCGGCGTTGTTGGTGATCACGGTCAGCGGGCGTTTCTCGATCAGCCGCTGGCCGAGGGTCGCGGCCATGGAACCGTCATTGATCATCACGGTCATGCCCGGTTCCACCAATTGTAGCGCCACGTCCGCCATGGCCGACTTGGCGTCAGAGTCCTGACGTTCCCGGATGCGGAAATCGCTTTCGAACTGGGTGCCCGCGCGGATCGTGGCGCCGCCCCTGATCTTGCGCAACACGCCCGCAGCTTCGAGGTCGTCGAGGTCACGGTGGATGGTCATGCGCGACACGCCGAAGCGGGCGGCAAGATCGTCGAGATCCACCTCGCCTTCGACCACCAGCAGGTCGGTGATCGCCTGTTGCCTGTCGCTTCGCTTCATTCTTGACCCTCCGTCTTTTACAACATGGTATGTCACAAAATGAACGTCAAGATTGTTATTTTGATATTAATATTTGTTATTTTACGATGGTTGCGTTAACAGGACGGCAGCACAGGAGGACTCGATGCCGAAAGATTCGCCCCAACCCGATGTCTCCGCCTACGCCGCCCGTGACCCGCAGGGCTTCGCGCTCGCCAATTGCATCCGTGCCTTGTCCATCGACGCGGTCGAGGCCGCGAAGTCCGGTCACCCCGGTGCGCCCATGGGCATGGCCGACGCGGCGGTGGCGTTGTTCCGCGATCATCTGAAATTCGATGCAAGCGCCCCGGGCTGGCCCGACCGTGACCGCGTCGTGCTTTCCAACGGTCATGCCTCGATGTTGCTGTACGCGCTGCTGCACCTGACCGGCCACGAGGACATGACGATCGAGCAGATCCGCAACTTCCGCCAGTTGGGCAGCATCACCGCCGGCCACCCGGAATACGGGCACGCGATGGGGGTCGAGACCACAACCGGCCCGCTTGGGCAGGGGGTTGCCAATGCCGTTGGCATGGCCATTGCGGAACGCGCCCAGGCGGGCGAATTCGGATCTGGCCTCGTCGATCACCATACCTACGTGTTTCTCGGCGATGGCTGCCTGCAGGAGGGCATCGGGCAGGAGGCGATTTCGCTGGCCGGACATCTGGGCCTCGGCAAGTTGATCGTGCTCTATGACGACAACCAGATCACCATCGACGGGCCGACCTCGGTTTCGTTTTCCGAGGATGTGCCGGGGCGGCTGTCGGCCTGTGGATGGCATGTCCTGACATGTGACGGGCATGATATCTCCGCGGTGTCGCAGGCGATCGCGGAGGCCAAGGCCGAGACCGGGCGCCCGACGCTCATCGCCATGAAGACCGTGATCGGGTTCGGGGCCCCGACCAAGGCGGGCACGGCTGCCGCCCACGGGGCGCCGCTCGGACCCAAGGAAGCGGCTGCTGCAAAACAGGCCCTTGGCTGGACAGCCGACCCGTTCGAGATCCCCGCCGACCTTGCCCTGGCATGGCACGAGATCGGCGTGCGCGGCGCAGAGGATCGGGACGCGTGGGAGGCACGGCTGGCCGGGTCGGACACGGTCGACGAATTCTGCCGTCGCATGGACCGAACGCTGCCCGAGGAATATGATCTTGCCGTCGAGGCCGCGCGCAAGGCTTTGTTCGACGAACCGCAATCCGTCGCCACCAGAAAGGCAAGCCAGATGGCGCTTGCCGCCTTGACGCCCGTATTGCCCGAGATGATCGGCGGCTCTGCCGACCTGACGGGCTCCAACCTGACCCGTGTGCCGGCGGTGGACAGTCTCTTTTCTGCCGACGCGCCGGGGCGCTACGTGGGTTACGGCGTGCGTGAATTCGCCATGGGCGCGGTGATGAACGGGATGAATACCCATGGCGGGCTGATCCCCTACGGTGGCACGTTCCTTGTCTTTTCGGATTACGCGCGCAATGCGATCCGTTTGTCGGCGTTGATGGGGGTGGGCACGATCTACGTGATGACCCACGACAGCATCGGGCTGGGCGAGGACGGCCCGACCCACCAGCCGGTGGAGCATCTCGCCGCGCTGCGGGCGATCCCGAACCTGTACACCTTCCGGCCCGCCGATGCCGTCGAGACATTGGAATGCTGGGATGTCGCGATCCGGTCGCGCGCGACGCCGTCGCTTCTGGCGCTCAGCCGACAGGGGGTGCCGCAGCTGCGCCTTGACGAAACGCGCGAGAACCAGAGCGCCAAGGGGGCCTACGTGATCCGCCAGTTCGGCGCGGGCCGCGACCTCACCCTGCTGGCCACCGGCACGGAGGTAAGCCTTGCACTGGACGCCGCCGAGGATCTGGCCGCGCAGGGGGTTGGCGTCGCTGTCGTCTCAATGCCCAGCTGGGAACTGTTCGAGGCGCAGCCCGCCGGCTACCGCAGCGAGGTTCTGGGGACAGTTCCGCGAATCGCGGTGGAGGCGGCCGGCACGTTCGGTTGGACCCGCTACGTCGATAGCGAGGACGACGTGATCGGGATGGACGGCTTTGGCGCCTCGGGCCCGGCCGGCGAACTCTATGCCCATTTCGGGATCACGAAAGCGGCGATCGTGGCCAAGGCAAAGGCGAAGCTCTCCGATGGGTGATGCGCCGCTGATCCTTGGCCATGACGGGCCGGTCATCGGTCCGACGCTGGCCCGGCACCTGGCAGACCGGGCCGGGGCCGACCCGACCCGGCAGTCGTTGGCAGCGCTGATCTCGGGGCTTGCCGAGGCCAGCGTGGCGGTCGCCGACCGGCTGGCGCGGGGCCGCCTGCCCGGCGATCCCACGGCCAGCGTGGGGCGCAACGAGTCCGGCGATACGCAAAAGGCCATGGACATGGCGGCCCATGACCACCTGCTGGCGGCGATGCGCGGGCTGCCCGTCGCGCGGGTGCTGTCGGAAGAGGCCGAGGAGATCGTGACGCTGAACCCCGAAGGGCTTTTCGACGTGGCGATGGACCCGGTCGACGGGTCCGGCAGTATCGGCATCGGCGCGCCGCTCGGGGCGCTCTTCGCCGTGTTCCCGGCTGGTGAGACCTTCTTGCGCAGCGGGCGGGATGTGATCGCGGCGGCCTACGTGTCGTTCGGGCATTCGGTGGATGTCGGCGTCAGCATGGGTGAGGGCGTATCCATCGCGACGCTCGACCGTGCCACCGGGCGCTTCCACCTCGACGAGATGCACGTGACCCTGCCCGAGGAAACCGACACCGTGGCGTTCAACGCCTCCAACATGCGGCGCTGGCCCGACTGGCTGCAGCGCTACACCGACGATCTGCTGCACGGGGCGGAGGGGCCGCGCGGGCGCGATTTCAACATGCGCTGGCTCGCCGCTGCCGTGGGCGACCTGCACCGCATCCTGCGTCGCGGCGGGGTGTTCCTCTACCCCGCCGACCCGCGGCCGGGATACGAGGCGGGTGTCCTTCGGTTGGCCTACGAGGCCTTCCCGATTGCCTTTCTCATCGAACAGGCGGGCGGGTCGGCAACCGACGGGCGGCGCGATATCCTCGATCTCGTGCCGGCGCAGTTGCATGACCGCGTGCCGCTCATCTTCGGCAGCCGGGACGAGGTCGCGACCCTGCGTGTCTATCACGACACATCCCGACGATAGGAGGCCCGAATGGCCCGCATCACCCTGCGCCAGCTTCTCGACCATGCTGCCGAAAACGGCTACGGCGTCCCCGCCTTCAACATGTCCAACATGGAACAGGGGCTGGCGATCATGGCCGCCGCCGACAAGACGGGATCGCCCGTCATCCTGCAGGCCAGCCGGGGCGCACGGGCCTATGCCAATGACACCGTGCTGGCCAGGCTGATCGACGGGCTGGTGGAGGTCTATCCGCATATTCCCATCTGCATGCACCTCGATCACGGCAACACGCTCGCCAGTTGCGTCACGGCTGTCCAGAACGGATTTACCTCCGTCATGATGGACGGCTCGCTGCGCGCGGACGGCACGACCCCCGCCGACTACGACTACAACATGCGCGTGACGCGCCAGGTTGTGGAGATGGCCCATGCCGCGGGTGTGTCGGTGGAGGGGGAGCTTGGCGTGCTTGGCTCGCTCGAAACGGGGATGGGGGACCAGGAGGACGGCCACGGCGCCACCGGCCAGCTTTCGCAGGACCAATTGCTGACCGACCCGGACGAGGCCGCGCGCTTCGTGGCCGATACCGGGGTCGATGCGCTGGCGGTGGCCATGGGCACCAGCCACGGCGCCTACAAGTTCACCCGCAAGCCCGATGACGAGGTTCTGGCGATGGCGGTGATCGAGGCGATCCACACGCGCCTGCCCGACACGCATCTGGTCATGCATGGCTCGTCTTCGGTGCCGGAGGACCTGCGGCAAGAGATCAACGCCCATGGTGGGGATATCCCGCCCACATGGGGCGTCCCGCTGGAGGAAATCCGGCGCGGCATTCGCCATGGCGTGCGCAAGGTCAATATCGACACCGACCTGCGCCTTGCCGCGACCGCCGCGATCCGGCGCACCCTGATGACCGACCCGGCGGAGTTCGATCCGCGCAAGTACCTCAAGCCCGCCATGGCCAACATGGAGGCGCAATGCATCGAGAAATTCGAGGCTTTCGGTACGGCGGGGCAGGCGGACCATATCCGCGTCCTGCGCCTGCCGGAGATGGCCGCGCGCTACTGAAACACAGCGAAAGGAGACCGCCCCATGAAATTCTTCGTGGATACCGCCAATATCGACGACATCCGGGACCTGAACGATTACGGGTTGCTGGACGGTGTCACCACCAACCCCTCGCTCATCGCCAAGTCGGGCCGTGACTTCAAGGAGGTGATCGCCGAGATCTGCGCCGTGGTCGATGGCCCCGTTTCGGCGGAGGTCGCGGCGATGGACTTTGACCGCATGGTCGCGGAAGGCGCGCAGTTGGCGAAGATCGCCCCAAACGTGGTGATCAAGCTGCCCCTGACGCTTGACGGGCTGAAGGCATGCAAGGCGCTGACCGGCGAGGGCTACAAGACCAACGTGACGCTGTGCTTCTCCGCCAACCAGGCGCTTCTGGCCGCGAAGGCCGGCGCCACCTAT
>QVQC01000026.1 GCA_003428585.1 Nioella halotolerans
TGGTGTCGCCGGCGATGGCCTCCGACGGCGCTTCGAGCGTCGCCGACACCTCCGTCACGGTGAACGGCCGCGCGGCCAGCGTCCGCCGGCCCTGGTCCATGATGTAGCGCAATTCGTAGCGGCCGGGTTCGGGCGGCAGGCGCAGGCGGATGGTGGGCTGGCCGTCCGAGATCTCTTGCCGGGTGATCGCGTCATAGCCGTGGTTGGCCGTGTTATCCGGGTTGTAGAAGCCGATCCAGTCGCCGGGATTGGCGGGGCCGGTCCAGTCGATCTCCACCTCGCTGCCCGCGACGCCCTCGACGGGTGCGTTCAAGCTGGCCTGCACGTCCTGCACCTGCACCTGCTGGCGGGCCAGCACCGTGCGGCCAAGCTCCATCACGTAGCGCAGTTCGTAGGTACCCGGTTCGGGCGGGTAGCGCAGCGCGACGCGCGGCTGGCCGTCGGTCACCTCTTGCCGGGTGATCGCGTCGTAGCCGTGGTTGGCCGTGTTATCCGGGTTGTAGAAGCCGATCCAGTCGCCGGGATAGCCCGGCCCCGTCCACGTGGCGGAAGCTTGCGCACCGGCTGTGCCGGGGGCCGCGACCTGCACGCTGGCGGGGGCCGGGGTGATCTCGACGGGCAGGCGGGCCAGCATCTCGCGCCCCGAGGCGGCGATGTAGCGCAATTCGTAGCGGCCGGGATCGGGGGGCAGGCGCAGCTCCACCCGAGGCTCACCGTCGATCACCTCCGCAACGCCGGTGATGGCATCATAGCCATGGTTGGCGGTATTGCCGGGCCGGTAGAAGCCGATCCAGTCCCCTTCCGTGGCCGGTCCGGTCCAGTCGTAGCTGTGCGTCGAGCCGGCGACGCCGCTCTGTGGGCCGTCCAGCGTGGCGGGGTTGGGGATGGCGCGGATGCCGGTTTCGGCCAGCACGCGGGCGCCGTCGCCGTCGACATATTGCAAAAGGTAGTCGCCGGGCGCGTCCGGCAGGGTCACCATCAACGGGTTGCCGTCGCGCGGGAAGACCTGCACGAAGCTGGCACTGCGGTCGGCATTGGCCAGCAGGATATAATCGTCCGCCTCGCCCGGGCCGGTCCATTGCACCGGCACCGTTGTGCCCACGGGCGCCTCCTCTGGCGCGGTCAGGCCCGCATCGGGGACAAGCGGCGGCAGTTCGAAGATGAATTCCTGCGGCCCGGATTCTGCCACCGTGATGGTGCCGCCATGTTCGGTTTCGCTCACGAGCCGGTCAATCGCGACCCGGTAGTCACCCGGCGCCAGCGTGGCAAGGATGGAGGGCGCCTCCACCGGCGCGGCCAGCGGGGCGCCGTCCGACCCGAAGATCTGCCACAGGAGCGGCGAAGTCGGCGCCGCGCGTTCCGGCCCGACCACGGCGCGCAGCGTGACTTCGGACATGGCGGGGGCCGCGGTGACTTGGGTCAGGGCCTCGGACAGTTCCGCGGCGTTCGACGCGCTGAAGAACTGGCCGCCGGTATTGTCGGCGAGGCATTGAAGCTGTGCGATATCCGCCGGCTCGGCCACGTCGAACCCGATCACGTGGGCGGTGAAGTCGATCCCCGTTTCTTCCAGCATACGGCCAACGGCGCAGGGGTCCATCTCGCAGGTTTCGCGCCCGTCGGACACGAGGATGACGGTGGCCGGGTTTTCGGTGTGGCGCAATTGCTCGGCAGCCTGGATCACCGCGCCCGACAGTGGCGTGCGGCCGCGCGGATTCACGTTGTTGACGATCCGGGCGATCTGGTCGCGGTTATTCAGCCCCGGCGCCACCACGGTTTCGATATCCGAACAATCACCGCGCCGGTTGTGGCCATACATCGTCAGGCCAAGCGCCATGTCGGCGGGCAGTTGCGGCAGCAGTTCGCCAATGACCTGCCGGGCGATCAGGATCTTGTTCACCCCGTCGATCTGCCCCCACATCGAGCCAGAGGCGTCGAGCACGAGAATCGTCGAGGCGGTTTCGCGGGTCTGTGCCGAAACGGGCAGGGCGAGGACGAGCGACAGGAACAGGGACGTGAAGAGTGCGCGCATGGGGAAAATCCGAAACGTGATGAGATGCGAATGCCCCCAAGTTATGCGCAAAAATCCCCTTGCGTAAACCCGCGCGGAACGCGGCCCTACCGGGCGACGTGGCCACCCGCACGCTGCCAATCGGCCAGACCGCCGAGGTTGTAGACCTCTGCCAGCCCCATCTGCCGCAACATCCGCGCCGCCATCTGCGACCGCCCGCCGGAGGCACAGTAAAGCACCACCGGCTTGCCGGAGCGGAATGCCGGCAGTTGCTCGGGGCTGGACGGATCGGCCTTCATGCGCAAGGCGGCCAGCGGTACGTGCAGCGCACCTTTGGCCTTGCCCGTTGCGCGCAGTTCTGACCCGTCACGCACATCGATCACCGTGATCGCGCCCGTGGACGCGTCGCGCACGGCCGCGCCGGGATCGTAGGCGACGGACGTGGCGGGGTTGGAGACGAAACCGAACATGGGAGACCTCGGGGTTAAATGTTGTCATGGTCAACTAAGTCGATGCGCGCCGGGTTTCAAGCCAAAGCTGCACCGCATCCTGCGGCCAACTCTTCGTGATGGGATCGATCACGCGCTGTTCCCTCAATGTTCTTGATTTTCGGTTGGAGACTCGAGCGCTCTCCACTATCTGTTAACGGGAAATCTTCTGGGGACAAGCATGGCCGAATCGAAAAAGATCGAAGTCCGCGGCGCGCGCGAGCACAACCTGAAGTCGATAGACGTGGATATCCCGCGCGATGAGCTTGTTGTCATTACCGGCCTGTCGGGCTCCGGCAAGTCCAGTCTCGCCTTCGACACCGTCTATGCCGAGGGGCAGCGCCGTTACGTCGAGAGCCTGTCGGCCTATGCGCGCCAGTTCCTCGACATGATGGAAAAGCCGGACGTGGATCACATCTCGGGCCTCAGCCCCGCGATCTCCATCGAGCAAAAAACCACGTCGAAGAACCCCCGCTCCACCGTTGGCACGGTGACCGAGATCTACGACTACATGCGCCTGCTGTTTGCCCGGGTTGGCACGCCTTATTCGCCGGCCACCGGCCTGCCGATCGAGGCGCAGCAGGTGCAGGACATGGTCGACCGCATCATGACGATGGAGGAGGGGACGCGCGGCTACCTGCTGGCCCCCATCGTGCGCGATCGCAAGGGCGAGTACCGCAAGGAGATGCTGGAATTGCGCAAGCAGGGCTTCCAGCGGGTGAAGGTGGACGGGCAGTTTCACGAACTGGACGACCCGCCCACGCTCGACAAGAAGTTTCGCCATGACATCGACGTGGTGGTCGACCGGATCGTGGTGCGCGCGGGGCTGGAAACGCGGCTGGCCGATTCCCTGCGCACCGCGCTCGACCTTGCCGACGGGATCGCCATCCTTGAAACCGCGCCGCGCGAGGGGGACCCGGAAAGGCATACCTTCAGCGAAAAATTCGCCTGCCCGGTCTCGGGCTTCACCATCCCCGAGATCGAGCCGCGCCTGTTTTCGTTCAATGCGCCCTTCGGGGCCTGCCCGGCCTGTGACGGGCTGGGGGTGGAACTGTTCTTCGATGAACGACTGATCGTTCCGGACGGGGCCCTGTCGCTGGTCGACGGGGCACTGGCCCCGTGGCGCAAGGGCAAGTCGCCCTATTTCACGCAGACCATCGAGGCCATCGCGCGCCATTATGGCTTCGACCTCAAGACGCCGTGGAAAGACCTGTCACACGAGGTGCAGCAGGTCTTCCTGCGCGGCTCCGGCGACACGGAAATCGCCTTTCGCTACGACGATGGCGGCCGCGTCTACGAGGTGACGCGCGGCTTCGAGGGGGTCATCCCCAATATGCAGCGCCGCTACCGTGAGACCGACAGCGCGTGGATCCGCGAGGAATTCGAACGCTACCAGAACAACCGCCCATGCGGCGCCTGTGGCGGCCACCGCCTGCGCGAGGAAGCGCTCGCCGTGCGCATTGCCAACCGCCATATCGGCCATGTCGTGCAGATGTCGATCAAAGAGGCCGCCGCGTGGTGCGAGACGGTGCCGGGCGCCCTCAGCACCCAGAAAAACGAGATCGCCCGCGCCATTCTGAAGGAAATCCGCGAACGATTGGGCTTTCTCAACAACGTGGGGCTGGAATACCTGACGCTGTCGCGCAACGCGGGCACGCTTTCGGGCGGGGAATCGCAGCGCATCCGTCTGGCCAGCCAGATCGGCTCGGGCCTGACCGGGGTGCTCTACGTGCTCGATGAACCCTCCATCGGCCTGCATCAGCGCGACAACGACCGCTTGCTGACCACGCTGAAGAACCTGCGTGATCAGGGCAACACGGTGATCGTCGTGGAACATGACGAGGAAGCGATCCGCGCCGCCGATTACGTCTTCGATATCGGCCCCGGCGCGGGCGTGCACGGTGGCCGCGTGGTCGCCAAGGGCACCCCGGCCGAGATTACCGCCGACCCGGCCTCTCTGACCGGGCAGTACCTGTCCGGCGCGCGCGAGATCGCCGTGCCCGAGGCGCGGCGCAAGGGCAACGGCAAGGCGCTGCGCGTGGTCAAGGCCAACGGCAACAATCTCGATGACGTGACGGTGGATTTCCCGCTGGGCAAGTTCGTCTGCGTCACCGGCGTATCGGGCGGCGGCAAGTCGACATTGACCATCGAGACCCTGTTCAAGACCGCCTCGATGAAGCTGAACGGCGCCCGCCAGACGCCCGCGCCCTGCGAAACGATCAAGGGGTTGGAACATCTCGACAAGGTCATCGACATCGACCAGCGCCCCATCGGGCGCACCCCGCGATCGAACCCTGCCACCTATACCGGCGCCTTCACCCCGATCCGCGACTGGTTCGCCGGCCTGCCCGAGGCGCAGGCGCGCGGTTACAAGCCGGGGCGCTTTTCCTTCAACGTCAAGGGCGGGCGCTGCGAGGCCTGCCAGGGCGACGGCGTCATCAAGATCGAGATGCATTTCCTGCCTGATGTCTACGTCACCTGCGAAACCTGCAAGGGCGCGCGCTACAACCGCGAGACGCTGGAAATCAAGTGGAAGGGCAAAAGCATCGCCGACGTGCTCGACATGACGGTGGAAGAGGCGCGCGAGACATTCAAGGCGGTGCCCGCGATCCGCGACCGGATGCAGGCGCTGTCCCGCGTCGGGCTCGATTACATCAAGGTCGGCCAACAGGCGACGACGCTGTCAGGCGGCGAGGCGCAGCGCGTGAAGCTGTCCAAGGAACTCAGCAAGCGATCGACCGGCCGCACGCTCTATATCCTCGATGAGCCCACGACGGGGCTGCATTTCGAGGATGTGAAGAAATTGCTGGAGGTGCTGCACGAACTGGTCGAGGCCGGCAACACCGTGGTGGTGATCGAGCACAACCTCGATGTCATCAAGACCGCCGACCATATCATCGATATCGGCCCGGAGGGCGGCGACGGGGGCGGGCGGATCGTGGCCGAGGGCACGCCGGAGGCGGTGGCCGAGGTCAAGACCAGCCATACCGGGCGCTACCTCAAACCGATGCTCAAGGGCGCGACGCTCGCGGCGGAATAACCGCATCGCGCAGGGACCGCCGAACGACAACGGGTCGCGGATGGTCCCGCGCCCCGTGGGGCCTTCGCTTGCACGTCAGGCCAAATTACTCTGCGGCGCGCAACGGGGCGTGGCCCTCTGGGCTGGTCGCGTCTTCCGCCGCGTCGTCTTCCACAGCGTCCGGGCGGGTCAGCATGACCGCCGGGGCCGGCGGTTCTTCCCACAGGATCTCCGGATGGCGGGTGCGGCGCGCGGCGCGGGCCAGCGCCCAATCCTGCACCCGCCGACTTGCGCGGCGCGCACCCAACCGGCCAATCGCGCGTGCAAGCCAAGAGACGATCGTCGTGAACCAGACCCGGAGCGCCAGCATCGACGGCGTGAAGACCAGCGTCAGAACCGTCGCCACGCCAAGCCCGAAGACCACGGCGGTTGCCAGCTGCTTCCACCAGAGGGCGGTCGGCGAATCGACGGAATAGCCGCCATCGGCGAAGTTGAGGCTGACGCCATACATCATCGGCGCAAGCCCGGCCATCGTTGTAATGGTGGTCAGCAGGACGGGGCGGATCCGCGCCTCTGCCGTGCGGGTGATCGCCTCCAGCGGCGGCATGTGGCGCGCATAGTTCTGGTAGGTGTCGATCAGGACGATGTTGTTGTTCACCACGATCCCGGCAAGCGCGACGATGCCGGTGCCGGTCATGATGATGGAAAAGGTCTGGTCCATGACCAGCATCCCGATGAGGACGCCGGTGGTGGACAACACCACGGCCATCAGCACCAGCACCGAGTTGTAGACCGAGTTGAACTGCGCAAGGAGAATGATGAACATCAGCCCCAACGCAGCGCCGAAGGCTTGTCCGAGGAAAGCCTGGCTTTCCGCCTGCTCCTCCTGGTCGCCGCCCCATGCCCATGTGACCGAGGCGGGCAGGGGGCGCTCCGTCTCCAGCCACTCGGTCAGCACTTCGATGCGTTCATTGGCATTAACCGGCGTCAGGGTCAGGTCGCCCGCTTCAAGCGCGGCCTGCATGTCGGCATCGGCTTCGACCTCGGCCGCCTCCTCGTACCGGGTTTCGCCGGTCTCCGTGTCGGTCAGCCGGACCAGCCCCTCGATCACGTCGGCGCGCACGTTGAAGATGCGCGACTGGTCACGGCGGTCGATCTCGGCCAATTGCGGTGCCGGTTCGCGGCTGACGAAGTTCGACAGGGGGATCAGGCCGTCGGCGGTGCGCAGACGCAAGGTATCCAGCGTCGAGAGCACCCGCGCCTCCTCGGGGAAGCGCACGCGGATCTCGATTTCCTCGTCCGAGGACGGCACCCGCATCGTATCCAGCAGCAGCCCGCGCGTCACAAGCTGCACCATGCCGCCCACCGTGGAGACATTGGCGCCGAACCGACCCGCGGCTTCCACGTCGACCGAAAGCTCCCAATCGACGCCGGGCAGCGGCAATGTATCCTCGACAAGGGTCAGCGCGGGGGTGGTCTCGAACCGCTCGCGCACGATCCGGGTGGCTTCCTGCAACTCCGCCCAGTTGTCGCCGGCAAGGCGCAGGTTCACCGGCTTGCCGGAAGACGGCCCGCGCGACTGGCTGAAGATCTCGGTTTGGATGCCCGGAATACGGTCAAGCCTGGTCTGCATCCCGTCGATGATCGCGTCGCCGTCATAGGCGGGGTCTACATTCGTGCGGGGAAGTTCCAGCATGCCGCCGAAAAGCGGGATCGGCTGGTCGATCATCGGCCGCTCTTCCCACGGAGCGAGGTCGAACTGAACCTGCCCGATCGTGTCGCGCGGCTGTTCGGCGCCACCGGTGTTGTTGTCGAGACCACCGTCGCCGGAAAAGGCGAAGACATCGCGCACGCCTTCGGTGCGCATCACCTCTGCCTCGACCTCCGCCACGAGGGCGTCCTTCTCCTCGACCGACAGGTTGCCGCGGGCGCGGACATAGACGATGCCGTTCTCGGGCTCGTTCTCGACGAAGAATTCCACCCCGTTGTTGTTCTGCTGGAAGGTCAGGAACACGACGATGACGAAGCCGATCACGGCGGCGATGGCGACCAGCGGCATGACCGGGTTGCCGACGATCGCGTGAATGACCCAGCCGAACCAACCGCGCCGGTAGCCCGCGCGAATGCGTTTCGGTTCGCGGTGACTGGCCACCGACCCGATCATCACCGACATCGCCACGGAAGCCGCGACGAACATGACGGCTCCGGGAAGCATTCGCAGGAAGGCCGAGGCATCCGCCGGCACCGGGATGAGGCCGGAGGGGCTGATTACTTCAAGCGCGGCGAGGAACATCAGGTAGGCCGCGCCCAATGTCAGAAGCGCGCGCAGCCACCACCACGGCACCAGCGTCGTGACGGTGGCCGTGCCGGCATCGACGAGCCGCGAGACCCGCGCCGCGACGCCGCCCAGAACCGGCAGGTAGATCAGCGCCACGATCAGCGACGCCGACAGCACGAAGATCAGCGTGACCGGCAGCATCCCCATGAACTCGCCGGGCACGCCGGGCCAGAACAGCATCGGCAGGAAAGCGCAGAGCGTCGTCGCGGTGGACGAGACGATGGGCCAGAACATCCGCTTGGCGGCATCGGTGAAAGCCTGCATCGGCCGCGCGCCCTGCGCCAGCCGCTTGTCGGCATATTCCACCACCACGATGGCACCATCGACCAGCATCCCCACGGCAAGGATCAGCCCGAACATCACGATATTGGAGATCGTGACCCCCATCACGCCCAGAAGGATGAAGCACAACAGGAACGAGGTCGGGATCGCGAAGCCCACCAGCATCGCGGAGCGCGTGCCGAGCGCGGCCAGAACGACGATCATCACCAGCGCGATCGCCGTCAGGACGGAGCCTTCAAGCTGGCGCACCATGCTTTCCACCGTCACCGACTGATCGAGGGTCGCGGACACTGTCACGGCCTGACGCAGTTCCGCGGGCCAGTCTTCCTGCGCGGCGGCGATCTCCTCGCGCACGAGGGCGGCGGTGTCGATGATGTTGTAGCCCAGCCGCTTGACCACCTGCAGCGCCACCGCGTTTTCGCCGTTGAAGCGCGCGGTGCCGGTGCGGTCCTCGTAGGTCAGGCGAATATCGGCCAGTTCGCCAAGCGTGACCACCCGGTCGCCGTTCACGGTGATCGGCAGCGAATAGATATCCTCGGTGGTGTCGAAACTCGACGGGATCGAGACCGAGATCGCGCCCGAGTCGGTCGAAACCTCGCCCGCCGCGATCAGCTGGTTGTTGTTGACGACCGCGTTGATCAGGTCCTGCGCGGTGACATTGTAGGCTTCCAGTGCCAGCGGGTCGATCACCACCTCGACCATTTCGTCGCGCCCGCCGGCAAGCCCGGCCTCAAGGATTGGCGGCAGCGCTTCCAGCCGGTCCTGCAATTCCCGCGACAGACGCAACAGGGTGCGCTCTGGCGCGTCGCCCGACAAAGCCACGACGATGATCGGAAATTCTGAGAAGTTGATCTCGTTGATCGAGTAGCTTTCGGCGCCGTCGGGAAAATTCGACTCGGCCGCGTCCATCGCCTCGCGCACCTCGGCAATGGTGGCGTCCTTTTCCCAGCCGAACTCGAATTCTAGGAAGACACCGGCGTAGTTCTCCGACGCGGTGGCCGAGATCGTGGTCAGCCCGTCGAGATCCTGGAACTCGGCCTCCATCGGGCGCACCAGCAACCGCTCGCTGTCCTCGGCCGAGATACCGGGAAACGGAACCGAGACGAACAGGCCGGGAATGTCGATATCCGGCTCGCCCTCCTTGGGCAGGCCGACATAGGCCGCCGCGCCGATAACGATGGACAGAACCACGAAGGCCACGACCATCCGGGCGCGCGAGGCGGCCCAGTCGATCAACCCGGTCATTGCTGCGCCTCCCGGTAATGCGGCTCAACGGGCACACCGTCAGTAACGAATTCCTGTCCCACCACGATGATATCGACGGTATCGGGCAAGCCCGCGACAAGGACGCCGTCCGCCGTGTCGCGCAGGTAGGTGACGGGCGCGAAGCGGGCGGTGTTCGTTTCATCCACGATGCGCAGCCCAAGCCGCCCGTCATCGTTCAGGGTCAACGCGGAAGAAGCCACCAGGTGCGCCATCTGACCGGGGGCGGAGACGAGGATCTCGGCGCTCTGCCCGTCGCGGATGGTCAGGTCGCTGTTTTCCACCTCGATCTCGACCCGGAACGTCCGCGTCTGCGGATCGGCGGCGCGGCTCAGGAACGTGACGGTGCCCTGCACCTCTTGTCCGGTCGCCAGACGCGCGCCGGCGGGGGCGCCGGTCTCGATCCGGTCCACCTGCGCCTCGGGCACGAAGCCCACCAGCATTATGGGGTCAAGCTGGATCACCGTGGCGCAAAGCGATCCGGGCTGCATCAGGGCGCCAAGCTCGGCGGTGTCGCTTTCCAGAAGACCTTCGAACGGGGCGAAGATCTGCAAGCGCTCCAATTCTTCCTCCGCGCGCTGCAAACCGGCCTCGGCGGAGCGAATACCGCTTCGCGCCGATTGGACCCCCGCCTGCGCGGCCTCGACCTGCGCCGCGGCGGACTCGACGGCAGCCTCGGCGGCACTGACCGTGGCCGTGGCCGTCGCGGCCCGCGTTTCGGAGGCAAAACCGCTTTCGTTCAACCGGGTGGCGGCGTTGGAATCGATGCGGGCCGCGGTCAGGTTGGCCTCGGCTTCGGCCTGGCGGGCGCGCGCGACGGGCAGTTGCGCCTCGGCTTCGGGCAACCGGGCCTGCGCTTCCAGCAGGCGCGCCTCGGCCTCGGCCAGCGCGGCGGCGCGGGTGCCGGGGGCGATTTCGCACAGCAGTTGACCGTCCTCGACGAACGCGCCCGCGCGGATCGGCTCGGAAACGATCAGGCCAGAGGTTTCGGCGCGCACCTCCACCTGCCGGGCGGCTTCCGTGCGTCCGCGCAATTTCACCGAACTGTCGACCTCTTCGGCGACGGAGTGGCGCGCCACGACCGCGACCGTTCCGTCGGGAAGAGCCTCTTCTGCTTCCTCTTCGACAGTCGGGGATTGTAGCGGGGCAGGGTCGGTGGCCGCCTCTTCGGGGGCGCTGCGAAAACTCTGGGCGAACTCGACCATGCGGTCGCGCTCCATGACGGCAAGATATATCACCGCACAGACCAGCAAGGCCGTAATGATTGAAAAAATTCTCATGTTTGCCTCTTGTCGCGGGCCCGTCCGACGCAGCCTAAATCAGGGCCCCTGCCCACCGTTTCAACACCAAATACGCTGAACCAGTCCGTTCAGTTTAATTTTTTCCGTCGCCTCCTGCAAGACTGAACTGACCCGTTCAGTTTTTTCGTCACATGGGGGGTGAGGCTTGTTCCCGGGGGGCGGTTCGCGCTATGAGGCCATGACGCGTTCGAAACCGCCGGAAACGGCCGGAAATCTGGGGTTTGCATGGCCAATACCGACAGTTTCATCGAAGAAGTGAACGAGGAGCTTCGCCGCGACAGGCTTTACCGCCTGTTTCGCAAATGGGGCTGGCTCCCGATCCTCGTCATCCTGATCCTCGTGGGGGGTGCCGCGTGGCGCGAATACCGCATCGCGCAGGACCGGGCCGAGGCCGAAGCCTTCGGCGACGCGTTGATCACCGCGCTGGACCGCGAAGAGGTGGACGCGCGCATCGCGGGGCTGCAAGGGGTCGAGGCGACGGGGCAAGAAGCGCAGATGCTGGTCACGCTGCTTCTGGCGGCCGAACAGTCGACCGCAGGCGCCACGGAGGAGGCCGCGGCAAACCTGCGCGCCCTTGCCGGGCGCGATGACATATCGCGGCGCTATGCCGACCTTGCCATGCTCAAGGCGCATCTGCTTGACCCGCGGGATTTCGAGTCTGCGATGTCCGAATTGACGCAGCTTGCCCGTCCGGGGCGGCCCTACCGGCCGCTCGCCATGGAACAGCAGGCCCTTTTGCATGTCGGCATCGGCGACCGGGAGGCCGCGATCGACACCTTGCGGCTTCTGGAAGAGGACAGCCAGACCACGCCGGGCTTGCAACAACGCGCCTCACAGTTGATTGTGGCGCTCGAGTCCGGGGCGGCGCTTGCCGATCCCGCGCCGGCAGAGGGGGGCGATGTCGAACCGGGCGACGCGCCCGAAGAACCGGGTGGAGGCAGCGGCGACAGCACGACGCCGTAAAGGCTCGGACGACCCGAACGAGAGCGAAAGCAAGGGGCAGCGGTCAGATGAACAAGATCAGCTTTGGGGTGCTGGGGATCGGCTTGTTGACCATGCTTGCGGCATGCAGTGAACGCGAGCAGATCCTGGAAGGGGAGCGTTTCGGCACACGCACCCCGCTTGAAGAGGCCGTGCCCGGTGCCGGCGACTCGCAGGATGAGGCGGCCAGCGCCCGCCCGATCACCCTTGCAAACCCAGACACGCTGCAATCCTGGCCCATGCGCGCGGCGACGGCGCGCAACGTCGTGCCGCATCTAGCCCTTTCCGCCAGCCCGGCGGAACTTTGGGCAACCAATATCGGGCAGGGCAATTCCCGGCGCCACCGCATCACCGCTGATCCCGTGGCCGCGGATGGCCGCATTTTCACGCTCGATTCGCGCGCCACTGTCACCGCGGTCGGCACCGATGGCGCCGTCCTGTGGAGCGCCGACATGACACCGGGTTTCCACCGCGGCGGCCCTGTCTCGGGCGGCGGGCTGGCGGTTGTCGATGGGGTGCTTTACGTCACCACGGGCTACGGTGAACTTGTCGCGCTGGACCCGGCCACCGGCGCGGTGGACTGGCGGCAGCGGCTCGCGGCGGGCGTGACCTCGCCCACTGTAACGGAGAATTCCGTCTACGTGGTCAGCCGCGACAACCAGGCCTGGTCGATCAACCCGGAGAACGGGCGGATCCGCTGGCAGTTGCCCGCCTCCCCGGCAGCGGCGGTTTTGTCCGGCGGCTCGGCCCCCGCGCTCAGCGACAATCTCGTGGTCTTCCCGTTCGGCTCGGGGGAATTGGTGGCGACGCTGCGCCTGTCGGGTGTGCGCGTCTGGGGCACGACGGTGGCCGGCGAACGCCGCGGCGTGGCCTATAACAGCCTCAACGACATAACGGGCGATCCGGCGATCGTTGGCGACAGGCTTTACGCCGGCAACCAGTCGGGCCGTGTCGTCGCGCTGGAGGTGGCGTCGGGCGACAGGATCTGGACGGCGCAGGACGGGGCATATTCGCCGCTTCTACCGGCCGGGGAGTCGGTCTTCTTCGTTTCCGACCGCAACGAGTTGATCCGCATCGACGCCGCGACAGGTGAGCGGATCTGGGGCACCGAATTGCCGCTATTCCAGAACCGGCGGGAACGCCGCCGTCAGGCCGTTTTCGCCCATTACGGCCCGATCCTCGCGGGCGGTCGTCTGGTGGTGGCCTCGTCCGATGACGAGATCCGCTTTTTCGATCCCGAAAGCGGCGAGCAGACCGGAACATTGCCGATTCGCGGCGGTGCGGCGGCGCACCCGATCGTGGTGAACGAAACGCTCTATGTCGTCTCGGCAAACGGCCAATTGCACGCCTATCGCTGATCGCTGGTGCCTGCTCATGCCCTGTTGGGGCGTTCTCCGGCTGAAGTGGCGCGGTGAGGAGACTCCCCGCGGCACGGGTCCTTTCCATTCGGGTGCGGTTGCGCTATGCGACGCGATCTGATTGCAGAAGGATTTGAACGATGAGCTTCGTTCTGGCCATTGTCGGGCGGCCCAATGTCGGCAAGTCCACCCTGTTCAACCGCCTCGTCGGCAGGCGGCTGGCGCTGGTCGATGATCAACCGGGTGTGACCCGCGATTTGCGCGAAGGCGACGCGCGCCTTGGCGATCTGCGCTTCACGGTAATGGACACGGCCGGGCTGGAGGATGCCACCGATGACAGCCTGCCGGGCCGGATGCGTCGGTTGACCGAACGCGCCGTCGGCATGGCCGATGCCTGCCTGTTCCTCGTTGACGCGCGTGTCGGGATCACCCCGACGGATGAGGTTTTCGCCGATATCTTGCGCCGCTCCGGCACGCCGGTGATCCTTGGCGCGAACAAGGCCGAGGGCCGCGCCGGCGAGGCGGGAGCGCTCGAGGCCTGGAACCTTGGCCTCGGCGAGCCGCTTTCGCTTTCCGCCGAACATGGCGAGGGTCTGGCGGAACTGGCGGTGACATTGGCCCCGATGATCGAGGCGGCAGAAGACCGGATCGAGGAGGCGGAAACCGATATTGACATCGATGCCGACGCGCCTGCCGCGGCGCGCACCAAGCCGCTCCAGATCGCGGTCGTCGGCCGGCCGAACGCGGGCAAGTCGACGCTCATCAACAAGATCGTCGGTGAGGAGCGGCTGTTGACCGGGCCGGAGGCGGGGATCACGCGCGACTCCATCGCCGTGCAGGTCAACTGGGGCGGCACGGATATGCGCATCTTCGACACGGCGGGCATGCGCAAGAAGGCGCGGGTTCAGGAAAAGCTGGAGAAGCTTTCGGTGTCCGACGGGCTGCGCGCCGTGAAATTCGCCGAGATCGTGGTGGTGCTGCTCGATGCCGAGATCCCGTTCGAACAGCAGGACCTGCGCATCGCCGACCTTGCCGAACGCGAAGGCCGGGCCGTGGTCGTCGCCGTCAACAAGTGGGACGTTGAGGAGCACAAGCAGGAAAAACTGCGCGACCTGAAAGAGTCGTTCGAGCGTCTGTTGCCGCAGTTGCGCGGCGCGCCGCTGGTCACCATCTCGGCCAAGACGGGCCGTGGCCTCGACCGGCTGCAAGCGGCGATCCTGCGCGCCCACGAGGTCTGGAACCGCCGGGTGCCGACCGCCACGCTCAACCGCTGGCTGGCAGAGATGGTCGAGGCGCACCCGCCGCCCGCCCCGGCGGGGCGCCGGATCAAGCTGCGCTACATGACGCAGGCCAAGACCCGGCCACCGGGCTTCGTCGTCATGTGCTCGATGCCCGACAAGATACCCGAAAGCTATTCTCGCTACCTCGTCAACGGGTTGCGCGACGATTTCGACATGCCGGGCACGCCGATCCGCCTGCACATGCGCGGGCAGGGCGATGCGAACCCCTACAGGAATCGCAAGAAATCCACGCCCTCGCGGCTGTCCAAACACGTGCGCAAGGGCGCCACGAAAAAGGGCTGAGCCGCGGCCGCCGAAGCCCGCTCATCTTGGCAAGAACACCGCGCGGGGTGCAGGCGCCGTCCGACGACGGGGGCGATGGCCCTGTCACAAGGGGCCCATTGCCGTCACGCGAAAGCGCAGACGGCGGGGCGGTCGGCGCGCCCTTGCGGGCCGACCGCCGGCCCCGTCACGCGTTGGCGGCGCGGATCTTTTCGGCGGCCTCCTTCGAGAACACCACGCCCTTGTCCTCGAGCAAGCTGTCAAGCTCGCCCGACAGGGTCATCTCGGTGATGATGTCACAACCGCCCACGAATTCGCCCTTCACGTAGAGTTGCGGGATCGTGGGCCAGTCGGAATAATCCTTGATGCCTTGGCGGATATCCTCATCGGCCAACACGTTCACGTCGATGAATTCCACGCCCATGAAGTTCAGCACCCCGGCCACGCGGCTGGAAAAACCGCATTGCGGCATTGTCTTGGTGCCCTTCATGAAGAGCACCACGTCACTGGATTTCAAGGTCTCGTTGATCTGGGTCTTTGCGTCTGTCATGGTCTATCCTGTTCAGGGTCATCCGAGGGGGTGGGCCGCGCGTCATCGGCCTCCGCCTCGCGTTGCTCTAGCTCGTCGGGAACGAAGTCTTCCGGGTCGAAGCCCGCGTCTTCGTCCGGCAGGGCACCGACATGGGTGGTATTGGTTTCCTCGTCGTAATGAAGGCCATAGGTCGACCCACCGTCGCGCTTGAAACGCTTGTATTCGTGCCAAGCCGAATAGATGAAAACCAACGCGAAGAGGCCCAGAAGGCCAAAGATGAAGAACCGTGCCTCCATGTTGGGGTCACGGTGCCCGTGTGGTCAGTGCAAGCGCGTGCAGTTCACCCTCGGCGCCGTCCATCTTGCCCTTGAGCGCGGCATAGACGGCGCGCTGTTGCTGCACCCGGTTCATGCCACGAAAGCTTTCGTCGATCACCTGCGCGGCGAAATGGGCGCCGTCATCGCCCTCGACGACGATCTGCGCCTCGGGAAAGCGTGCGCGGATCAGCGTTTCGATCTCTTCTGCCGATATGGGCATTCTTGTCCGTCTCCTCTGTGCCTTGACAAAATGTAGGACTCGCCGGTGCCGGCCGCAAGCGGTGCGGCCCGGTTCAGCCCAGCTTCTCGGCGAAACTGCCCCGGTAGAGCGCGGCCAGCTCCTCCAGCGGCGCCGCGGAGCCGCCGAAACGCACCGTGTCGCCGCCGAACTTGCCCACGGTCAGGATCGGCACGCCGGCCTGTCCCGCCGCGATCATCAGCGCCTCGGCCTTGTCGAAGGAACAGGCGATGAGGTAGCGGCCCTGATCCTCGCCAAACAGGGTGGGGGTGTCGTCCATGTCGAGGCTGACGCCCACGCCGGATGCCTCGGCCATCTCGAAGGCGGCAAGCGCAAGGCCACCATCGGACAGATCGGTGCACATGTCGATCCAGACGCGGTTGGCGCGGATGAAATCACCGTGGCGTCGCTCGGCCTCCAGATCGACCGCCGGCGCGTCGCCATCCTCGCGGTTGAATACCTCGTAAAGCAGGGCCGATTGCCCGAGGTGGCCCGCCGTTTCGCCGACCAGAACCGCGACATGCCCGTCGCGGGCTGTGCCGCCGATGATCTCGTCGTGATGTGCCAGAATTCCGACCGCGCCGATGGTGGGGGTGGGCAGGATCGCCTGACCGTCGGTTTCGTTGTAGAGCGAGACATTGCCCGACACGATCGGCATGTCGAGGGCGGCGACCGCCTCTCCGATGCCGGTCAGCGCGCCGACGAACTGGCCCATGATCTCGGGCTTTTCGGGGTTGCCGAAGTTGAGGTTGTCGGTGGTCGCCAGTGGCCGCGCGCCGACGGCGGTGAGGTTTCGGTACGCCTCTGCCACGGCCTGCCTGCCGCCTTGGACCGGGTTGGCGCGCACGTAGCGCGGCGTCACGTCCGAGGTGAAGGCGAGCGCCTTGTCGGTGTCATGCACCCGCACGATGCCGGCACCGAGACCGGGGCCGCGAACGGTATCGGCCATGACCATCGTATCGTATTGCTCATAGACCCATTGCTTGGCGGCGTGGTTGGGCGCGGCGAGTAGCGCCTTCAGCCCGTCTATGGGATCAACGCCCGGCACAGGGTCCATCTCGCCGGCGGAGTCGGTCTCAACCCACGGGCGATCGTATTCCGGCGCCTCGGAGGACAACTTGGACAGCGGCAGGTCGGCCATGACCTCGTTTCCGTGCAGGATCAGGAAGCGATCTTCGGCGATCGTCTCGCCGACGATGGCAAAGTCGAGATCCCATTTCTCGAACACCGCGCGCGCCTCGGCCTCCTTGTCGGGGTTCAGCACCATGAGCATGCGTTCCTGGCTTTCGCTCAGCATCATCTCGTAGGCCGTCATCGTGGTTTCACGCTGCGGCACGTGGTCGAGGGTGAGCTGGATGCCCAAGCCCCCCTTGTCGCCCATCTCCACCGCCGAACAGGTCAGACCCGCCGCGCCCATGTCCTGAATCGACACGACCGCCCCGGTCTTCATCAGCTCAAGGCACGCCTCCATCAGGCGCTTTTCGGTGAACGGGTCGCCCACCTGCACCGTGGGGCGCTTTTCCTCGATCGTATCGTCGAACTCGGCGCTTGCCATGGTCGCACCGCCAACCCCGTCGCGGCCGGTCTTGGCACCAAGGTAGACCACCGGGAGGCCGACGCCGGACGCTGCGGAATAAAAGATGCTGTCGGTGTCGACCAGACCGGCGGCAAAAGCATTGACAAGGCAATTGCCGTTATAGGCGGCGTGGAACCGGACCTCGCCGCCGACGGTCGGCACGCCGAAACAATTGCCGTAGCCGCCGATGCCTTCCACGACACCGTGGACAAGCTGCCGGGTCTTGGGGTGATCCACCTCGCCGAACGACAAGGCATTCATCGCCGCGATCGGCCGCGCGCCCATGGTGAAGACATCGCGCAGGATGCCGCCCACGCCCGTCGCCGCGCCTTGATAGGGCTCGATATAGGAGGGGTGGTTGTGGCTTTCCATCTTGAAGACCACCGCCTGCCCGTCGCCGATATCGACGATGCCCGCGTTCTCGCCGGGGCCGCAAATCACCTGCGGGCCCGTTGTCGGCAGGGTGCGCAACCATTTCTTGGAAGACTTGTAGGAACAATGTTCGTTCCACATGGCCGAGAAGATGCCAAGCTCGGTGAATGTGGGTTCACGTCCGATGATCTCGAGGATGCGCGCGTATTCCTCGGGGTTGAGCCCGTGCGCGGCGATGATTTCGGGCGTGATGGCCGGTTCCTGCATAATCGAAGATCCCCCGCGTGCTTTTCACTTCGTGTCTCCTTACGGCAAGGCCCGCTTGGGGGAAAGGGGGGGAGGCTGCGTACAAGGCAGGGACAGGGAACAGGCGACCATGACGCGCGTGGCGGCAGCCTGGCCAAAAAAAGACGGCCACGCAGACCATGCCAGACGCCCCGCCCGGTCGACGGGTATGGGGCAAGAGGCAATCCGCCCGCGTCCTGTCGTTTGGCCAAAAAAAAGGCCGAGACGAATCTCGGCCAAAGTCCAACAGGGAGGTTGTGAACAAGCAAAGTGTTTTGCTGCCCACAGACGATGAAATAGGCAGCATGTTGAAAACGATCAAGGGTGAAATCTCTGCAGTGCCGCAACCCCGTTATGCGCTTTGCGCATGACCCGCGGACAGCGGCGAACCTGCATCCGTCAGGCTGACTGTTCCCGCCGCTTCCTGCGATGCGCGAAGATTTCCTCGGTGACGAAGTCTCGAAAGGCCGCGATCCGCTTGGAATGGCGCAGTTCTTCGGGGTAGGCAAGAAACACCGGAACCTCGTTGCTTTCCACCTCGGGTAGAACGCGGACAAGTTGAGGAAAATCTTCTGCCAGATAATCGGGCAAAAGGCCGATCCCGAGGTCATGCAGCACGCCCTGAAGCACTCCGAAATAGTTGTTGACGGTCAGAAAACTGCCAACGTCATGAGACATGATTTCGCGCACCAGCAACGCGCCGGCACTGACTTGGGCAGATTGCGCATTCTGGCTGATCAGGCGATGCGTTCCAAGCCCTTCCAGTGACTGCGGGGTGCCGCTCACCTCCAGATACTGGCGCGAGGCGTAAAGCTGCATCCGCACGCTCATCAAACGCTTGCGGATCAGGTCGGCCTGGCTCGGTTCCTTCATGCGGATGGCGACGTCGGCCTCGCGCATCGGAAGGTCGATTACCCGTTCTTCGAGGATCAGGTCGATCTTGAGATCGGGATACTTGTTGTAAAGCTGGGGCAGGCGCGGCGCCAGCCAAAGCGTGCCAAACCCCACCGTGGTGGTGACACGCAATTCGCCGAACACTTCTTCCTCGCTGTCGCGGATACGCGCGGCGGCGGCATCCAGCCGTTTCGACATCGACCGCGTGGCATCGAACAGAAGTTCCCCCTGTTCGGTCAGGATCAGACCACGCGCATGACGGTGGAACAGCGTGGTGTTCAGGCTTTCCTCCAATGCCCGGATCTGGCGCGAAACCGCCGATTGGCTCAGGTGCAGCGTATCGCCCGCATGAGTCAGGCTGCCCGCGTCGGCAACAGCGTGAAAAATCCTCAGTTTGTCCCAGTCCATGGGTGGGGCTTTCCTAATGGGGGTGCGGCAGGTGCACGATGCAGGGTGCCTTGGCAGGGTAAAGAGTTTACCCTGCAGTTCAATGACGAAACGGTTCGGTTTGAACGTCGTCGCGAGAGGACGCCTTGTTAGGTCACGCATTATGACCTATAATGAGATCAATTGCGCCAACCCGACGGGAGGATCCAATGGGCATAGCACAAGTATCGTTGCAGGATCGGTTCGACCTTGAGAAATCGCCGGTCCTGCTGAACGGAACGCAGGCCTTGGTGCGGTTGATGCTGGCCCAAAAGTGGCGCGACCGGCAGGCGGGGCTGGATACGGCAGGATATGTGACCGGTTACCGCGGCTCGCCGCTTGGCGCGGTGGATCTGCAGATGGGCCGCGCGCGCAAGCTTCTGGACGCGGCCGACATCCGGTTCGAGACCGGGCTGAACGAGGACCTGGCCGCGACCGCGCTTTGGGGGTCGCAGCAGGCCGAACTGCGCGGCGAGGGACGTTACGACGGCGTCTTCGGCCTTTGGTATGGCAAGGGGCCGGGGGTGGATCGGTCGGGCGACGTGATGCGCCACGCCAACATGGCCGGCACCGCGCCGCATGGCGGGGTGATCATGGCCATGGGCGACGACCATACCGGCGAAAGCTCCACCACCTGCCACCAGTCCGACTGGGCCATGGTCGATGTGCACATGCCGGTGCTCAGCCCGGCGGGCGTGCAGGAAATCCTCGATTACGGGGTCTACGGCTTCGCGCTCAGCCGCTATGCCGGGGTCTGGGTGGGCCTGAAGACGATGAAGGACACGGTGGAGGCGACCTCAGTCGTCGATGGCCGTCCCGACCGGATGGCCTTCGTCACGCCCGATTTCGCCATGCCGCCCGGGGGGCTGAACATCCGGCTCGGCGATCACTGGATCGCGCAGGAGGAGCGTCTGCTTGGCCACAAGCGGTTCGCCGCAGAGGCCTTCGCGCGTGCCAACGGCATCGACAAACGCGTATTGGGCAAGCCCGGCGCCAAGATCGGCTTTGTCGCGGCGGGCAAGAACTGGCTTGACCTCGTGCACGCGATGGAACTGCTCGGCATCGGCGACGAAGAGGCGGAGCGCCTCGGCATCACCACCTACAAGATCGGCCAGACCTGGCCGCTGGACATGGCGGGGTTCCACGACTGGGCCGAGGGGCTGGAACTGATCGTCGTCATCGAGGAAAAGCGCAAGCTGATCGAGGTGCAGGTCAAGGAAACGATCTTCGACGATCGCCGCGGGCGCCGCGTCTACGGCTACAAGGACGGGCAGGGCGAGATCCTGTTTCCAACGCATTACGCGCTCGATCCCAACGATATCGCGCTGAAACTGGGCAATATCCTGATCCAGGAAGGCCGCGGCACCGACCGGATCCGCGCCGGGATCGACCGGATCAGCGAGGCGCTGCGCGCCGACAACGCGCCGGAACTGGCCACCCGGCTGCCGTGGTTCTGCGCCGGCTGCCCGCACAATACCTCCACCAAGGTGCCCGAGGGCGCGCGCGGTGGCGCCGGGATCGGCTGCCACTTCATGGCGCGCTGGATGGACCGCGAGACCGAGGCCTTCACCCATATGGGCGCGGAAGGCGTGAACTGGGTCGGCGAGGCGCCGTTTTCCACCCGCACGCACATCTTCCAGAATCTCGGCGAGGGCACCTACAACCATTCCGGTATTCTCGCGATCCGCGCGGCATTGGCCGCCGGCACCAACATCACCTACAAGATCCTGTTCAACGATGCCGTCGCCATGACCGGCGGCCAGCACAACGAGGGCGACCTTGACCCGGCGCGCATCGCGCATGAAGTCCGGGCGATGGGGGTCAAGCATATCGCGCTGATCTACGACCCGAAGGAAGAGATTGATTTCTCTGCCTTTCCGCGCGACGTGGAACGCCACCCGCGCGACGACCTGATGGCGGTGCAGGATCGCTTTCAGGACATCGAGGGCGTCTCGGCGATCATCTACGTGCAGACCTGCGCGGCGGAAAAGCGCCGCCGCCGCAAGCGCGGCACCTTCCCCGATCCCGATCGCCGCGTCTTCATCAACACCGATGTCTGCGAGGGCTGCGGCGATTGCGGGGTGCAGTCGAACTGCGTCGCCATCGTGCCGGTGGAAACCGAGCTTGGCCGCAAGCGGGCCATCGACCAGTCGACCTGCAACAAGGATTTTTCCTGCCTTCAGGGCTTCTGCCCCAGCTTCGTGACGGTGGAGGGCGGCCAGATCCGCAAGGAGGCTTCGGCCAGCGTCGATATCGGCCACCTGCCCGACCCCGAGCTGCCCGCGATCGACGGCACGCATAACGTGGTGATCACCGGTGTCGGCGGCACCGGCGTGGTGACCGTGGGCGCGGTATTGGCGCAGGCCGCGCAACTGGACGGCAAGGGCGCGGGCATGATCGAGATGGCGGGGCTGGCGCAGAAAGGCGGCGCGGTGATGATCCACCTGCGGCTGGCCGAAACGCCCGAGGATATCAGCGCGATCCGCGTCGCGGTGGGCGAGGCCGACGCGGTGATCGGCGGCGATCTGGTGGTGTCGGCCGGCGCGAAGACGCTGGGCCTGATGGCGACGGGGCGCACCAGGGCGGTGGTCAACCGGCACGAGATTATCACCGGCGACTTCACCCGCGATACGGAATTTCGTATTCCCGTCAGCGATCTGGAGATGTCTCTTCAGGCAAGACTTAAAGACGGGTTGGCGCTTTTCGACGCGACGGACCTTGCCGCGAAGCTGATGGGCGACTCGATCTATTCCAACATGATGGTGCTGGGGGCCGCATGGCAGAACGGGCTGCTACCGCTCAGCCATGAGGCGATCATGGGCGCCATCGAGTTGAACGGCGCGGCGGTGGACCGCAACAGGCAGGCCTTCGATCTGGGTCGCTGGGCGGTTCTGAACGCCGAGGAGGCCGCCCGGGTGGGTCAAGAGGTCAGCCAGATGCCCCGATCGCTGGAGGACCGCATCGCGTTTCGCGAACGCCACCTTGTCGACTATCAGGGCAAGCGACTGGCGAAACGCTACCGCAAGCTGGTGGATGGTATCGAGGACGCGGCGCTGCGCGAGGCGGTGGCGCTCGGCTATCACAAACTTCTGGCCTACAAGGATGAATTCGAGGTCGCACGGCTGCATCTGGAGACAGAGGCCAAGGCGCGCGAGGTGTTCGAGGGGGACCTGAAACTCACCTACCACCTCGCCCCGCCGCTCTTGCCGGGCAAGGACAATGCCGGTCGTCCGAAAAAGCGGGCTTTCGGGGCATGGGTCGGCACGGTCTATGCGCTTCTGGCACGGCTTCGCTGGCTCAGGGGCACACCACTCGACGTTTTCGGGTATTCCGCCGAGCGGCGCATGGAACGCGGGTTGATCCGCCAATACGAGGACGACATGACGGAGGTTCTGTCGAAGGTCACGCCGCAAACACATGATATCGCCGTGGAAATCGCTTCCTTGCCGCGTCAGGTCCGTGGGTTCGGCCCGGTCAAGCAGGCCAATGCCGAGGCGGCGGCCAAGCGACGGGACGAGCTTTTGCGGGCGTTCCGCGCCGGGGGAACGCCTCTGGCGACGGCAGCGGAATAGGGCCTGCCAACGCGGCGAAGGCGCTTCCGTGCGGCTTTTCCGCTGAGGCATCTGCTCAGGCAAATGCAACGCGGACGGCGGTATCGCACGTCCGCGTCGAGGTCTTTTCCGGAGCAGGTTTTCAGAAAAAGGAAATCAGGGCACGCGCAGCCAGAAGATGACGGCATCGTCGTGGATTTCCGTCTCGATGAGCATGGCGCCCTGTTCCGTGCAGAAATGCGGAATGTCGATGCGTGCGACGGGATCGTCGGTGCGGATGCGAATCGTCTCGCCGGGAGTTGCCGACAGGAGCCGCTTGCGCAGGCGCAGGACGGGCAGGGGGCAGAGCAGGCCGCGCGCGTCGATATCGTGATCCGGGGTCATGGCGGCAGCTAGCCCGGCCCTGCGGCACTTGTCCACGGGATTGTGACGTCATGTGGTCTGGTCAATCGCGCGCAAAGGCGTCAGGTAGAGGGCATGTTCGGGATAGACCTTTTCGACGCGGCGCTTCTGCCCGCGATGCTGGTGGCGCTGACCGCCGGGGTGTTGAGTTTCCTCAGCCCCTGCGTCCTGCCGATCGTGCCACCCTACCTTGCCTATATGGGCGGCATAACGATGAACGAGATGCAGGCCGGCGCCGGGCGGCGCAAGGCGGTGCTGACGGCGGCCTTCTTCGTGCTGGGCCTGTCGACGGTGTTCATCTTCTTGGGCTTCACCGCATCGATTTTCGGGCAGTTCTTCCTGCAGAACCAAGACCTTCTGGCGAAGATCGCGGGCGCGGTGGTGATCGTTTTCGGGCTGCATTTCCTCGGGGTGTTTCGCATCGGGTTCCTTGACCGCGAGGCGCGGCTCGATGCCGGCAACCGCGGCGGGTCCGCGCTTGGCGCCTATGTGCTGGGGCTGGCCTTCGCCTTCGGCTGGACGCCCTGTATCGGCCCGCAGCTGGGCGCCATCCTCGGCATCGCGGCGGTGGAAAGCTCCGTCGCGCGCGGCACCACGCTGCTGGCGGTCTATGCCATCGGGCTCGGGGTGCCTTTCCTGCTGGCGGCGATGTTCATCGAAAGGGCGACCGGGCTGATGGCACGGATGAAGCGCCACATGCGCCTGATCGAGCGGATCATGGGCCTACTGCTGGTGGCGGTTGGCCTGATGCTGGTGACCGGGGCCTTTACCACGCTGTCCTTCTGGCTGTTGGAAACTTTCCCGGCGCTTGGCGCGTTGGGCTGATCCTGCCCTAGCCTTGCCAGAATTCGCCTCTATGCTCGCGCCAAGAGCAAGAAAGCAGGCGCATGGCAGAGGCGATCAGGCAAGAGGTGCGGCAGCGCCGGGTGGTCTACATTCCCGGTTTCGATCCCGTTCCGGCGCGCAAGTACCGCGAGCGGTACCGCCGCGGCGGGGCGGAGCAGGCAGCGATCTCCGGCTATGAACTGACGATCGGCCCGCAGCGCATCCGGGGTGCCTATGGCTGGTCGGTGGCGACGCGGACCGGCGGCCGCATCACCGAGGCCGATATCGAGGTGCTGGTCTGGGCCGATATCGTCAAGGACAGCATGGCCCACGGCATCGCCGCGACCTACCGTCAGCTTCTTCACACGGCGTGGGCCTATATCGGGTCCGGCGCGCTTTTCCGGCTGATGCGGCTGCGCAAGGGGCCGGTCATCGCGGCGCTTTACCCGGTCGCGCTGCTTCTGGCGCAGTTGGGGCTGGCGCTTGGCGCGGGGGGCCTCGCGGCCGGGGGGCTCGCGGCGGGGGCTGAGGGCCTCGGGGCGCCCGCGTGGCTGAGCTGGGCCATGGTGCTGCCGGGCGGGATCGTCGCGTGGTTGATCCTGACATGGTTCAAGCGGCGCGACCCGTGGCTCGGCTGGTACCTGATGCACGACTATGCCTTCTCGGCCGGACATGGCGGCGCCTACCCGCCGGCGCAGGAGGCGCGGATGCGCGACTTCGCGGACCGGATCGCCGAGGCGCTGACCGACGATCTGGACGAGGTGCTGGTCGTGGGCCATTCCTCCGGCGCCTACATGGCAGTGTCGCTGCTGGCCGATCTCATCCGGTCCGGGCGGGTGCCCAAGGACGGCCCCGATCTGGCGCTGCTGACGCTTGGCCACGTCGTGCCGATGGTCAGCTTCCTGCCACAGGCGACACGGCTGCGCGCCGATCTCGCCTTCCTGTCGACGCAGGAGTCCATTACGTGGGTCGATGTGAGCGCGCCCGGTGATGGCTGTTCCTTCGCGCTCTGCGATCCCGTGGCCGTCTCGGGCGTTGCGCCCGCGGATCAGCGCTGGCCGCTGGTGATCTCGGCCGCCTTCACGAAGACGCTGTCACCGGCGCGGCGAAAGGCGCTGCGCTGGAACCTTTTCGAGACGCATTTCCAATACCTCGGCGCCTTCGACCGGCCGGGGGACTACGATTACTTCCAGATCACCGCCGGGCCGCTGACGCTCGCCAGCCGGTTCGCGGGGCGCGCGCCCTCGCCCGGGCGGATCGCCCGGCCCGTCAACCGCTACAGGGGCACCGCATGATTCCGCCGAAACCCGAACCCCGTGCCGATCGCGTGTCGCTCTGGCGCTACCTGCGGCTGTTCCGGCGCGACATCCTGTCGGCCCAGCCCGCGCGGCTTTACAGGGCGTGGATGGCAGAGTTCCGCACACCGTTCTTCCGCAGTTTCCTCATCAACCAGCCAGACCTGCTGACCCGCGTGCTGAAGGAGCGACCCGACGATTTCCCCAAATCCGACCGCATCGGCGAGGGGTTGCGGCCCCTGCTGGGCGAGTCCGTCTTCCTGACCAATGGCGAGACGTGGAAGCGGCAGCGGCGCATCATCGACCCGGCCTTCGAAGGCGGGCGCCTGCGCGACACCTTCCCGGCGATGTGGGACGCGGGCAAGGCGGCCTGCGCGCGCATCCAGCCCGGCGAGGTCGAGGTCGAGGAACAGATGAGCCACGCCGCCGCCGACGTGATCTTTCGCACCCTCTTTTCCATCCCCATCGAGAACGATATCGCGTCGCAGGTCTTCACCCAGTTCCGTGACTACCAGCGCACGCAGCCGATCCTGAACCTCGCCGCCTTCCTGCCGCTGCCGCGCCTCCTGCCGCGCGGGCACCGGCGCAAGACCAAGGCAACGGCGAAGGCGATCCGGGGGCTGATCACGCGGCTGACGACGCAGCGGATGGCCGAGATCGAGGCCGGCACCGCGCCAGATGATCTGGCCACCAAGATCATGACGACGCCCGACCCGCAAACGGGGGAGACTTTCAGTACGGCCGAAATGGTCGATCAGGTGGCGATCTTCTTTCTTGCGGGCCACGAGACAAGCGCCTCGGCACTGGCCTGGACGCTCTACCTGATGGCGCTTTATCCCGACTGGCAGGAGCGTTTGGCCGCGGAGGCACAGGCTCTGGAAAATCCAGAATTTTCAACTGTTTCCAAGTTGAAGTTAAGCCGTGACGTGTTCCGCGAGGCACTGCGCCTTTACCCGCCGGTGCCGATGATGGTGCGCCAAGCGGCCTGCCCCGAACGCTTCCGCGACCGCGACGTGCCCAAGGGCGCCCAGATCGTGGTGTCCCCCTGGCACCTGCACCGGCACGAACGGCTCTGGGACAATCCCGACGGCTTCGACCCGGCCCGCTGGCAGACGGAGAACGGACGAAAATGCCTGCGCGAGGCCTACATGCCGTTCTCAGCCGGGCCGCGGGTCTGCACCGGGGCGGGGTTTGCCATGGTGGAGGGGCCGCTCTTGCTGTCGATGCTTCTGCGGCGCTTCCGGTTCGAGCGGATAGACGGCCAGGATCCGGTGCCGGTCGCGTTCCTGACGGTGCGCGCCAAGGATGGTATCCGTCTGCGCGTCACGCCGCGTCAGGCGCCCTGAAGCGCCGCCACGATGGGGGCGAAATCCGCCGCTTTCAGCGACGCGCCGCCAACAAGCGCGCCGCCCACGTTGCTGACCGCGAAGATTTCCGCCGCGTTGCCTGCCTTCACCGAGCCGCCGTAGAGGATTGGCACCGCGCGGCCCACGCCGACGCCGAAACGCTGTTCCAGCTTGGCGCGGATGAAATCATGCACCTCGCCGATCTGGTCGGTATCCGGCACCTTGCCGGTGCCAATGGCCCAGACCGGTTCATAGGCGATGACCAACCGGTCGCCGGTGACGATGTCGGGGATCGAGCCGGCAAGCTGGCCACCGATGATGGCCAGCGTGTTGGCGGCCTCGCGTTCGGCCAGCGTCTCGCCGACGCAGATGATCGGGGTGAGGTCTGCAGCAATCGCACCCTTCGCCTTGTCGCGCACATCCGCGTCGGTTTCGCCGTGGTCGTTGCGCCGTTCGGAATGGCCAAGAATGACATGGCTGGCCCCCGCATCGGCCAGCATCGGCGCGGAGATGTCGCCGGTATGGGCGCCAGCCCTGACGCTATGGCAATCCTGCCCGCCGGTCCCGATGCCGCTGCCGTCCAGCCTTTCCGCGACGCGTGAGAGCAGCGTCGTGGGCGGGCAAATCAGCACGTCGACCTCGGGTCGGGGCAGGGCGGCTTTCAGCGCGTCAACCTCGCCGAGGTTCTCGGCGGTGCCGTTCATCTTCCAGTTGCCTGCGGCAAGCTTGCGGACCATGTCACATCCCTTTTGGTGTTGCATGGAAAAGGGGTAGCGCGAAACTGGCAAGCTGGAAAGGGCCGGCCTGCCGACCGGAGGCCCGGTTCAGTTGCCCGATTGCGCAGCCTGTTCGGCCTGCAATTCGTCGACATCCTTGAACTTGATCGACTCGCCGCAGCCGCAGGCATCCGCGACATTGGGGTTGCGAAAGCGGAAGCCGGATTCAAGCAGCCCGACCTCGTAGTCGATCTCGGTCCCGAAAAGGAACATCTGCGCCATCGGCGCGATCATGACGCGGGCGCCGTCCTGTTCCACGACCTCGTCATTTGGGTCGATCTCGGCCACGTAATCCATGGTATATTCCATGCCCGCGCAGCCGCCTTTCTTGACGCCGATGCGCAAGCCCTGAGAGCCGCCCTCGGTCATCAGACGGGCGATCTGGCTCGTGGCGGCGTCGGTCAGGGTGACAGCCTGTTTTCCGGGGATGCCGAACATGGAGAAATCCTTTCAAGTCGCTGGCAGGGACATAAGACAGCGCCGCTCCCGTATCAATCCCGCACCTTGCAAACCGTTGACATATTACATGAATCCCAGTTCCAACCGGGCCTCGTCGGACATCATTTCCATGCCCCACGGGGGATCCCACGTAATCTCGACATTGACGGTCTTCACCCCGGCCACCGGGAGGATCGCGTCGGCAAGCCAACCCGGCATCTCGCCCGCCACCGGGCAGCCCGGCGCGGTCAGGGTCATGGTGACGTCAACCTCGTTCTCAGGGCTGATCTCGACCGTGTAGACAAGACCGAGGTCATAGATATTCACCGGGATTTCAGGGTCATAAACCGTCCGGCAGGCGTCGATCACCGCATCGTAAAGCGGGTGGTCGGTGCTTGACGGCTTGATCAGGGGGGCGCCTTCTAACTGCTCTTGCATCATGTGCCTTTCGGCTGGCTGACTGGGTAGTTGAGCAAAGATATAAGGATTCTGCCCGCCCGCGTCCAGAGGCACCAGAATCCGCCGGCGCCATGCGTGCACCATCCGTACACCCCCCGTACAGCATGCGTGCACATGACAGGCGCGTCCCGGGGCAGGTCACCGGCACGGCATGCGGCCGGGCCCCGGGCGATTTCACGGTGTCAGGGGGGTTGCCATCCCCGAAAAGCTGCCTTAAACGCGCGATCACTTCACAGGCGAAGGCGGGCCTTCGGGGGAGACATCCTCGCAAGGTCCACCGGTTGGGGCGTTGGCGGAAGCCCGCGCACCCTGAACCTTCGCCCAGGCGCAAACCGGAAAGGAACTCTCAATGGCGCTTCCCGATTTCTCCATGCGTCAGCTCTTGGAAGCTGGCGTTCACTTCGGCCACCAGACGCAACGCTGGAACCCGCGCATGGCGCCGTATATTTACGGCGAGCGCAACGGCATCCACATCATGGACCTGACGCAGACCGTCCCGATGCTCGACCAGGCGTTGCAGGTCGTGCGCGAGACCGTCGCAAAGGGCGGCAGCATCCTGTTCGTCGGCACCAAGCGGCAGGCGCAGAAGCCGATCGCCGAAGCGGCCGAGCGGTGCGCGCAGTTCTACATGAACCACCGCTGGCTGGGCGGCACGCTGACCAACTGGAAGACCGTTTCGAATTCCATCGGTCGACTCAAGCAGATCGACGAGGCGATGGAAGGCGGGTTGGAAGGCCTGACCAAGCGTGAACGCCTCGGCATGGAGCGGGACCAGACCAAGCTTCAGGCCTCGCTCGGCGGGATCCGCGAGATGGGTGGCCTGCCCGACCTGATCTTCGTCATCGACGTCAAGAAAGAGGATCTGGCCATCCTCGAAGCCAAGAAGCTGGGCATCCCGGTGGTGGCCGTGGTCGACACGAACTGTTCGCCCGACGGCGTGGATTACATCATCCCCGGCAACGACGACGCGGCCCGCGCGATCAGCCTGTATTGCGATCTGGTCAGCCGCGCCGCGCTGGACGGCATGACCGCGCAGATGGAAACCGCGGGCGTCGATCTGGGCGCGCTGGAAGAGGGCAACGTGGAAGAAGCCCTTGCCGACGCGGAGAGTGGCGAAACCGCCCCCGCCGAGGGCTGACCAGCCGTCACGCAATCGACACATGGACCGGCTACGGGCCGGTCCGGACCGTTTTCGTTTTAAAGGAGCAGACCCATGGCAATCACCGCCGCAATGGTCAAAGAACTGCGCGAATCCACCGGCGCAGGCATGATGGACGCCAAGAAGGCACTGGTCGAAACCGAAGGCGACATGGATGCCGCCGTTGACTGGCTGCGCACCAAGGGCCTTGCCAAGGCCGCCAAGAAATCGGGCCGTGTCGCCGCCGAAGGGCTTGTCGCCGTCGCGGTCGAGGGCGGCACGGGCGTCGCCGTCGAGGTGAACTCGGAAACCGATTTCGTCGGCAAGAACGCGGAATTCCAGGCCATGGTCGGCGATATCGCGACGGCCGCGCTTGGCGTTTCGGACGTCGATGCGCTTGCGGCGGCCGAGATCGGTGGCAAGTCCGTTGCCGACACGCTGACCGACAAGATCGCCACGATTGGCGAGAACATGACGCTGCGGCGGATGGCGAAGATCGAAGGCGAGACCGTGGTCAGCTACGTGCACAATTCCGCGGCGCCGGGCATGGGCAAGATCGGCGTTCTGGTCGCGCTTTCGGGCGGTGACGAGTCGCTTGCCAAGCAGGTCGCGATGCATATCGCCGCCGTCAACCCCGCCGCGCTGGACGAGGCCGACATGGACCCGGCCGTGGTCGAGAAGGAGCGCCAGATCCAGATCGACATCGCCCGCGAATCCGGCAAGCCGGAACAGGTGATCGAGAAGATGATCGAAGGCCGCATGAAGAAGTTCGTGGCCGAATCGACGCTCCTGAACCAAGCTTTCGTTGTCAACCCCGACCTGACGGTCGGCGACGCCGCGAAAGAGGCCGGCGCCAGCGTGACCGGGTTCATCCGGCTCGAGGTCGGCGAAGGCATCGAGAAGAAGGAAGAAGACTTCGCAGCCGAGGTTGCGAAGGCCGCCCAAGGCTGAGGCCGGGGCAAGGGCAGGGGTCTTGGGAGGGGCCCCTGCCGCTTCTTTCGAAAGGCAAAAAGTAAAAAGCGGTGCCGCCCGGGACAATGGGTGGCACCGCTTTTCCTGTCAGGCGCGACTCGATCCGGTCACGGGACAGACCGTCTGTCATGCGCGCCCCCCGGCCATCTGGGTAGGGACAATGAATGACCGGGGTGAGAATGGACCGCCGGGCCGATAATTGGTCCCGACGGTCCGATGCTCCTGACCAAGCAAATCTTAGCCATCACTCACGGAACGCGTGCAATGTGACGCGTCGTCAAGCATTAGAAAAGTCAGGAAAACCCTACCTTGGGACAGAATCTTGCGCGGCATCTTCTTGTGCCTTCCGCGCAGGCAGGTTTCCCGGATCAATGATGAAAATCTGGTTCAACACGGACGCTTTGCGCACCGCCTGCGCGGTGGTTTCCACGCGCAGCGACTCGCGCGCGCCACGCAGGTGCTTGTCCACAGTCGCCGGTTTGCGCCCCAGCAAGAGGGCGATGTCCTGCACCGATTTCCCATCCGCCACGAGTTCCAGCACCTCGCTCTGGCGCCGTGTCAGCAGGCGGCACTGACCGGTCGCGGGCAATCGCGTGATCGCGAGGTGAGCGACATGGTTGATGATCTCGATGATATCGCCCTGATCGCGCCAGATCGCATCGACATCGTCCTGCGTCAGCCCCGGCCGCGCCACGAGCCCGATCCCGGCGACGGCGTGCTTGATGGCGATCGGGAAGGAAATCGTGTAGCCCGCCGACACGTTGAACCGCCGGTTGAGCGCGCGCACCGCGGTTTCGCCCCGCGAACGGGCCGGTTGCGCGTTGATGTGGCGCCAGCTGATCGCGCCGGTATTCTGCGCGACCCAATTGGTCATCGGGGCGTCGCGGAACAGGCCGTTGCCGATATAGGCGTCGATATAGTCGGGATGGTGGTTGGTCAGGATCAGCGCGTCGTCAGGATCGCTGAACCGGTAACTGGCCTGAAAGCAGGTATACGCATAGAGCATCCGATCGAACCCGTAGCCGGCCATATGGGCCTTATGGTATTCCCACACTTCCTCGACCGAGCGGGCCGCCAAGTAGGGCTGCAGGCGTTTCATGCATCACCTTCGAAAGCGACGCGTGGTCCAACAGCTCGGGGTGTCGCACGTGACAAAGCTTTCGCGGAACAGTGTGTCATCATCTACGGCCCTCATAACACTACATTTGAATACAGTTTTTATAGCGAGACGAGGCCGGCCAAGTCGAGAGGATCGTTGTATTCTAACGTATGCGTGAATGGCGGCATCATTTTCGGCGTGCAAGCCGTTGTGCCGGAAAGAGAAAAGACCGCCGCAAGATCAAAGGTGTTCGAGGGTGGCATACGTGCAAGACCAAATTAATTTAACATAATCATGATTACAGGATATTTAACTTGGTCCCGGATGGCAGATGTCCCACGTCAAACCGCTCAGCACAGGCTTGTCACCCAGAGGATCATCGCATCCTCGGCACTGGTCGAGATCACGTTGTGCCCCATCGTGGCATCATAGTAGGCGCTGTCGCCGCGGCGCATGTCGACCGGCGCATAGAATTCCGTGATCAGGCGGATCTCTCCGGTCAGAACGTACAGGAATTCCTCGCCTTCGTGGCGCACCCAGCCGTCAAACTCCTCGAAGGCCCGGGCGCGGATCCGGGTGCGATACGGCAGCATCGCCTTCTGCGTCAGTTGCGCGGCCAGCATTTCGTGTTCGTATGTGGTGGTCGGGTGCGGTGCGCCGTCGCCCGTCTTGGTCAACGTCAGGCGTCCGTTCACCTTCGGGTTCGCGGTCGGCATGAAAAGCTGCGGCACGGAGATATCCAGCCCCTTGGCCAGTTTCTTGAGCGCATCATAGGTGGGCGACATTTGCCCGTTCTCGATCTTCGACAGGGTCGAGCGGGCCAGCCCGGCCTTTTGCGCCGCCTGTTCCAGCGTCCAGTCGCGCGCCTTGCGCAGTTCGCGCACGCGCCGTGCCAGATCGACCGGTTTCGGGCGATCCTGCTCGCCGCTTTCGCGGGCAAGACGGATCAGGCTGGGTTCGTCGGAAAATTCCATCATGAGGCATGTAGCGGGCAGACCGGGGGCTTGCAAGCGCGACGCCCGCACCATACCCCCTTGGCCCATGTCCACCCCCTTGCCCGACCGCTTCAACCTTGCCGCCCACGTGATGGCCAAGGCCGCACAGGCCCCTGACAAGATCGCGCTGGCCGTGCTGTCGCCCGTGAAGGCGCAGCGCTGGAGCTTCGCGGCGCTTGAGGACCGCGTGTTGCGCATGGCCGCGGGGCTTCTGGCCGAGGGGCTGGCGCCGGGCGACCGGGTGCTGTTGCGGCTGGGCAATACGGCCGATTTCCCCGTCGCGTTTCTGGCGGCGATCGCTGTCGGGCTGGTCCCGGTGCCGACCTCCGCGCAATTGACGGTGCCGGAGGTTTCCCGGCTGGCCGGCGAGATCGCGCCGCGCCTGATCCTTGCGCAGGACGGTATCGCGCTGCCCGATCCGCTGCCCTGCCCGGTTGTCACGGATCTCGGCGCCCTCACCGCCCGTGAACCGGCCGACTGGCGCATGGGCTCGCCCGAGGATCTGGCCTATATCGTCACCACATCCGGCACGTCGGGGCGGCCGCGCCTGGTGGCCCATGCGCATCGCGCGATCCTTGCACGGAGGATGATGCATGACGGCTGGTATGGCCTGCGCGAGAGCGACCGGTTGCTGCATGCCGGCGCCTTCAACTGGACCTTCACGCTGGGCACCGGGCTCCTTGACCCGTGGAGCGTCGGCGCCACGGCGCTGATCCCGGCAGTGGGCAGCGATGCGACCGCCCTGCCCCTGCTTCTGCGACGTCATGACGCCACGATCTTTGCGGCTGCCCCCGGCGTCTACCGCCAGATGCTGCGCGCCGGCCTGCCGCAGTTGCCGAAACTGCGCCACGGGCTGAGCGCCGGGGAAAAGCTGCCGGATCCGGTGCGCGAGGATTGGCAGGCGGCGACGGGCACCACGATCCACGAGGCGTTGGGCATGTCGGAATGCTCCACCTTCATCTCGGGCAGCCCGGACCGGCCCGCGCCGCAGGGCACGCTGGGGTTTGCCCAACCCGGTCGGCGCATCGCGATACTGGACGCAGAGGGCGCCCCGGTCGCGCCGGGCGAAACCGGCACGCTGGCCGTGCATCGCGGCGATCCGGGCCTGATGCTGGGCTATCTAGCCCAGGACGGGGTCGACCTGCCGCTGTCCAGCGACTGGTTCGTGACAGGCGACATGGTGCATGCACGTCCCGATGGTGCGCTTGTTTATCACGGGCGCGCCGACGACATGCTGAACGCGGGCGGTTTTCGCGTTTCGCCGCTGGAAATAGAGGCGGCTTTCGCGTCGCTTCTGGGCGATTGTGCCGCCGTCTCGGTGGAAATCCGCGACGGCGTGCATATCATCTGCCTTGCTCATTGCAGCGACGCGGACGAGGATGCCCTGCGCCGCCACGCCGAAACCTGCCTTGCGCGCTACAAGCAGCCAAGGCGATATCAACGGCTTGACGCGCTGCCGCGTGGGGCGAATGGCAAACTGAACCGACGGGCGCTGGCCAAGGCGCTGAAGGAGACCCCTTGATCAAGCTCGACATCCTTTCTGACCCGATCTGCCCGTGGTGCTATATCGGCAAGTCCTACCTCGACCGGGCGCTTGCGGCGGCGGGCGACATGCCCTTCGTGATCGAATGGCACCCGTTCCAACTGAACCCGGAGATGCCGGCAGAGGGCATGGACAGGCGCGCCTACCTCGAGGCGAAGTTCGGCGGCAAGGAGGGCGCGGTCAAGGCTTACGCGCCGGTGATGGAGCATGCCGAAAAGGCCGGGCTTGAAATCAATTTCGAGTCGGTCGCGCGCACGCCGAACACGCTCGATGCGCATCGGCTGATCCATTGGGCCGGGATCGAGGCGCGCCAGACGGCCGTCGTCTCGGCGTTGTTCAAGGCCTATTTCGTCGATGGACGCGATATCGGCGATCCGGCCACGCTGGCCGGGATCGCCGGGGAATGCGCCCTTGACGCCGCGATGATGGCCGAGCTTCTCAAGGGCGACGCCGATGCAGAGGATATTCGCGCCCGCGACGCAAATGCGCGCGAGCGCGGGGTCACCGGCGTGCCCACCTTCATCATCGCGTCCCAGCACGTGCTGACCGGGGCGCAGCCGCCGGAGCTTTGGGCGCAGGTGATCGACGAGGTTCAGGGCCTTCTGAAAGGCGCCGAATGAGTGTCGGTCTCCTTCTCGGGCTGGGGGCGACGGCGCTTTGGGCGCTGATCCTTGTGCGCGCCGACCGACAGCCCGGGGGTGGGCCATGGCCGCCCGAGCAGGGCAATCTGGGCAGCGCCGCCTGGGCCTGGGGGCTGACCACGCTGATCTATGTCGGGCTGGTCCAGACATGGGGCCAACCGCCCACCCTGCCCGCCGCGCTGCGCTTCGGCTCCGGCCTGCCGCTGGTCGTCGCGGGCGGGCTGCTGCACGGCTGGGCCAGCGCGGCGCTTGGCCTGAAGGGCACCAGCGGCTGGGATGTGGGGGTGGTGACGCACGGGCCTTATGCGCTCTGCCGGCATCCGCAATACCTTGGCCAGATCGGCAGCATCGCGGGGCTGGCGCTGTTGATCGGGTCGGGGGAAAGCCTTGCGATCGGGCTTGCCGCCTCGATCATGCTGATCTTCGGCGCGCGGGTCGAGGACCGGGCGATCACCGCGCGCCACCCCGAGGCGACCGCCGGCTATCGTGCCCGCACCCCGTTCCTCTTGCCCTTGCCGAGCCGCCCATGACCCCGCCCCACCGACGCCTGTCGAAGCCCGAATTCATCGCCCTGATGGGCGTCATGTTCGCCACCATCGCCTTTTCCATCGACGCGATGCTGCCCGCCCTGCCCGAGATCGCGCGCGACCTCGGACTGGACAACGCCAACCACGCGCAGCTTGTCCTGACCTCCTTCGTGTTCGGGATGGGCGCCGGGACGCTGGTGGCCGGGCCGCTTTCGGATGCCTTCGGGCGGCGCCGGATCATCTTTCTGGGCGCCGGTCTGTACGTGTCCGGCGCGGTGCTGGCCTATGTCGCAAGCTCGCTGGAACTGCTGCTTGCGGCGCGGGTGCTACAGGGGCTTGGCGCGGCGGGGCCGCGCGTGGTGTCGATGGCGATGGTGCGCGACCTTTATGCCGGCCGCCAGATGGCGCAGATCATTTCCTTCGCGATGCTGGTCTTCATGGTGTTTCCCGCCGTTGCGCCGTTGATCGGTGCGGGCATCATCACGTTGGCGGGATGGCGGGCGATCTTCCTCGTCTTCGTGCTGTTTTCCGCCGTGTCGGTCGGCTGGCTCAGCCTGCGTCAGCCCGAGACCCTGCCCGAACCGGCGCGCCGCCCGTTGCAGCTGGCGCCGCTGCGCAACGCGCTGATCGAGGTGCTGCACCATCGGCAGGTGATGATGTCGATGGCGATACAGGTGCTGATCTTCGGTGTGCTGTTCGGCACGATCAGTTCGGTCCAGCAGATCTTCGACGTGACTTTCGGGCGCGGTGACAGTTTTCACTACTGGTTCGCGGGGATCGCCTTGATGTCGGCCTGGCCGCCGCTGATCAATGCGGCATTGGTGATGAAGCTGGGGATGCGGCCGCTGATCCGCAACGCGCTCGGGGTGCAGATCGCGTCAACATTGTTCGGCCTGACGCTTCTGGCGCCGGCGTTGGTTGCCGGCGATGTTGCGTTCTGGGTCTATTACCTCTGGACCGCGTCGATCTTCGCCGCGACGGGGTTCACCATCGGCAATCTCAACGCGCTGGCGCTGGAACCGATGGGCCATATCGCGGGCATGGCGTCCAGCGTGATGAGCGCGCTCGCCACCCTTGGCGGGGCGCTGCTGGGGGCCGGGATCGGGCAATTGTTCAACGGCACCCCCCTGCCCCTGATGGGCTGTGTATTGATCGGCGCGGCGCTTGCCTTCACCATCGCGTGGAACCTGCCCCGCGAGGGCGGCTGATCAGCGTAGACGCCGCCGTCAAGCTGCCGCCTGCACCTTCTCGGCGAGGTCGCGGGCGATGGCGAAGGCGCCCTTGATCTTGTCGCTGTCCTTTTTCCAGTCACGCCGCACCACGATCTTGGTATCGCGCACCTTGGCCAGACCGTTCTGGTCTTGCACGAACTCCACCAGTCCGGCGGGATTGGCGAACTTGTCGTTGTGAAACTGGATCGTCGCCCCCTTCGGCCCGCCATCAAGCCGCGAAATCCCTGCGCGCTTGCACATCGCCTTGATGCGCACCACCAGAAGCAGCGTGTTGACCTCTTTCGGCAGTGGGCCGAACCGGTCGATCAGCTCTGCCGCGAAGCCTTCAAGCTCTACCTTCGTGGTCAATTGCGATAGCCGCCGATACAATCCCAACCGCACGTCGAGATCCGGCACGTATTCCTCCGGGATCAGCACCGGCACGCCAAGGTTGATCTGCGGCGCCCATTGCCCGTCATCCTCGGTCAGCCCCTCCATGTCACCGGCGCGGATCTTGGCGACGGCCTCTTCCAGCATCGACTGGTAAAGCTCGAAGCCCACTTCCTTCACGTGCCCAGACTGTTCCTCGCCCACCACGTTGCCGGCGCCGCGAATGTCGAGGTCCTGGCTGGCGATGGTGAAGCCCGCGCCGAGGCTGTCGAGGCTGCCCAGCACGCGCAGGCGCTTCTCGGCGGCTTGCGTCAGCTTCACGCGCGGCTTCGTGGTCAGGTAGGCATAGGCGCGCGTCTTGGCGCGCCCCACCCGGCCCCGGATCTGGTAAAGCTGCGCGAGGCCGTACATGTCGGCGCGGTGGATCACCATCGTGTTCGCGGTCGGGATATCGATACCCGATTCCACGATCGTGGTGGCCAGCAGCACATCGTACTTGCCGTCGTAAAAGGCGTTCATGCGGTCATCAAGCTCCCCCGCCGCCATCTGGCCATGCGCGGTGACGAAGCTGACCTCCGGCACCTGGTCGCGCAGGAATTCCTGTATCTCCGGCAGATCCTCGATGCGCGGCACCACGTAGAAGCTTTGTCCGCCCCGGTAGTGTTCGCGCAACAGCGCCTCGCGGATGGTCACTGCGTCGAACTCGCTGACATAGGTGCGGATCGCCAGCCGGTCCACCGGCGGGGTGCCGATGATCGACAGGTCGCGCACCCCTGACAGCGACATCTGAAGCGTGCGCGGGATCGGCGTCGCCGACAGCGTCAGCACGTGCACCTCGCTGCGCAGGGCCTTGAGCTTCTCCTTGTGGCCGACGCCAAAGCGCTGCTCCTCGTCCACAACGACGAGCCCGAGGTTGTTGAAACGGATCGTCTTGGCCAGAAGTGCATGGGTGCCGATGCAGATATCGACGCTCCCATCGGTCAGTCCCCTGCGCGTGTCGGCGGCCTGCTTCGCTGGAACAAAGCGCGACAACTGCCTGACATTGATTGGAAATCCCCTGAACCTTTCGGCAAATGTCTGGGCGTGCTGGCGCGCCAGAAGCGTGGTCGGCGCGACCACCGCGACTTGCTGGCCGCTGGCCGCCACGGTGAAGGCTGCGCGCATTGCGACCTCGGTTTTGCCGAAGCCGACATCGCCCACGACAAGCCGGTCCATCGGTCGCCCGCGTTCGAGATCCTCGATCACGTCGGAAATGGCCGACAGCTGGTCATCGGTTTCCTCGTAGGGAAAGCGGGCGCAGAACGCCTCCCACATGTCGCCGGGCGGTTCCACCACCGGGGCGTGGCGCAACTCGCGTTCGGCGGCGATGCGGATCAGCTTGTCGGCAACCTGTCGGATGCGTTCCTTGAGCTTGGCCTTCTTGGCCTGCCATGCGCCGCCGCCCAGCTTGTCGAGTAACCCCTCCTCATGGCCATAGCGGCTGAGAAGTTCAATGTTTTCAACGGGCAGGAACAAACGATCGCCGCCGGCATATTCCAGCGCGATACATTCATGCGGGGCGCCCATGGCGGTGACCGTTTCCAGCCCGTTGTAGCGGCCCACCCCATGCTCGACATGGACGATGAGGTCGCCGGGGCTGAGGCTTTGCGACTCGGTAAGGTAGTTCTCTGCCCGTTTTGTCTTGCGCTTGGGCCGGATCAACCGGTCGCCCAGCACGTCCTGTTCGGAGATCACCGACAGCCCGGCGCCGGTAAACCCCTGTTCCAATGGCCAGACGGCAAGGTTCACGGACCCTGTCGGCAGATCGCCCGATCCGTCGACGATCTCCGACAATCCGGTCAGGTCCTGGTCTTCCAGCAGACCTTTCAGCCGTTCCCGCGCGCCGTCAGACCAAGAGGCGATGATCACTGCGCGGTGTTCACGTTCTGCTTTAACATGCCCGGCCAAAGCTTCGAAAAGGCCAATAGTTTCCTGTTGTCGTTCCGGTGCGAAACTGCGCCCGATGCGGCCTCCGGCATCCACCACGCCCGGCCCGCTGGCCTGCGGCAGCGGCGAGAACTGGATCACCCGTCGCCCGGCCGTGGCCTTGTCCCACGCCACCTCGTCCAGATAGAGCATTTCCGGTGGGCACGGCTTGTAAACGGAATCGAGCCGGCCCTTCTGTGTCATCGCGGTCTTGCGCGTATCATATTGATCGGTAATGGTTTCCCACCGCGCCACCCGCTGCGGTCCAGTCTGGTCGTCAAGCGTGACCGTCGCCCCGGGCAGGTAGTCGAACAGGGTTTCCAGCCGCTCGTGGAAGAACGGCATCCAGTGCTCGACGCCCTGATGCTTGCGCCCGGCGCTCACCGCTTCGTAAAGCGGATCCTCGCCGCCGCCGGTGCCGAACTCCACCCGGTAATTCTGCCGGAACCGGGCGATCGAAGGGGCGTCGAGGATCACCTCGGAGACCGGCGCAAGCTCCACCCGCGTCAGGTGGTCCGTGGTGCGCTGCGTGACGGGGTCGAAGCGGCGCGCGCCGTCCAGAACGTCACCGAACAGGTCAAGCCGCACCGGCGCCGCCTCGCCCGGCGGCCAGACGTCGATGATGCCGCCGCGGATCGCGTAGTCGCCCGGCTCCATCACCGTGGGGGATTGCGAAAACCCCATGCGAACGAGGAAATTGCGCAAGACCTCTTCGTCGATCCGTCCGCCGACCCGCGCCACGAAGGCAGAGTTGCGCAGCAGGTCGCGCGGCGGCACATATTGCGTGGCGGCGTTGAGCGTTGTCAACAGAACGAAGTGCCCCGTCATCCCGGCCGCGAGCGCTGCAAGCGTCGCCATGCGCGCGGCCGAGATATCGGCATGTGGCGAGACCCGGTCGAAAGGCAGGCAGTCCCAGCCCGGAAATCGCAGCACCGGGACCGCCGGATCGAAGAAGGCAAGCGCCGTGGCCATCGCCGCCAGCCGCTTGTCATCGCGCGCCACATGCAGCACGGGGCCCGCGCCGGTGCGCATCTCGTCCAGCAGGCGCAGCGCGTCAAAGCCCTCTGGCACACCGCCCATGAGGACGTGATTATCTTGTCGCATCAAAGATTTGCCTCGCGCTGTTAAAGTCTGAGCGCACCGTAGTTGAGGTTGGTCCACATGCCCCACATGGCGGTCATGAAGATCGCGATCACGCCGACGATCTGCACCAGCAGCCGGTGCATCCGCAAGCGCCCCGCGACATCTTCGAACCCGCTGTCGCGCAACAGCCGGGCGGTGCGGATATTGAGCAGCGCCACGATCACCATCGGGGCGAGAAGGAGGAACACCGCTTGGCAGAACTCGATTCCATAGCCCCAGCCAAGGATCGCCAGCCCCGAGGCAAGGAAGGTGGCGAGTGCCACCATCGCGGTGCCCGAGATCTCGACCATCGCAAGGATGCGGTTCACGTTGACCTCCGCCAGCACCCGCATGTCGTGCAGCGAGCGTTCGTGCCCGCGCCGCGCCCGCGTGACCATGTCGAAAGGCACGCCGACGACCCAGTGACTGGCCGTCGACCACAAAGCGGCAAGCGCGATCCAGTACCAAAGGTTGGAGAACGACCTGAAGTCGATCACCTCAGTTGCAAGTTCGAGAAAATCCAAGGCAGCTCTACCGCTCACTTCACTGTTTCGGCGCACACTAGTCGCACGTCCAACGGGTTTCCAGCCCTTGAGAAACCGCCGGGAACATGTCAACCCCTTTGCAACACAGCCCAGTGGAGGACAGACCATGCGCCGCAACCAGGCCCCCTTCCCCAAGACCCGGTTCCGCCGCGCACGCCGCAGTGCCAGCATGCGGGCGCTGGTGCGCGAAAACCGCGTGTCGGTCGAGGATCTGATCTGGCCGGTTTTCGTGCGCGAGGGTCACGGGATCGAGGAACCTGTCACCTCGATGCCCGGTGTCCACCGCTTTTCGGTCAACTGCCTCGTCAAGGCGGCGAAAGAAGCGCACCTGCTGGGCATCCCGGCGATCTGCATCTTTCCCTACACGGACCCGTCGCTGAAGACGGAAGCCTGCGAAATCGCCTGGGACCCGGACAACATCGCCAACCGCGCGATCGCCGAGATCAAGGCCGCGGTGCCGGACCTCGCGGTGATGACGGACATTGCGCTCGATCCCTACAACGCCAACGGTCATGACGGGATCGTCCGCGATGGCGAGATCATGAACGACGAAACCGTGGAGGCGCTGGTAAAGATGGCCTTGGCGCAGGCGCGTGCGGGGGCCGATATCCTTGGGCCGTCCGACATGATGGACGGGCGGATCGGTGCGATCCGCGACGCGCTGGAGGCAGAGGGGTTCGGCAATGTGGCGATCATGTCCTATGCCGCCAAGTTCGCCAGTGCCTTTTACGGGCCGTTCCGCGATGCGGTGGGCGCCTCGGGCGCGCTGAAAGGCGACAAGAAAACCTACCAGATAGACCCCGCGAACCGGCGCGAGGCGCTGCGCTGCGTCGAGCGTGACCTGACCGATGGCGCCGACATGGTGATGGTCAAGCCCGGCCTGCCCTATCTCGACCTCTGCCGCGAGGTCAAGGATGCCTTCGGGGCCCCGACTTTTGCCTACCAGGTGTCGGGCGAATACGCGATGGTCGAGGCCGCCGCCGCCAATGGCTGGATCGACGGCGACCGCGTGATGATGGAAAGCCTGATGAGCTTTCGCCGTGCCGGCTGCGACGGGGTGCTGACCTATTTCGCGCCCCGCGTGGCGCGGCTCCTGAACGGCTGACGGCAAAGCATGACCTATGTGACGTTTCCACCCTCGGGAAAGACCGCGCATCGCCGCCGCGGCCTGTCCATAGCATCGCCGGGACGCGGCAGGCGCTTGCGCCGCAGCGGTCCTACACAGGAATATCGTTGAACAGGTCTTCCTCGTCCTCGCTTTCGTCGGCGGGATCATGCCAGTGCTGGTCTTGTTGGGCGGCGTCATCGCGGGCAGCGGCCGGGTCGGGCGCCTTGCGAGTCTCCTCGTTCGTGTCGGGTGTCTTGCCGGTTGTCATCCTCTGGTCCTCCTCTGGCTGTGGGGCATATGCGGCGTGGGCTGCGGGCCGCCCGGGCATTGCGACCGAACCGGTCAGGCAGCCCCGCCCCCGGACCTTGTCGCAGACTATCACATCGCGCAGTTGCGACAAAAGGGCGTGCAGGGCAGAACGTCCAGCCGATCCTCGGAGATCGGGTTGCCGCAGGTGACGCAGATCCCGTATTCGCCCGCATCCATCCTCTCGAGCGCCGCCTGGATCATGCGGATTTCCTTCTGGCTTGCCACGCCGACGCCTTCCAGCACCTCGTCGCCCTCGCGTTCCTGCGCCGACTCCTCCCAATCGGGGTTGTGGTGGCTTTCCAGCTCCTCCTCGATTTCGTGCAACTTGCCGTCGAGCGCCTTCAGCCGGCGCAACATGTTTTCGCGGCGTTTTTCGATGTCGATCATCGCGGGCCTCCCTGCTCCTTGATCCGGTCACGGTATCTTAGCAGCCGCCCCGATGGCCCTGCCTTGACCGAGATCAACGGCCGGACCCGGCGTCGCGCCCGTCGCATCGGTGTTTTCGCACTTTTCAACAGGGGGTGGGCCAAGGCAGGATACCCGCGACGCGACAACAGGACAAAGGCCGCTGACCATGGATGCAAGACCACTTTCCGACACCCATTCCGTTGCCGGGCAACTTGAAGCCGAGGACATGGCGGTGCTGGCCGGCACCGGTGTGAGTCTGGTGATTTGCAACCGCCCCGATTCCGAGGTGCCGCCCAGCCATCAGGCTGCCACACTGCAAAAAGCGGCGGAAGCGGCGGGCCTCGGCTTCGTCTACAACCCGGTCAACGGCGCCGCGATGACGATGGACAATGTCGAGGAACAGGCCGAGGCGATCGACTCGACCGAGGGGGCGGTGGTGGCCTATTGCGCCTCGGGCATGCGGTCGGCGGTGATGTGGGCCTTTGCCATGGCCGGCCGCTTGCCCACCGAGGAGATCATCGGCGCCTGCGAGGATGCCGGCTACCAGATGGCGGGGATGCGCGCGCAGATCGACGCGCTTGCCGCGCAGGCGGGCTGAGACATCCGCGCGGCTTGAGCTTGGCGCCGCCCCTGTCTATGGATCCATGCCAATCCGCCCCGCCACAGAAAGAGACCGCGCAGCGCAGATGGCCACCCAGAACAAGCAGAGCCGCAGCCTTGGCAATTGGCTGGTGGACCGGGTCGCGCGCGGGCTGATCGCGACGCTCTTGCGCCTGCCGCACCCGGCGCGGGTGGCCACGATGGGCTGGGTCGTGCGGCGGATCGTCGGCCCGCTCAGTGGCTATTCGCGCCGCGCCCGCGCCAACCTCGCCTATGTCTGGCCCGGGATGTCGATGGCAGACCGCCGCCGGATCGCGCGCGCGGTCCTCGACAACGTGGGCCGCACGCTGATCGAGAACTACGCCACCGACGACCAACTCGCGCGCGCGACAGGCTGGCAGGTGCACGGGGCTGGGCTGACCGCCGCGCAAGACGCCCTGTCGCAAAACCGACCGATCCTCTTCGTGTCGGGCCATTTCGGCAATTACCAAGCGGCCCGCGCGGCGATGAACGTGCGCGGCTTTTCACTTGGCGGGCTCTACCGCCCGCTCGATAACGCGTATTTCAATGAACACTACGTGCTCACGGTCGAGGCGGTGGGCGGGCCGGCCTTCGCGCGCGGGCGCCGCGGACTGGCCAGCTTCATGCGCTACGTCAAGGGCGGCGGCCATGGCGCCCTGCTGATCGACCAGTATTACGGCGACGGGGCCGTGGTCGACTTTCTCGGCAAGCCGGCGCCCACGGCGATCTCGGTCGGGGAAATCGCGTTGAAATACAACGCCCTCGTCATTCCGATCTATGCAAGGCGGCTGGAAAACGGGCTCGATTTCGACGTGTTGCTGGAAGAGCCGGTGCCCCATACCGACCCGGTGACGATGACGCAGGCGTTGATGGACAGCCTTTCGGCGCAGGTGCGCGCGCGCCCCGGCCAATGGTTCTGGGTGCATCGCCGCTGGAAGCCGGAGCGTCAGGCCGCCCGCCGGGACGCGCAGCAAGCCGCACGCGCCGACGGTCGAGATGGGCGTTGATCGGCGAAAACCCGCGATTTAGAGCGCAAGAGGCGTGACAGAAAGCGAAAAGGCGCGTATTTTGCGTCGCAAGGGCAGTGATAGCCCAACATCCTGAGGACAGAACAGGCGGTACATTCAATGAGCACCCTCAACAGGCGAACCCTGATCATGGGCGCGGTCAGCGTTCCCCTTCTCTCGGCTTGCGGCAACGGTCTGGGCAGCAACGCGTCCGAACGGATCGACGAGCGCGTCGATAGCGCGATCGACTTCATGCACGAGAACATCCCCGGCACCCGGACGCTGATGCAGAACGCGGAGGGCGTTCTGGTCATGCCGCTGATTACGCAGGCGGGGTTCGGCATCGGCGCCGGCTACGGGCGCGGGGCGCTGCGCATCAATGGCGCGACGGTCGATTACTATTCCTCGGCAGCCGCATCCTTCGGTTTGCAGATCGGGGCGCAGCAATATGCCCATGCCCTGTTTTTCATGACCCCCGAGGCGCTGCGCGATTTCCGCTTCTCTTCCGGCTGGTCGGTGGGCGGCGATGTGCGCTATGCCGTCTCAAACCAGGGCGGGCGCATCGGGACCGATACCAACGTGCTGCTCAGCCCGGTGATCGCCGTGGTCTTCGGGCAGGCGGGCCTGATCGCTGGCGCCACGCTGGAAGGCCAGCGCTACACGCGTATCCTGCCCTGACGGAAACACAGTTGTGACGCGCGGAGGGGCGATGCGGCCGCCCCTCGCCTTTCCCTGCACGGGCCGGGGCGATAGGCTGCGCGCGACCCCTGCCGATTGCCCGAGAGTTACCCGATGGCCTCTTTCCTGCGCTGGATGATCCGGATCGTGACCGCCGCCCTTGTGCTGCTGGTGCTTGGGCTGGTCACGGGCTGGTGGGTCTTTTCCAGGTCGATCCCCGATTACGGCGCCGATTGGCAGGTGCCGGGCCTCGGTGAGCGGGTGGATATCGTGCGGTCCAACGCCGCCGTGCCGCATATCTACGGCGAGAACGACGCCGATGTGTTCTACGGGCTCGGCTTTGCCCATGCGCAGGACCGGCTGTGGCAGATGCTGATGCTGCGGCGGACCGCGCAGGGCCGGTTGTCGGAGCTTTTCGGCGAGCGAACGCTGCGCCTTGACGAGTTGATGCGGCGGCTCGACCTTTATGGTCACGCCCGCCGATCGGTGGGCGCCCAGGACGCCGAAACGCTGGAGATGCTGGAGGCCTACGCCGCCGGCGTGAACGCATGGCTGGAGTTGGTGGCCGAGGAGGCGCTTGGCCGTGGCGCGCCGGAATTGTTGCTGTTCCCACCCCGGATCGCCCCGTGGCGGCCCGCCGATTCCATCGCGGCCGTCAACATGATGGCGATGCAACTGGCCGGTCATCACGAGACGGAGGTGTTGCGCGCGCGCGCCTCGCTGGCGCTGAACGACCCGGCGCGGCTGGCCGATATCCTGCCCGACCCGCCCGGTGACCCGGTTGCCGCCCTGCCCGATTATGCCGCGATGTTCCCGAACCTGCCGCGCTACGCCCAAGGTGAGACCGAGCCGCGCGATCCGCTCTTTCCCAATCCCGGCCCGGGCCTGTCGGGGGCGTCGAACGCTTGGGCGGCGGCGCCCGCCCGCTCGACCACGGGGGCCGCGCTTCTGGCCAATGATCCGCATCTGGGCCTGACGGCGCCGACGATCTGGTATCTCGCCCGGCTCGAGCTTGCGACCGGCGGCGTGATCGGCGGCACCATCCCCGGCATGCCCGGCGTCCTGACCGGCCGCAACACCGGGATCGGCTGGGGCATCACCTCGTCCTACATGGACGATATCGACCTGCACGTCGAAGAGGTGAACCCGGACAACCCGGAAGAATACCGCACCCCGGACGGCTGGGCCGAATTCGAGACCCGCCGCTCGATCATCGAGGTGGCCGATAGCGAGCCGGTCACGATCACCCTGCGCTGGACGGAAAACGGCCCCGTCATCCCCGGGGATCACTGGAATCTCGGCACCATCACCCCGCAGGGGCACGTCATGTCGATGTCATGGACGGCGCTGACCGATGAAAACACCTCGTTGCGCACATTGCTGGAAATCATGCGCGCCGACACGGTGGAGGCGGCGATGGAGGCCGGGCGGCATTTCGTGGCCCCCTCGCAGGTGCTGACTGTCGCCTCGCGCGACCGGATCGGCATGCAGGTGATGGGCCACATGCCGTGGCGTCTCATCGAACACCAGAGCGAGGGGCGCATCCCCTCGCCCGGCTGGATCGAGGAAAACCGCTGGCAGGGGGTGACCGCCTACTCGGCCAACCCGCGCTTCCTCGACCCCGAGGGCGGCATCCTCGGCAACACCAACAACAGGCTGATCGACCGCGACTACCCGCTACATGTCAGCCATTCGTGGGGCGATACGCAGCGCATCCGGCGCTGGCAGCACTTGATGCAGTCGCGGCAGGTCCATACTCGTGACAGTTTCATCGAGGCGCAACTCGATACCGTGTCGCAATCGGCGCGCACGCTGTTGCCGCTGGTCGGGCGGGAGTTGTGGTTCACCGGCGAGGCCGCCGCCCCCGGCACGCCGGACGCGCGCCGGCGCGAGGCGCTGGATCTTCTGGCAGCGTGGAACGGCGAGATGAACGAACACCTGCCCGAACCGCTCATCTACACCGCGTGGATGCGGGCGCTGCAACAGCGGCTGATCCGCGACGATCTCGGCCCGCTTGCCAGCAGCTTCCAGCGGGTGGAGCCGATCTTCATCGAACGGGTTTTTCGCGACGTGGACGGGGCGTCGACGTGGTGCGACATAGGCCCTTCCTCCGTCATCGAAACCTGCACCGATATCGCCCAGCTTGCCCTCGACGATGCGTTGACCGATCTCGCGGAGCGCTATGGCAGCACCGTCTCCGCTTGGCGGTGGGGCGACGCGCACGAGGCGATCCATGAACACCAGGTGCTGGGTGGCACGCGGCTTTTCGGATGGGCGGTGAATATCCGGCAGTCGACCTCGGGCGGGGACAACACGCTGAACCGGGCCCGCACCGCGGCGCGTGGCGACAATCCCTATCGCAATGTTCACGGCGCGGGCTATCGCGGGGTCTATGATTTCGCCGATCCCGACAGTTCGGTCTTCGTCACCGCGACCGGACAGTCGGGCCATCCGCTCAGCCGCTATTACGACAACCTCGGCGCGCTCTGGCGGCGCGGCGAATACATCCCGATGTCGCTGGACCCGGACCTCGCTGCGGCGGGCAATATCGGCGTCACCATCCTGACGCCGCGCTAGGCCGGCTGCCAGAACGCCCGGCGATATCCGCAAGAGGCCCCGATGCACACGCTTTCGCAATCCCCGACCGAGCCCGCCTTCGTGCAGGACCCCTATCCGTTCTATGCGCGCGCCCGCGCCGCCGGGCCGCTGATCCATTGGCAGGACTACGGCATGGTCTGCGCCACCACCCACGCGGCGGTGAACACGCTTCTGCGCGATCGCCGGTTCGGGCGCGAACAACCCGAGGAATTGCGCCGACCGATCCCCGACCACCTCTGCCCCTTCTACGCGGTCGAGGCGCATTCGATGCTGGAACTGGAACCGCCGCGCCATTCGCGGCTGCGGTCGCTGGTCCTGCGCGCCTTCACCTCGCGCCGGATCGCCGGGCTGAAGGACGGGATCGCGCGCCTCTGCAATGAGTTGATCGACCGTTTCCCCGAAGGCGATTTCGACCTGCTCGATGCCTATGCCCGCCCCCTGCCCGTCACCGTCATCGCGCGGCTTCTGGGCGTGCCCGAGGAGATGGGCGACCGGCTGCTGACCTGGTCGAACGACATGGTGAAGATGTACCAGGCCGGGCGCAGCCGCGCCGACGAGGACGCGGCGGTTGCGGCGACGGAAAGCTTCGTCGCGTTCCTGCGCGACTACGTTGCGGCCCGCCGGGCAGATCCACGCGACGACCTGATCACCAGCCTGATCGCGGCGGAAGAGGATGGCGAGACGCTGACCACCGACGAATTGATCACCACCTGCATCCTTTTGCTGAATGCCGGGCACGAGGCGACGGTGCACACGCTTGGCAACGGGGTGAAGGCGATGCTGGAACACGGGGTGCGGCCCGTGGGCGACCCTGCCCCGCTGGTCGAGGAAATCCTGCGTTTCGACCCGCCGCTGCACATGTTCACCCGCTACGCCTACGAAGAGGTGGAGCTTTTCGGCCACAGGTTCCAGCGCGGCGACGAGGTCGGGCTGCTGCTCGGATCGGTCGGGCGCGACGCGGCGGTCAACGATGCGCCGGACGCCTTCGACCCCGGCCGCGCGGCGGCGACGCACCTTGCCTTCGGGGCGGGGCTGCATTTCTGCGTGGGCGCGCCCTTGGCGCGGATGGAATTGCAGATCGCCCTGCCGATCCTGTGGCAACGCTGCCCCGGTCTCCGGCTAAGCGTGGTGCCACGCTACGCCGATATCTATCATTTCCACGGGCTGGAGCGACTGATGGTGGCCCGCTGAGGCTGGATCAGCCCAGAAGCACCTCTGAGATCAGCTTGACCGACACCGCGCCAAGCGCGATCTCGATCAACAGGAAAAAGACCCGTTCGGGCAATCGCAGGGCAATCTTCACCCCGCTCCACGCGCCGGCAAGCGCGCAGGGGATCAGCCACGCCGCCTGTCCGGCGCTGCCCGCGGTGATCTGGCCCGCCGCGATATAGGGCGGGAGTTTCAGCAGGTTGATAGCCGCGAAGACGATCGTCGTGGTGCCGAGATACGTCATCTTGTCGAGCTGCTGCGGCAACACGTAGGACTGGTAGGGTGGCCCGCCCGCATGGGAAATGTAGCTCGTCAGGCCCGAGAGCGCCCCCCAGATCAGCCCGCGCGGAAGATCGGCCGGCTTGGGTGGATCCTCGCGGCGCGAGAAACGCCGCCTCAGCGAATACACGAGGTAGGAGACCGCGATCGCGGCCACGAGCAGCCTGATCGCGTCGCCGGGCACTTGCGACACGGTGAGAAACCCGACCCCGACCCCGCAGGCCCCGGCCGGGATCAGGATTGCAAGGTTGCGCGCGGAAAACGCCCGGCGGAAGAGCCAGACGGCATAGATGTCGGTTGTTATGTAAAGCGGCAGCAGCAGACCGGCGGCAAGGCTCGGATCCATGAACAGCGACATCAAGGGCACCGAGAGCATGGCGATCATCGGCACGCCACCCTTGGACAGGCCCATGAGATAGGCGGCCAGCCCCGCGACGATCCAGAATTGCGTTGCCTCGGCCATGGCCGGTTTCCCCGTCTGTGCGTGACCCGGGGGTACGGGGGGCGCCCGGCCGGTGCAAGGGGTTTGGCCGGGCCGCACAGGGCGGGCGGCGACAGCCGACGGGGCGCCCCCGTGGGTATCTTGACCGAGTTGGAGGGGCGATCAGGACCGCGAGAGCCGCGTCGCCCCCAGAGCACTGAAGGCGACCAGCAGGGTCGCGGTCGCAAGGCAAAGCGGCAAGCCGCCGAGTTGGTAGCTGGCCCCTGAGAGAACCGTGCCCAGAAGGCGCCCCGCGGCGTTCGACATGTAGTAGAACCCGACATCCATCGTCACCCTTTCTTCGCTGGTAAAGGCGAGGATCAGGTAGGAATGCAGCGAGGAGTTCACGGCGAAAATCGCCCCGAAGACCAGCAGTCCGACGATCAGCGTCGCGGTCAGCCACGGGGCGGGCGCGCCAGCGATTGCAACGGTAAGCGCGAGAAAGCCGGGGACGGCGATAAGCGCCGTGACCCATCCCCTTGCGGCGCGGACAAGCGCGGCGCGTTCGCGTGTGTCGGCGTGCAGCAGTTTCGGCGCCCAAGCCTGCACCCCGCCGTAGAGGATGATCCAGAGCGCCATGAAGCTGCCGATGGTGAAGAAAGCGGCGCGGTTGCCGGCCTCGGTCCCGTCCGACAGCACCGCGTAGAAGTAGACCGGGATGCCGACCACGAACCACACGTCGCGCGCGCCGAAGAGAAAGAGCCGCGCAAGGCTCAGCCAGTTGATGTCGCGATTCTTGGAGAAAACCTCGCGGAACTTCGCATCCTTGCGGCCGGTGGGCAGGCCAGAGGGCATTTTCAGCGCGATGACCAGAAGGATCACCGCCAGCACCCCGGCCATACCCAGAACGGACGGCGTGAAACCGGCCAGCCCCAGAAGCGCCGCGCCAAGCAGGAAGCCGAGCCCCTTGACCGCGTTCTTCGAACCGGTCAGCAGTGCCACCCAGCGGAAAAGCCCGCCGCGTTCCTTCGGGGCCAGTAGTTTCACCGCCGACTTGGACGACATCTTGGCAAGATCCTTGGCCACGCCCGAGGCCCCCTGCACCGCCATCACGAAGGCGACCGAGGCTGCCACCGACCAGCCGGGGTCAAGCTGTGCAAGCGCCAGAAGTGCCGCGATCTGCAAGCCAAGCCCGGCGTAAAGCGTCGAGGTCAGGCCGAAGCGCGCCGCGATCCAGCCCGCCGAGAGGTTGGTCACCACGCCCGCGATCTCGTAGAGCACGAAGAGATAGGCGAGTTGCACCGGCGTGAATCCGAGGGTGTGAAAGTGCAGCAGCACCAGCATACGCAGCGCCCCGTCGGTGAGCATGAAGGCCCAGTAGGCCGCTGTCACCGCGATATAGGCGGCGATGCCGGGGGCACGGGTCACAGGCCTTGCCCCACCATCTGCGCGACATCGACCAGCCGGTGCGCGTAGCCCCATTCGTTGTCATACCACGCATAGACTTTCAGCTGCGTGCCGCCGACCACCATTGTCGAGGGCGCATCCACGATGGCCGAGCGTGGATCGTTGGTGTAATCGGTGGAGACCAGCGGCCGCGTCTCGTAACCGAGGATGCCCTTCAGCGGGCCGTTTGCCGCGGCTTCGAAAGCGGCGTTGACCTCGTCCACCGTCACGGCGCGATCAAGCTCGAACACGCAATCGGTGAGCGAGGCGTTGAGAAGCGGCACTCGCACCGCGTGACCGTCGAGCTTGCCGGTCAATTCGGGGTAGATCAGCGTGATCGCCGTGGCGCTGCCGGTCGTCGTGGGGATGAGGGCATTGAGGGCCGACCGCGCGCGGCGCAGGTCCTTGGCGGGACGGTCGACGATCGTCTGCGTGTTCGTCACATCATGGATCGTCGTTATTGACCCGTGCTTTATGCCGAACTTCTCATGCACTACCTTAACAACCGGCGCGAGGCAATTGGTGGTGCAGCTTGCCGCTGTCACGATGCGGTGCGCCCGAGGGTCGTAGGCATGGTTGTTCACGCCGTAGACGATGTTCGCCGTCGGCCCATCCTTGACGGGGGCCGAAACCACCACCTTTTTCACCCCCGCCTCGAAATAGGGGGCGAGCTTGGCTTCCGTCTTGAAAGCTCCGGTGCAATCGATGACCACGTCCACCCCGTCGAGCGGCAGCTTGTCCAGGTCGCGCTCGCCGTGCACCGGCAGGCGGGTGCCGTCGATCGTGATACCGTCCGCGTCATGGGCGAAATCGGCGGGCCAGCGGCCATGCACGCTATCGAACTCCAGCAGGTGCGCATGCATGGCCGCGTCGCCCACGGCATCGTTGATCCAGGCGATTGTCTCGCCACACTCCAGAAGCGGGCGAAGGGCCAGCTTGCCGATCCGACCAAGACCGTTCAGGGCATAGGTTGTCATGCGTCTTCGCCTTCTTGCCGCGAGGCGCCGATCTCGTCGACCGCGTTTTGAAGCGACATCCGCCCGATGGTTTCCAGCGGCAGCGAGTTGAAGGCGATGATGCGGTTTCGCAGCGCGCCGTAAGCACGTTGGAATGCAAGCAGTTTCTCGGCTTCCGTGCCCCCGGCCTTCACCGGGTCGGGCATGCCCCAATGCGCTGTCATCGGTTGGCCTTCCCAGACCGGGCAGTCCTCGTTCGCGGCGCGGTTGCAGACGGTAAAGACGAAATCCAGCACGGGGACGTCCGGACCCTGGAACTCCGACACGTTCTTGGCCCGCAACCCGCTGACGTCATGCCCCTTCTGCCTGAGCATCTCGATCGCGGTCGGGTTCAGCTCCGAATAGGGCTTCGTGCCGGCGGAATGCACCTCGAACCGGTCGCCGGCGAGATCGCGCAGGATGGTTTCGGCGAAGATGGAGCGGGCAGAATTGCCGGTGCAGATGAAAAGAACGGTGTATTTCCGGTCAGCCATGGGATCGCCTCCGTTGGCGTGGGGGGAAGGAATGCGCGGGCGAAGATCAGCCCGCCCGCGGCCGCAATCGTTGAACAGGAAATGGACCAGACCCTGCGCGGCCACGGTATCTGCCCGGTAGCGCAGCGATGTGCCCTGCCGCGATTGCCGGATCAGCCCCGCGCCGCGCAGCGCAGCAAGATAGGCCGAGGCGGTCGACGGCTTGAGGTCGAGCGTGCCCGCGATCTCGCCCGCCGGCACCGCGTCCGGGTAGCGGCGCATCAACAGCCGGAAAATGGCATTGCGGCCCGGATGGGAGAGGGTCGAGAGTTGATCGAGCATGACTTCCATAATTCATGAAATTCAGAAATAGCAGGAACACGCAAGGCCTCGGCCCCGCATCCGGTGCAGGTTTCACAAAAGCTTCACGAGTCGCGCCGATGGTCTTTCAAGCCTGAAATTTTAAACTTGAAATACATTTGCGGCCTGCTAGCGTGATCATGACAGCTGAGTCCATTGGACCGAGGGAAGGAAAGACCGGCATGAAGATCATTTGCCTCGGAGGCGGCCCGGCAGGGCTCTATTTCGCGATCAGCATGAAGCTGCGCGACCCCGCGCACGAGGTCACGGTGCTGGAAAGGAACCGCGCCAATGACACCTTCGGCTGGGGCGTGGTGCTATCGGACGACGCGCTGAGCCGGATGCAAGGCAACGACCCCAAGTCGACGCAGGCGATCCGCGATCACTTCGCCTACTGGGACGATATCGCGGTGGTGCATGACGGCGTGCGCACGGTATCGGGCGGGCACGGCTTTGCCGGGATCGGACGCAAGCAGATGCTGATCCTGCTGCAGGAGCGCGCCCGCGAACTGGGCGTAGAGATGCGTTTCGAGACCGAGTTCGAAAGCGCGGAAACCTACCGGCAACGCTATGACCTCGTCGTCGCCTGCGACGGGATCAATTCGCGCGTCCGCGATGAATATATCGACGTCTTCAAGCCCGATATCGACACCCGCCTGTGCAAGTTCGTCTGGCTTGGCACGCATCAGAGATTCAACGACGCCTTCACCTTCATCTTCGAGAAGACCGAGCACGGCTGGATGTGGGCGCATGTCTACCAGTTCGACGACACCACCGCGACCTTCATCGTGGAGTGCCTGCCGGAGACATGGGAGGCTTGGGGTTTCGAGGACATGACCAAGGAAGAAACGGTCGAGACCTGCCGCAAGGTGTTCGAGGCGCATCTTGACGGGCATGACCTGATGTCGAACGCGGCGCATTTGCGCGGCTCGGCGGTATGGATGAACTTCCCCCGCGTGATCTGTGAAAAATGGTATCATGAAAACGTGGTGCTGATGGGCGACGCCGCGGCGACGGCGCATTTTTCCATCGGCTCGGGCTCGCGGCTGGCCTTCGACAGCGCGATCGCGCTTGCCGAATACCTGCATTCCGAACCGACGCTGGAACAGGCCTTCGAACGCTACCAGGAGGAACGGCGGCTGGAAGTGCTGCGCCTGCAATCGGCGGCGCGCAACAGCCTCGAATGGTTCGAGGAGGTGGAACGCTATCTCGACCAGGACCCGGTGCAGTTCAATTACAACCTTCTGACACGCAGCCAGCGGATCAGCCATGAAAACCTGCGCCTGCGCGATCCCGACTGGCTGGAAAGCGCCGAACGCTGGTTCATGGGGCAGGCCGGCCTGCCCGAGGACGCGGCCCACCGCACGCCGATGTTCACGCCCTTCCGCCTGCGCGACATGGACCTGGTAAACCGCGTCGTCGTCTCGCCCATGGCGCAATACAAGGCGGTGGATGGCTGCCCGACCGACTGGCATTTCGTGCATTACGCCGAACGCGCCAAGGGCGGCGCGGGGCTGGTCTACACGGAAATGACCTGTGTCAGCCCCGAGGGCCGCATCACGCCGGGCTGCCCCGGACTTTACGCGCCGGAACACGAGGCGTCCTGGAGGCGGCTCGTCGACTTCGTCCATGGCGAGACCAATGCGAAGATCTGCTGCCAGATCGGCCATTCGGGGCGTAAGGGATCGACGCAACTGGGGTGGGAGGAAATGGACGCCCCCCTGCCGGAGGGAAACTGGGAGGTCATGTCGGCCTCGCCCGTCCCTTGGTCGGACCGCAACCCGGTGCCGCGCGAGATGACGCGCGCCGACATGGAGGCGGTCACCGCGCAGTTCGTCGCCGCCGCCGAGATGGCCGGGCGCGCGGGCTTCGACATGATCGAGTTGCACGCCGCGCATGGTTACCTGATCTCCTCCTTCATCTCGCCGGTCTCCAATATCCGCAGCGACGAATATGGCGGCAACCTCGAAAACCGCATGCGCTATCCGCTGGAGGTTTTCGCCGCGATGCGTGCGGCCTGGCCCGCGGAAAAGCCGATGTCGGTGCGGATATCCGCCAATGACTGGGTGGGCGCCGACGGCGTGACACCCGAGGACGCGGTCGCGATCGCGCGGATGTTCCGCGACGCGGGCACGGATATCGTGGACGTCTCCGCCGGCCAGACCACGCCCGAGGCGCAGCCCGTCTATGGCCGCATGTTCCAGACGCCTTTTGCCAATCGCATTCGCAACGATCTTGGCATGCCGACCATGGCCGTGGGCAACATCTACGAGACCGACCACGTGAACTCGATCCTCATGGCCGGGCGCGCCGACCTCGTCTGCCTCGCCCGCCCGCACCTGGCCGATCCCTACTGGACGCTGCACGCGGGCGTCGAGTTGAACGAGAGGTCGCTTGACTGGCCCCTGCCCTACCTTGCCGGACGCGATCAGGCCTACCGCTTGCAGGAGAAAAAAGCGCAAGAGGAGATAAGGGCATGAGCGAGCAAAGGCGCGTTCTTGTCACCGGGGGCGGCACGGGGATAGGCCGCGCCATTGCGCGGGCCTTCGCGGAACAGGGCGATGCCGTCACGATCACCGGGCGGCGCGAGGCTCCGTTGCAGGACTCCGCCGAGGGGTTCGAGATCGAGACAGCGACCGCCGACGTGACAGATGAGGCCGAGGTCGCCGCGCTCTTTGCCCGGCCCTTCGACGTGGTCATCGCCAATGCCGGCGCGGGCAAGGCGAAGAAGCTGGTGGACGTGTCGCTGGCCGACTGGCAGGCCACGATGGATGTGAACCTGACGGGCACCTTCCTGACCTTCCGGGAAGGCTTGCGCGGCATGGCCAAGGGCGGGCGGCTCATTGCCATCGCCTCGACCGCCGCGCTTCAGGGCGGATCGAACATCGCGCCCTACGCGGCCTCCAAGCACGGGGTTCTGGGGCTGGTGAGGTCGGTGGCGAAAGAGGTCGCCAAGTCGGGTATCACCTGCAACGCGATCTGCCCAGGTTTCGTCGATACCGAGATGGCCGATGCCGCCGCCCGCTCGGTCATGGACCGCTTCGAGGTGCCGCGCGACAAGGCCATTTCGATGATCACCAGCGGCAACCCCATGGCGCGCCTGATCGCGCCCGAGGAGGTGGTGAGCGCGGCGCTGTTCCTGGCCTCTGCCGGGGCAAGCGCGGTCAACGGGCACGCGCTGTCGGTTTCCGGGGGCGAGGTGTGATGCGCGACACCGATCTGCCCACCCGTCGCCTGCGCACATGGCTGCGCCTCTTGCGCCTGACGCGCGGGACCGAGAACCACCTGCGCGAATACCTGCGCCTCAACCACGACACCACCCTGCCCCGCTTCGACGTGATGGCGGCGCTGCACCGCGCGAACAGCCCGGTGAAGATGAGCGATCTTTCCCGGCAATTGCTGGTATCCAACGGAAACGCCACGGCGGTCGTCGAGCGGCTGGAGAAGGAGGGCCTCGCCGCCCGCGTTCCCGGCGAAGGTGACCGGCGGGTGGTGCTGGTTGCCCTCACCGACAAGGGCCGCGCTGTGTTCGAGGCGCAGGCCGCCGACCACAAGGCCGAGGTCGACCGGCTGTTTTCGATGCTGGGACATGAGGAACTGGATGCGCTGCGGGATATCCTGCACCGCGTGGAGGAGGCGAGCGATGGCGCGATTGGCTGACCTGACCCCGGAGCATTTCGACTGGCAGTTGCGCGACCGCGTGGCGCGGGTTCGACTGAACCGGCCCGACCGCAAGAACCCGCTGACATTCGAAAGCTATGCCGAGTTGCGCGACCTGTTCCGCGCCCTGCCCTACGCGGAGGATGTGGATGTCGTGGTCTTCGCCTCGAACGAAGGCAATTTCTGTTCCGGCGGCGATGTGCATGACATCATCGGGCCGCTGACCAAGATGGACATGAAGGGCCTGCTGGCCTTCACCCGGATGACCGGCGACCTGGTCAAGGCGATGATCCATTGCACCAAGCCGGTGATCGCGGCGGTGGATGGCGTTGCCGTGGGCGCAGGCGCGATCATCGCCATGGCCGCCGACATGCGGCTGGCCACGCCCGAGGCCAAGTGCGCCTTCCTGTTTACCCGCGTCGGGTTGGCGGGCTGCGACATGGGGGCCTGCGCGATGTTGCCCCGGATCATCGGGCAGGGCCGCGCGGCGGAGCTGCTCTACACGGGGCGCAGCATGAATGCCGAGGAAGGCCATGCCTGGGGCTTCTGGAACGCGCTGCATGACGCCGAGGTGCTGGAAGACAAGGCGATGGAGCTGGCCGATCGGCTGGCGGCCGGGCCGACCTTCGCCCACGGCATCACCAAGACGCAGCTCAACCAGGAATGGAACATGGGACTCGACCAGGCGATCGAGGCGGAGGCGCAGGCGCAGGCGATCTGCATGCAGACGGCGGATTTCGAACGCGCCTACCGGGCCTTTGCCGCCAGGGAAAAACCGGTGTTCAGGGGGGATTGATGGCCGATACGACGTTTCTCGACTGGCCGTTCCTTGAGCCGCGCCACAAGGTCTGGGCCGAAACGCTGGACGAATGGGCCGCGGGCGCGGTGCAGGCGCTTGACCATGGCGATACCGATATGGCCTGCCGCACGCTGGTGAAGGCCCTTGGCGCCGATGGCTGGTTGACGCCGACGGCGGCCGGCGAGGGCGAGGCGTTCGATGTGCGCACGCTCTGCCTTTCCCGCGAAACGCTGGCGCGCCATGACGGCTTGGCCGATTTCGCCTTTGCCATGCAGGGGCTTGGCACAGGGGCGATCTCGCTCTTCGGCACCGAGGCGCAGAAATCCGACTGGCTGCCGCTCACCCGCACCGGCAAGGCGATCGCGGCCTTCGCATTGACGGAGCCGCAATCGGGCTCGGACGTGGCCAATTCCACCATGACGGCGGAGGAGGACGGGGATCACTTCGTCCTCAACGGGGAAAAGACGTGGATTTCCAATGGCGGCATCGCGGATGTCTACACCGTCTTTGCCCGCACGGGCGAGGCGCCGGGCGCCAAGGGCTTGTCGGCCTTCATCGTGCCTGCCGACACGACCGGGCTGGAGATTGTTGAACGATTGGAAACAATAGCGCCGCATCCGCTGGCCCGCCTGCGGTTCAGCGACTGCCGCATCCCGAAATCCTCGCTGATCGGCGCGCGGGGCGCCGGGTTCAAGATCGCCATGTCGGTGCTCGATGTGTTCCGGTCCACCGTGGCGGCGGCGGCTTTGGGCTTTGCCCGCCGCGCACTGGACGAGGCGCTATCCCGCGTCAGCACCCGCCATGTGCAGGGCGCGCCGCTGGCCGATCTGCAAATGGTGCAAGGGCATATCGCGGAGATGGCGGTGGACGTGGATGCAAGCGCGCTGCTGGTCTACCGCGCGGCCTGGGCCAAGGATTCAGGGGCAGACCGCATCACCCGCGAGGCGGCGATGGCCAAGCTTTTTTCCACCGAACAGGCACAGGCCGTCATCGACCACGCGGTGCAACTGCATGGCGGCGACGGGGTGAAATCCGGGGAGCCCGTCGAGAAACTCTACCGGGAGATCCGGGCGCTGCGCATCTACGAAGGCGCCACGGACGTTCAGAAGGTGATCATCGCGCGCCAGACCATGGCCGCGCAGAAGGGGGGCTGAGATGCTGGGACCAACGGCGCATACCGACACATTCACCCGCGACCGCCTGCCGCCCGAGGACGAGTGGCCGGATTTCCTGCTCGATGGCTTCGCCTATCCGGATCACTTGAACGCCGCAGATGAATTAACTGATTCCATGGTGAAAAATGGCTTTGGCGATCACACCGCGCTGATCGGGAACGGCCGGCGGCGCACCTACAAGGAACTGGCGGACTGGACCAACCGCCTGGCGCATGTCCTGGTCGAGGATCTGGGCGTGAAGCCGGGCAACCGGGTGCTGATCCGATCCGCCAACAACCCGGCCATGGTGGCCTGCTGGCTGGCCGCGACCAAGGCTGGCGCGGTGGTGGTCAACACCATGCCGATGCTGCGCGCCGGCGAACTGTCCAAGATCGTCGACAAGGCCGAGGTGCAGTTCGCGCTGTGCGACACGCGGCTGATGGAAGAGATCGTCGCCTGCGCCAAGGACAGCCGGTTCCTGACATCGGTGATCGGTTTCGACGGCACCGCCAACCACGACGCGGAGCTTGACCGTCTGGCCCTGACCAAGCCGGTGCGCTTCGACAGCGTGGCGACCGGGCGCGATGACGTGGCGCTTCTGGGCTTTACCAGCGGCAGCACCGGCGAGCCCAAGGCCACGATGCATTTCCACCGCGACCTGCTGATCATCGCGGATGGCTACGCGCGCGAGGTGTTGCAGGTGACGCCCGACGATATCTTCGTCGGCTCGCCCCCCCTTGCCTTCACCTTCGGGCTTGGCGGGCTGGCGATCTTCCCCTTGCGCTTCGGGGCTGCGGCGACGCTTCTGGAAAACGCCTCGCCGCCCAACATGATCGAGATCATCGAACGGTTCCGGGCGACGGTCTGCTTTACCGCCCCCACGGCCTACCGGGTGATGCTGCGCGCGATGGACGAGGGCGCGGACCTGTCCAGCCTGCGGGCGGCGGTCAGCGCCGGTGAAACCCTGCCCGCCCCGGTCTACGAGGACTGGATGGCAAAGACCGGCAAGCCGATGCTGGACGGGATCGGCGCGACGGAAATGCTGCACATATTCGTCACCAATCGCTTCGACGATCACCGCCCAGCCTGCACCGGCCGCCCGGTGACGGGCTACGAGGCAAAGGTCGTGGACGACGACATGCGCGACGTGCCGCGTGGCGAGATCGGGCGCCTCGCGGTGCGCGGGCCGACTGGCTGCCGCTACCTCGATGATCCGCGGCAGGCCGATTACGTGAAAGCGGGCTGGAACATCACCGGCGACAGTTTCACCATGGACGAGGACGGCTACCTGCATTTCGCCGCGCGCAACGATGACATGATCGTCGCGTCGGGTTACAACATCGCCGGGCCGGAGGTGGAGGCGGCGCTGCTGAGCCACGACGCGGTGGCCGAATGCGCGGTGACCGGCGCGCCCGACGAGGCGCGCGGCCAGATCGTCGAGGCGTATGTGGTGCTTTCCGAAGGCTTCGGGGCCAGCGAGGCGCTGGTGGAGCTTCTGCAATCGCACGTGAAGGCACAGATCGCGCCCTACAAGTACCCGCGCAGGATCCGGTTCATCGACGCGCTGCCCAAGACGCCCACGGGCAAGATCCTGCGCTACAAGCTGCGGGAAGGGTGAAATGCAGACCGTCTTCGTCCAGATCCGCTGCCGCCCCGGCACCACCTATGACGTGGCCTTCGCGATCGTGCTCAAGGAAATCCATGCCGAACTCTATTCCACGAGCGGGGATTATGATCTTCTGGTGAAGCTCATAATTCCTGAAGGACAGGATATCGGCCGCTTCATCAACGACCGCCTTCTCGACGTGGAGGGGATTGAACGGACATTGACGACGCTGACCTTCAAGGCATTCTGACCGCATAAACAACAGGGAGACGAACAATGGCTTTTCGAACACTTGCCCTCGCGGGCCTCTTGGCCACCACCTCGACCATGGCACTGGCCGAAGACGTGCGCATCGGCATGATCACCACGCTGTCGGGCGGCGGCGCGGGCCTTGGCATCGACGTGCGCGACGGCTTCATGCTGGCGATGGAACAGGCGGGCCGCGACGATATCGAGATGATCATCGAGGATGACGAACGCGCCCCCGACCGCGCCGTGCAACAGGCGGATCGCATGATCCAGTCCGATGACGTGGACATCATGACCGGCATCATCTGGTCGAACCTTGCCATGGCGGTGATCCCGTCGGCGACCGCGCAAGGGGTGTTCTACCTGTCCCCGAATGCCGGGCCGTCGCAACTGGCCGGGGCGGCCTGCCATGAAAACTATTTCAATGTCGCGTGGCAGAACGACAACCTGCACGAGGCCGCCGGCGCCTATGCCAATACCGAAGGCTATACCAACAGCTTCATCCTTGCGCCCAACTACCCTGCCGGCCGCGACGCGCTGACCGGGTATCAACGCATGTATGAAGGCGACGTGGCCCAAGAGGTCTATACCCAGCTGGGCCAGACCGATTACGCCGCCGAGATCAGCCAGATCCGCAACTCGGGCGCCGACAGCGTGTATTTCTTCCTGCCGGGCGGCATGGGCATCGCTTTCGTGCGCCAATATGCCGAAGCGGGCGTCGATATCCCGCTGGTCGGCCCCGCCTTCAGCTTCGACCAAGGGATCCTTGGCGCCGTGGGCGAGTCCGCGCTTGGCGTGCGCAACACCTCGCAATGGAGCCACGATCTGGACAACCCTGCGAACGTGGCCTTCGTCGAAGCGTTCGAGGCGGAATACGACCGGCTGCCCTCGCTCTATGCCAGCCAGGGCTACGACACCGCCAACCTGATCCTGTCGGCGCTGGACGTGGCGCACCCGGACGACGCGGACGCTTTCCGCGAGGCGCTGCGCGCGGCCGATTTCGACAGCACGCGCGGCGATTTCGAATTCGGCCCGAACCACCATCCGATTCAGGATATCTACGTGCGCGAGGTGGTGGAACACGGCGACGGGCTGACCAACGTGATCGTCGGCACGGCGCTGGAAGATCGAGGCGACGCTTACGCGGACCAGTGCAACATGTAAGGCCACTGGCCTGATCGGCCGGGCCTGCCCCCAAGCACAAGGCCCGGCCACGAAGGGGATGTTTTCCATGTCGGCAGCTCTTTTGATCGAGCAGCTTCTCAATGGGCTGCAATTCGGCGTCATGCTGTTTCTGATGGCAGCGGGCCTGACGCTGATCTTTGGCGTCATGGGGCTGATCAACCTCGCGCATGGCTCGCTTTACATGATCGGGGCCTTCGCTGCGGCAGGCACGGCCGCGCTGACCGGATCGTTCTGGCTGGCGCTTGCCGCGGCGCTGATGGCCGCCGCGCTTGTCGGTGCGATCGTGGAAATGGTGGTGATCCGCAGGCTCTATGACCGTGACCACCTTGACCAGGTGCTGGCAACCTTCGCGCTGATCCTGATTTTTTCCGAAGGCACGCGGTTCCTGTTCGGGTCGCTGCCGCTTTACCTCGACACGCCGGATATCCTGTCGGGGCCGACCACGCTGCCCGGCGGGCTGGACTATTCGAAATATCGCCTTTTCATCATCGGCGTCGGGCTGGCCATCGCCGGCGGGCTCTTCTGGCTGATCGGGCGGACCCGGCTGGGCATCCAGATCCGCGCCGGCGAGGCCGACCGCGAGATGATCGCGGCGCTCGGCGTGGATATCCGAAAACTCTACACACTGGTCTTCGCGCTTGGCGCGGCGCTGGCGGGGCTTGCCGGGGCCATGATCGGCGCGATCCAGGCGGTCGAGGTCGGCATGGGCGAGCCGGTGCTGATCCTTGCCTTCGTGGTCATCGTGATCGGCGGCATCGGCTCGATCAAGGGCGCCTTCATCGGCGCGCTTCTGGTCGGGCTGACCGATACCCTGGGCCGGGTGCTGCTGCCGCAGGTTTTCGGCCTCATCATGGATGCCAGCAGCGCCACCACGGTTGGCGCCTCGCTGGCCTCGATGGCGATCTACATCCTGATGGCCGGCATATTGCTGTTCCGGCCCTCGGGCCTGTTCGGGGGGCAGACGTGATGCGTGCGGAAACCCTCCTCAACCTTTCTCTCCCCGCCCTCTTGCTTGCCACCGCGCTGATCGCGCACTGGCTGGATGAACCCTATATCATCACGCTGGCCACCCGCGCCGCGATCCTTGCGCTCGCCGCCGTGGGGCTGAACCTTGCGCTTGGCCTGGGCGGGCTGGTCAGCCTCGGGCACGCCGCGTTCTTCGGGATCGGCGGCTATGCGATGGGTATTCTCGCCTTTCACGCGCAGACCTTCACGCCGCTTTGGGGCTTGATCGAGGGTACCAAGTCGATGCCGGTGATCTGGCTGGTGGCGGTCGTGGCGGCGGCGCTGGCGGCGCTCGTCATCGGGGCGCTGTCCTTGCGCACGTCCGGGGTCTATTTCATCATGATCACGCTCGCCTTCGGGCAGATGCTGTTCTACTTCGCCATCTCCTGGCCCACATATGGCGGCGAGGATGGCCTCTCGATCTACTTGCGCAACGATTTTCCGGGTGTGAACACGCTGCTGCCGCTTAACTACTTCCTGATCTGTTTCTCGCTTCTGGCTGTTGTGCTGGTGCTCTTCGACCGGCTGGCGAAGTCGCCATTCGGCCTTGCCCTGCAGGCCGCGCGGCAGACCCCCGCGCGGGCGGAGGCGGTGGGGCTGACGCCCTACCGGCTGCGCCTCGTGGCCTTCGTGATCTCGGGCGCGATCACCGGGCTCGCGGGGGCGCTTTTCGCCGATCTCAACCGCTTCGTCAGCCCCAACATGCTCAGCTGGCACATGTCGGGCGAACTGATCATCCTGATCGTTCTGGGCGGCCTCGCGCGGCTTTCCGGGCCGGTGGCCGGAGCGATGCTGTTCATCACGCTGGAATATTTCCTGGAGGGGTTATCGACCTACTGGCATGTCTACCTTGGCGCGATCCTTCTGGGCGTGGTGCTGTTCGCGCGCGGCGGGCTGATCGGCCTTGTCGCCGGGCGGGAGGTGGCGCATGACTGAGGTGCTGCTGGAAACGCGCGCGATCTGCAAGCGCTTCGGCGCCTTGCAGGCGTCGAAGGAGGTCAGCCTCAGCCTGCGCGCCGGCGAGATCCACGCCCTGATCGGCCCCAACGGGGCGGGCAAGTCGACCCTGATCGCGCAGATCTCGGGCGCGCTTGCCCCCGATAGCGGGTCGGTGATCTTCGAAGGCCGCGATATCACGCGATTGCCCACCCCGGCCCGCGCGAAGGCCGGGCTGGCGCGGACCTTCCAGATCTCGGCCCTCGCGATGGAGTTCACGGTGCTGCAGAACGTGGTGCTGGGCACGCTCGGTGCGCGGGGCGGCGTCTACCGATTCTTTGGCAACGTGATGCGCGACAAGGCGCTGCTGGACCGGGCCGAGGACGCGCTGGACCAAGTGGGCCTGTCGGAGTTCCGCAATTTCGTCACCGCCGAATTGTCTCATGGGCAGCGTCGCCAGCTGGAGGTTGCCGTGGCCCTGTCGCTGCAACCAAGGGTCTTCGTGATGGACGAACCGATGGCCGGGCTGGGCGCGGAGGGCTCGCACCGTCTGACCGGGTTTCTCGACGGCTTGCGGCAACGCGCGCCGATCCTGCTGGTGGAACATGACATGGACGCGGTGTTCGCGCTTGCCGACCGGATCAGCGTGCTGGTCTATGGCGAGGTCATCGCCACCGGCACCGCCGCCGAGATCCGCGCCAACCCGGAGGTGCGCGAGGCCTACCTTGGCGAGGAGGACGCGGCATGAGCCTTCTGAAACTCGCCCATGTCTCCGCCTTCTACGGGCCCAGCCAGGCGCTTTTCGACGTGCATCTCGACATCGCGGAGGGCGAGGTGCTGGCGCTGATGGGGCGCAACGGGATGGGCAAGTCGACCACCGTCAAGGTGATCTGCCGCCTTTTGCGCAATCGCGGCGGCTCGGTCGTGTTCGACGGGCGTGATCTGGGGCCGGTGCCGGCGCACAAGGCGGCGCGCGCCGGGATCGGGCTGGTGCCGGAGGGGCGGCGCTGCTTTGCGCCGCTGACGGTGCACGAAAACCTGATCGCCGCAGCCCGGCCCGGTCGCTGGACGCTGGCCCGCGTGGTCGAGCTGTTCCCCCGGCTGGGCGAGCGGCAGGGGCAGGTTGCCGCGTCCCTGTCGGGCGGCGAGCAGCAGATGCTGGCTATCGGCCGGGCGCTGATGACCAACCCGAAGCTCCTGATCCTCGACGAGGCCACGGAAGGCCTCGCCCCGGTGATCCGGCGGGAAATCTGGGCCGCGGTCCGGGCGGTGAAGGGCGAAACCGGCCTGTCTATCCTCGTCATCGACAAGTCGCTGAAGGAACTGGGCACGGTCGCCGATCGCGGCGTGATCATCGAAAAGGGCGTCACCGTCTGGTCGGGGGCGTTCGACACGCTCGACCGCGAAACGACCGACCGTTTCCTGGGGGTGTGAGGGATGGCGTTCGAGTTTTCCCAGAAGGTTTTGTTCAAGCATTGCGACCCGGCCGGCATCGTCTTCTACCCGCGCTATTTCGAGATGCTGAACGATTGCGTCGAGGCGTTCTTCGACGAGGTGCTGGACATGCCGTTCGAGACGCTGCACGCCACCGGCGGCGTGCCCACCGCCGAGATCACGACGCGCTTCCACCGGCCAAGCCGCCATGGCGACCGGCTGCTCATCACGCTGTGCGTCACCCGTGTCGGGCGCAGCTCGGCGGGGCTGTCCTTCGTGGCGACCGCCGGGGCGGAAACCCGGCTGACCGCGCGCTCCACCCTCGTGCTGGTGGCGGCCGATGGCCGGTCGCGGCCGTGGCCGGAGGCAGTCAAACAGAAACTTCTGGATCGAGAGGAGGCCCGGAGCCATGCGACATAAACCGATACAGCCCGAAGGTTGGCCCACCCCCAAGGGCTACGCCAACGGCATCCTCGCCGCCAATGGCACGCTTTACGTCGGCGGGCAGATCGGCTGGGACAGCACCGGCAGCTTCGCGCCCGGCGGCTTCCTCGGCCAGATGGAACAGGCCCTGAAAAACATCCGCGCCGTGGTCGAGGCGGCGGGCGGCGGGCCCGAGGATATCGTGCGCCTGACATGGTACGTGACCGACAAGGCGGAATATCTGGCCCATCAACGCGAGGTCGGGCAGGCCTATCGCCGGGTTCTGGGAAAGCATTTCCCGGCCATGGCGATGGTCGTGGTCGCCGGGCTGGTCGAGGATGAGGCGGTCGTGGAGATCGAGGCCGAGGCGGTGATCACCACTTGATCGCAGGGCGCAAGGCGGGCTTGCATGGGGGCCATGCGGATCCTGAGCTTCAACATCCAGAACCTGCGGCTGCGCAGGTCCGGCGGCGCGCCGCGCCTCGACGGGGCGCGCGACCGGGACGAGGCGGAAGAATCGCCGGCGCTCGACCCCGCCGACCGGCGCCTTGCCGCGGCGCTTCTGGCGCGGGCCGCGGCCGACCTGGTGATCCTGCAGGAGGTCTTCGATACCGCGACGCTGGACTGGTTCAATACCCACCACCTGGCGCGCGCGGGGCTGGCGCCCTACCCGTTCGCGCACTGCCCGCCGGGCAATGACGGGCGCGGGCTGGGCCTTGCGGTGCTGGCACGCCGGGCGCTGCGGCTGACCAGCCACGCGCGGCTCACGGCACGCGACCTCGGGCTTGAGGCGCCGGACCCGGACCTGCCGGTGTTTCGCCGCGATTGCCTGATGGTGGAGACCGGCGCGCTGACCGTTTTCGGCTGCCATTTCAAGGCCCCCTACCCCGATCCGGCCACAGCGTGGGCGGTGCGGCGGCGCGAGGCCGAAGCGGTGCGCCGCCTCGTGGAGCGTACCTTTGCCGGTCAGGACGCGCCGCGCTGGCTGATCGCGGGCGACCTGAACGAACCGTGGGACGCCGACCCCGACCCGGCCATCGCCCCGCTGCTGGCCCCCTTCAGCATCGACCTGATGGCGCGCCTGCCCGAAGGCGACCGCTGGACCTTCCATGACCACCACGCCGGGCGCTACGCGCAGCCCGATGCGCTGCTGGCCTCGCCGGCGCTTGCCGCCAAGTGGCCCGATGCCGTGCCCAAGGTTCTGCGCACCGGGCTGGCCTTCGAGGCGACCCGGTACAAGGGCGAACACCTGCCCGGTGTCGGGCGCCACCGCCCGCACGCCTCCGACCATGCGGCCGTGATGATCGACCTGCCGTTGCGTTGAACGGGCAAAGGCCGGCATCCGGCACCTCTGTCATGGCCATGTCACCTTAAATGTGGCAGGTTATGCTGCAGACGCAGCATAACCGGAAAGCCCCATGACCGATCAAACCGCCAAATCGCACCGCTATGATTCCGTCGACCGTGCAACGCGCGCCGCCATGGCGCGGCTGACCTCCGGTGTCTCGATGCATGCGGCAGCGTCAGCGTGGATGGATTGGGCGATGCACCTTGCGCGCGCACCGGGCCGGCAGGCGGAACTGGCCGAATCGGCCCGCGACACGGCGCTGCGCCTGATGATGGGGCCGTTCTTGCCCGAAGATGGCGGAAACGGACTCGGCTCCGCCGTCACGAAGCGGCCCGAGGATCACCGCTTCGATCACGCCGGCTGGGCCAAACCGCCGTTCAAATGGTGGATGCAGGGCTATCTTGCAACCGAACAATTCTGGGACGAGGCGGCGCGCGACATTCGCGGCATGCGGCCGGGATCGGGCGACCGGGTCGCCTTCATGGCGCGGCAGATGCTGGACACGCTCGCGCCCTCGAACGTCGCCGCGCTGAACCCCGAGGTGCTGGAACGCACCCGCGCGGAATACGGCACCAATTTCGTGAAGGGTGCGCGCAACTGGCTGGAGGATGCCGCGCATGAAGTCACGGGCCGGCAAAGCCCCCATGCCAGCAAGTACAAGGTGGGAGAGAACATCGCCTGCACCGCGGGCAAGGTCGTCTACCGCAACCGCCTGATGGAACTGATCCAGTACGCCCCCACGACAAAGACCGTCCATCCCGAGCCGATCCTGATCGTGCCCGCGTGGATCATGAAATACTACATCCTCGATCTCAGCGAAACGAACTCCCTGATCCGTCACCTCGTGGATGCGGGGCACACGGTGTTCTGCATCTCGTGGACCAACCCGGACGCGTCCCTGCGCGATGTCAGCCTTGACGATTACCGGCGCGAGGGGGTGATGGCCGCGCTCGACACGGTCGCCGATATCGTGCCGGAACAGAAGATCCACGCCTGTGGCTATTGCCTCGGCGGCACCATGCTGTCGATCGCGGCGGCGACCATGGCGCGCGACGGGGATGACAGGTTGGCCTCGATCACGTTGCTGGCCGCGCAGACAGATTTCACCGAGGCCGGTGAATTGCTGATGTTCGTCGATCACAGCCAGGTCGCCTATCTCGAGGACATGATGTGGGACCAGGGCTATCTCGACCGCGACCAGATGGCCGGGGCCTTCCGCGCGCTGCGCGCCGAGGACCTGATCTGGCAACATGCCGTCAAACGCTACCTGCTGGCCGAGGACGACCCGGATTTCGATATCCTCGCGTGGAACGCCGACGCGACGCGGATGCCGGCGCGGATGCATTCGGATTACCTGCGGTCGCTGTTTCTGGAAAACCGGCTGACCTCCGGCCGCTTCGCGGTTGCGGGACGGGTGATCGCGCTCAAGGACATCACCGCGCCGATCTTCGTATTGGGGACAGAGGCCGACCACATCGCGCCATGGCGCTCGGTCTACAAGGTGACGCTGTTTACGGATAACGACCTGCGCTTCTGCCTGACCTCGGGCGGACATAACGGCGGCATTCTCAGCCCGCCGGGCAAGAAGCACCGGCATTACCGGATCGGCCACCGGACGGACGAAACGCAATACATGGACCCCGACACGTGGCTGGCCGAACACGACCCGCAGGAGGGATCGTGGTGGGATGCGTGGGGGGACTGGCTGGCCCAGCACAGCGGCGAAAAGACCGCACCGCCCGCGATGGGATCGGAGCAGAACAAACCGATTTGCGACGCGCCGGGACGTTACGTGTTCCAGCGGTGAGTCAGCGCGCGGCGGGTCCGGCGCCTTGCGCGGGGCCCGCCTGCCGCCGATGGATCACGCCTGCGCCCACTGCCATGGACGGGTGAACTCGCCCAGCACGTCGCCCACGGCCTTGTCGGTGACCTCGCCCGTCTTGCGCAAATGCGCAACAAGGCCAAGTTTCTTGCTCTCGATCACGTCGACCACCTCGGCCGCCACCCCGGCTTCCTTCAGCGCGGCGTTGTAGACGCGGCTGATTGCCTTCTTGCGCAAAGCCGGCTTGAAGACCTTGCCGACCGCGGTCTTTGGCAACTCGTCAAGGATCTCGAGATGCTTGGGCCGCGCGGCGCGTTCGTAGACGTGCTCCTCGCAATGGGCTGCAAGCTCCTTGACCGAGACCTCGGCCCCGTCGACCAATTCCACATAGGCGCAAGGCAGTTCGCCGGCGAAGGCATCGGGCTGGCCGATGGCGCCCGACATGGCCACCGCCGGGTGGCTGGCGAGCGCCTCCTCGATTTCGGCGGGGTCGATATTGTGGCCGCCGCGAATGATCAGGTCCTTGGCGCGTCCGGTGATCCACAGGTAACCATCGGTGTCGATGCGGCCCAGATCGCCGGTGCGCAGGAAGATATCTTCGGCGAACAGGTCAACGTTCTTGTCGCTCTCGGTATAGGTGGAGCCCTCGAAAACGCCGGGATTGTCGATGCAGATCTCGCCGACCTCGTCGGTCTCGCACTGCACGATCCCGTCCGGTGTCTGCTTGAGGATCTTCACCTCGGTATGCGGGAACGGCACCCCGACCGAGCCGATCTTCTTTTCGCCCTCCACCGGGTTGCAGGAGACAAGGCAGGTCGCCTCGGTCAGGCCATACCCCTCGACCAGCGTGACACCGGTGGCTTTCTCGAACCGGTTGAACAACTCGACCGGCAGCGGCGAGGACCCGGAAAACGCCGTCTTCACACTCGAAACATCGGCATCGACCTTGCGCTGCATCATCGCGGAAATCGCCGTCGGGACGGTGATGATGAACGTGATCTTCCAGCGGTCCACCAGTTTCCAGAAATTGTCGAACACGCCATCGCCCCGGTAGCCCTGCGGCGTCGGGAAGATCACGTGCGCGCCCGAGGCGACGGCCGCCATCAGGATGACGTGGCAGGCAAAGACGTGGAACAGCGGCAGCGGACACATGATATTGTCGGTCTCGTCAAAGAGCAGCGTGTGCCCGAGCCAGCCATTGTAGATCAGCCCCGAATACTTGTGCTGCGCCACCTTGGGCATGCCGGTGGTGCCGCCGGTATGGAAATAGGCGGCGACGCGATCCTGCTTCACATCCTCGAAAACGAGGTGGTCGGCGGGTTGCTTGGCGATCTCGGCGTTGAAATCGTGAATCCGGGCATTGTGGTGCACCTCCACCTTGGGGCGGATCAGCGGCACGACCAGTTTCTTCAGCCCGGTGAGGTAGCGCAGCAGGTCCACCTCGACCACGTGCTTGACGTTCGGGGCATAGCCCACGGCCTCCGCCACCTTTTGCGCCACGTCGGTTTTCGGAAAGCCCTTCAGCGTCACCACCACCTTGGCGTCGGTTTCGCGCAGGATGGCGCTGATCTGTTCGGGTTCCAGCAGCGGGTTGATCGGGTTGGCGATGCCCGCGACGCAACCGCCCAGTAGCGTCAGGATGGTTTCCGTGCAATTGGGCAGCACGTAGGCGACGGTATCGGTCTCGCCGATCCCGAGCGAGCGAAACAGGTTGGCGGTCTGCGTGACCTTGCCGTGCAACTCGCGCCAGGTGAGCGTTTCGGCCTTGTCGTCCGGCCCGGAGGTCAGTTGATAGGATACCGCGTTGTCACCCGGATGGCGGCTGGCCGTGCCGCTCAGCAACTCGTAAAGCGTGGTCGCCGGCTGGCTGTCTGGCCAGGGATTTTCCTGCTCGATCCGTTTGACATCCGCGAGATTCGCAAAGCGTGTCATCTCCTCTCCTCCCCTGGGCGATGCTGCCCGTCGCCAGTGGGCGGCGCGGACAATCGTTTGCCGGGGAGGATGCAGGCAAGCAGGGGGCGAAGGCAAGCGTAACGCAACGCAAAGCGGCGCGTCATTGCGCGCTTGCGAGGCGCCATTTTACCGAAAATCCGCCGTTCCGCCTGCGAAAGGCGCCTATTCCGCGGCCATCCCTTCGGTGAACTGCAGCCGTGCCAGCCGGGCGTAAAGCCCGTCGCCGGCCACCAGTTCTTCATGCGTGCCCTCTGCCACGATGCGTCCCGCCTCGAACACAACGATCCGGTCGGCCTTCTTCACCGTGGCCAGCCGGTGCGCCACGATGAGCGTCGTGCGATCCGCCGACAGTTCCGCCACCGCCTGCTGCACCGCGCGTTCGCTTTCGGCGTCGAGCGCGCTGGTCGCCTCGTCCAGAAGCAGCACCGGCGCGTCGCGCAATATCGCGCGGGCAATCGCGATACGCTGCTTCTGCCCGCCCGACAGCATGATGCCGCGCTCGCCCACGTAAGTGTCATAGCCGTCGGGCAGCGCCATCAGGAACTCGTGCGCCGCGGCGGCCTTCGCGGCGGACTCGACCTCGGCGTCGCTGGCCGCGGGGCGGCCGAAGCGGATGTTTTCGCGCGCCGACGCCGCGAAGATCACCGGGTCCTGCGGCACCAGCGCCATGGCATCGCGGAAGGTCCTGCGCTCCATCTCGCGCAGGTCCACCCCGTCGAAGGTGATACGGCCCGAGATCGGATCATAAAAGCGCAACAGAAGCTGGAAGATGGTCGACTTTCCCGCGCCGGACGGGCCGACCAGCGCCACCGTCTCCCCCGGCTGGATGGTCAGGCTGATACCGTCCAGCGCCGCCTGGTCGGGTCGGGTGGGATAATGGAATTGCACCTCCTCGAAGGCGATCGCCCCGCGCCCGTCCTGCGGCAGCGGTCGGCCACGCACCGGATCGTCGACACTGTCCTTGCCGCGCAGAAGTTCCACCAGACGCTCGGTCGCGCCGGCGGCGCGCTGCAACTCGCCCCAGATTTCCGACAGCGCGCCCACGGCGCCCGCGGTCATGATCGCGTAGATGAGGAACTGGATGAGCTCGCCGATGCTCATCGTGTCGGCGCGCACGTCGCGCGCCCCGATCCACAATACGCCCACCACGCCCGAGAAGATCAACGTGATGACGATCACCGTCATCGCGGCGCGGGTCAGGATACGCGTCTTGGCGGCGTCAAAGCTTTGCTCGGTCACCCGATCGAACTCGCCCGCCGTCGGCCCCTCGTTGGTGAAGGCCTGCACCGTCTGCACCGACGAAAGCGCCTCCGACGCCTTGCCTGAGCTTTCGGCGATCCAGTCCTGATTGGTGCGGCTGAGCACCCTGAGCCGCCGCCCCAGCACCACGATCGGCACGACCACCGCCGGCACGATCAGCAACACGAGGCCCGTCAGCTTGGGCGAGGAAATCAGCATCATGCCAAGCCCACCAAGGAAGATCAGCGCGTTCCGGAGGGCAATGGAAATCGACGAGCCGATCACCGACAGGATGAGCGTGGTATCGGTGGTGATGCGACTGAGCACCTCGCCGGTCATGATCCGCTCGAAGAAGGCGGGGCTCATGGTGATCATGCGGTCGAAAACGGATTTGCGGATATCGGCGATCACCCGTTCACCAAGCCGCGTCACGAGGTAATAGCGCAGCCCCGTGCCAAGCGCGAGAAGCCCTGCCAGCCCCAGCGCAGCAAGGAAATACTTGTCGAGCAGCGCCACCGTTTCGGTTTCGAACCCGTCGACCACGCGCCGCACTGCCAGCGGGATCGTCAGCGAGACCGACGCGGTCAGGACAAGGGCCGCCAAGGCGCTTAACAACAGGCCGCGATAGGGCCGCATGTAGGGCCAGAGCGCGCTCAGCGAGCCGATCTTGCGGGATTTCCCCCGGTCCTGTTCGGCGCTTGCGGGCTGCGGCGGCTTGGTCTGGCTGTCGGACATTGGGCGTTCCGGTCCTCGTTTCGGCTGCAAAGGGGATAAAGCGCGGCGCGCCCCGCCGCAAGGCCCGGGGCGCAGTGTCACGCTTGCGCGGGCGCCCGCCCAGCGGCGGCGCCGCCTGTTGACCGGACTCGCCGGATCATCCATCCTCGTCCCAGCCTCGAGTTGCCACTATGAAGGAGGAGACGAATATGGGGACCAGTGAACTCATTCAGTATGCGCAAGCGCTTTACAACGCGCATGGTGACAAGGCCGAGGCCGAAGCGGCCCAGAAGGTCGTCGCCGCCGAGGAGGCGGGCGATCAGGACGAGGCGGAAAAGTGGCGCCTCATCCGCGGCCATATCAAGGAATTGCGCGGCCCGAAGGTGACCTGACGGCCAGTTGACGCGGCGCGGCTCAGGCCACGTCCATCACCGACAGGGCGCGCTTGCCCCCGGCCCAGGCCCGCGCGGCGCGCCCGAACGCCGCGAACAGGGGGCGGGAAACCGGGTCCTCGGCGGCGCGGTATTCCGGGTGCCATTGCACCGACAAGGTAAAGCCCGGCGCGTCGTTGACGTAGATCGCTTCCGCCGTTCCATCCTCGGCCCAGCCATCCACCACCACCCGCGCCCCGGCAGTCTTGATCCCCTGCCCGTGCAGCGTGTTGGTCATCACCTCGCGCGCGCCCATCAGCCGGTGGAACGGCCCGCCCTCGGTAAAGCTGACCCGATGGCGCAGGGCGAACTTCTCCTCCAGCGTGCCATCGGGCGGCATCCGGTGGTTCATGCGCCCTGGTAAATCCCGGATCTCGGGGTGCAGCGTACCGCCCATGGCGACGTTGACCTCCTGGAATCCGCGGCACACGCCAAGGATCGGCTGGCCCCGGTCGACGCAGGCCCGGATCAGCGGCAGGCTGACCGCGTCGCGGCAGCGATCGAAGGCGCCATGCGCCTCGGTCGGGTCCTCGCCGTATTCCTCAGGGTGCACGTTGGGTCGGCCGCCGGTAAAGAGGAAGCCGTCGAAAATCTCCAGCAATTCCGCCGTGGAGGCATAGCGCGGGTCCGCCGGGATCAGCAGCGGCACGCAATCGGCGACCTCGGCCACCGCCTCGGAATTCATGGTACCGCCGGCATGGGTGGGATACTGGTCGTTGATCAGGTGGTGGTTGCCGATGATACCGATAACGGGCCTGCGCATGGGAACCTCTTTTTCCACGGTCCCCAAGCATATACGTCCCGGCGGGGCACAAGAAAAGAAGCGCCCGCGCACAATGCGCCGCACACCTGTGCACGGCCTTGAAATCGGGCACCCGTGCCCAACGATGCGTCAGGCGACAGCCGTCAACCCTGCCGCCTCGATCCCGGCAACCGCCACCGCCGCATCATTGTCCGAGGTATCGCCGGTCACGCCCACGGCGCCGAGGATCACGCCGCCCGCATCGCGGACAAGAACGCCGCCCGGCACCGGAACCACCTTGCCGTCGAACGTCCCGTTCATCGCGGCCATGAAATAGGCCTGGTCCTCGGCCCGCGCCATCTGCGCGCTGCCCGGCATACCCAGCATCACCGCGCCATAGGCCTTGCCGCGCGCGATCTCGAAGCGGCCGGGGCTGGCGCCATCCTCGCGCTCAAAGGCCAGAAGATGGCCGCCGGCGTCCAGAATCGCCACCGATAGCGGCTTTAACCCCATCTCTCGACCGGTCGCGCGCGCCGCCGCCACCATCGTCCTTGCCTGATCCAGCGTGATCATCCCGTTCACTCCCGATTAACGTTAACGGCGCGTCCGCCTCTGCCAAGGGAACCCCGGATGCGCCGTCTTCTTGGTCCAAATACGCAAATCCCGGCGCCCGCCACCCGGCGGCGCGCTCAGGCCGACGCCTTCCATTCCAGCCGCCGCCGATGCAGCACCGGCTCGGTATAGCCGGAAGGTTGCACCCGCCCCTCGAACACAAGGTCGCAAGCCGCCCTGAAGGCAACCCCGTCAAAGCCCGGCGCCATCGGCCGATAGGCCGGATCGCTCGCGTTCTGACGGTCCACGACAGCCGCCATCTTCTTCATCGCCGCCATCACCCGCGCCGCGTCCACCACCCCATGATGCAGCCAGTTGGCCAGGGCCTGGCTGGAGATCCGGCAGGTCGCGCGATCCTCCATCAATTGCACGTCGTTGATATCGGGCACCTTGGAACAGCCAACGCCCTGATCGACCCAGCGCACCACGTAGCCGAGGATGCCCTGCGCATTGTTCTCGATCTCGCGCGTGACCGCGTCATCGGACAGGTTGCGCCCGTCCATCACCGGGATGGTCAGCAGATCCTCCAGCGTGCCGCGCGGCCCGCCTGCCTTGATCTCGCCCTGCCGCGCCAGCACGTCCACCTCGTGGTAATGCGTCGCGTGCAGCGTGGCGGCCGTGGGGGACGGCACCCAAGCGCAATTGGCCCCGGACCGGGGATGGCCGATCTTGGCCTCCAGCATGTCGGCCATCAGGTCGGGCATCGCCCACATCCCCTTGCCGATCTGCGCCTTGCCCCGAAGCCCGCAGGCCAGCCCGATATCCACGTTGCGATCCTCGTAGGCGGCGATCCACGGTGTCGATTTCATCTCGCCCTTGGGCAGCATCGGCCCGGCTTCCATGCTGGTATGGATCTCGTCGCCGGTGCGGTCGAGGAATCCGGTATTGATGAAGGCCACGCGATGCGTTGCCGCCCGGATGCATTCCTTGAGGTTGACGGAAGTGCGCCGCTCCTCGTCCATGATACCCAGCTTGACGGTGTATCGCGGCAGGCCGAGCGCGGCTTCGACCCGGCCAAAAATCTCATCCGCGAAGGCCACTTCCTCGGGCCCGTGCATCTTGGGTTTCACGACATAGACAGACCCGGTGAGAGAATTGCCGCCCCCCTTGCGAAGGTCATGCATGGCGATCAAAGTGGTTACCATCGCATCCATCAGCCCCTCGCCGGCCTCGTTGCCGTCGCGGTCCAGGATCGCGGGATTGGTCATCAGGTGGCCCACGTTGCGCACCAGCATCAGCGACCGACCCTTGAGCGTCAGCGTCTCGCCGGTCGGCGTTCGCAGCATCAGATCGGGGTTCAGCGTGCGCGTAGACGTCTTGCCGTCCTTCGCCACCTCTTCGGTCAGGTCGCCTTTCATCAGGCCAAGCCAATTGCCATAGGCCAGCACCTTGTCCTCGGCATCGACGGTGGCGACGGAATCCTCGCAATCCATGATCGTGGACATCGCCGATTCAAGGATCACGTCGGCGATCCCCGCCGGGTCGGATTGGCCGATCTCGCTGGCCGTGTCCACTTTAACAATGATATGCAATCCATTGTTCTTGAACACATAGCCAGCTTCATCCTCGGTTTTTCCAAGATAGGCGGCATGGTCCGTCAGCGCGTCCATATCCGTCACCGCCTGCCAGCCACCCGCGATCGGCACAGCCTTGTCGAGGAAGCCCTTGGCCCAAGCGATCACCCGCGCGCCGCGTGCCGGGTCATAGCCCTTGCCCGCGGGCAGGTCGCCAAGCGCGTCGGTGCCGTAAAGCGCGTCGTACAGGCTGCCCCAGCGGGCATTGGCGGCGTTGAGCGCAAAGCGCGCGTTCGTGATCGGCACCACCAGCTGCGGCCCCGGCACATGGGCGATCTCGGGGTCGGTTTCCGGGGTCTCGATCTCGAAATCCGCACCCTCGGGCACGAGGTAGCCAATCTCTTCGAGAAAGGCCCGGTACGCCTTGGCGTCATGCGGATGGCCGGCCCGTGCCTTGTGCCAGTCGTCGATCCGCGCCTGCATCTCCTCGCGCCGGGTCAGCAGCGCGCGGTTCCGCGGCCCGAGGTCATGCACGATATCCGACAGGCCCTTCCAGAACGCCGCCACCTCGACCCCGCTGCCGGGCAGCGCCTGCACCTCCATGAACGCGACCAACCGGTCGTCAACCTGAAGCCCTTGCCGTTCGCTGCGCGTACCCATGACCCTGCCCTCCTGAAGTTTTCCGGCTTCGTACACCATCGCATGCCGCTGCCCCGATGTAGGCCGAAAGTTTCCGATGGGCAACACAAGGCGAGCAGGGAAACCCGCGAAAAGAACCTTCAGGAAAAGAATGAAAGCTGTTCGGGCGTCTTCGCGGTTTTCCGGGCGCGCCCGGGACGCGGCGCGGCGTGGCGGGCCAGCAGCCTGTCGCGTTCCTCGCGAAAGCCATCCTGCCCGCGCACCGCCCAGACCCTCGCGCGCGCCGTGCGGGCGGCTTTCATCGGGTCGACCACCGGCGCCGGGTAGCCATGGCCGAGGAACCGCCCCGCGCCGCCCCAGTCCCAGGGGCTGTGCAGATGCGCATCCGGCACCGGCCGCAGTTCCGGCACCCAGTGGCGCACGAAGCGCCCCTCCGGGTCCTGATCCAGCCCCTGTTTCACCGGGTTGTAGATGCGCGGTGTGTTCATGCCCGTCGTGCCCGATTGCATCTGCACCTGTGGCCAGTGGATGCCGGGCTCGTAATCGGTGAAGAGCCGCGCAAGGTGCGCGCCCGTTTGCCGCCAGTCCAGCCACAAGTGGTAGCTTGCCACCGCCATCAGCATCGCGCGCATCCTGAAATTGATCCAGCCGGTATGGATCAACTGGCGCATGCAGGCATCCACGAAGGGCAGCCCGGTTTCGCCCGATTGCCACGCTTGCAGCCGGGCGGCGTCGCTTTCGGCCGGGCGCAGCCCCTCATAGGCGGCGTGCAGGCAGCGGGTCTCGATCTCTGGCTGTGATTCCAGCTTCTGCATGAAGTGATCGCGCCAGGCGAGGCGCGAGGCAAACCCCTTGAGGGCGCGCTTCGGCGCGTCCACTTGCCGGCGGCGCGCCTCCAGCGCCTGCACGACCGCGCGCGGCGACAGCGTGCCGTGGGCCAGATGCGGCGACAGGCGGGAACAGGCACTTGGTGCCGAGAGCGGCGAGGACATGCCCCACAGATAGCCCGTGGCCCGCTCGTCGAGGAAACGCATCAGCAGATCCTGCCCGCGCACGCCACCGCCTTTCTGCCGTCCCGGACAGGGATCGAACCCCAAGGCCAGATCGCTGGCATCGGGGATCGGCCCGGGATCCAGCCCGTGCGGCGGAAGGGCGTCGGGCGTCACCGCCACCTCCGCTCGCATCTCCTTGTCGCGCCGCGCCTGCCAGCCGCGCCGGTGCGTCAACCCACGCGCGATACCGGGCTGCGGCAGTTCGCGCCACGCCACGCCGTTGTCGCGCGCCCAGTCCGTCACCCGTCGGTCACGCGCGAAAGTCCACAGGTTGCCGGTTTCCTCGTGGCTGATCAGTCGGGCCGCGCCATGTTCCGCGCGCAGCGCCTCCAGCACCGTTACCGCCTCGCCCATGCGCACCAACAGGGGCGCGCCGAGACGCGCCAGCTCCTCGCGCAGCCCGGCAAGGCATTCGGCGATGAAGCGCCATTGACGGGCAGACCGGTCAGGCTGCGCCCATTCCTCCGGGTCCGCGATGTAAAGCGGCAGCACCACACCGCCGCCAGCCGCGGCAAGCGCCAGCGCCGGGCTGTCCGCAACCCGCAAATCCCGTTTGAACCAGAGAATCGTGATCATGCCAAGATGAGAACACAGAGTGAACATGAGTGGAAGGGCCCACGGCTACCGCCATGGAAATAGCGCCCGACCGCGCCCTGTCGATTGGTCTGCCCTCTGGCGCCAGGGTGCGGCGATCAGCCCAGCCCATTCGCCTTCGCCCAGGCCACCAGGCCGAGGGTGGAACCATCCTTGCCGGCGCCATCCGCCGCGCCGCTCAGCACCGGTTCCAGCGTCTTGGCCAGTTCCTTGCCAAGTTCCACGCCCCATTGGTCGAAGCTGTTGATGCCGAGGATCACGCCCTCGACGAAGACGCGATGTTCATAAAGCGCGATGATCTGGCCCAGCGTGTAGGGCGTCAGCCGAGGATAGATCAGCGTGGTCGAGGGGCGGTTGCCGGGAAAGACGCGGTGGCACGCCTGCCTGTCAAGCTCCGCCCCCGTGAGGCCATTGGCGGCCATGAGTTCGCGCGCCTCCGCGACACTGCGCCCGCGCATCAGCGCCTCCGATTGCGCAAGGCAATTGGCAACCAGCAGGCGGTGGTGATGGGCGAGGTCCGGTTCATGCCCCTTGGCCGCGACAAGGAATTCGCACGGCACCACGCGGGTGCCCTGGTGGATCAGCTGGTAAAAGGCGTGCTGGCCATTGGTGCCGGGCTCACCCCAGACGATAGGGCCCGAATGCGTGGCCAGATCGGCGCCGTCCATCGACACGCGCTTGCCGTTCGATTCCATTTCCAGCTGTTGCAGGTAGGCCGGCAGGCGCAGCAGCCGCTGGTCATAGGGCAGCACCGCGCGCGTGGCGTGCCCCTGCACCTGATTGTGCCAGATGCCAACAAGCGCAAGCACGACGGGCAGGTTGTCGGCAAGGTCCGCCTGCCGGAAATGTTGGTCCATGGCATGGCCGCCGGCGAGGAAATCGCCGAAATCCCGCGGTCCGACGGCGATCATCAGGCCAAGCCCGATCGGCCCCCACATCGAATAGCGCCCGCCGACCCAGTCGGCAAAGCCGAAGACACGCTCCGGCGCGATACCGAACGCCGCCGTCAGGTCGGTGGCGGTGGACAGGGCCACGAACTGGTCGGCCGGGTCGGCAACGGCGCCGGCCATCCAGTCGCGGGCGGTGCGGGCATTGGTCATCGTCTCGACGGTGGTGAAGGTCTTGGAGGCGACGATAACCAGCGTGCGGGTGGGGTCGAGCCCTTGCAGCGTGTCGTGGATATGCGCGCCGTCGACATTGGAAACGTAATGCAGCCGCGGCCCGTCATGGTAGGGGGCAAGCGCCAGCGTCCCCATCGCCGGGCCAAGGTCCGATCCGCCGATGCCGATATTGACCACATCCGTGTAGGGCCCGCCCTGCCCCTTGACGCGCCCCTCGCGCACCCCGGTGGCGAAGGCGGCCATCCGGTCGCGGGTTTCAAAAACGTCGGGCATCACGTCCTGACCGTTGACCATCACCGGCCCGCCCGGGGCGCGAAGCGCGGTGTGCAGCACGGCGCGCCCCTCGGTTTCGTTGATCGCCTGACCGGTGAACATCGCCTCGCGACGGGCCTCCACACCCGCCTTCGCGGCCAGTTCCAGCAGAAGCGACAACGCGCCACTGTCGATCGCGGTCTTGGAGAAATCGAACAGCAGGTCATCGGCGATGCGGCTGAACCCCCCGAACCGGTCGGGGTCGGCGGCAAAAAGCTCGGCGATGGTCCGACCGGACTTGGCGGCCTCATGCGCTTTCAGATCATCCCAGATGGACATGGGCGAGACCTTTCCTTGCAGGATTTCAATGGCTTGCAATGCGTCCTCAAGGGGCCCAGTGCACCGTGGCCCCCGACAGCACGGCGCGCACCGGGGCCTCTTCCACCGGCAGGCCCTGGGCCTTTTCCAGCGCCTCCCGCTTGGCCGCGCCGGTGATCACGATATGGGTCGACATCGCCGCCTTCAGCACCCGTGCCGAAAGCGTCACCCGCGCCTCGGGCGCGCCGCCGCCGCGCATCGGCACGAGGATCGGCGCATCGTCGGCCAATGCATCGGCCAGACGGTCGGCACCGGGAAACAGCGACGCGGTGTGCATGTCCGTCCCCATGCCCAGCAGCAACAGCGTGATCGGCAGGTGCGGCTCTATGCCCCGGGCGAGGTCGTCGAGGCAGTCTTCCGGTTCGGGCGCACCGGCATAAAGCGGCACGAACTGCGCCCGCCGCGCCTTGGAGGTCACCAGGCGTTCGAGCACCAGCCGCGTGTTGGAGCGCGGGCTGTCCGAGGGCACCCAGCGTTCATCGGACAGGAATACCGCGACCCGGTTCCAGTCGAGCGCCTGTTCGGCCATCACGTCGAAGACCGGCCCCGGCGTGCTGCCGCCGGGCACGCAGAAGCTGACCCGCTCATCCCGCCGCAATTGGGCGGCCAGTTCGCTGGTCAGCGCGTCGGCGACATCCAGAATCATCATTTCCGAATCGGGATATTCCAAGAAGTCCATTAGCCTGCGATCTCCCTCCAGCGGCGGCTGTCGCGGTAAAGAAGGATAAGCGCATCCTCCGGCCCCGCGCTGCCGGCATCGTAGGGCAAGGGTACATCGTCGCGCGCCGTCCATCCAGCGATGATCGGGTCGGTCCAGGCCCAGGCGGCCTCGACCTCGTCGCCACGCATGAACAGGGTCTGGTTGCCGCGGATCACGTCCATGATCAACCGCTCATAGGCGTCGGGAATGTCGGCGGCTTCCGGCCCGAGCGCCTCGGCAAAGCTCATGTCCATCGGCACCTCGACCAGCCGCATGCCCCCCGGCCCCGGTTCCTTGATCGTCATGCGCAGGTCGATCCCCTCGTCGGGTTGCAGCCGGATGGTCAGGATGTTGGCGCGCGGATGCGCCGCCTCGGTAAAGATGTTGTGGGGCGGTTCCTTGAACTGCACCACGATTTCCGACATGCGCGCCTTCATCCGCTTGCCGGTGCGCAGGTAGAAGGGCGTGCCGTTCCAGCGCCAGTTCGACACATGCACCTTCATGGCAACGAAGCTTTCGGTCAGGCTGTCAGGATTGCCGGCATCGTCGCGGTAGCTGGCACCGCCCGGCCCGGCCTTGTATTGCCCGCGCACGATGTCGTCCGAATCCACCGGGTCGAGCGCGCGGATCACCTTGAGCTTTTCGTCGCGCACCGCGTTCGGTTCGAAATGCGCCGGTGGTTCCATCGCCGTGAGGCACAGAAGCTGCATCAGGTGGTTCTGAACCATGTCGCGCATCGCGCCGGACCCGTCGTAATAGGCGCCGCGCCCCTCGACCCCCACGGTTTCGGCGACGGTGATCTGCACGTGGTCGATGTATTGCGCGTTCCACAGCGGCTCGAACAGCATGTTGGCAAAGCGCACCGCCATCAGGTTCTGCACCGTTTCCTTGCCGAGGTAATGGTCGATGCGGTAGATCTGTGTCTCGTCGAAATGCGCGGCGAGCGTCGCGTTCAGCGCGCGCGCCGTGTCGAGATCGCGGCCGAAAGGTTTTTCCACCACGATCCGCGCCCCGTCGCGCGCGATTCCGTTGCCCTTCAACCGCTCTGCAATGGCCCCGAACAGGCTGGGCGCGACCGAGAAATAGAAGGCTTGCACGACGTTCTCGCGCATCCGGTCCTTCAGGGCCTGCCAGCCACCGGTGCCCATCGCGTCGACCGTCACGTAGGAAAGACCGTCTAGGAACGCCGCAACCGTCTCGGGGTCGCACTTTTCGGCGGCCACGAATTCCGCGATCGCCTCGCGCACGGTGGCGCGGAAAGACTCTGTCTCCTGATCGGTGCGCGCCGCGCCGATGATCCGTGCGCCCGGCGGCATCTGCCCGGCCCAGAACCGACGGTAGAGCCCCGGCAGGATCTTGCGCCGGGCCAGGTCGCCCGTGGCACCGAAGATCACCAGATCGAAATCTTCCACTGGAATGACACGCGCGACCATGCGGTCCCCCTTTGACAGCGCGGCGATGGTGGTGCCGCTCGTTTCTCAGTGCTTATGTTAGCGCTATCAGACGCTTTCGGGCCCCGAGTACACCGATCACCCTGTCACGTCCAGCCTGTCTGCGGAAGATCACAATGGCGTTGGCAGCGGTGATCGGGGTTTTCTTGCCTGTGCCCGGGCTTTAGCCATTGGGCAAACGTCAGGAGGCAGCCATGAAAGATACGCGCGACGGGCATAAATTCAGCGACCCGCAAGTGACCGGTACCGGTGAGCCGCGCGCGACGGTCGCGCTGAGCGATCCGCAAACGCTGTGGTTCAATACCGGGACGCTGTGCAATATCGAATGCGCCAATTGCTACATCTTCTCGAGTCCGACCAATGATGCGCTGGTTTACCTGACCGCGGCGGAGGTGTCGGACTTCCTGGACCAGTTGGAGGCGCGGCAATGGGGCGCCGGCGAGATCGGCTTCACCGGCGGCGAGCCTTTCATGAACCCGGAGATGATCGCCATGGCCGAGGCGGCGCTGTCGCGTGGCTATGATGTTTTGATCCTGACCAATGCGATGCGCCCGATGATGCGCCCGGCGATGCGCGCGGGTTTGGCGCGGCTTCAGGCCGCCCATCCGGGCAAGATGACACTGCGCGTGTCCCTCGACCACTGGTCGAAGGCGCATCACGACGCGGAACGCGGCGCCGGCAGCTACGACACGACGCTTGGAGGCATGGACTGGCTGCGCGAGTCCGGGATGAAGATGACCGTGGCGGCGCGCACCCTGTGGGGCGAAAGCGACGCGGCGGCGCGCGCCGATTTTGCCCGGCTGTTCGAGGAACGCGGCTACGCGATCGACGCAACGGACCCGGCCGCGCTGGTGCTGTTTCCCGAAATGGACGAAAGCGTGGACGTGCCCGAGATCACCACCGGCTGCTGGGATATCCTCGGCAAGTCGCCCGACAGCGTGATGTGCGCCTCCTCGCGCATGGTGGTCAAACGAAAGGGGGCCGCGCGGCCCAGCGTTCTGGCCTGCACGCTACTGGCCTATGACGAGGCGTTCGAACTGGGCGAGACATTGGCCGAAGCGGAGGGCGACGTGGCGCTGAACCATCCCCATTGCGCGAAATTCTGCGTCCTCGGTGGGGCAAGCTGTTCGGGTTGAGGCTTGCCTTGCGCGGCGATCCGGCGCATCTGCCTGACCCATGTTGCGCCCTGCCCTGACCCTCCTGAACCTGTCGCTTTTCGTGCTGTTCCCGTTGGCATGGATCGCGCCCCTGATGCGGGCGGGGCTTTTGCCGCTGTTCGGCCTCTCGGAAATCTCGGTCCTGTCCGGCATTCTCGCCCTCTGGCAAGAGGACGCGCCACTGGCCATCGCGGTGGCGCTGTTTGCCATCGTCGCGCCGATCCTCAAAACCGCGGGGCTGGCGCTGATCCATCTGCGCCTGACCGACAACCGGTTGCTTGGCCCGCTTACCGCGCTTGGCAAGCTGGCCATGGCCGATGTGTTCCTCGTCGCCATCTACATCACCCTCGCGCGCGGTGTCGGGGTCGGCCGGGTGGAAACCGCCTGGGGATTGTGGCTGTTCACCGGCTGCGTGGTGGCCTCTTTCGTGATCAGCCTTGCCACCTCGGCACTGGCCAAGCGTGGGGCCTTGGGCTAAGCCCGCGCCATGGCCAAGCCCGTCACCCTCTTCGTCTGCTCCGCCTGCGGCGCCACCCACAAGAAATGGGCCGGGCGCTGCGATGCCTGCGGCGAATGGAACACGATCCACGAGGAAAAACCGCTGTCCGCCGGCCCCGGCGGCAAGGGGCTGGGGGCCGTGAAGGGCAAGGGCATGGCGCTGACCGACCTTGCCACGGAAGAACGCCCGCCAGAGCGCGACGGATCGGGCATCGCGGAACTTGACCGGGTGCTGGGTGGCGGCCTTGTCGGGGCCTCGGCGACGCTGGTCGGGGGCGATCCCGGAATCGGCAAATCGACCCTGATGCTGCAGGCGGCGGCCAGTTTCGCGCGCGCCGGCCTCTCGGTCATCTATGTCTCGGGGGAGGAGGCGACGGCGCAGGTGCGCATGCGCGCGCAGCGGCTGGGGCTGGCCGACAGCCCGGTGAAACTGGCGGCGGAGACCAATCTGCGCGACATCCTGACAACGCTCGACACCGAACGCCCCGACCTCGTGGTGATCGACTCGGTGCAGACCATGTGGCTCGATACCGTCGAAAGCGCGCCGGGCTCTGTCAGCCAGGTCCGCGCCACGGCGCATGAACTGGTGAGTTTCGCCAAGAAGAAAGGCGTCAGCGTCATGCTGGTCGGCCACGTCACCAAGGAGGGCCAGATCGCCGGCCCCCGCGTGGTGGAACACATGGTGGACACGGTGCTCTATTTCGAGGGCGAGCGCGGCCACCAGTTCCGCATTCTGCGCAGCGTCAAGAACCGCTTTGGCCCGGCGGATGAAATCGGCGTTTTCGAGATGACGGGCGGCGGCCTGTCGGAAGTGCCCAACCCCTCGGCCCTGTTCCTGTCGGACCGCAACGAACGCGCGCCCGGATCGGTCGTCTTCGCCGGGATCGAAGGCACACGCCCCGTGTTGGTCGAGGTGCAGGCACTGGTCGCGCCCTCCTCCCTGTCGCAGCCGCGCCGCGCGGTGGTGGGATGGGATGGCAGCCGGCTGTCGATGATCCTTGCGGTGCTGGAGGCGCGGGTGGGGATCAGCTTCCAGGGGCTCGATGTTTACCTCAACATCGCCGGCGGCATGCGCATTTCGGAGCCTGCCGCCGACCTCGCCGTGGCGGCGGCGCTTTTGTCGGCGCGCGAGGATACCGCCCTGCCCGCAACATGCGTGGTTTTCGGCGAATTGAGCCTGTCGGGCGCGCTGCGTCCGGTGGCACAGGCCGAAAACAGGTTGAAAGAGGCCCGAAAACTTGGTTTCTCATCCGCGATTGCGCCGGAGGGATGCAAGATCACCGACGGGTCTGATATGGAGTTGACCCTGATGCCGGACCTGACCCGGTTCACCGGCGACATTTTCGGCGCGGGCTGACCCGCCACGAGGGAGACGAGAGACGCAATGGACGGTTTTACCCTTTTCGACGCGGTGGTGGCCGGCGTCATCGTCATATCCGCCATCCTCGCCTATGCGCGCGGTTTCGTGCGCGAAACGTTGTCCATCGCGGGGTGGATCGTGGCCGCCATCGTGGCCTTCCTCTTTGCGCCACGCGCCCGCGACCTGATGTTCGAGGTGCCTTATCTGGGCGATTTTCTCAACGGCTCGTGCGAATTGGCCGTGATCGCCGCCTTCGCCGCCGTCTTTGCCATCGCGCTTGTGGTGATCTCGCTCTTCACGCCGCTGTTCTCCTCCGCCGTGCAACGCTCCGCCATCGGCGGGATCGATGCCGGGCTGGGCTTCCTCTTCGGGGTCGCGCGGGGCGTGTTGCTGGTTGTCGTGGCGCTCATCGCCTACGAGCGCGTGGTCGGCGACGAGCCGATCGCGATGATCTCCGACAGCCGCTCGGCGGTGGTGTTCGATTCAATGCAAGGACAGCTGGAAAGCCAGATCCCCGATGACGCGCCGGGCTGGATCGTGCAACGCTACGAGGAACTGGTGGGCAGTTGCGGCGCCGTTGGCCAGTAATCGGGCAGGGCCGGTCACCATTGGACTGTCACATGACTGTCACGGGTGACTCTGCCAAGGCAGGGGTCTATACGGGCGCTTGAATCGGTTGACCGCGGAGCCCCCTACCCATGCGTGACCTCGACGAACCCTTCCTGAGCCACCCGTTCGATGACGACAAGCTCAAGGAAGAGTGCGGTGTCTTCGGCGTGATCGGCGTTGCCGACGCGGCGAATTTCGTGGCCCTCGGGCTGCACGCCTTGCAACATCGCGGGCAGGAGGCCGGCGGCATCGTTGCCTATGACCCGGAACAGGGGTTCAACTCTGCCCGGCGTTTCGGCTACGTGCGCGACACCTTCACCTCGGCGGGGGTGATGAAGACCCTGCCGGGCCCGCTGGCCATCGGCCATGTGCGCTATTCCACCGCCGGATCGAAGGGCAACACGGCGATCCGCGACGTGCAGCCCTTTTTCGGCGAGTTTGCCATGGGCGGCGCCGCGATCGCCCATAACGGCAACATCGTGAACGCAGAGGAATTGCGCCGCGAGTTGATCGAGCGCGGCTCGATCTTCCAGAGCAGTAGCGACAGCGAATGCATCATCCACCTGATGGCGCGCAGCTACCAGAAGACCATCCCCGAACGGATGAAGGATGCGCTGCGCCGGGTCGAGGGGGCGTTTTCCGTCGTCGCCATGACCCGCACGAAGCTGATCGGCGTGCGCGACCCGCTTGGCGTGCGGCCACTGGTGCTTGGCCGCGTCGGCGATGGCTGGTGCCTGAGTTCGGAAACCTGCGCGCTCGATATCATCGGCGCCGAGTTCCTGCGCGAGGTGGAGCCCGGCGAAATGGTGGTGATCACCGAGGCCGGCGTTGAAAGCTTCCACCCGTTCGAACGACAGAAATCGCGCTTCTGCATCTTCGAACATGTCTATTTCTCGCGCCCCGACAGCATTCTTGGCGGGCGCTCCGTCTACGAAACGCGCGAGGCGATCGGCCGCGAACTGGCCAAGGAGGCGCCGGTCGAGGCCGATCTCGTCTGCCCCGTCCCCGACAGCGGCACACCGGCGGCGATCGGCTACAGCCTTGAATCCGGCATCCCCTACGCGATGGGGATCATCCGCAACCAGTATATGGGCCGCACCTTCATCGAGCCGACCGAGCAGATCCGCAACATGGGCGTGCGCCTCAAGCTCAACGTCAACCGTGCCCTGATCGCGGGCAAGCGGGTGATCCTTGTGGATGACAGCGTGGTGCGCGGCACCACCAGCCGCAAGATCAAGGAGATGATCCTTGATGCCGGCGCGGCGGAGGTGCATTTCCGCATCGCCAGCCCGCCCACCGCGTGGCCCTGCTTTTACGGGGTCGACACGCCGCAACGCGAAAAGCTCCTCGCCGCCGGGATGAGCGAGGAGGAAATGCGTGCCCACCTGAACGTGGACAGCCTGCGCTTCATCTCGCTCGACGGGCTCTACCGTGCCGTGGGCGAGTCCGAAGGGCGCAACAATTCGTGCCCGCAATATTGTGATGCCTGTTTCTCGGGCGATTACCCGATCAAACCCACCGACGTTGTGCGTTCGGGCAAGCTATCGCTCAAGGAACATGCCTGAGGCGCCAGACCTCACCTTTCGGCCGCATCATGTCCTGTGTGCCCTCGGGTTTCAGGGCAATGGCTATTCCGACAGGTTTACCGCCAACATGGCGCGGATTGTCGACAATCGGCTACGTGCGCCGGGGGGCGACGCGGTGATGATCCGGATCATCGGCGAGACGGATGACATCTGTGGCCCCTGCCCCAAGCGGCGGGGCCGGCTCTGCACCAGCCAGGCGCGGATCGACAGGCTGGACCGGGCGCACGCGGCTGCACTGCGGCTGAAACCGGACGAGCATCTGAGCTGGGGCGCGGCGAAGGCGCGGATCCGCGCGCGCGTGCCCCCCGGCAGCCTCGCAACGCTTTGTGCCGGGTGCCAATGGCGCGAGCTCGGGTTCTGCGAGACGGCGCTGCAACGATTGCACGCCGGGATGGACTGATCCCCCGCGAGTCGGGGCCGGGTCGAGGGGCGCAACAGCGACAGGACAGGACTCCGCCCGTTCGGCGTTCCGCCCGTCCACCGGACGGTCGGTCCAGCGAAGCTGGAAACACGCCTCACCTTGACGCGGCCGCGACTCGCACAAAGCCTCGGAACGGGCCTGTTGGCGGGACCACCCCGGCAACAGGACCTCTCAGCAGAGGGGCACCAACCTTTCAATCCGCACTGCGCGACGGTCGATGCCCCCCGTTTACCCGATATCCCGTGGCAACGCGGGCCGACGAGGCCCCCGCGAAAGCGGGGGGGGAGGCGGCCGCCCCCCGGTCGACGCCGCAAGGCGGCGAAACGAAAACGCCGCCCCCGAGGACGGCGTTTCCCTTCTAGCATTGAAGCCCGGCTCAGGTGCGCGACAGCGCCTTCCAGCCCCCGGTGACCATTAGCGCCACGATCACCGCCTTGACGACATCGCCCAGAAGGAACGGCGCCATGAAATGCGCCCAGTAGAAGCTGGCCTCCTGTGCGATCCAGCCGCCGTCGATCCCGAAACCGCCGGCGATCAGCGCCGGCCAGGCAAGGCCGGGAATGTAGAGGGCTGCGGAAATCAGCAGCGCCGACAGCGCCGTGCCGACCGGCCCGCGCGCCAGACCACGTTCGGCGGCGACCCCGGCGGCCCAGGCCATGGCGACGAACCCGAAGAGGAACCCGGCGGTCGGCCCGGCGAAGGCCACCCCGTTCATGGCATTGGCAAAGACCGGCAGGCCCATCGCGCCCTCGGCGAGGTAGGCCAGCAGCGTCGCGGCGCCAAGACGCGACCCGTAGGCGAAGCCCACCATCAGGATGGCCAACGTCTGCAGGGTCATCGGCACCGGCAACATGGGCACCGAGATCTGGGCGGCAACGGCGATGAAGGCCGATCCGGCCAGCACCAGCATCGCCTTGCGGGCAAGGCCCCCGGTGCCGATCGCTGCCTGGCTCAGGGTCATTTCGCGGCTCATACGCGTCTCCTTCGTGAATGCATGGTTTCCCCTTTGACGGGTGTTGTCCCCGTCGGCACGGGCAAAGTCAAGCCGTGATGCGTGGCGCGGGGCCTTGCCAAGGCGGCGGTTTCGGGCCATCACGCGCGCCATGAAACATGAACCTCTCGATGGCCGGGTCGCGCTTGTCACCGGCGCCTCGCGCGGCCTTGGTGCCGCCTGTGCAGAATGGCTTGCCGCACGCGGCGCGCATGTGGTCGCCGTGGCGCGCACCACCGGCGGGCTGGAAGAGTTGGATGACCGGATACAGGCCGCTGGCGGCAACGCCACGCTTGCCCCGATGGACATCACGACAGGGGACGCGATGGCGCATCTGTGCCGCTCCATCCATGACCGCTGGGGCAAGGCTGATATCTGGGTGCACACGGCGATCCACGCCACCGCGCTGACGCCCGCGGGGCATATCCGCGAAAAGGACCTCGACGCCAATATCGCGACCAATATCCGCGCCACTGCGCGGCTGATCGCGATGGTGGAACCGCTGATCGCGCCGTCCGATATTGCCACGGCCGTGTTCTTCGATGACGACGGCGAGGCGATGTATGGCGGCGCCTATGCCATGTCGAAAGCGGCGCAGCGTGCGCTTGTCAGCCGCTGGCAGGCGGAAACGGCCAAGCATGGGCCAAGGGTCGCCCTGCTGCGTCCACAGCCGATGCCGACGGCGGTGCGCGCCCGCTTCTACCCCGGCGAAAGCCGGGAGGGCCTGGCCGACCCGGCGGCGGAGGCGGACCGGCTGCTTGCCCCGCTCTTCACGGGCTGAACGCCCGACCCGACCGTTCGCAAGCCGCGATCACTCGGCCTGCCCGTCTTCCTCGACCTCGAGGGCAAGCGCCTCGGCGCGCGCCGCGATCTCGGCCAGGCTGTCGCTGACCGCGGCCGGGATCACCGGGACGGAGACCTGTTCCGGCTCCGGCGCGGGGGCGTTTTCAAGCTCCGCGATGCGGCGGGCGCGCTCGGCCAGCCGTTCCTCGGCATCCGACAGGGCCCGTTCGCGGGCGCGCAGGGCTTCCTCGGCCTTTTGCAAATCTTCTTCCAACCCGGCGGTCTTGTCGGCCAGCATCAGCCCGGCCATCATCAGCATGCGCTCGGACGGCATGCGGCCGATCTGGCCGATCACCACCGAGGCCTCTGTATCGAGCATCTGGGCGGCGGCGCGCAGGAACGGCTCTTCGCCCGACTGGCAGGCGACGGTGAAATCCCGCCCCCCGATCTGGATCACGATCTCAGGCATCGGTTTGGCCTCCTTGCAGAACCGGGCGGATTTCCGACAGGATGGCGCGTGCCTCGGCCGCCTCGGCGGCGCGGTCGGCCTTCAGGCTTTCCAGTTCCGCCGACAGGGCACTGGCGAACAGGTCGCTGTCGGTCTCGCCATCCGCGGCGAAGGCCTCCTTCAACTCGTCCACCGTATCGCGCAAGACCCGGTTGCTTTCGCGCAGCCGGGCCAGTTCGCCGCTGGCCTCCGGCGCGCTGCTGTCAACGAGCGCCTGAAGCTGGTCGACCTTGCCCTGCACCTCCTCCAATTGCTCGACCGACTCGTTGCGGGCCTCGCGGGCCTCGTTGCGTTCGCGCCGCAGCCGGGCGATCCGGCGGCGCAACATCGCCTCGAGGTCGCGCTGACGCTCCACCTCGGCTTCCAACTCCGCAAGGCGCGGGTCCGGCTCGGCCGCCTCGGCCTCGGCTTGCGCCTGCTCGCGCGCCGCGGCAGCGGCGGAGTCGGCCTTTTGCTCGGCGGCGGCGAGGGCGGCGCGCGCGGCCTCAAGCTCTTCGCCAAGGGCGGCCTTGTCGCGGGCTGCCGCGTCGTGATCGGCCTGACGGGCCGATTCAAGCGCCCTGAGCTTCTCCGACAGGTCGGAATTGGCCGCTTGTTCCGCGGCGAGTGCGGCCTGCGTTTCGGCAAGCGCGGCGTCAAGGGCCGCGATCCGATCCGCCTGCTCCGATTGATCCGGCGGTTCCGATTGATCCGGCGGCTCCGCCGATTCCGGGCGGGATGGCGCGGGACGCGCCGCCAGCCCCTGACCGATGCGATCGAGGGCGGAGGTGATGCGGTGTTCCAGTGCCCTGATCTCGTCCAGATCCGTGGTCTCGCTCATGGTCTGCCACGCCTCTTGCTGCCTGCCGCCCGGATGCGCGGGTCCGAGCCTGTCCTTCATGACGCGCATATGTCGGGCCGACCTGCCCGTCAAACCCAAGCTCTAGCGAATCGTATCCAGCGTCGATTTGCAACCGTTTCCGGGGTTCAAACCCCTCTTTAGGCCGATTTTATCCCTGTCTCGCGGGCCGGGCCGGCGGCTCGAAGCTTGCACTCCGCCCGGCCTCTGCTAAACCCGCGCGCGAGCCCGATAATGCCAACATGAAGGACGCCCCCCTTGGATCTTTCCGCCCTCGCCGCCCAGAACCCCGAACACTGGCGCAAGGCCGCCTGCATCCGGGCGCTGACGCTCGACGCTGTCGCGGCCGCGAATTCCGGCCATTCCGGCATGCCGATGGGCATGGCCGACGTGGCCACCGTGCTGTTCGAGAAACACCTGAAATTCGACGCCGCCGCCCCCGACTGGCCCGATCGCGACCGGTTCATCCTGTCGGCGGGGCATGGCTCCATGCTGCTCTATGCACTGCTGCATCTGACCGGCTACGACGACATGACGCTGGACCAGATCCGCAATTTCCGACAGCTGGGCAGCATCACGGCGGGCCACCCCGAATATGGCCATGTCAAAGGGGTTGAAACGACAACCGGCCCGCTAGGCCAAGGCATTGCCAATGCCGTGGGATTTGCCATCGCCGAGGAAAGCCTGCGCGCCCGCTGGGGCAAGAAGGTGATCGACCACCACACATATTGCATCGCCGGCGACGGCTGCCTGATGGAAGGCATCAGCCACGAGGCGATCGGGCTCGCCGGCCGGCTGGACCTGTCGCGGCTGGTCGTGTTCTGGGACAACAACGACATCACCATCGACGGCAAGGTCAGCCTCTCGGACCGCACCGACCAGGTGGCGCGCTTCACCGCCGCGGGATGGGACGTGATCGAATGCGACGGCCACGATCCGGCCGATATCGACCGCGCGATCACGGCGGCGAAGGCCAGCCCGCGCCCATCCATGATCGCCTGCAAGACGCATATCGCGCTTGGCTCCGCCGCACAGGACACCGCCAAGGGGCACGGCGCGCTGACCGATCCGCAGGTCGTGGCCGATGCCAAGGCTGCCTATGGTTGGGAATACGGGCCGTTCGAGATCCCCGCCGACCTGAAAGCGGCGTGGGAGGAGATCGGGCGCCGGGGCGCGTCCGTCCGCACCGAGTGGGAAACCCGGCTGGCGATGCTGTCCAATGCCAAGCAGGCGGAGTTTGCCCGCGCCTTCGCCGGCGACATGCCCAAGAAGCTTTCGGCCACGATCAAGGCGCTGAAAAAGCAGGTTGCGGAAACGCAGCCCAAGGTGGCGACCCGCAAGGCCAGCGAGATGGCGCTGGAAGTGATCAACCCGGTCGTGGGCGAAACGCTTGGCGGCTCTGCCGACCTGACCGGCTCCAACAACACCCGCACCGCCGATCTGGGCCAGTTCGACACGGACAGCCGGGATGGCCGCTACATCTATTACGGTATCCGCGAGCATGGCATGGCCGCGGCGATGAACGGTATGGCGCTGCATGGTGGCGTGCGCCCCTATGGCGGCACCTTCTTCACCTTCACCGACTATGCCCGCCCGGCGATGCGGCTCTCGGCGCTGATGGGGGTCTCGGTGCAATACGTGATGACCCATGACAGCATTGGCGTCGGCGAGGATGGACCAACCCACCAGCCGGTGGAACATCTGGCCATGCTCCGCGCGACGCCGAACATGAACGTGTTCCGCCCCGCAGACGCGGTGGAAACCGCCGAAGCCTGGGAAGTCGCGCTGAGCGAGAAGACCACGCCCTCGGTTCTGGCGCTGTCGCGGCAGGGCGTCCCCACCGTGCGGGGCGAGCACAAGGCCAACAACCTGACGGCGCGCGGCGCCTATGTTCTGGCCGATGCCGACGGCAAGCGGCAGGCGATCCTCATGGCGTCCGGCACCGAGGTATCGGTGGCCATGGCGGCCCGCGACCTGTTGCAGGCCGACGGGATCGGCACCCGCGTCGTGTCCATGCCCTGCATGGAACTGTTCGCGGCACAGGATGAGTCGTATCGCAAACGCGTGCTGCCCGGCGGCCCGGTGCGGGTGGCCGTCGAAGCGGCCGTGCGGCAGGGCTGGGACCAGTGGCTTCTGGGCGAGCGGGGGCGCGAGGCGAAGGCCGGGTTCGTCGGCATGGACAGCTTCGGCGCCTCGGCGCCGGCCGGCGATCTGTACGCGTATTTCGGCATCACGGCAGAGGCCGTCGCCGCGAAGGTGCGCGCGCTTCTTGGGTAACGCCGCCCGTTGACAATGCCGTCCCGGTGCTGCCGGGGCGGCGGCGCCAACCTGTTTCGCCGCGCCACCTGGCATGTCCTTGTCGTCAGGGGGTCATGGCCCCGAAGGCGAACCCGCCTCAGGCGACGCCCCTGTCCGCCATATCCTCGCGCTCCGCGGCCTGGCGCGCCCACATCGACGCGTAGCGCCCATTGCGCCGCAAAAGCTCTTCATGGGTGCCGGTTTCCGCGATTTCGCCGGTGTCGAGCACGATGATCCGGTCGCTGTCCACGACCGTCGACAACCGGTGCGCGATGGTGATCACCGTGCGCCCCTGCCCCATCATCTTCAACTCGTCCTGGATCTCGCGCTCGGTTTCGGTATCGAGCGCCGAAGTCGCCTCGTCCAGCAGCAGGATCGGCGGGTCCTTGAGCAGGGTCCGCGCGATCCCCACCCGTTGCTTTTCGCCGCCCGACAGTTTCAACCCGCGTTCGCCCACCTGCGTTTCATACCCTTCAGGCAGGCCGCTGATGAAATCATGGATCTTCGCCGCCTTCGCCGCCGCCTCGATCTCTTCGACGCTGGCATCGGGGCGACCGTAGGCGATGTTGTAGCGGATCGTGTCGTTGAACAGCACCGTGTCCTGCGGCACGACGCCGATCTGCGCGTGCAGGCTGTCCTGCGTGACGTCGCGCAAATCCTGCCCGTCGATGCGGATGGCGCCGCGCTCGACATCGTAAAACCGGAACAGGAGCCGGCCGATGGTCGATTTTCCGGACCCCGATGGCCCGACCAGCGCGACCGTCTGGCCGGGCTCCGCCCGGAAGGACAGCCCCTTGAGGATCGGGCGCGCCGCGTCGTAGCCGAAGACCACGTCCTCGAAGACCAGTTCCCCCTTGTCGCAGACCAGCGCCCCCGCATCGGCGGCATCGGTCACATCGGCGGGCTGTTCCAGAAGGTCGAACATCTCGCCCATGTCGACAAGGGCCTGCCGGATTTCCCGGTAAACCGTGCCAAGGAAATTGAGCGGCATCGTGATCTGGATCATGTAGGCGTTGACCATGACGAAATCGCCCACGCTCATGTTGCCATTGGTCACACCAACGGCGGCCATGCCCATCACGATCACCAAGCCGACGGAGATGATCAGCGATTGGCCGAAATTCAGGAAACCAAGCGAATAGGCGGTCTTGAGCGCGGCCCGTTCGTATTGCGCCATGGCACCGTCGTAGCGTTGCGCCTCGCGTTTCTCGGCGCCGAAATACTTGACCGTTTCGAAATTCAGCAGGCTGTCGATGGCCTTCTGGTTCGCGTCGGTGTCCTGGTCGTTCATTTCCTTGCGGATCTTCACGCGCCATTCGGTCACCGCGAAGGTGAACCAGATGTAGATCGCGAGCGTCACAAGAACCACGACGAAATACCAGATGTCGAACATCACCGCCAGAACGACGCCGATCATCAGAAGCTCCACCACCAGCGGGCCGATGGAAAACAGAAGAAAGCGCAGCAGGAACTCCACCCCCTTCACGCCGCGCTCGATGATCCGCGACAGCCCGCCGGTCTTGCGGGTGATGTGATAGCGCAGGCTGAGCGCATGGATATGCTCGAACGTCTCCAGCGCCAGTTGCCGGAGCGCCCGCTGGCCGACCCGTGCGAAGACCACGTCGCGCAATTGCTGAAAGCCCACCGACATCGCCCGCGCCGCGCCGTAGGCCACGGTAAGCCCCACCGCGCCCAGCATCAGCATGCCCGAGGGCGAGGCCTCACCTGCCAGCACGTCGACCGCCTTGGAATAAAGGAACGGCGTGTAGACCGAAATGAGCCGCGCCACCAAGAGCATGCCCAAGGCCACGACGACCCGCTTCTTTACCCAAGGATGCGCGGCCGGCCACAGGTAGGGCCCGACCTTGCGGATCGTGCGCCAGCCGCTCGCGCGGGCCTCTGCCCCCGTCGGATGATCGGTAATGGGGCTTGGGGGCATTGGCTGGGCCTTCTCCTGTGGCTTTGGCTATGGCTGCACGGGCTTTCCGGACCCTACCTAGGGCCTGCCCACGGAAATGACCAGACACCCTGCCCGCGAGGGGCTTGTGCAACGCTGCGGGACGCGATCACTCGGTGCCGGGGATGGTGAAGATCTGGCCGGGGAAGATCAGGTCCGGGTCCCGGATCTGGTCGCGGTTGGCCTCGAATATCTGCACGTAGGCGATGCCCTCGCCCAGTTGCTGTTGCGCAATACCCCAAAGCGTGTTGCCCCATTGCACGGTGATCACGTTCTCGCCGCGTCGCGCCGTCACCTCGGCCACCGTCTCCGGCTCCTCGCGCAGGAACGGCGTTTCGATCCGGCTTTGCACCGCGCCGGCCGGCGTCAGTTCATCGAGGCGCAGGGTGTAGGTGCCCGGATCAACCTGTGGCAATTGCGTCCGCCAAGAGCCGCTGAGGTCGATGCGCGCCACCTGTATCGGTTGGTTGTCGAGATAGAAGCGCACATCCGCCTCCGCCGAGCCGCGCCCGGCCAGCAGCACATCCCCCTCGGTGTCATAGCTGATGGTATCGAGCGAGATCCGCCGTTGCTCAGCGGGCCCGTCACCTGACTGGATCACCCGGATGCCGTCGCCATCGGCAAGAAGAACAGTCGGCGTCCGGGCATCCACGACCGGGGCCTCGGGCGGGTCGGCGCTGTCGATTTCCTCGGTGCTTTCGGGGTCTTGCGGCACGGCGGGGTCGGCGGGGCTGTCCGGCGCGAAGCCGTCCACCGGCGTGCTGCCGGAGGGGGCTTGCGCAATGCCGGCGGGCGGGTCGGCGTGCGCGGCAGGATCGGGGGGTGTCGCCTGCAGCACCGGCTGGTCCGGCTCACCGTCCCCCGACGCGGGGACTTCGGCGATGGTGGCATCACCCGGTGCAGACGGCGCGGGGGACGCGGCGCCGGGAGCCTCCCCCGTCGCGTCGAGATCCGGGCTCGGGCTGACATCCGGTTCGGGCGCCTCGGCATCCGGGGCGCGTGTCAGAGGGTCGGGCACCGGCGCTTCACTGGGGACCGGATCGGTCGTCGACGGGATCTCCGCCGTCTCGGCCTCCGTCCCGGCGGCCTCCGGCGGGGCGGCATCGCCGTTCGGCGCGCCGTCCCCTGCCGGATCGGGCGTGGCGGCCTGCGTCACCTCAGCCTCCGTGGGTGCCGTCGCGCGATCGTCATGGTCCGTGGCCTCTGCCTCCGTGTCCTCTGCCGCGTTCGCCAAAGCCGCAAGCTCGGTCGGGCGCGGCGTCGGCGTAGCGCCGGGAGCCTCCCCCGTCGCGTCGAGATCCGGGCTCGGGCTGGCATCCGGTTCGGGCGCCTCGGCATCCGGGGCGCGTGTGGGAGGGTCGGGCACCGGCGCTTCGCTCGGGACCGGATCGGTCGCCGACGGGATCTCCGCCGTCTCGGCCTCTGGCGGGGCGGCATCGCCGTTCGGCGCGCCGTCCCCTGCCGGATCGGGCGTGGCATCCTGCGTCACCTCAGCCCCGGCAATGCCCTCGCTGCCCGATCCGCCACCGGCAGGCGAAAGACCACGCGTCGGTATCTCGCTTTCCGGCGCGGCCTCCGACCCGGCCGTGACAGCCGGACGCGGCGTCGGCTCGGTCGACGCCGGATCGTCCGACAGCGCCGCCTCGGAACTCTCGGCCGGGATATCCGGGCTGTCTTCGCTCGGTGCCGTCGTCTCCAACGGCAAGCGTTCCGGCAGGCTTGGCGTCGCCGGCGGCAGCGTGACGGCAGACCCGGACGGGGCGGCATCCTGCCCCTCGGCCGAGGCAAGGTCGCCTATGCCGCTATCCTCCGGCGTGTCGGGGCCTGAACTGGGCATCTCGGCCACGACCGCATCCGCGGCCTCTTCTGCCGGGCGAAGGCTGGGCGAGATGATGACGCTTTGCTCCGAGACGAGCGGGGAGCCATCCTCGCGGATCATCTCGAGGCTCAGCACGCGGGGGCGCTCGGCAAGCGGGATCTCGAACATCGCCACGAAATCTCCCCCCGCATCGCTGCTGGCGAGATGGATTTCCTCGCCGTCGAGGCGTAACCGCAACTCGGCATTCGCCGCTGATTGACCAGCAATCAGCGCGCCACCCGCCGCGTCAATGCGCACGAGGTCGAAACGGGGCGTGACCGGCGCGAGCGGGTCTTCCGCCGGGGAGGCCGGTGTCGTCGGCGCGGTTTCGGTATCCGTGGGACCGGTGTCACCGCCCGGCGGCGGCGTGGCAGGCGCCTCCTGCTGCGCGGGCGGCGCGGGCGGAGGGGTCGGCTCCCCGGGGTCGGGCGCGAAGACAAGCTGGTAGACCACGACCCCCGCAACCGCGACCGCCGCAACGGACGCCCCCGTCGCGAGGGTGCCGAACCCAAGACCGGTTCCCGAACCTGATGCCATCTTTTCCGCTTCCCCCTCGGATCCGGCGCGACCCAGAACGCCGATCCCGTTGTGTGACAGTATCAACAGGTCTATCACGGGTCAAAACAGCATCAAGTGAGGCCGGCAAATGTCCTATTCGTTATGTGTCTATTGTGGCTCTCGTGCCGGGAATGACGCGCGTTATGCACAGGATGCCGAAGCATTGGGCACCGCCTTGGCGGAGGCGGGTATCCGGTTGGTCTACGGCGCGGGCGACGTGGGCCTGATGGGCACGGTGGCGCGCGCAGCCAAGGCGGGCGGCTGCAAGACCTTCGGGGTGATCCCGCAGCACCTGCTGGATCGCGAGGTGGGCAAGCGCGATCTGGACACGTTCATCGTCACCGAGACCATGCATGAACGCAAGAAGGTCATGGTGATGAACGCCGATGCCATCGCCGTGCTGCCCGGCGGGGCGGGCTCGCTCGACGAGTTTTTCGAGGTTCTGACATGGCGCCAGCTGAGCCTGCATGACAAGCCGATTTACTTATTGAATTCCGCCGGATACTGGACAAAGCTCACACACCTTCTGGATCATATCATCGGCTCGGGCTTCGCCGATGAAAGCCTCAAGGGGTTCTACGAGGTGGTGGCGGATGTGCCCGGCCTCATGTCGGCGCTGACCCGCGCTCGTGCCGCCTGAGGGCCACCGCGCTGTAAAGCGCCAGCGCCGCCCAGATCATTGGCAGCGCAATCGCGTGCCAGCCGGTCACCGCCTCGCGGAACACCAGCCACGCAACCAGGAACTGGAGCGTCGGATTGAGGTAGAGCGTCAGCCCCACGGTGGCCATCGCGGCGCGCTTGGTGGCGTAGGAAAACAGGATCAAGGGGAGCGCCGTTATCGGCCCGCTAAGCGCCAGCAACCCTGCGTCGCGCCAATTTGCCGCGAAGGCCCCCTGCCCCCAGAAGATCAGAACCGCCACCGCAAGCGGCGCCAGCAGCAGCGTTTCCACCGTCACCGAAACGACCGGCCCCGAGGCGATCCAGCGTTTCAACACCCCGTAGCTGGCGAAACTGGCCGCCAGCGCGAGGCTGATCCACGGCGCGACGCCGAGCCCGACCGTCAGCACCAGAACCGCAAGCGCCACCAGCCCGACGGCGGCCCATTGCAGCGGGGCGATCGCCTCGCGCAGTACGAGGAACCCAGCGACCACCGCCACCAGCGGATAGATGTAATAGCCGATCGAGGCCTCGAGCGCGCGCCCCGCACCGACCGAGTAGATGAACAGAAACCAGTTGGTCGAGATCGTCAGCGCCGAGAACAGCGCGATCCATATCTGCCGCCGGTCGGAAAACGCTGCCGCGATCTGCACCAGCCGCCCCTGCACCAGCAGCACGGTGCCGAAGGCGGCAAAGGACCACAGGGTGCGGTGCGCCAGCACCTCCAGCGGGGGGACATGCGCCAGTTGTTTGTAGAAAAGGGGCGACAGCCCCCAGATGACGCAGGCCGCGATCAGCGCGACAACGCCCTTTCGTGCTTCGGTCATGCAAAGCGTCCCCGTCTGCCTCGGATTGGCTTTTCACGACCATCGGGCGGGGTCAAGCGCGGCCATGTCCGTGCAAAAAGCCCCCGCCGATCAAAACCGACGAGGGCTTTCGCAGGGCAATGCCGCAGCGATCAGGCGTCGGCCAGCCGCGCCGCCACGTTTTCCCAGTTCACCAGCTTGTCGAGGAAATTCTGCAGGTAGGCCGGGCGCTTGTTGCGGAAGTCGATGTAGTAGGAGTGTTCCCACACGTCGCAGCCAAGAAGCGCGGTCTGGTTGAAGCACAGCGGGTTCACGCCGTTTTCCGTCTTGGTGACCTTGAGGCTGCCGTCGGTGTCCTTCACCAGCCAGCACCAGCCGGAGCCGAACTGCCCCGCGCCGGCGGCGGCGAACTGCGACTTGAACTCGTCAACGCTGCCGAAGCTGTCGACGATGGCCTTCTCCAGCGCACCGGGCATGCCGCCCGCGCCGGGGCCCATCATTTCCCAGAACTGCGTGTGGTTCCAATGCTGGCTGGCATTGTTGAAGATGCCGTTCTGCGCCACGGCGCCCGCCTGGTAGGTGCCTTTCACGATGTCCTCGAGGGCTTTGCCCTCCCACTCGGTGCCGGCGATCAGCTTGTTGCCGTTGTCGACATAGGCCTTGTGGTGAATGTCATGATGGTATTCCAGCGTCTCTTTCGACATGCCGAGATCGGCAAGCGCATCGTGGGAATACGGAAGGTCGGGAAGTTCGAATGCCATGTGTCTGGGCCCTTTCGTTCGCGTGGCTGTTGCCCTCCAAATGGAGGTGAAGCGCCCGAAAGGTCAAGGGGCGATGGCGAGAAAACACCGCACCCGCCTGCCGGGAAAAACCTTCAAAATGACACGCCTGCCGCCCGTACTCTGGGCGTACACCCCCCGTGCCCCCCCCTGCAGACAAGAACCAAGTCACCGGTGGGCGCCGCGCGGCTCAGAAATACCCGACTTCGCCGCCCTCCTTCACCGACAGCGCGAGGATGTCGAAGACATATTGCGCGACAGAGCGGAAACAGATGACGGAGAAGGCGTCATCGCTGCCTTGCCAGATCGCTGCGGGCACTTGGGCCAGGCGGGTGCGGCGCATCTCTCCGGGGCCGAAGCTGTCCGGGTGCAGGTCGGCGGGGCTGAGCTTGGCGAGCGCCTCGCGCGCATGCGGGCCGGTGACGTGGAAAAGCGCCCGCGCGTCCGAGACGTTGGCGATGGTGGCATGGTCGCCCTTGAGCGCCTTGGTCATTGTGGCAACGGCATGTTCCGCCGTGTCATAGGGGACCAGAACCAGAAGTTCATCGGGCGACATCCAGGCAACGCCGGTCTCGCCCTCGACGGCGATGCCGCGGGGGCCGGGCACATCCTGGCCGGTGACATCCCTGACCGCCGCCTTCACCGCCGCGCCGCCCGGATCGCCGCGCAGGGTGATCATCCCCCGGAGCCCGCCCTCGACGACGCGGGTGGGGCCGGTGGTTTCCGCGCCCATCAGTGCACTGACCTCAGACATTCTGCTTCTCCCCTTCGGCATCAAAGAAGACCGGCGAGACGATCTTCGCCGCAACCGTCGTGCCGTCCACTTTGTTGAATTCGATCACCTCGCCCATGCGGGCGGGGCCGTTCAGCACCAGCCCCATGGCGATGCCGCGCCCAAGCGTCGGCGAGTGGTAGCTGGAGGTCACCCGGCCCTGCGTGTTGCGCTGACCGTTCGGATTGGTGCCGTCGGCAATCGCATAGGCGCCATCGGGCAGGACGGAACGATCGACCGTTTCCAGCCCCACCAGTTTCCAGCGGTTGGGGGCGGTCATGTGGCTGCGCTGTTGCGCGCGCTTGCCGAGGTAATCCTCCTTCTTCTTGGAAATCGCCCAGTCAAGGCCGAGATCCTGCGGGATCACGGTGCCGTCGGTTTCGTCCCCGATCATGATGAAGCCCTTCTCGGCCCGCATGATATGTAGCGCCTCGGTGCCGTAGGCGGTGGCGTCGAATTCCGCCCCTGCCGCGTGCAGCGCGTCCCAGAACGCGCGGCCCTGGCTGGCGGGCACGGCGATTTCGAAGCTGAGCTCGCCCGAGAAGGAAATGCGGAAGACGCGGGCATCGAAGCCGCCGATCTTTCCTTGCGTCCAGCCCATGAAGGTCAGTGCCTCGGCCGAGAGGTCGATGTCGCTGCCCAGTTTTTCCAGCAGTTTTCGGGAATTGGGGCCGACCACGGCGACCTGCGCGAACTGTTCCGTCAGGTTGACGGTGTGGACCTGCCAGTCCCACCATTCGCATTGCAGCCAATCCTCCATATGGGCATGGACATGGTCGGCACCGCCCGATGTGGTGTGGCACAGGAAGGTTTCCTCGTCGATGCGGGCGACGACGCCGTCATCCATCAGGAAACCGTTCTCGCTGCACATCAATCCATAGCGGCACCGCCCCGGCTTCAGGCTGCTCATCATGTTGGTGTAGAGCATGTCCATGAATTTCGGTGCGTCCGGCCCTTTCACGAGGATCTTGCCCAGCGTCGAGGCGTCGAGCAGGCCAAGGCTGTTGCGGGTCGCGGTGACCTCTCGCGCCACCGCGTCGGCATGGCTTTCGCCTTGCTTGGGATAGCAATAGGGGCGACGCCAATGGCCCACCGGTTCCATGTAGGCGCCCCGCGCCTCATGCCAGTCATGCATCGGCGTGCGGCGCAGCGGCTGGAAGGTCGGCCCGCGCGCCTCGCCGGCGATGGAGGCCATGGAGATCGGCGTGTAGGGCGGGCGGAAGGTGGTGGTGCCGACATCGGGGATATCTTCATGCAATGCCTGAGCTAACGTCGCTAGCCCATTGATATTGCTTAGCTTACCCTGATCCGTCGCCATGCCCAGCGTGGTGTAGCGCTTGGTGTGCTCGACGCTTTCATAACCTTCCTGCGCGGCCAATTGCACGTCCGAAACCTTCACGTCGTTCTGGTAGTCCAGCCACATCTTCATGCGCTTTTCGGGGCTGGCGCCCTGCGGCATGATCCAGACCGGTTCCATCGGGGTTTCGACGGGGTCGCTGGTGGCGGGCGTCGCGCCAGGCGAGACCGTCTTGCCGATGGCCCCCGCGGCCGTCGCCGCGGCCTGGGTGCCGGTGGCGAGCGCGCCGGTGCCGGTCATCTCGCCATCGGCGGCGCCCGCGGCGATGACGAAGGGCTTGCCGTCATGACCGGTGGGGGCGCGTGCCGGATCGGGGCGGAAACAGGCCTGCGCCGCATCCCATGTCAGCTTGCCGCCGCAATGGGACCACAGATGCACCACCGGCGACCAGCCGCCCGACATGGCGACGGCGTCGCAAGCAATGTCGTCCAGCGGGGCGCCCTCGCCCGCCTGGGCGCAGAGCGTGACACCGGTGACCGCCTTGCCGCCCTTGACCTTGGCAATCGCCATGCCGGTGAGCACGCGGAGGCCGGCGGCGCGGGCGCGTTCCGGCAAGTCACCGGTGACGGTGGCGCGCGCATCGACGATGGCCGGCACCGAGAGACCCGCATCCTTGAGCGCAAGCGCGGTGCGATAGGCATCGTCGTTGTTGGTCACCACCACGGTGCGGTCCCCGGGGCTGACCGCCCAGTTGACCACGTAGTCGCGCACCGCCGAGGCCAGCATCACGCCGGGAACGTCGTTGCCGGCGAAGGACAGCGGGCGTTCCAGCGCGCCGGTGGCGGTGATCACCTGCTTGGCGCGCAGCTTCCAAAGACGATGGCGCGGGGCGTCGAGATCGGGCGCATGGTCGGTGACGCGTTCGTAAACGAGGACGAAGCCATGATCGAAGACGCCCGAGGCCATCGCGCGGGGCCGGATATGCACATTCGGCATTTCGTCAAGGGTTTGCAAGGTGTTCTTCACCCATTCACCGGCCGCCTCACCGTCGATCTCGACACCATCGACCACGGCGCGCCCGCCCCAATGGGCCGTCTGTTCCACCAGCAGCACGCGCGCGCCGGTGGCCCCGGCCTTCAAAGCCGCCTGAAGCCCGGCAATGCCGCCGCCCACGACCAGCACATCGACATGGGCGTGGAAATGCTCATACCGGTCGGCGTCACGATCCTTGGGCGCCTTTCCCAGACCGGCGGAGTGGCGCACGATGGGCTCGAACAGATGTTTCCACGCGGCGCGCGGGAACATGAAGGTCTTGTAGTAGAACCCCGCCGGAAAGAACTTTGCCAAACGATTGTTGATCGCGCCGACGTCGAAATCGAGGCTGGGCCAGTGGTTCTGGCTTTCGGCAGTGAGTCCGGCGAAAAGCTCCGTCGTGGTGGCGCGCTGGTTGGGTTCGAACCGGGGGCCGGTGCCCACGCCCATCAGCGCGTTGGGTTCTTCCGCGCCCGAGGCGACCACCCCGCGCGGGCGGTGATACTTGAAGGAGCGGCCCAACAGGGTCTGCCCGCCCCCCAGCAGCGCAGAGGCCAGCGTGTCGCCGGCATAGCCGGTGAAGCGCTTGCCGTTGAAGGTGAAATCGAGGGGCGCGCTGCGGTCGATCAGGCGACCGCCGGTGGCAAGGCGGGTGCTCATGGGACGAGGCTCCAGTCGGGGCGTTTGGCGCGGATCGCGTCGATGACATGTTGCGGCGGTTCCGCTGTCTGCGCGGAATAGGTGGCGAACACCTCCATCGTGGCAGTGTCGCGCGCGGCGAGGAACCACTTGCCGCAGCCATGGGCGTGGCGCCAGCGTTCGAAATGCACGCCGCGCGCGTTGGGACGCAGGAAGAGGTAGCCCTCGAAATCCTCGTCCGAGGAGCCGGGGCCGTGGCGGCGCAGATGCGCCTCGCCGCCGGGGGCGAGTTCGGTTTCGTCGGCCATAACACCGCAGCAGGGGCATTCGAGGATCAACATTGTACCCACTCCTTCTTGATCATCGCATCAAGACTGCCCATCTCGCGTGCATGGACGCCCTTGCCATCATTCTGTTTGTTCTCGCCGCGATCGCGGTCGATGTCTGGGTGCTGCGCCGCCTCTATGACATCTGGATGCGGCGCCGGGCCGAACGCACGAAGCCGCCCGAAAGCTGAGGGATTGGCCCGGGGCATCAATGCGCCACCCCCGCCGCAACGCTTTCGTCGATGAAGCGGCCCTCGCGGAAGCGTTCCAGCCCGAAAGCGTCGGTCAGCGGCGAATGCCCCTTGGCCATCAGCTCGGCAAAGGCCCAGCCCGATCCCGGCGTCGCCTTGAAGCCGCCGGTCCCCCAGCCGCAATTTATGAAGATGCCCTCCACCGGGGTTTTCGACAGGATCGGGGAGCGGTCGCCGGTCATGTCGACGATGCCGCCCCATTGGCGCAGCTGTTTCAGGCGGCTGATCATCGGGAAGGTTTCCACCAGCGCGCGCACGGTTTCCTCGATATGGTGGAAGCTGCCGCGCTGCGTGTAGTTGTTGTAGCCGTCGGCGCCGCCGCCGATCACCATTTCGCCCTTGTCCGACTGGCTCATGTAGCCATGCACGGTGTTGGCCATCACGACACAATCCATGCACGGCTTGATCGGTTCCGACACCAGCGCCTGTAGCGCCACGGATTCGATCGGCAGGCGGAAGCCCGCCATTTCCGCCAGCACACCGGAATGGCCGGCCACCACGATGCCCAGCTTTTTCGTGGCGATATGGCCCCTTGTCGTTTCCACCCCCGTCACGGCGCCGTCTTCGCGGGTGACGCCGGTCACCGCGCATTGCTGGATGATGTCCATGCCCATGTCGGAACAGGCCCGCGCATAGCCCCAGGCCACGGCGTCGTGGCGCGCCGTGCCGCCGCGCGCCTGCCACAGCCCGCCAAGGACCGGGTAGCGCGGCCCGTCGATATTGATGATCGGCACGATTTCCTTGACGCGGGCCGGGCTGATGAATTCCGTCGTGACCCCTTGCAGGGCGTTGGCCTGCGCGGTGCGCTTGTAGCCGCGCACCTCGTGCTCGGTCTGGGCCAGCATGATGACGCCGCGCGGGCTGAACATCACGTTGTAATTGAGGTCCTGGCTCATCGTCTCGAAAAGCGAGCGCGACTTTTCATAGAGCGCGGCGGACGGATCCTGCAGGTAGTTGGACCGGATGATCGTGGTGTTGCGCCCGGTATTGCCGCCGCCAAGCCAGCCCTTCTCGATCACCGCGACATTGGTGATGCCGAAATTCTTGCCAAGGTAGAAGGCGGTGGCAAGCCCGTGCCCCCCGGCGCCCACGATGATGGCATCGTAGGACCTTTTCGGTTCGGGCGAGGCCCAGGCGCGTTCCCATCCCTGATGGTAGCGGGTGGCCTCGCGGGCGACGGCAAAGGCGGAATAACGGCGCATGAGACTCCCCTGCGACTGTGGTTGCCCGATTGATGCGCCATGCGGCGTCTGGCGGTCCTTCCTCGGGCGGCGTTTTGCGCCGAAAATGCGACAAGGCGCCATGGGCGATGACGCTTTTCTGACCGCTTTGGGGCTTTAGATGCGGCGGCCGCGCGTATAGATGACAGGGAAGACAATTTGTCGGAGGGATCATGGGTTTCTGGATGCTTGCGGGGCTGTTGGCACTGCTGATCGGTGCGGCGCTGGTATTGGCGGCATGGCGCCGCAGGGACGAGGCCGCGCCGAACGCCGCCTATGATCTGCAGGTCTATCAAGACCAGTTGCGCGAGGTCGAAAAGGACGTGGCGCGGGGCGTGCTGACCGAGGAAGAGGCCGTGCAGACCCGCACCGAGATCAGCCGGCGCATCCTTGAGGCCGACCGTGCCTTGCAGGGCGAAGCGTCAGACGCCCACGCGGCGCGGCCGCAGCGGTTGGCCATCGTGGCATTGGCGGGGCTGGTGCTGGCCGGGGCCTTCGCGCTTTACACCGTGATCGGCGCGCCGGGCTATCCCGACCTGCCGATCGAGACGCGAATCTCGATCGTCGAGGAGCAGCGCGCCGCGCGGCCCACTCAGGCCGAGGCAGAGGCGCAGGTTCCGCCGCAGCTTTTCGAGGACCCGGACGCGCGCCGGGCGGAACTCGTGCAGCAATTGCGCGAGACGATGCAAGAGCATCCCGACGAGCCGCGCGGCCTGCGCCTTCTGGCCTTTGAGGAGTCGCGGCTTGGGAACTTCGCGGCGGCGCGTGACGCGCAGGAACACTTGATAGAGGTTCTGGGCGACGCTGTGACGGCGGAGGATGTGCTGGCGCTGGCCGAAACCAATTTCATGGCGGCGGGCGGCTATGTCTCACCTGAGACGGAGCGCCTGCTGAACCGTGTGCTCGGCATGGACCCCGACAACCTCGCGGCGCGGTATTACATCGGGCTGATGTATGCGCAGCAGGGGCGCCCCGATCGGGCCTATCCGATCTGGCGCAACGTGCTGGCCGAAAGCGCGCCCGGCGACCCGTGGCTGCGCCCGATCCGCGAGCGGATCGAAACCGTGGCCGCACAGGCAGGCGACCGGGTCTCGCTCGAAGACCTGCGGCAGCCGCCGATGCAGCCGCCATCGGGCGCCCCCATCGCCGGCCCCTCGATCGAGGATATGGAGGCGGCGGAAGACCTGTCGCCCGAGGATCGCCAGGCGATGGTCGAGAACATGGTCGCGGGGCTGGCCGACCGTCTGGCCACAGATGGCGGACCGCCGGAGGACTGGGCGCGGCTTATCCAGGCCTATCTGGTGCTGGGCCAGCCGGAGCGCGCGCGCCCGGTCTACGAGGAGGCGCTGCGCGTCTTTGCCGGAACCGAGGCGGCGCTTGCGCCGATCCGCGAGGCAGGCGCGGCATTGGAGGCAGCCGAGTGATCTGCGCGGATGCCGAGGGCTTCGCCCGCGCCCTGCCCCCGATGCGCGCGCTTGCAGGGCTGGACCTTGGCACCAAGACCATCGGCGTCGCGGTTTCGGACCCGTTCCTGAGCGTGGCAACACCGCTGGAAACCATCCGCAGGGTGAAATTCACGCAAGACGCCGATGCGCTTGTCGTGATCCTCGCGCATCGCGCGGTCGGCGGCATCGTGCTGGGCCTGCCGATGAACATGGACGGCAGCGAGGGGCCGCGCGCGCAATCGACCCGCGCCTTTGCCCGCAACCTCGACCGGTTGATCGACATGCCGATCCTGTTGTGGGACGAACGCCTGTCCACCGTCGCTGCCGAACGCGCGCTGCTGGAGGCGGATACGTCGCGCAAACGTCGCGCCGAGGTGATCGACCATGTCGCGGCATCCTATATCCTGCAAGGAGCGCTGGACCGGCTGGCCCATCTGAAAGGCACGCGCGCATGACCGACAAGATCTGGAAACGCGACGAGATCGAAAGCCCCTGCATCAAGGTCTGCGTGGTCCACCCCGAGGCGCGGATCTGCACCGGCTGCCTGCGCAGCATCGACGAGATCGCGGGCTGGGGCCGCATGGCGCCGGAAGAGCGCCGCCGCATCATGCAAGAGCTGCCCACGCGCAAGGGGGCGCTGACCAAGCGGCGCGGTGGGCGCAAGACGCGGCTGAAACGTGGGGGGTAAGGCCGGGCGCGCGGGTCAGCGCCCTTCGAACGTGGCCGGGCGCTTGTCGAGGAAGGCGAGCACCCCCTCCTTGAAATCGCGGGTGCGGCCGGCCTCCCCTTGAAGCCGCGCCTCTAGGTTCAACTGCGTTTCCATGTCGTTGGCAAGGCTTTCGCGAAGCGCCTGCTTGATGCGGGCATAGGCCTCCGTCGGGCCCTCGGCGAGCGCCTTGGCGCGGGCTTTCCACTGCGCCTCGAACCTCGAATCGTCCACCGCCTCCCAGATCAGCCCCATCGCGTCGGCCTCGCGCGCCGAAAGCTTCTCGGCGAACAATGCAAGCCCCATCGCCTTGGCCATCCCCACCTTGCGCGGCAGCGTGTAGGTGCCGCCCGCATCCGGGATCAGCCCGATCTTGGAAAACGCCTGCATGAAGGACGCGCTCTCGGCGGCGATCACCACGTCGCAGGCCAGCGCGATATTCGCCCCGGCCCCGGCCGCGACCCCGTTCACCGCCGCAAGCACCGGCACCCGCGCCTCGGCAATCGCGCGCAGGATGGGCCCGTATTCGTCGCGCAGCAGCCTTTCGAGGTTGAGGTCGTTGAGATTGCCGGTATCGCCCAGATCCTGCCCGGCCGAGAATGCCCGCCCCTCCCCGGTCAGCACGATGACGCGCGCCGCCTCGCCCGCCTCTTTCACCGCGTGGGCCAGCTCCGCCCGCATTTGGGTGTTGAACGAATTCATCAGGTCTGGCCGGCGCAGCGTGATCAGCCCGACGCCCGCGTCCAGATCGCTGGTGATGGTCTGGTAATCCATGGTCGCGCGCCCCTGTCTGGCCTGTCATTGCCCCGATAGATAGGGGCCACGCGCACCCGGCAAAAGGCCGACGCCGCGTCAGTCGCGCAGGATCTCCCGAAGGCGGGCTTCCTCCTCCTCCGACAGCTTTGTCGCGCCATCGCCCGCGGCCCGCCGGCGCGACTGGCTGCGGATATACCCGACCGAAAGGCCAAGGCCCAGCAACGCAAGCGCCGGACCGGCTAGCCAGAGCAGAATGTTCGCCCCCTCGGTATTGGGTCGCAGCAGCACGTATTCGCCGTAGCGCGCGACGATGTAATCGACCACTTCGGCGTTCGTGTCGCCCTCGACCAGCCGTTCGCGCACCAGCAGGCGCAGGTCGCTGGCCAGTTCGGCGTTGCTCTCGTCGATGGATTCGTTGCGGCAGACCACGCAGCGCAGCCCGGCGGAAATATCCCGCGCCCGGTTTTCAAGCGCCGGATCGTCAAGCATCTCGTCGGGTTCCACCGCCCAAAGCGGCGACGCCAGCAGCATCAGAACCAGCACAAGGCGTTTCATTCGGCGGGCACCCCTTCGGGATCGGGCCGGCGGCGGCGGTTTCCGGCGGCGACGCGATACCGGCGGTCCGACAGCGACAGGAGCCCGCCCAGCGCCATGATGATCGAGCCGCCCCAGATCCAGTTCGCCCACGGCTTGATATAGGTGCGCAAGGCAAAGCCGCCCTGCTGCGCCTCGCCCAGAACCACGTAGACATCGCGGGTGACACCGTTGTTGATCGCGGCCTCGGTCGTGGGCATGCCCGCCACCGGGTAGAAGCGCCGCTCAGGATGCAGCGTGTCCAGCGGGCGGCCGTTCTCGACCACATCCACCCAGCCCATGAGCGACACGTAATTCGGCCCTTCGACCTCGCGCACTTCCGAAAGCGTGACCTCGTAATCGCCGAATGTGAAGGCTTCTCCGATCTGGGCGACGCGGATATCCTCCGTTTCGAAGGTCGTCAGCGCCGCGATGCCAAAGAGCGTCAGGCCGAAGCCCGCATGCCCCACCGCCTTGCCCCAATCGGCGCGCGGCAACCGGGCCAGTCGGCCAAGCCGGTCACGGATGGCGCCACGCCCGGTGCGGCTGAACAGGTCCACCGCCGCGCCGGCGACCAGCCAGACGGCCAACCCGATAAAGATCGGGCCCAGCGCGGATTGCCCCGACGCGATGGCATATGCCAGAAGCGCGCCGGCTACAGCCAACACAGCGGCGGGAAGAAGCGGGCGCAGCACGCGGCCGATCTTCGCCCGCTTCCAAGGCAGCATCGCGCCTATGGGCAGGATGACGGCCAGAACGAAGACGAAGGGGTTGAAGGCGGCGTTGAAGAAGGGCGGACCGACCGACAGCGTCCGGTCAAGGAACATCTCGGCCAGAAGCGGCCAGATCGTGCCGATGAACACCACGAAGCAGGAGACGACCAGCAACAGGTTGTTGACGACAAGCGCGCTTTCGCGGCTGACAAGGCCGAAGAGCCCCTTGGCCTCCATCGCGCTTGCGCGCAACGCGAACAAAAGGAAGGCCCCGCCCATGAAAATGCCAAGGATCAGCAGGATGAACACGCCGCGCTCGGGATCGTTGGCAAAGGCATGCACGGAGGTGATCACGCCGGAGCGCACGATGAACGTGCCGATGAGCGAGAAACCGAAGGCGAGGATTGCCAGCAGGATCGTCCAGCTTTTCAGCGCCTCGCGCTTCTCGACCACGATGGCGCAATGCAGCAGCGCGGCGGCAATGAGCCAAGGCATGAAGCTGGCGTTTTCCACAGGGTCCCAGAACCAGAACCCGCCCCAGCCAAGCTCGTAATAGGCCCACCACGACCCCAGACCGATGCCGATGGTCAGGAACAGCCACGCGGCCAGCGTCCACGGCCGCACCCAGCGCCCCCATGCAGCATCGACGCGACCTTCCAGCAGCGCGGCGATGGCGAATGAAAACGCCATGCTGAGGCCCACATAGCCGAGATAGAGGAACGGCGGATGGAAGGCGAGGCCGGGATCCTGAAGCAGCGGGTTGAGATCGGCCCCGTTCATCGGCGGATTTTCGAGCCGCAAGAAGGGGTTGGAGGTAAAGAGGATGAATGCGAAGAAGGCCACGCCGATGGCGCTTTGCACCCCGAGCACGCGGGCGCGCAACCGGGGTGGAAGGTTGCCCCCGAACCACGCGGCACTCGCGCCGAATAGCGTCAGGATCAGCACCCACAAAAGCAGTGACCCCTCGTGATTCCCCCAGACGCCGGAAATCTTGTAGAGCATCGGCTTCAGCGTGTGCGAATTATTGGTGACCAGCGACAGCGAGAAATCCGAGGTCACGAAGGCAATGGTCAACGCGATGAAACTCAGCGCGACCAGTACGAATTGCGCCGTGGCCGCGGGGACGGCAACCGCCATCCATTCGGTCCAGCCCTTGTGGGCACCGACAAGCGGCACCACCATCTGGAAAATCGAAACCGCGAAGGCGAGGATAAGGGCGAAGTGGCCAAGCTCTGTGATCATGCCAAGCAAGTTAGTCCAGCTATGCGCGCGCGCCAAGCCAAACCGGACCCCGCACACGCGCCCGTGACCGCCTGCCGCAGCCCCGTCGCCGTCCCGGCCCAAACAGGCCCGCCGGCAGCGCCCGCGCCGAAAGCCAATGCTACCGTTGCCGCGCGGCGACACCCGGCTCAGCGGCCGCGAAACAGCCCGCCCAGGAGTCCGCGGACCACGGCCCGGCCCGACTGGGTGCCCAACTGGCGGGCGAAGCTTTTGGCAAAGGCGGTGCCGACCGAATCGCCGCGCCCCGCCCCGCCGTCAGAGGAGAAACGTTGCGCTGACGACCGGCCGACGCGCGCGCCGGTGTAGCGCCGTGCGGCGCGGTATTCAGGCGCGGCGGCCGCCTCGTCCTGCCCGGCCCTTTGCTCCGCCGCCTCGGCCTCGCGCGCGGCCGCCTCGGCGCGGGTCTGCAGGATCTCGAAGGCGCTTTCGCGGTCGATGGCCACCTCGTATGTCCTGGCCAGCGGGGACGCCGCGATCAGCCGCGCGCGCAGCGAATCGTCGAGCGGCCCAAGCTGCGACGCGGGCGGGCGGATCAGCGTGCGCTCGGCCATGCCCGGCACGCCCTTGGCTTCCAGCATCGAGGTCACGGCCTCGCCGACGCCCACCTCGCGGATCGCGTCCTCGATATCGAGCGCCGGGTTGTCGCGGTAATTCCGTGCCGCCTGCCCAAGGTCGCGCCGATCCTTCGCGGTATAGGCGCGCAGGCCGTGCTGCACCCGGTTGCCAAGCTGGCCCAGCACGTCGCCGGGCACGTCTGCGGGGTTCTGGGTGACGAAATACACCCCCACCCCCTTGGACCGGATGAGTCGGGCCACCTGTTCGACCTGGTCGACCAGCACCTTCGGGGCGCCATCGAACAACAGATGCGCCTCGTCGAAGAAGACAACCAGCCGCGGCCTGTCCGGGTCGCCGACCTCGGGCAGGTCCTCGAACAGTTCCGACAGCAGCCACAGCAGAACGGTCGCGTAAAGCCGGGGCGCGCGCATCAGCCTGTCGGCGGCGAGGATGTTGATACGCCCGCGCCCTGCATCGTCTGTCAGCATCAGGTCGGACAGCGCCAGCGCCGGTTCGCCGAAAAACTGCGTGCCACCCTGCCCCTCCAGCACCAGAAGGCGCCGCTGTATCGCCCCGATCGACGACGTGGCGACATTACCGTAGCGCAAGCTGAGCGACTTGCGGTTCTGCCCCACCCAGACCAGAAGCGATTGCAGGTCCTTGAGGTCGAGAAGCGCCATGCCCTCCTCGTCGGCGACGCGGAAAGCGATGTTGAGAACGCCTTCCTGCGCCTCGCTCAGGTCCAGAAGCCGCGCCAGCAGAAGCGGCCCCATCTCGGTTATGGTGGTGCGCACCGGGTGGCCGGCTTGCCCATACAGATCCCAGAATGTCACCGGGAAGGAATCGTAGATGTAATCGTCGAAACCGATCCGGCCCGCGCGGTCCATGAAGGCGCCATGCAGCTTGAACGCCGCGCTGCCCGCGGCGCCAAGACCGGACAGATCGCCCTTCACATCCGGCACGATGACCGGCACGCCCGCGGCCGAGAAACTTTCTGCGAGGATCTGCAGGGTAACGGTCTTGCCAGTGCCCGTCGCCCCGGCGATCAGCCCGTGGCGGTTGGCGTATTTCAACAAAAGGTATTGCGGCGTGGCATGGTCCGCACCGCCGCCGCCGACGAAGATCCTGTCTGGCATGAAGACGCTCCCGATCTGGTGACCGGTTGTGACAATACATTCTTAACCATCCTGTGCCAGTCTGGCCTTCATGACCACGGGATCTTTCCTCGAAGGGTCGCGGGTCATGATCTTCCTCCCTGTCAACTGGCCGCGCCGGCCTTCGTCCGGCGCGGTTCTTTTCTTGCGCGCGCCGCTGTCGCGTCCCTTTCGAATCGGTTCGATATCCGAACCAATTTCACGATTTCGCCTGTTGACGGCTGCGTTGTCGTGGCCTAGCGTCCCAACATCAAGTCGGCCAGTCCGACAGGGAGAGAACAACGACACGGAAAAGGGCCCCTTGCTGGGCCCTTTTGCCACGTGGCGCCCTATCCTGCCGATCTGGAGCATCGCCCTTGCCCGCGCGGATGCATCGGCGGAGAGCGGCGCGCGGCACCGTCTCGGCAGGCGCTGGTCCAAAATTACGCTGACAGGGCTGCGCGCGCATGCTAGCCAAACGCCCAGACAAACCGACACCCACGAGCTATGAGGCGCATTGATGAAACCCGTTTCCGTGACCGTCCTTCTTTTGACCGCCGGCCTTGCCCTGCCGCTGGCCGCGCAAGAAACCGGGGCCGAGGCTGAAACCGCCGGCACCGCGGACGCCACCGGCCTGTCACTTGGCGAGCCCGAGGTCGGCTCCACCTACCTTCGAGAAACCTTCACGGACTGGGAACTGCGCTGCGTCGTGGCGCCGGAAGGCCAGCCCGACCCGTGCCAGTTGTTCCAATTGCTGGTGGATGGCGAGGGCAACGCGGTGGCCGAGTTCAACGTCTTCGACATGCCCGATAACGGCGAGGTTGTGGCCGGCGCGACCATCGTGACCCCGCTTGAAACCCTGTTGACCGGGCAGTTGCGGCTGGCCGTGGACGACAGACAGCCGCGCGTCTATCCTTTCAGCTTCTGCCGTCCGAACGGGTGCTACGCACGCCTTGGCATGACCGAGGAAGAGCTGCAGGCGTTCCGCGCGGGCGCCGAAGCGACCGTCAGGATCGTGCCGCTTCAGGCGCCTGACCAGACCGTGCAGCTCAGCGTGTCGCTGAGCGGATTCACCGCCGGCTTCGAGGCGCTGGAAGACTACAATGTCGGCGCGGTCGAACAGCTTCGGACCCTCAGTGAAGGACAAGCCGCCGAGTCCGAGTAAGCCACCCCGGCACCGGTTCAACACAGCCCGCGCCCCATCGGCGCGGGCTTTTTCATTGCGTGAAAAGGCGGTTCATCAGACCTTGCGCAGCGCCAGAACCGCGTTCAACCCGCCAAATGCGAAGGCATTGGACAGCACCACCTGAACATCCGCGTCGCGCGCCACGTTCGGGACCACGTCAAGCGCGCATTCGGGGTCGGGTTCATCGTAATTGATCGTCGGCGCAATCACCCCGTCGGAAAGCGCCATGATACAGGCCAGAAGCTCCACCGCGCCGGTGCCACCGATCAGATGCCCGTGCATCGACTTGGTCGAGGAGATCATGAGATCGTCGGCGTGATGACCGAACACGTCGGACACAGCGGCGCATTCCACCTTGTCATTGGCCGCCGTCCCGGTGCCGTGGGCGTTGATGTAGCCCACGTCCTCGGGGTTCAGGCGCGCATCCTTCAGCGCCCCGGCAATGGCGCGCGCCGCCCCCTGTTTCGACGGCATGACGATATCGGCGGCGTCGGAGGTCATCGCGAACCCGACCACTTCGGCCAGGATCTCGGCGCCGCGAGCCCGCGCATGCTCGTAGTCCTCGAAGACGAAAACCGCCGCGCCCTCTCCCTGCACCATGCCGTTGCGATTGGCGCTGAACGGGCGGCAGGCATCACGCGACATCACGCGCAGCCCTTCCCATGCTTTCACGCCCCCAAAGCACAGCATCGATTCCGATCCGCCGGTGACCATGACGTCGGCCATGCCGGCACGGATCATGTTGAAGGCCTGACCCATCGCGTGATTGGACGAGGAACAGGCGGTGGCCACGGTAAAACTTGGCCCCTTGAGGTTGAATTCCATGCTGACATGGCTGGCGGCGGCGTTGTTCATCAGCTTCGGGACGACGAACGGATGGACCCGGTTCTTGCCCTCTTCGTAGACCGAGCGGTAATTCTCATCGAGGGTCTGCATCCCGCCGCCCGAGGTGCCAAGAACGACCCCCGACCGCGCCGCAAGCTCGCCGTGGAACGCCAGACCCGCCTGCGCGATGGCTTCGCGCGCCGAAATCAGGGCGAACTGCGTGAAGCGGTCATAAAGGGAAATCTTCTGGCGGTTGAACAACGCTTCCGGGTCGTAATTCTTGATCTGGCCGCCGATCTTGACCGCGAGCCGCTCCACGTCACGGATCTCAAGTTCGCCGATCCCGTTGCGCCCCTCGCGCATCGCGACCTTGGTGGTCGTCACGTCGGCGCCAAGCGCGTTGATCGTGCCCTGCCCGGTGATCGCAACGCGTTTCATCGGCCGTCGGCCACCAGACCCTCGACGGCCGTGATGATGGCCGCGACGCTGGAGATGTCGAAATCGCCCGCGTCGGGTTCGTTCGCGTTGAACGGCACCTGCACGTCGAACGCCTCTTCAATCGCGAAGATGCTTTCCACAAGCCCGAGCGAGTCGATGCCCAGATCCTCCAGCGAGGCATCATCGGTCACGTCCGCGACGTCGATCACTGCCTGTTCGGCAAGTATTTCCCTGACCTTTCCGGCGACATCCGTCATGGGGTCACGTCCTTTGCAATCTGTTTGCGCGCGCGTCACGGCGCCGATTTAGCGGCTGCCCGCCAGTTTTGAAACGGCTTTCTGCAATTCGGCGACGGTCTTTTGCAGGCGCGGCAAGCGGCGGATCGCCTTGTAGCTGTCGACATGGGTTTCCATCTTCACAGCCGGATACCCCATGACGGCGCGCCCGTCCGGCACGTTGGACAGGATCTTGCTGCCCCCGCCGGCTACCACGTCGCTGCCCAGCGTGATGTTGTCCGAAACGCCGACCTGCCCCCCGAAAACGACCCGGTCGCCTATGGTGGTGGACCCGGCGATGCCCGACTGTGCCGCGAACAGGCAATGCTGCCCGACCTGCACGTTGTGCGCGACATGCACGAGGTTGTCGATCTTGCAGCCGTCCCCGATGCTCGTATCCCGGATCGTGCCCTTGTCGATGCAGGTGTTGCAGCCGAGTTCCACGTCATCACCGATGGTCACGGCGCCAAGCGAATGGATGCGGGCCCAGCTTTGTTCGACCGCTTCGACCTGCCCCATGCTCTTGCGGACCTGTTCCACGGTGGAGGCTTCGGGGGTGACGAACGACATGCCGTCGCCGCCCACCACGGCGCCGGGATGGGCGATGAAACGGTCGCCGATCCGAACCCGGCTGCCGATCCGCACCCCTTGCAGCAAAAGCGCATCGTCGCCGATCCGCGCCTCCTCCGCGATACTGACATGGGCGGCGATCCGCGCCCGCGCGCCAATCTCGGCGCCCGGCCCGACCACCACGAAAGGACCGATGGCAGCGCCGATACCGATGCTGGCACTCTTGTCGATGACGGCACTGGGGTGGATCCCCGGCGCGATCAGCGGCCCCGGGTCAAGCGCGGCGGTCAGGCCGGCAAGGGCGAAGCGCGGCCGTGGCACCGTGATCGCGGCTTCCAGCCCGTAATCCTGCCAGTCCATATCAGGGCCCAGCACCGCCGCGCGCGCCTGCCCCGTGGCAAGGCCCGCCGCATATTTCGGTGCCATCGCAAGGGCAAGCTGACGCGGCCCTGCTTTCGAGGGTTCGGCCAGCCCGTCGATTTCAAGCTCCTGATTGCCGAAAGCCGGGGCCCCGAGAGCCTCGGCAATCGTTCGGATGGTTTCGGCCATGTCGCCCCTCCGCACCGGTGACCCGGTGCCAGCCTTAGCTGGTGGTGGACGGGAGTTCCACCCCGGCGCGGTCCAGCGCGGCCCAAAGCGCGGTATCGCGATCATAGATATCGCGGCGGAAGTTCAGAGCGCCCTCCGGCGTGACGAAGGCCGTCCAGTAGACGATATGCACCGGGACCGGTTGAACCAGATCGACCTGCGTTTCCTGCCGCGAGTCGAGGATGCGGTGGAAATAGTCGCGCGGCTGCGCCTCTTGCGGGGCAAGCAGGTGATAGGCCAGTTCCAGCGGGCGATGCACCCGCACGCAGCCATGGCTGTAGGCCCGGGTTTCGCGTGAAAAGAGGTTCCGCGACGGCGTGTCGTGCAGGTAGATGTTGTGGCGATTGGGGAACATGAACTTCACCCGGCCAAGCGCATTGCCCGGTCCCGGCGGCTGGCGCAGGTCGAAGGGGAAGGTATTGCCGGTATACTGGCTGAAATTCACGCCCGCGCGGCTGACGGGGCGTCCGCCCTGCAACAGTTCCATATGCCCGGCAGCGGCGGGGTTGGCCTGCATCTGAGGCAGGTACTCGCCCACCGTGATCGAGCGCGGGACATACCAGCTGGGATTGATAACCATGTGCTCCATCGTGTCGGAGAATTCCGGCGTCATCCGGTCCTGCGGGCGGGCCCCCACCACCGTGCGGCTTTCGAAGGTGACTTCCTCGTTGTCGATCACGTAGGTGTGGTAATCGGGGATATTGACCAGCACATGCCGCGCGCCGCGATCCGGATCTTCCCAGTTCATCCAACGCTGGCGTTCCATCGCGAGGATGACCTGGCGCATCCGGGTTTCGAGCCCGACATTGATTTGCTCGATGGTGCTGGACCCGGCGACACCGTCGGCCAGAAGGCCGTGATTGGCTTGGAAGCGTTCGACGGCAGCCTCCATCTCGGCATCGTAAACGGCGGTGACGGACCGGTCCATGTAGCCCATGCGAATGAGCCGGTCGCGCAGTTGCACCACGCTTTGCCCCCGATCCCCGCGTTCGAGGCGCCCGGCATAGACAGGCTGGCCCCAGCCGCCCTCGGCGGCCATGCGTTGAAAGGTCAGAAGCGCGCGCTGCAGGCGCAGGTATTCGGGATGCGCCGGCGGCAGGCTGCGCATGAAGTCATGCGGATCGCCGCCGATGAAGCCGACAAGCAGGTCGCTCGGGTCCCGGCGCGGCGGATCGCGGTGGATCTGGCGGATCACCGTGCCGGGATCGAGGATGCCGGATTGCACGTCGTTGGCATAGTTCAGGAACATCGTGGAGGCCATGACCTCAGCCCGGCCGCGCGCATAGGGGCTTTCGGCGCTGCCGAACGCGCCGCGCAGCGCGTCGGGATCGTAGCGCCCTGTCGGCAGGCCGTGATGCGCGGCGTTCTCCAGCGCGTTCAGCAGCGCCTGGCGTCGGTCGGCATGGCCTTCATTGGTCCAGATCGGCTCAAAATCCCGGTCGCGATAGAATTCCGCCATCGCATCGTGCTGTGCGACGCCCTCTGCAATCGCTTGACGGAACGCCGTGACGTAGGCGGCGGCCGGGGCCGGCAGCAAGACGGAAATAGAAAGCAGGACTGCCAGAACCGGCAGCAGGGACATCGGAAAGAGTTGTCGGGCCATGTATCACCTGATCGAACGCGGTTTGACGGAATATCCCCATAGATGCCCCGCCATAGGCCTGCGAGTCCATTCACTTTTTCGCAAGATATGCTTGCTAGAACAGTCGGGAATGCAGCGTGTCCCCGATGCAACGCCTGCGGGAGAATCGGCCAAATCCCCCGGCCCAAACGCCTTTTCTGGCGGATTTCTGCCGACAGGCCGCAGCGGCGGCGACGGGGTCCCCGTTGAGACTTCCAAGAAAGTTTCAATTGTGTCATAAATCACACGTCTGGGGATGGACATGTAACAAGCCGCGCAAAGCGGCATACGGACGGAACGGGCAGAATGACGGGGCAATTCCAATGACAAAACCAACGATGACGCGGCGCGCGCTTCTTGGCGCATTCGCGGCGACAACGGCCAGCGCCGCACCCTATGCGGCAAACGCGTTCGGGCTGCTTCGCGGCGCGGGCGACATCCGGCGGCTCAAGATGCATTCGGCGCGCACGGGTGAATCGATCGACATGATCTACTGGATCGACGGCGACTATATCCGCCCCGCCATCCAGGAAATCACCTATTTCATGCGTGATTGGCGTTCGGATGAAACGCTGGATATCGACCCGCGCACGGTCGATATCATGGCCGCCTCGCACAACCTTCTGGAAACGCGGCAACCCTACCTGCTGTTGTCGGGCTATCGCTCCCCGGCAACCAACGCGATGCTGCGGGCACGGTCTTCGGGCGTGGCGCGCAACTCGCTGCACATGCAGGGGCAGGCCGCCGATCTGCGAATCGAAGGGCGCAGCGTCCGGCAAGTGGCCGCCGCCGCACAATCGTGCAATGCCGGCGGCGTCGGGCGCTATTCCGGCTCCAACTTCACCCACATGGATTGCGGGCCTGTCCGCAGTTGGGGTCGCTGAGCCGCTTGCCCCGGTCATCAAGCGGGCGCGCGAAGAAGACGACGGACAAGCAGCGGGGCGGACCTTTGGAGGGCAGCGCCGCCGTTCAGAGCCGTGAGAGCGTGCAATCCGCGATCAGGCGCTCGGCATCGTCGCGCCGGCACAGTGCCGTGCCATCCGTCATCACCGCCGCGCTCGCCGCCGCCATGCCGCGCCTGAGGCAAAGCTCCGGCGCATCGCCGCGCGACAGGCCGAGCGTGAAACCGGCGACGAAACTGTCCCCTGCCCCGGTGCGCGACACCACCGGCACGTTGGCCGCCCCGGCCTGCCAGCGGCCGGTCTCGCCCACCAGCACCGACCCCTCGGCGCCGCGCGCCAGCACCACGATGCGCGCCACCCCCCGATCGACCAGCCCCGCCGCCAGGTCGGCACTGGCCGCCGCGTCCGGCAGGTCGTGGCCGGCGAGATCCTCCGCTTCCTCTCGGTCGAGGCGCAGAACCGCAAGCCCGGTGATCCGCCCGGCCTTCAGCGCGCGCAACGCCGCGCCCGAGGTATCGAGCATCAGCCCCGCCCCCCGGTCGTTGCAAACCTGCCCCAGAGAGGCGGCAAAATCATCGGGAAAGCCCGGCGGATGGCTGCCCGACAGCACCGCCAGACCGCCCCGCGGCACAATCTCGGCAATCTCCGCGCGAGCCCGGGCGACCTGATCCTGCGGCCAGTCTGGGCCGGGAAAGATGAAACGGAACTGCTTGCCGCTGCCTTCCTCGATCACAGACACGCTTTGGCGGGTCTCGCCCGGCGCCTCGATGATGCGCGTGCGCAGTCCCGCCCTTTCAAGCAGTTGCACCAGAAGCGCGCCCATGCCGCCCCCCGCCGCGACCAGCGCCACGCTGTCACCGCCAAGCTCGGCCAAGGCGCGCGACACGTTGATGCCGCCGCCGCCCGGGTCCATCCGCGGCGCGCGGCAACGCAGTTTCGGGCCCGGGGCGACTTGGGGGGTGGCCGTGTCGAGATCCACCGCCGGGTTCAGGGTAATCGTCAGGATCGGGGTCATGGAACGAGTCCGGTTGCGACAGTCTCGATCAGGTTACGGCAGGCGCAGCGCCCCGTCGAGGCGGATGGTTTCGCCGTTGAGATAGGGCATCTCGATCAGGACCCGGGCGAGGCGCGCGAATTCCTCGGGGCGGCCAAGACGGCGGGGGAAGACCACGTCGCTGGCCAGTTCCTCCATCATCTCGGGTCCGAGGCTTTCCAGCATCGGCGTCAGGAACAACCCCGGCGCAATCGCGTTCACGCGAATGCCGAGCGATCCCATGTCGCGCGCCATCGGCAGCGACAGCCCCGCCACGCCGGCCTTGGACGCCGAATAGGCCGCCTGCCCTTTTTGCCCGTCGAAGGCAGCGATGGAGGCGGTGTTCACGATGACCCCGCGCTCGCCTTCCGCGTCGGGGTCGTTCTTCGCCATTTCCACCGCGGCGAGGCGCGCAACGTTGAAGGCGCCGACAAGGTTGATGTCGATGGTGCGCCGGAACGCGTCGAGCGGGAACGGCCCCTTGGACCCCACCGTCTTCGCACCGGTGACGATGCCGGCGCAATTGACCACGGCGCTTATTCCGCCCATGGCCTTCACCGCGCGCGCGATGCCGGCCGCGACGCTGGCCTCGTCGGTGACGTCGACCTCGGCAAAGGTGCCGCCCGCCGCCTCGGCCATTGCCGCGCCGCGTTCGGTGTCGCGGTCGAAGATCGTCACCCGCGCGCCGGCCGCGGCGAGGTCCCTTGCGGTCGCCGCGCCGAGCCCGCTGGCCCCGCCTGTCACGATCACCCTTGCGCTTGCGATGTCCATGGACGCTCCCCCGGTTAACTGAACATGCGTTCAATTACACGCCAACACGACGCCGCGTCAAACGAAACGCGGCGTCGTGGGCCGAGCGGGACGGGAGGAATCGTCCCCTCAGCGATGGTGGAGCGAGATCCCGTCCCTGAAGACATGAACCTTGTCCGGCGCCCCCGTCATCTTCACATGCTGGCCGCGCAGGCCGCGGTGGATGCCGTGCAGCTTGGCGATTACCGTGTCGGTGTCCTCGCCGGGGCGCGGGGCCGAGAAATACAGCTGCGTCACCTCGCCAAGCGCCTCGGTGATGTCGACCTTGCCCGCGAAGGCATAGTTGTCGTCTTCCGTTGCGATCATGTCCTCGGGCCGGATACCGACCTGAACCTCGGCGCCCATGTCCTCGGACCGCGACGGGTAGTTGGAGGTGATCTGCCCGGCCCCGTCAGCCAGTTCCAGCGTCGTGATGTCCCCGGTGCCGACGATCTTGCCCCCCAGAAGGTTCATCGCCGGGCTCCCGATGAACTGGGCAACGAAGGTATTGCGCGGCCGTTCGTACAGTTCCAGCGGGCTGCCCACCTGCGCGATCCCCCGGTTGGCCAGAACGACGATGCGGCTGGCCAGCGTCATCGCCTCCACCTGGTCGTGGGTGACGTAGATCATCGTGCTGTCGGGCATCTGTTCCTTGAGCTGCGCGATCTCGATCCGCGTGGCGACGCGCAGCGCCGCGTCGAGGTTCGACAGCGGCTCGTCGAAGAGGTAGACCTTGGGGTCGCGCACGATGGCGCGCCCGATCGCCACCCGCTGACGCTGCCCGCCCGAGAGTTCCTTGGGCAGGCGGTCCAGATAGGGGCCGAGTTGCAGCTTTTCGGCCGCGCCCCCCACCGCCGCGTTGATCTCGTCCTTCGACTTGCCCGCGATGTTCAGCGCGAAGGCCATGTTGTCGCGCACCGTCATGTGCGGGTAGAGCGCATAGGTCTGGAACACCATCGCGATGCCGCGCTGCGCGGGCGGCACGTCGTTCATCACCTGCCCGTCGATGGACAAGGTGCCGTCGGTGATCTTTTCCAGCCCCGCGATCATCCGCAGAAGTGTCGATTTCCCGCAGCCCGACGGACCAACGAAAACGATCAGCTCACCGGTCTCGATATCGAGGTTGATGTCTTTCAACACGTTCACGTCGCCGTAGGATTTGACAACGTCCTTCAAGATGAGATCAGCCATCGGTGGCCTCCTGTGCTGCGAAGAGGGCCTGCCAAGGCCCGAGGGTCGGAACGGTCGCCTCGAAGGGCGCGGGCAGACGCGTCCACCTGCCCCCCGGCATGTCGAAACGGCGTTCCGTGTCGGTCAGGTTGAAGGCGCACAGGATGGTGCGCCCGGCATGGGTTCGGGTAAAGGCGACGATCCCGTCTTGGGCCTGAAGAAGCGTGAAGTCCCCCTTGGCAAGCGCCGGTTCGGTGGCGCGAAATGCCAGCATCCGGCGGTAGAACGCGAGCGTCGAGCCGGCGTCGCCCTCTTGCGTGGCAACGGAATTGGCCAGATGCTCCACGGCCACCGGCAGCCACGGCTTGCCGTCGCTGAACCCGCCATTGCCGTTATCCGTCACCCATGGCATCGGCGTGCGGCAGCCGTCACGCCCCTTGAACTTGGGCCAGAAGCGGATGCCGTAGGGGTCTTGCAGCTTTTCGTAGGGCACGTAGGCCTCGGTCAGGCCCAGCTCCTCGCCCTGGTAAAGGCAAATCGAACCGCGCAAGGACATCAGCAGCGCCGCATAGGTGTGCTGCGCCGGGACGGGCAGGCACCAACGGCTGGCATGGCGCGCAACGTCATGGTTGGAAAACGCCCAGCAGGCCCAGCCATCGCCGATGGCCTCTTCGTAGCGGGTCAACACCTCGCCCACGCGTTCCGGGGTCGGCGTGATCCCCGACAGGAACTCGAAGGAATAGCACATGTGCACCTTGTCCCCGCCCGATGTGTATTGCGCCTGGATCTGCAGCCCGTACTGCGCATCGCCCACCTCGCCCACGGCGGTGGTCGCGGGAAAGTCGTCCAGCACCGCGCGGAAGCGGCGTAGGAAGGCGAGGTTCTCGGGCTGGTTCTTGTCGTGGATGTGATCCTGCCAGTTATAGGGGTTCACTTCCGGCGCGATGGTCGCGTTGCGATCCTCGGGCGCTAGCGCGGGGTTGTCGCGCAGCGCCGGGTCGTGGAAATAGAAGTTGATCGTGTCGAGGCGGAACCCGTCCACCCCGCGTTCCAGCCAGAACCGCGCCACGTCCAGCAGTGCATCCTGCACGTCCGCGTTGTGCAGGTTGAGGTCGGGCTGCTCTTTCAGGAAATTGTGCAGGTAATACTGCATCCGCTCGCCGTCCCACTCCCAGGCCGAGCCGCCGAAGATCGACAGCCAGTTGTTGGGCGGGGTGCCGTCGGGCTTGGCATCGGCCCAGACATACCAGTCGGCGCGCGCGTTGCCGCGGCTTTGCCGGCTTTCCTGGAACCACGCGTGCTGGTCCGAGGTGTGGCTGAGCACGAGGTCGATCAGCACCTTCAGGCCAAGGTCATGGGCCCGCGCGATCAGCGCGTCGAAATCGCCGAGGCTGCCGAACATCGGATCGACATCGCGGTAATCGGACACGTCATAGCCGAAATCCAGCATCGGTGAGCGGAAGAACGGCGAGATCCAGACCGCGTCGACGCCAAGCCGCGCGACATGGTCCAGCCGGTGGATGATCCCCGACAGGTCGCCGATGCCGTCGCCGTTGCTGTCCTGGAAGCTGCGCGGGTAGATCTGGTAGATGACCGCGCCGCGCCACCAATCCTGATCCGAGGCCGCCACCTTCGTCGGGGCCATATCTTGCATGAGATTCATAGTGGTGTTTGCCCTTACTTGACCGAGCCGGCCAGCAGGCCGCGCACGAGGTAGCGTTGCATGGTGAAGAAGACCAAGACCGGCACCGCGATCGACACGAAGGCTGCCGCCGCGAGGATGCCCCAATCGCCGCCGCGAGAGCCAAGCAGGTCATCGGCGATACGCACCGTCATCACCTTGGAGGCATCGTCGGAGGGCAGGAAGACCTTGGCCACCAGAAGGTCATTCCACGTCCACAGGAACTGGAAGATCGCGAAGCTGGCCAGCGCCGGGAAGCTGAGCGGCAGGATGATCTTGGTAAAGACCTGAAAATCCGTCGCCCCGTCGACCTTGGCGCTTTCGATGATGTCGCGCGGCAACCCGGCCATGTAGTTGCGCAAGAGATAGATCGCCAGTGGCAGGCCGAACCCGGTATGCGCCAGCCATATCCCAAGGAAGCTCTGCCCGATACCGATCTGGTTGTGCAGGTTGAGAAGCGGCACCAGCGCCAGTTGCAGGGGCACCACCAGAAGCCCGACGATCGCCGCGATCAGGAGGCCGCGACCGGGAAAATCCATCCAGGCCAGCGCATAGGCGGCGAAGGCCGCGATCAGGATCGGGATGATGGTCGAGGGGATCGTCACCGTGAAGGTGTTGATGAAGTTGCGGAACACCCCCTCGTCGTCCGACAGAAGATCCCAGAACGTGGCGCCCCCGGCCCGCGCCGCTGCGCGTTCGTCGGCTGTCTGCGCGGTCAGGATCGTCTGGTAATTGTCCAGCGTGAAGTCGGGCGGCGTATTGGCCGCGAAGTACACCCGAAGACCGCGGTCATCGGGCTCCTCGGCGGTGACGTAGCGATAGCTTCCATCCGCATTCACCGTCAGCGCGCCGCCGTCGCGCGTCTCGCCCTCGGTGCCGGCGGGAAAGCGGGCGGGTTCGCGCCCGATCACCCCGAAACCGGTAATCTCTGCCCCGCCCGATTGGAAGGCGTCGGCGACTTCGCTGGTCTGGAAGATGTTGCCCTCGACCACCCAGCTGTCCCCGTCCCGGCGCGGCTCGGCATCGTCGGCGCGGGTGCGGAAGGTCAGCTCGACCGCGAAGGGCGCCTGCCACCAACCCGAGGCGGTGATCGCGTCCCTGTCGCGGAACGACGACACGAAAAGCCCGATCGTCGGGATCAGCCATGCGACGACCAACAGCACGACACTGATGTTCACCGCCCATTTGAGCCCGTTGTTGCGTCCGGCGATATTGTCCATCAGCGCATCTCCTTCTGGGCCTGGCGGATGTTCCAGACCATGACCGGCAACACCACGACCATGATCACCACGGCCACCGCGGTGGCGCGTCCGTCATCGCGGAACATGAAGCTCATCATGTAGCTGGGCAGGATATCGGTTCCGAAATTGCCCCCGGTCATCGTGTAGACGATGTCGAAGACCTTCAGCACGAGGATGGTGATCGTCGTCCAGACCACCACGATGGTGCCCATGATCTGCGGCACCTTGATCTTGAAGAACAGCTGGAACGGGTTGGCGCCGTCGATGATTGCCGCCTCGATGGTTTCCTCTGGGATGCCGCGCAAGGCGGCCGACAGGATCACCATGGCGAAACCGGTCTGGATCCACACGAGGATGAACATCAGGAAGAAGTTGTTCCAGAACGGGATCTGCACCGGGTCGACCGGCGACAGACCGATCACGTCGCGCACGGCGTTGATGATGCCGATATCGGGATCGCCGGCATAGACGAACTTCCAGATCAGCGAGGCGCCCACGAAAGAGATCGCCATCGGCATGAAGATCAGCGACTTTGCGATGTTGCCCCATGACAGCCGGTCGGTCAGCTGGGCAACGACCAGCCCGATGAAGGTGGCGGCGGCGGGCACGAACAGCACCCAGAGCGCGTTGTTGAACAGCGCCGTCTGGAAGCCGGGGTCACCCGAAAGCGTCGCGTAGTTGCCGGCGCCGATGAACTCGTCTCCCGCGCGGTTGTAAAGCGACCGGACGAAGCTGCCGACGACCGGGTAGACGAGGTAGATCCCGAGGATCGCGATCGCGGGAAAAAGAAACAGCCATGGCCGCACGGCGGTGGCGCGGTTGATATTGCGCCCGGCATGCGGGCCGCGGGCCGGAAAGATCACTTTGTCGAGAACAAGGTTCGCGGCGTAGAAATAGCCCACGCAGCCGAACACACCGACAAGAATGGTAATGATGCCTTGAAGCAACGGTGACATGACCGGCCCTCCCCTCGCTGGTCAGAAAGATCCGGGCGGCGACTGGGCCGCCCGGGTCGACATGCGCTGTTCTTATTGGATCGAGTCCCAGCGATCCTGGATCATGCTGGCCACTTCGCCGGCCGCATCGCCGGAGACGTAGTCGACCATGCCGGTCCAGAAGGCGCCGGCGCCGATCTCACCCGGCATCAGGTCCGACGCGTCGAAGCGGAACGTGGTCGCATCGAGCAGAACCTCGTTCATCGCGCGCTGCGACTCGGTCGGGAAGACGTCGAGGTTGACACCGCTATGGGGCGTCAGGAAGCCCGACTGCGCCATCCACAGCTCATGCGCGATAGGGGTCTGGAGAAACTCGATCAGCGCATGCGACGCGTCCGAATCCTCGGTGATCGCCCACACCGTGCCGGCGCCGAGCACCGGGTTGCCAAGATCCTCTTCCTCGTAGGAGGGGAAGTAGAAGAAATCGGCTTCCGAGTTTTCCGGGAAGAAGGTCGGGATGAAGGAGGCCTGGCGGTGCATGTAGCATTCCGCCGGGTAGGTGAAGAGGCCCGCCGGGCTGTCGCGGAAATCGGTGGTCGCCACCGCGCTGGATCCGCCGGACACGTAATCGTCGTTCAACGCGAACTGGCCAAAGGTTTCGATCGCGTTGACCACACGCGGGTCATCGAAGGGGATCTCGTTGGTGACCCACTGGTCGTAGACCTCGGGCGGTTGCGTGCGCAGCATCAGGTCCTCGACCCAGTCGGTGGCCGGCCAGCCGGTGGCCGCGCCGGACCCCAGCCCGATGCACCACGGCGTGCCGCCATCGGCAACGATCTGGTCGCTGAGCGCGATCAGGTCTTCCATGCTTTGCGGGATCTCGTAGCCCATCTCGTCGAAGGCTTCGGGGCTGTACCAGACCAGCGATTTCACATCGACCTTGTAGAAGAACCCGTAGAGGTCCTCCTGCCCGTCCTCGCCCGCGTAGCTGCCAAGGCTGACCCAGGACTCGCCGGCGGCATAGTTGTCGCGGATCCAGTCCCCGGTGCCGTCGGCCAACGGCGTCAGAAGCCCTTGCGCGGCCATGTCGGCGGCAAGGCCGGGCTGCGGGAACACGGCGATGTTCGGCGCGCTGCCTGCCTGCGTGGCGATGACGATGTCCTGCTCGAAGCTGTCAGACCCGGAATAGTTCACGGTGGCGCCGGTCGAGTCCTCGAAATACGCCAGAACGCTGCGCACGAGGTCGCCATCGGCGCCGATCCAAGGGCCGGTGATGTCGATCGTCTCGCCCGACAGGTCATGCTCGGCGGCGAAGGCGTCAAGGCTGTCCCAGTTGAACCCGCCCTCCCCGGGCGTGAACATCAGGTCCTGTGCCGGGGCCATACCGGCGGTCAGGGCCAGCGCGGCGGCGCTGGCAAACAAGGTCTTTTTCATGGTTTCCTCCCATATCGGGCCACGGGCCCACTGAATGCAAAGCTTCTGTCAGCTTCTCAAAGCGCTTTGGCACTCCTTTAGGGATCCTTGATTCCCCTCTTTCTGTCAATCCGCCTTATAAAAACAGGCTGAATTATATGCATCACGGCCTGTTATGTGGGCATCGGCGCCCGAAACAGCCTTTGACATGCGGCGAATTCACAAGATACTACACAGGTTTTGAAAGCGCTTTGGGTGCGGCTTTGGCGATGAACCTCAAACAACTGGCCGAGACTCTGGGCCTGTCCCCAACCACGGTCAGCCGGGCCCTGAACGGCTACCCGGAAGTGGCCGCGGAGACTCGCAAGCGCGTCGAGGCCGCCGCACGCCAGCATGATTACCGGCCGAACATCCGCGCCCGCGGGCTGGCGATGGGACGCTCTCAGATGATCGGCCATGTCATCCCCGTCTCCACCCGACACGAGATGATGAACCCGGTCTTTTCCGATTTCATCGCCGGCGCCGGTGACGCCTATGCGCGGGCGGGCTATGACATGACCCTGTCGCTGGTGCCTGACGATGCAGAGGCCAGCACCTACCGCACGCTGGCCAACAAGCAATCGGTGGACGGGATCGTGATCCACGGGCCGCGCTCCGACGAACACCGGATCAAGCTTTTGCACGAATTGAAACTGCCCTTCGTCGTGCATGGCCGCGCCTCGGCGGAGGAAAGCGCCTATTCGTGGGTCGACGTGAACAACCGCCGCGCCTTCGCGCGCGCCACCCAGTTGTTGCTTGATCTCGGGCACCGGCGGATCGCGCTGGTCAACGGGCTGGAGGTGATGGATTTCGCGATCCGCCGCCGGCAGGGCTTCGAGACGGCGCTGGCCGACCGTGGGCTGGCCCCCGACCCCGCGTTGATGCACAGCGATGAAATGACGGAACATTACGGCCATGACATCGCGCGAAAGGTCCTGTCGCTGGACAAACCGCCGACGGCGTTCCTCGTCTCCTCGCTCATCTCGGCCATCGGGGTGCGCCGGGCGGTCGAGGAACGCGGGTTGAAACTGGGCCGCGACGTCAGCATCATCACCCATGACGACGAACTGAGCTACCTCGGCAACGGCAAGGACGTGCCGATCTTCACCGCCACCCGGTCCTCGGTGCGCGAGGCCGGGCGCATCGCCGCCGACCTGCTGCTCGACCTGATCGCAGACCCCGACCGCACCCCCCGGCACCGGTTGCTGGAGGCCGAACTGACCATCGGCGGGTCCACCGGCCCCGCCCCGCAAGGACACTGATACCATGACATGGACACGCAAGGATCTGCCCCAAGGCTTCCTCTTCGGGGCCGCAACCTCCGCCTACCAGATCGAGGGCCACGCCTTCGGTGGCGCGGGTCCGACCCACTGGGACAGCTTCGCCGCGACACCGGGCAACGTGGTGCGCGCCGAGGATGGCGCGCGCGCCTGCGACCATTACCACCGGCTGGAACAGGATCTCGACCTGCTGGCCGGGCTCGGGGTCGATGTCTACCGCTTCAGCACGTCATGGGCGCGCGTTCTGCCCGAGGGCACCGGCGCGGCCAACGCCGACGGGCTCGATTTCTACGACCAGCTGGTCGACGGGCTGCTGGAACGCGGGATCAAGCCCGCCGCCACGCTGTATCACTGGGAACTGCCGCAGGCGCTGGCCGATCGCGGCGGCTGGCGCAACGCCGACATGCCCGACTGGTTCGCCGCCTTCACCGAAACCGTGATGTCCCGCATCGGCGACCGGGTCTGGTCCGCCGCCCCGATCAACGAGCCGTGGTGCGTGGGGTGGCTGAGCCATTTCGAGGGTGCCCATGCGCCGGGCCTGCGCGACATCCGCGCCACCGCCCGCGCCATGCACCACGTTCTGGTCAGCCACGGCCGGTCGATCGAGGTGATGCGCGGGCTCGGCATGGGCAATCTCGGCGGGGTGTTCAACCTCGAATGGTCGAACCCGGCCGATGACAGCCCCGGCGCCGCCCGCGCCGCCGCCACCCATGACGCCTACTACAACCGCTTCTTTCTGGAGGCGATCTTCAACGGGGCCTACCCCGACGCCGCGCTGGAGGGGCTCGGCCCCTACCTGCCCCCCGGCTGGCAGGACGATTTCGCCACCATTCGCCAACCGCTCGACTGGGTCGGGGTGAACTACTACACCCGCAGCAACCTTGCCCCCACCGATGGCGCGTGGCCGGGGCTGAAAGCCGTCGAGGGCCCGCTGCCCAAGACCCAGATGGGGTGGGAGATTTTCCCCGAGGGCCTTTACCAGTTCCTGCACCGCGTCGCCGCCCTCGCCCCCGACCTGCCGATCTACATCACCGAGAACGGCATGGCGAACCCGGACGTGGTGACCCATGGCACGGTCGAGGACCCCGAGCGGCTGGCCTATATCGACGCCCATCTCGATGCCTGCCGCCGCGCGATGGCCGAGGGCGTGGACCTGCGCGGCTATTTCATCTGGTCGCTGATGGACAATTACGAATGGGCGCTTGGCTACGAAAAGCGTTTCGGGCTGATCCACGTGGATTTCGACAGCTTGCAGCGTACCCCGAAAGCATCCTATCACGCGCTGGCGTCCCGCTTGCGCTGACCCCATCATCCGAGGCCCCGATGCATCGCGATCTTTCCCTTGTTGCCGATATCGGCGGCACCAATACCCGCGTTGCGCTTGCCCGCGGCACCGAGGTGCTGCCCGACAGTGTGCGCCGCTATCCCAATGCCAGCGCCGACGGGTTGCCCACGCTTTTGCGCCGCTACCTCGACGAGCTTGCGCCGGGCGATCTGACCGGCGCCTGCGTCGCGGTTGCGGGCCCGGTGCGCGACGGGGTCGGCGAAATCACCAATATCGACTGGACCTTCGACCGCGACATGCTGGGTACCCTGACCGGCGCGCGCAAACTTGCCGTTCTCAATGACCTGCAGGCGCAGGGCCACGCGCTCGGCCTGATCGCCGAAAGCGACCTGACGCGGCTTCTGCCGCAGCCCGCGGCGGCACCCAAGGCGGCGCGGCTGGTGGTCGGGGTGGGCACCGGGTTCAACGCGGCCCCCGTCTATGACACCGCCGGCGGGCGGTTCGTGCCGCCCTCGGAATGCGGCCATATCTCCCTGCCCCGCCACGCCCCCGAACAGGCCGCGCTGGCGGAAACGCTGGTCACCCATCACGGCTTCGCCTCGATCGAGGACGCGCTGTCGGGGCGCGGTTTCACGCGAATTCACCGCCACCTGCACGGGGAGGAGGCCGACGGCAAGGCGATCGTCGCCCGGCTCGAGGCAGGCGACCCGGCAGCGCGCGAGACCGCGCGGCTCTTCGTGCAGCTTCTGGGCACCGTGCTGGGAGATCTGGCGCTGATCCACCTGCCCTTCGGCGGCATCTACCTGATCGGCGGCATGGCCCGCGCGGTGACGCCTTGGGTGGGGCCGCTTGGCCTTGCCGAGGCCTTTGCCGCGAAGGGGCGGTTTTCCGAGTTCATGGACCAGTTCGGCATCGCGGTGGTGGAAGATGACTACGCTGCCCTTACCGGTTGCGCGTCGCACCTGCGCCACCTGCCCATCGGATGACCGGACGGGGACAGTTTTTTGATGCGGACCGGAACAACCCCCTTGCACCGCCCCGCGAGCTTGGGCTATCCCCCGGCGGCACGGAGAGGTGGCCGAGTGGTCGAAGGCGCACGCCTGGAAAGTGTGTAGGCGGGAAACCGTCTCGAGGGTTCGAATCCCTCTCTCTCCGCCACTTGCCCCCGCGAAAGTGTTCTCCCGACCCGGCTCCGGCCGGATTTTTCCGTTGTTTTCGAGGGTTATGCGGGAAGGGCTGAGCACCAGCCTCGGCGCCTGTAGGCCCGGAAGCGGTCTCTCAGGGCCGATATTCTCCGGACCTCATGACTGTGCTGATTTGGTGAATTTCTTATAAGCCCTTGTAGATATTTAGGAAATCCAATCCGTTGAAATTGCTTGGATTGGAGTCGCGTTTGCGTCTGCCGCGACCGGATTCGGATGTTCTCAGGCCATGGCCCTTTCCAACCTCTGCTTCCGACGCTCCCAATCGGGCATCACCTTGTCGAGTAGCTCGAAGAAGGCAGCGCCGTGATGAGGCTCCGCCACATGGCAGAGCTCATGGGTGATCACGTAGTCGATGGCGTCTGTCACATCCCGGCAGGTAGTATGGCTTTTTCTTGAACAGCTCCGGCTTGAGATTGTGCCAGTCCTTCATCGCCTGCAAGGGCGTCTTGCTGCCCAAGGCTGATTGCGGAAGCTGTTGGTTGTAGAGCCAGACATAGCAGTGCAGCGTCGCTTCCAGGTCCTCGCCTGACCGGAAGTGGTGACTTTGCAGCACCTCCTCTATGCGGCCGTTGAATCGCTCGACCATGCCATTGGTCTGGGGTGATTTCGGGGGTGTGAGGCGATGTTCGATCTCAAGAGCCAGGCAGAGCGTGTCCAACTCGTGTTCGCCCGGCGCAAGGTCATCCAAGGCCGGATGCGGGCGTTTGGTATTGTACAGGCGCGCCCACCGCACGAACCTATTGTAGCAGGTGGTATTCGGCCCATAGCGCTCGGGGATGTCGGCCCAGGGCGCCCCGGTCCTGAGCCGCCAGTAAATGCCGTTCAGGACCCTGCGATCATCCACCCGCGCCGGTAGTGTCCCGGGGAGTGGTGTAGGAACTGGCGTCCACGTGCTTCTTCGCAGCTGGTGTTGCTCGTTCACTGTGCGGCGATCATGACCGCCGCGTCGGGATCGTTGCACAGGGCCGTCAGCTTTTCCACGGGCATGTAGCGGCGTGACACGGCCCATTCGTCGTTCTGTTCGAGCATGAGGGCGCCAACGAGGCGGATGACAGCGTCCCGGTTCGGGAAGATCCCGACGACGTTGGTGCGGCGCTTGATCTCCTTGTTGACGCGCTCCAGCGGGTTGGTGCTGTGCAGCTTCGCGCGCAGGCTCTCGTCGAAGGCCATGTAGGCGAGGACATCGTGCTCGGTCTCGTCCATCAGCTCGGCGACATCGCGGAACCGGTCGCGCAGGCTGTCGGCGACCTCGCGCCAGCGGGCATGGGCCTGATCGCGGTCCTTCTCGGCGAAGACGGTCTTCACCACCGCGCTGACCACTGGCTTGTGGGTCTTGCCCACGCGGGCCAGGAGGTTGCGCTGAAAATGCACCCGGCAGCGCTGCCAGCCGGCACCTAGGACCTTGCGTGCGGCGGCCTTGAGGCCCTCGTGGGCGTCGCTGATAACCATCTGGACGCCGCGCAGCCCGCGGCGCGTGAGCGAGCGCAGGAAGTCGGCCCAGAATGTCTCGGCCTCTGACGGCATGACGGTGAGGCCCAGCACTTCCCGGCGCCCGTCGGTGTTGACCGCCACCGCCACTATGACCGCCATGGAGACTATGCGGCCGCCCTCGCGCAGCTTCACGTAGGTGGCGTCGAGCCAGAGAAAGGGCCAATCGCCCTCCAGCGGCCGGTTCAGGAACGCCTGCACCCTCTCGTCGATCTCCTCGCACAGCCGCGAGACCTGGCTCTTTGACGTGCCCGTCAGCCCCATGGCGCGCACCAGATCGTCGACGGCACGGGTTGAGACGCCATGGATGTAGGCCTCCTGTATGACCGCCATCAGGGCCTTCTCGGCCGTGCGGCGCGGTTCCAGAAAGGTCGGGAAGTAACTGCCCTTGCGCAGCTTCGGGATGTTCAGACCGATGGTCCCCGCGCGCGTGTCCCACTGGCGCGGCCGGTAGCCGTTGCGCTGGTTCTCCCGGTCTGGGCTGCGCTCGCCATGCCCGGCACCACACACGGCGGCCACCTCGATGTCCATCAGCCGTTGCGCCGCGTCCTGGATCAGCTCGCGCAGAAAATCCGCGTCATCGCTCTTGGCGATCACCGCCGGAAGGTCGATCGTCGTCTCGGTCATCGTGCTCTCCTTCGTCATCTTCGGCTTCAGCAACCTCAGATTACGAAGAAGCGCGGTGGCCACCACGGCCGCGCGCTGCGCTAAGCCGAAGGCTTCGCGCGCGGCCTCCTACACCACTTGGTGGGACACTACCCCCGCGCCACCCCGCGCGGCTTGTTGGGCAAAAGCGGTTCGATTATCGACCATTCAAAGTCTGTCAGTTCATAACGACGCTGGGACAGTCTGCTCTCCTCTTTGCCGGGAGTGAATCAGCGTTCCTCAAACCGCGCTAGGCATTCATGAGTGCGTGGCCTAGGGCGCCCAGCTGGTGCCTGGGGTGTCATCGTAGTCGCAGTAATGGCAGAACTAGTCGCCGTCCGTGGTGCTGATGAAGATCGCTCTGCGGGTGCTCGTTTCCGACGTCTTGAGGCTGCCTCGATGCAACGCCTCTCGGCCAGGCTATTTGGCCAGTCCATCAGGCTCAGTAGCACCGCTGCGGTTTCCCTCGTATCTTGCATGCATGGCCCTAGGAACGGTCCGGGCACCCCCAGTCGAACGGTCGCATCAGCACTGCTTGGCGCGTGCGGATCTTGTTAAGGCCACTCTTCGCGCATCGAGATTGGAGACCAACATGCAGACACCCGCCCCGGCCAGGAATTCAAACGTTCACACGGCGGCCCAGGAAACAACGGCTGCCGCAACACCGAATTCTGCGTAAGCGCGACGCCGATACCCTCCTGCCATTTCTGACCTGAAGCCAGCATCCTGCGCGCACA
>QVQC01000028.1 GCA_003428585.1 Nioella halotolerans
GGCAGCGACGCTCGAAAACGAAGCCGCCTGAATTTACAAGGCGGTTCGAACCGGGCGGTTACGGTGTTCAGCCCCACCCGCATAACCCTCGAATACAACGAAAAATTCCGGCCGCAGCCGGATCGGGAGAACGCTTTCGCGGGGGCAAGTGGCGGAGCGGAAGGGACCGGGGGCGAACGTTCTCTGGCCCCTAAAATATTGTTATTAAACGTTCTTATACTGGTTCGAACGGTCATCCGGTTCAATCGTGACTGGCAGCGAAACTGATGGCCTGCGGCCGCGACAGCTTCTTGCGGAACAGCACTGACCCGTCCGCCGCGGCGCCGTGCACCTGGAACACGTTCTTTGCGAGATCGACGCCGATGATGGTAGCACCTCCCATGGATACTTTCTCCTTCTGATTGTGCGTAGCTACCAGAAGCTTCACATGCTGCGATGACTTGGAGGAAAGCGGCACTATCCCACTCGCCGATGGGTTTTCAGGTGGGCGTTGGGCTGGTTACTCATCCGCTACGTGGTAACGTTGACAGACGGCATAGTGATCCTCGCGGACCATGCGGTGTTGCGCGCACAGATCAGGAGGTGTCTGGGATAGCTCAGACCCGGCGGCGTCCGGCCCCTTTTCATAATGAAGCCACTTTCTGTTGGTCGTCCTCGGTTTCTGGGTGGGCGGATGTTTGCGGATGGATGCGCACGGTTCCCTTTCCGGCGTCCTTTGCGCGGTAAAGCGCGCTGTCGGCATCGGCGATCACCGCTTCCAACCCGTCGCCCGATCGAAAGAACGTCATTCCGACGCTTACGCCAATCTTCTCCGCACCCCAGCACCCCATGGAGGCAAGGTCCGAGACCGCCTGCTCGGCCAGAAGCAGCGCGGCTTCCGGCGAATGGCCTCTCAAAATGGCAACGAACTCGTCGCCGCCAAGCCGCGCCAGGAAATCGTCGGGGCCAAGTGTTGATGTGACGTATTCCGCGAAATGCCGCAGAATCTTGTCCCCCGCGATATGCCCCAACGTGTCGTTGATTTCCTTGAAACCATCCAGGTCGAACATCAGCATGCAAGGATCATCGGCTTTGGTGTCGGTTGTCTTTGAAAGGCTTTCCATGTGCTGATCAAGGGCGGCCCTGTTGGCGATGCCGGTCAGAACGTCCCGGTGTGCAAGCCGCTGCAGATCGTCGAAGGCGTTTCTCTTGTCGGTGACGTCCCGCTGGATCGCACCGAAGTAACTGGTGGTGCCAGCCTTGACGTGGAGCGGCACGATGTGGGTGTCGAACCAATAGGGGGTGCCGTCCTTGGCATAGTTCAGAAGTTCCGCCTGACATTCTTCACCGGCCTTGATCGCCGCTTCGATACGGGCAAGCGTGTGTTTGCAGGTGCCCGGCCCTTGAAGGATGCGCTTTGTCTTGCCGATGATCTCGTCCTTGGTGTAGCCGGAAATTCGGCAGAACGCCGGGTTGACGTAAACGATGCGCGGCTCCTGCTCCTCGATATTCTGAGAGGCAAGGATCAGGATGGTGTCATCCGTGGAATCGATCAGGGCAAGCAGCGTGCTCTGAAGGATGTCGGAGATTTTGGGCATGAGCCTGTCGTCCTTTCAAGTCAGCAGACCAGTGGAATTGCGGTCTATCGGCGTCTGGGGCGGTCGCTCTCTGTCAGACCTGCGCAGATCCGTTCCGGTCCTGAACATATCTGCGAAAGTCGTCTGAACTCAGCGGCTTGCTGAAATGAAACCCCTGAAGCTGGTCACATCCGTAGGCTTTCAGGAAAATCGCCTGTTCGCTAGTTTCCACCCCTTCGGCCACGACGTCGAGACCGAGCGTTCGGCCAAGCGTCACCATCGCGTGGCAAATGCGCGCGTGGTTCTCGTGCTCGGCGATGTTATCGACGAATGTCTTGTCGACCTTGAGGCTGTGGATCGGCAGGTCGCGGAGGTAATTGAAATTGGCGTACCCCGTCCCGAAATCGTCGATGGCAAAACGCACCCCGAGCGCGGCAATCGCGGACATGTTGTCCCTTATCTCGCTCGCCCTTGTCATCAACGTGCTTTCGGTGAGTTCCAGGATCAGCCGGTCCGGGCTGAGACCGGTTTGGTCCAGCACATCCCGCAATGTATCGAGAAACGCGGGATCCTCGATCTGCAGCATGGACACGTTCACCGCGACGCTTGACTTGCCCGGCGTATCGGGGCTCCAGGTTACCGCGTCCTCGCAGGCTTTCTTCAGAACGAAAGCGCCCAGAGCGTCTATAAGACCGGCCGCCTCTGCTATTGGAATGAAACGGTCAGGCGGTACGTTTCCCAGCTCCGGGTCGGTCCAGCGCACAAGGGCTTCGGCCTCGCTGACCTGTTCGCCCCTGACATTGATCTTCGGTTGGTAGACGACTGACAGCTTGCTTTCGTCGATTGCCTCCCGCAGCCGCCTTTCCATATCGAGACGCTCCCTCATGACCGTGTTGAGATTCTGATCGGCCAGTGCGAAGCTGCTTGCGTGTGTCGAAATCAGGTCGCTGATCGCGTGCTCGGCCGCGTCGGCGAGTGTCCGGCCGTCGCGGCCATCGGATGGAAAACAGCTGACGCCGACATGCACGCGGATCGGCACCGTTTTACCTTCGACGTCAAACGGCGCATCGAAAGCGGCGATCAGTTGTCTTCCGACGTCGGCCAGTGCATCGTCCGGAGTGGTATAGGGCACGATGGTCAGGAACACATCCTCGCGCCAGCGGCCATGGATACACCCCCGCGTCAGCGTCTCTGTCAGCGTGCGCCCGACTGCCTGCAGCACAGCCTTGGTCACCGCGGGGCCGCGCCCGTGCTTGATCTCGTTGAACTTCACCACCTTGACGATGAACACGCTGAAGCTGGACCCGTCACCGCTTTGCGCCCATTGGATGCCTTGTTCCAGCCGCTCTTGCAGCCCCGCCTCGTTCAGAAGGCCGGTGACTTCGTCCAGTCTTGCATCATGCATGGCCGCTTCGAGATGCTTGCGCTTGAGCGCGAAATCCACCATCTGCTCCTGCGCGGCGTCTCGAAGATGACGCAGCTTGGTGCGATCATTCTCGGAAAAGGTTCGCGGCTCCGTACCGACGATGCAAAATGTGCCGAGGGGTTCACCATGTCGCCCCCAGATGACGGCGCCGGCGTAGAACCGGATTTTGAATGACCCGATCACAATTGGGTGATTGGCAAAACGCGGATCGTGCCACGTGTCCGGCACAACCAGCATGTCAGGCTCGTGGATGGCGTGGCCGCAAAATGACATCGCGCGGTCGCTGGAATGGATATCGGTGCCGACTCCGGCCTTGATCCAGTTCTTGTCACCGCTCGGCAGTCCGATATAGGCAATCGGCACGTCAAAGACATGGGTGGCCAGCCGCGTGAATCTTTCAAGATGCGCGTCGGACATGTTGAGCAGGTCAAGCGACAGCAATTCCGCCATCCGCGCCCCTTCATTCGAGTGCATAGGGGCCGGCAGCCAGTCGGCTTCACTCTGATCTGTCAATAGGGCTTGGTTCATTTGCATTGTGTGTCCTTTGACATTTGCTGATGTCTTCAGCTTTCGGATGTGGCCATGGTGTGCAGGCGTCTTGCTCGGCGCATGGCGCGGTGACCCCGGTGTTGCGATCGCTGAACCGTTGGCCATCACGCCGCCGATTTCTGCGACGTTGAGGGGATCGGAAGTGTCACGGTGAACCAGAAGGTCGCGCCGTGCCCCGGATCGCTCTCGACCCCGATGGTGCCGCCCATCAGCCCGACCAGCGTCTTGGATATGGAAAGCCCTAACCCACTCCCGCCAAATTCGCCCTGAGTTGATGCGGTCGCCTGTGCACCCCTTTCAAAGATCCGCTTTTGGTTCTCCACGTCGATCCCGATGCCTGTATCGGTCACCTCGAAACGGACTGCGTCATGGGTTGTCGCATCGCGCGCTGCGCGCAGGGTGACCGACCCTTCGCAGGTGAATTTGATCGCATTCGTGAGCAGGTTCAAAAGCACCTGGTGCAAGCGCGGCTCATCCCCGAGCAGGGTTTCGGGGAGGTCTGGATCAACCTCGATGTACAGGTCGATGGCCTTGTGCTGCGCCGATAGCTGGACGATCGACTTCACGTTGGAAAAGAGGGCGTCAAGCGCGAAAGGGTCTTGGGAAATGGTGACCTCGCCTGCCTTGGTCCCGGACGGATCCTGGAAATCTTCGGCGAGAGAAGACAATTTCTCGCTAGCGTTCAGCACGTTTTCCAGATAGTGGGTCTGCTTCAGCGTGTTGCCGTTTTCCGCGATCAACAGTTCAGCATAGCCGAAAATTGCAATGAGCGGTGACGCAATTTCATGTTTCATCGAGGTGATGAAATCTGACTTTGCGTGGCTGGCCTGCAATGCCTGGGCATGGGCGGAGGACAAGTGGGACGTCCTGCGCTTTGCGCTGCGGATCAGCCGGCTGTGCCCCATCTCGTCAGCGACGAGGGCCGCAAACGACTTCAGTTGCGATATATCCTGAGCCGACCAGTGCCTTGGTTTCTGGTCGAAAACCCAAAGCGCACCGACGACGGCCCCGTCCAGGTGGATCGGAACCCCCATATGCGCCGCGAAACAGCGAAAGGGGCTGTCCAGAGGCGCGCCGGGCCCGGTATCGGTCTGGCCGCCGACGAATTTCAGAACGCCGTCATCCCGAGGCGCGGACCACGAAACCGAATGACAATGCTGTGGATGGTAGACGAACGTCTTCCGCCTGGACGGACCAATGAAGACATCGGCCGGGAGGCGATCTGTCGTAGTAAGGCTGATCAAACTGATCGGCACATCGAACACGTCCTGAACAAGCCGGGTCAGACGATCAAGGCGCGTCTCACGCGCCGCATTCGGAAACCCGCCGGTCGGACGCTGGTCCGGCAGCTGTAGATTGTCGTCAATCGCGAGATTTATGTCGTGCACCATGAGTCCGCCTCCGGCATGTCAATTCTGGGCACCCTTGTAGGCACCGCAGTCGAAAGAAGTTGATCCAAGGTTGCCCCGGGGACGAATTGGGGTCGCAAAGATGTCGGCGCGTGATCGCGGCCGAGTCTCCGGGCAGAACAATCGGCACAAGGCGGCACCGTAGCGATCAGGCGCATCGTGCAGACAGGGAAACGCAGTTGAACAACTTTTCATGGGTCGAGCATGCGAGTTCGGTATCGGGAACAATATCATCGGAATCTACGTAAACCCCGCTTGTCGGACTGCCCGGCGCCGCCAGGCGTCGCCTCGCGAACGCATCCGGATGTCCCGCAAGCCGGACAAGCCCGGCATGATCCGCGGGGCCGGAGAAGGCGGGCCATTCGGTTGCACCCTGGGGCCTGGTGAAGGGTCATGGAGCGCGAAAGTGCAAGGTCAGTCGCCGAGCCTCTGCGTGGCGGTTTCACGGTCGGGTCGCGTGCCTGTCGTGGCCCGGTCCTGCGACCATTTCTTACCCTCGGGGTTGGCCCGCGACGCGATCATGAACCGGTCGACATGGGTCTTGACCTGACGACTGAGCCGCCTCTTCTGGCGGGCGCGGTCATGCTGAAGCATGTCTTCCAGTGTCTGGATGAAGATTGCCGCTTGGGTTTGCAGACGCATATGAAGCTTCCTTTCCGGCTTGAAATGCCTCGACCGCAATGCGGCCCGGGCGGTCATGGGCTTTCCGCCCGAACGGCGGATGATGTCCCGTCGAGGACGGCGTTTCGAGATGCGAAGCCTTGCACGAGCACAGCCCAAGGGGCATTGCAGGGCACGTCTGGCCAACAGGCCAAGCCGAGCAAGCTGAGTGGCGCCAATATTATCACGATCGCACCGATGACAGAGACGATCCGACCCAAGAGTTTTTTGCCAGCCGTCCTGTTTCAAAGCGACCGGACAGCCGGATTCGTGGGGGAGGTCGTTGCTGCGCAGGCTTGGGGAAGACCCATTGGCAGCATCGTGAATCCGGCTGTCCAGTCTAATAGTGCACTCGGGGACAGTGCACGTCGTAGTCAAATCATAAGTTCGGGCTGGGCTCTTCGTCAGGGCCGGAATCTACTCAGATTCACCTTTTTCCGGGCCGCCGGAAAGCCGTGACGAACAGGGGGACGAAAACCCTACCTGATCACGTTTGAAACTGATAAACTTCAGGCTGAAAGTTAAGGCGGGGTGCGTCAAGCGCCGCGGGACAATGGATTTCTGGTGCCCTGATGCCCGTTACTTCATAAATAACCCCCGGGCCGAGCGTTTGGAAACATATGTCAAATAACGCGATGCAAGCCCATGTGCCCGTCATTGCCATTGGTGCCTCTGCCGGCGGGCTGGAGGCTTGCCGCGCCCTTTTGATGCACTTGCCTGTCCATACACCAGCCGCGTTCATCTTGGTCCTTCATCTCGATCCGACGCATGACAGCATGATCGTCGATCTGTTGGACAGCCACACCGAGTTGCATGTTGTCCAGGCTGCGGAAGGCATGACGTTGCGGCCCGGCTGCCTGCATGTCATCCCGCCGGGGGTATTCCTGACCGTCGCGCAGGGTGTGATCCATTTGTCCGAACCCGAAAGCGGCAAGGCGGTCAGGCTTCCCTTCGATGCGCTGCTGCAATCGCTGGCGAGCGATATCGGCGCTTTATCCGGGTGCATCGTATTGTCGGGCACGGGCACGGATGGCACCAAGGGCATTTGCGATATTCACGCCGCCGGGGGCCTGGTGATCGCGCAGGATCCGATTGAGGCTGGCCATACCGGCATGCCGGAAAGCGCAATCGCGACCGGATACGTGAACGAAGCCCTGCCGACCGACCGGATGCTCGGCGCGATCAACAGATTTCTTGCGCATGGGCCGGATGGGACGGGGCCGGCATCCGAGGAGGAGGTTATGGCCGGCGCCGACGCAGGCACCGGGTGGCGGCACATGGACGGCGATGCCATGGCGCGTCGTGCGGCTGACGCAGACACCGAACAGCGCGGGACATACGCGGCTCCCCGGCAGGACGCAGACGATCCGGGCACCCGCCTCTATGACGACATCCTGGCTTTCATGGGCGATCATGCCGTGCAGGATATCTCGCTCTACAAGCGTGGCACGCTGGAACGCCGCATCGCGCGCCGGATGGCCGCCGTGGGTTTCGAGGATGACGAGCAGGCACGCTACCTCGACCTGCTGCGCTCGGATACCGAGGAACGCGCCCGCTTGGCGTCGGACCTGCTGATCCATGTCACCAGCTTCTTTCGCGATCCCTACGTTTTCGACCAACTGTCCGACAGCGTCATTGCCGAGCTTCTGGAGGGACTGCCGTCCGACCGGCCCCTGCGGGTTTGGGTGGCAGGGTGCAGTACCGGCGAAGAGGCCTACAGCATGGCCATGACCTGTCTTGAAGTCATCGAAGCCGCGGGGTCCGGGACTCGGCTGCAAATTCTGGCCTCCGATGTCGATCCGGACGCGATCGCGACGGCGCGCAAGGGTTTCTATCCCAAGAGTATCGAGGAAACCGTGTCCTCCGACCGTCTGGCGCGGTTCTTTGTGCCCGATGACGGGGGATGGCGCGCGACCTCGGAATTGCGGGACGTGATCGTGTTCACCGTTGCCGACATATTGTCGGATCCGCCATTTTCCGGGATCGACCTTTTGACGTGTCGCAACCTGTTGATTTATCTCGCCCCGGAGGCTCAGAAGTGCGTTGTCGCACGTTGCTGCTTTGCGCTACGACCGGGTGGGCTCTTGCTGCTCGGGGCCGCAGAAATGCCGGGGCCGGGCGATACCTGCTTCGCGGTCGAGCACAAGGAAACGCGGACCTGGCGCCGTGTTGGTCAAAGCAACCCCGGAGATCTGCATTATCCGACAGGCACGCGCGAGTCGGTAGCCCCGGCGCCCGAACAGAATCTCGGGCAGGACTCCGGCAAGACGCCCAGTCGGCGAACCGGCTTGGCCGACCTCTGCCGGCGCATTTTGCTGGAAAACTACGCGCCCGCCGCTGCCTTGCTGAATGCCCAGTTGGAGGTTCTGTACCTTTTCGGGCCAACCGATATCTACCTGAAGATAGGCGAGGGTCATCCCGCCCCCGGTTTTCTGGGAATGCTTCCTAAATCCCTGCGCGCAAGGGTCCAAGAGGCGGCAGCGACCTGCACGCCCCATTACCCGGTCGTGACCGTGTCCGGCTGGCGCGTCGCGGACACCAGAAGCTTTGACATCGCCCTGCATTCGGTCGCGGGCGAGACAGAGCCGCTGTTGTTGGCGTGCTTTCTCGACACCCCGCATAAGGAACAGACGCCAGCGTCATCGAGGGAACAAGAGGCCGGGGACCACGCCGCAGATCTCGAGGCGGAGCTTGCAACCACGCGCCGCGAGCTGCACGACGCCGTTCGGGACTTGGAACGAGAGATCGAGGCGCACGGCGCCGACAAGGCCGAGGCACTTTCGGTCAACGAGGAGTTCCAGTCAACCAACGAGGAGTTGCTCGCCTCCAAGGAGGAACTGCAATCTCTTAACGAAGAGCTTACCGCGCTGAACGGGCAGTTGCAGGAAACGCTGGAGCTGCACCGCACCACGGCCAATGATCTTCAGAACGTGCTTTACAGCACTGACGTGGCCACGTTGTTTTTGGACCAAGACCTTAACATCCGGTTTTTCACACCGACAGCACGCGCAATTTTCCACTTAATTCCTACCGATGTCGGCCGTCCCGTGACGGACCTTGCCGCGGTGTCGATAGATGAAAACCTTGTGACCGACGCCCAGAAGGTGATTGCCTTTCCCGACCTGATCGAACGTGAGATCGCTGCAGCCGAGGAGGTGTGGTTCTTGCGCCGCATTCAACCCTATCGCACCGAGGGCGAGCGGGTGGAAGGCGTGGTGATCACCTATCTCGACATCACCGAGCGCAAGCGTATTAACGCGGCCCTCGAGGTTGCGATGAACGAAGCGAATCGAGCGAACAGGGCCAAATCGCGCTTTCTGGCCGCCGCCAGCCACGATTTGCGTCAGCCTTTGCAATCGATGGCGCTGCTGCACAGGCTACTGGGCCATCAAAAAAGATCGACCGAGGGCGCGCGGTTGGTCAAGCTTCTGGATCAGACGCTGGACTCCATGACGGCGATGCTGGATTCGATGCTGGACGTGAACCGGATCGAGTCGGGCATTATTCGACCAGACATCCGGCCGGTGGCCATCGCCCCGCTGTTGCAGCGTCTCGTGGACGAGTTTGAGCCACAATGCGATCTCAAGGGCTTGAAACTACGCTCAGTGCCCAGCCGCGCCTGGGTGCGGACCGATCCGCAACTGCTGGAGCAGATCCTGCGCAACCTACTGTCCAATGCCGTGAAGTACACCTCGAAAGGAGGCATTCTGATCGGGTGTCGACGTCACGGCCCGCGTTTGGACGTTTCAGTGCTCGACAGTGGCATCGGCGTCGCGGAATCGGAAATCAAGGCGATCTTTGACGCCTATTACCAGGGGGACACGGCCTACGCCTTCGCCGACCATGGCCTTGGTCTGGGATTGTCGATCGTGCATCGGCTCGCGGAACTCATGGGGCATCCGGTGTCCGTGCGCACCACCCCGCGAAAGGGATCGGCCTTCACAGTGGAGCTGCACCGTGCCGAGGAAACCGAAGATGACGCCACCGAGACAGTCGCTCGGCAAGCACCCGTCGGGACCAGTAAGCCGCGGCAGACCGGAACGATCCTTCTGGTCGAGGACGAAGATGAACTGAGAGCTTTACTTGCCGAAACCCTTATCAATGAGGGGCACACAGTCCTTGCCAAAACCGATGCGAAAGCCGCGCTGGCTTGGGCCGACGGTAGCGTGCAACCGCCTGATCTTCTGCTAACAGATTACGAGTTGCCCGGAGGGAACGACGGTTTGGGATTGGCGCAGGATTTGTCGGACATTCTGGGCGCGAAGGTGCCGAGCATCATCCTGACGGGCGACATCACCACCGAAACGATCAAGCGCATCGCCGCGTCAGACCACAGGCAAGTTACCAAGCCCGTGAAGCCCGCGGTACTTCTGGCGGAACTCTCCGACCTCATGCTGAAAGAGCGCTGTGAAAAGGCCCAGACCGCCCGTCGTTCCGATCCGTCGAGCATGAGTGTGCATGTGGTCGATGACGATCCGGCAATCCGCGAAAGCATGTGTCGCCTGTTTGAAGCTGAGGGCTGGATCGGCGCGACATATGCCACCGCCGAGGATTTTCTCGCAGCCCCCCGGCCCGAGGGGGCCGCCTGCCTGCTGGTCGACAACGTCCTGCCTGGCTTGGACGGAGTGGCGCTGATCGCGCGATTACGCTCCCAGCGGTCGCAGTTGCCCGTCGTGATGCTGACCGGCCATGGCGACGCTGCCACGGCGGTCGCCGCGATGAAAGCCGGGGCGTCTGATCTGATCGAGAAGCCCGCCAGAGCTGCCGAACTGCTCGCGAGTGTTCGGCATGCGGTCAAGATTGGGAGCAATGGCGACCCGAAATCCGAGGCAGGCAATACCGCGCGAGAGGTTTTCTCAGATCTCACCCCACGCGAGCGTGACGTCTTGGCAAAGGTCCTCGACGGCGCGCCGAACAAGATCATAGCGCACGATCTCGGGATCAATCAACGCACGGTCGAAAACCATCGCGCCTCGGTGATGCGCAAAACTGGAGCGGGGTCGCTGCCATCGCTGGTTCGCCTTGCCCTTGCGGCTGGCATGCAGAGCGAGTGAGAGAACGTCTGGAGTCATATTTGTTGCTGCGAGCTTTGCCAATTCCCGGACAGTCCCTCGAGGGGCGGTGGCACCGGTCGTGTCGCGAAATTGGTGGAAAGTTGAGGGTGGCGTAATCTCAGGTTGATCCAGAACCACGTAGCCGGCGGCTGGCACCGCCTACGGAGATCACGCCATGACCTAGACCAGCACGTTTTCGCTACTGGATTTAAAGAAGGTTCTGAGCCGATCAACGACGAGCTTCGCGCGAACACCCGGGTAGTGCCCCGAGCCGAGCGTTTAGACCCGGCACGCCCACGTTCCGACATCGACCCTATGCCTTCCTGTCCTGCCCCATGTTGTCGCGAGTTCAGGTCAACAGGCGCATACTAAGGGGGAATCAGGAGGATGAGATTATGCACTGGAACGATATGGGACCCGGAATGGGTTTCGGAATGGGCTTTGGCTGGCTGTTCGGCCTTCTAATCCTCGCGTTGGTGGGCTTGGCCATAGCAGCGCTGATCAAATACCTTCGGAAGTAAACGAAAGGACTTCTCAATGGCTTACACAATCAATCGCGTGATCTCCAATGCGGAGATCGACGATGTCGACGCTCGCACGCGGACAGCACTGGCGGATCACGGCTTCGGCGTGCTGACCGAGATCGACGTCAAGGAGACGATGAAGAAGAAGCTCGACGTCGAGATGCCGGCCTATCGCATCCTCGGGGCGTGCAACCCGACGATGGCGCATCAGGCGATCGGGATCGAGCCTCGGGTGGGCGCGATGCTGCCCTGCAACGTCATCCTGCGCCAGGACAACGGCGGCGTAGAGGTCAGCGCGATCGACCCCGTGGCGTCGATGCAGGCGATCGAGAACGCCGATCTGACGGCCGTCGCGGGAGAGGTGCGCGACCTTCTGGCGAAGGCCGTTGCGGCGATCTGAGATTGGGCTGCGCGCCGCCATTCTCGCGGCGCTTGCGATCTTCGGGATAGCCCCTCTCGGGGTGTTGAACTGGCAAAGGATCAGGAGTTGGAAGATGAACTACGTACGTTTCGTTGCAATGATCGCGACTTCGACAGTCGTGATGTTTGGATTGATGTATCTCAACACCTACGCGCTCGATCACATATTCTTCTCGCAGACGCGCATGTGGATGGCCATCTATATGGGTGCGGTGATGGCGATCATCATGCTCGCTTTCATGCTGGGCATGTATTCCAACAAGAGGGTCAATCTTGCGATCTTCGCGGGAGCTGCTGTAACTTTCGCCCTCGCGCTTTGGCTTGTCCGAAGCCAGGAAACTGTCGACGATCTCGCCTGGATGCGGGCGATGATCCCGCACCATTCCATCGCCATCCTGACGAGCGAGCGAGCCGACATCTCGGACCCGAGGGTCAGGGCACTGGACGATGCAATCATCGAAGCGCAGCGCAGGGAAATCGCTGAAATGAAAAGATATATCGCTGACATCGAGGCGAACGGCGAGGCACCTGCAGGCACACCCCGCGCCGAACTTGAATGACGCCGCAGCCGGGCGGAAAGAAGATGTCGCTGCTGAAATCGAAGTCATGAACCGAAAGGAACGGCAATGGGTCCAGTTCATTCACGATCAGCCGGCTTCCTGCTCGCCCACTTCGGTGGCGAAGCGGTCAACGGAGGCCTCGGGCGCGCGCCATGGGCGGTGCTTGGCCTCTGAACTGGCCCCCGTTTCGACCGGACACTTGGGCATAGCCATGGAGGCTTAGGCATATGCCTGAGCACGTGCTTATGTCTGAGATAGAGATCATCACCGATGGCGGCCGTCGACGCCGCTGGTCCGCGAGCGAGAAGCTTCGGATCGTCGAGGAGACGCTGGAGGAAGGCACCAGCATCTCGGTCGTGGCCCGCCGAAATGGCGGTGCGCCGAACCTGCTGTATCGTTGGCGCCGCCTGATGCTGGATGGAGGAGCCGTGGCCGTGTCCGAGGATGATGACGTGACCAGCAATCGTGCCGTCCGGCAGATGGAGGGTTAGTGTCCGGCATGGGCCGTGATCCTCGCCGCAGGGGCGTCCACCGGGGACAGGCCGCAACGCGCAGTTTCGTCCAAGCTGATGGCCGCAACCGATCGGGTTGACGCATTCGCATCATCCCTCTGTCCCGCCCCGAAATTCAGGTTCATTGCATCAATGCCAGCGGCCAGATCCTCTCGCAGGACCGGCTTTTGCAGCGTCATGTCCCCGATCGGTCGTCGAGGCAGATCGGCGTGCAATGAGGCGTTGGACAAAATCAGAACCGGAATGTCAGGGCAGGCGGCGCGGAAATGCAACACGTCGTCAACGTCAACATCGAGGCCCGCACCCCGGTCGAGATCGACCATGACCGCACCCCAGTCTTGTGGCCTGGCTTGGACCGTCTCGAGCATCGCGTCTGGGTCGGTGCCGTGATGAACCTCAACACCGAGTTGGGAGAGATCAGTGGCCATCCTGCGGCTTTGCCCGATGTCCGGTGCGATCAAGGCGATCCGAACCGGGCTTTCGGCCTCGACGCTGCTCGGGTAGGTCCGCCAGATATCGGCAGCTTCACGTCGCTGGGGCGCGGCATCGGCGGGTGCTGCGCGTACTGGCTCCTTCGCGCGGGCGCGGCCCATGACAATGAAGACACAGAACACCACGAGCTGAACGCCGTAGGCGACGAGCAAGGCCTCGACGATCGGGCGCCCCGCGACAAGCAGCGCGACAAGCGCGATCACCATGGCAGGAATGCCCAGCAGTATTCCGGCCAACGCCACATTGGGCCTTGCTGGCGGTGAAAGCCTGCGCGCATCGAGCGCAGAATTGTAAGCGCGAGCTGGCCCCCACCTTTCACCACGTTCTGGGCAATGCGAGTCCGTTCCTGTCAC
>QVQC01000011.1 GCA_003428585.1 Nioella halotolerans
CTGCCAGACCGGCCTGCTGATCCAGTTCGGGCTCGACTGAGCCCGCCCAAGGCCGGCGGCACAGGGCGGGCCCGCACCCGCCCTGTGCCCGCCGACAGGCGCGCCCTCCCGGTCCCGCAGGGCGCGCCTCTTGCTGCGAAACAGGGGGCGCCCCCCGTACACCCCCCATGCACCGGGCGTGCGGACGAAACGCCGGACGGGGCGATCTGGTCGTTCGCTGGACCCTCCTGTAGAGTGCCCGACGCAGCAGACCAAAGCGGAGACCGCAGATGCCCGAATTCGCCACCTATCCCAGCCTCAAGGCCAAGACCGTCCTGATCACCGGCGGCGCCTCCGGTATCGGGGCCGACATGGTGGAGGCCTTCGCCGCGCAGGGGGCCGCGGTCGCGTTCCTTGACCGCGACGCGGCGGCATCGCGCGCGATGGCGGAGCGGACCGGCGCCGATTTCGCCCTGTGCGACCTGCGCGATATCGACTCCACGCGGGCCGCGATCACCGAGCTTGCGGGGCGGATGGGCGATTTCGACGTGCTGGTCAACAATGCCGCGCGCGACGACCGCCACGACTGGCGCGAGGTGACCCCGGATTACTGGGACGACAGGATGCAGACCAACCTGCGCCACATGTTCTTTGCCATCCAGGCCGTCGCCGGGGGCATGATTCGCAAGGGCGCGGGGTCGATCATCAACATGGGATCGAATTCATGGTGGGAGGCGGGGGCCGGCTTTCCCGCCTACGCCACGGCCAAGGCGGCGGTCCACGGGCTGACCCGCACCATGGCGCGCGAGCTTGGCGGCCATCGCATCCGGGTCAACACCGTGGTGCCGGGCTGGATCATGACCGAGCGCCAGAAAGACCTTTGGGCCACGCCCGAAGCATTGGAAAACCACCGCGCGAACCAATGCCTGCCCGACCTGATCGACCCGGTCTACGTGGCGCGGATGGTGCTGTTCCTGGCCTCGGACGACGCGGCGATGTGCACCGCCTCCAATTACATGGTCGAGGCCGGATCGATCTGACCCCACGCCCCGCGACGCGACCGCCCGGATCGACCGACGCATCATGATATCAGGACTGGTACCCGAGGTCGGACTCGAACCGACAAGCCATTGCTGGCGGGGGATTTTGAATCCCCTTTTCAATACTTTTAAGGACTACTAGTAAGCACTCAAACCTTATAAAAACAAGGGATTAAACAGCTAACAATCCCCTGCCAACCCTTGCGTTTTCTAATTATCCTGCTTACAAAATGCTTACATGCTATGGCAGGGGACTCTTTCAGATGAGCGATAACAGGGTAAAGCTGACCACCACAAAGGTGGACAAATTGGAGCCGCTTCCGGGCAAGCAACGCTTGGTGTGGGACACGGAACTGCGCGGCTTTGGCGTCCGCGTCTCAACAGGCGGTGCGAAGGCCTACATCATGCAGCGCCGTGTCGGGAACAAGGAGCGCCGCGTCACCCTCGGGCGACATGGCGAAATCAGCGCCGAGAACGCCCGCAGGAAGGCGCTGGGCATGGCCGCTCAATTCTCCGATGGTATCGACCCGGTGAAGGAGAGACAGAAGAAGGAAGCCCGCGACACAACGCTGCGCGCGGCGTTCAACGCATACAAGACCGCGCCTAAGCGGCGAGGCAATGGCAAGGGCGCACCCAAGAAGCCGCAGACCATCCGCGACATCGAAAAGGCCATGCGCCGTTTTGAGGATTGGCTCGACCTGCCCGTGTCGGAGATCACGGGCCGCATGGTCAAGGACCGTCACGCCAAGCTGGCCGCAGTCTCGCCCGCGCAGGCGAATCTCGCCTTTCGCTACCTGCGCGCCGTGTTTAATTTGGTGATAGCTGATTGCGATGATGACGATGAGCCGATCATCGCTCGCAATCCGGTGGACCGTCTCAACAAGCTGGCGCAATGGGGCGAGGTGAAGCCGTCGAAGCGTCACCTGCCCGAGGATCGTGTCGCGGAATGGCTCGATGCGGTGCAGTCCGCGCTTGTCGGGATGCGTGGCGAGGCGGAAAGCCGGGATGCGCTGATATTCATGTTGCTGACCGGCGCGCGCATTGGCGAGGTGCTGGGTAACAGCCGGGATGGATACCCGCCTTTGCGCTGGTCCGATGTAGACCTGAAAAAGCGGAACGTGACTTTCAGGAACACGAAGAACGGCACCGACCACGAATTGCCGCTGTCATCGCAGCTTGTGGACATGCTGACCGAGCGCAAGAAGATCGCCGGGGCCGTGCATGTTTTCAGCGACCCCGCAGGCGAGGTGCCCGCCGATCTGCGCAACGCCCTGCGCCGGATGGAGGCCGCGACAGGCTTGCACCTGACAGCCCATGACATGCGCCGCAGCTTCGCCACCATCGCCAGCAAGCTGGATATCAGCGCATACAAGTTGAAGCGGCTCACGAACCACATTTCAGGCGGAGACGTGACCGCAGGCTATGTGCAGGTGACGACCGACGATCTGCGCGATGCGATGCAGCGGATCAGCGATTATCTGTTATCGCCCGCCCGCACGGGTGACGTGGTGCAACTGGCGGAGGCGAAGTGATGACCGATGCAGAAAGCAGGAAAAAAATGGAGCATTGGGCCGCTCATTTGGCGCTTAAAAGACCCGACAAAATGAACGCGTTCCGCAAAGGATTGCTTGAACACGTTGGCAACCCATTGCGAGAAAAGCTTGTCGCGCTCGGTCTTGACCCTGACGATTCAGATGCAACGCAAGAGTTTTTCGAACGCCAATGCCGTCAGCGGGAAATCGACTACTACAGCCAATATGACCTCACAATTCTAAATGAACTAGGCTTGTCGCTTGATGATGTGCTCGACCTCGAAGAAGAAAAACGAAAGCGTAATGCTGCAACGCGCAAGCGACCGTCCAAAGAGCCGGACGTAGCGAAGTTCCTTGAGATTGTCATGAAATGCGAGAGCGAGGGGCTAAGCTTTGCCCAAACTAAACGCAAACTTGTTAAACAGTTGGATGTGACCGAGCGCACAATTCATACGTGGTTGGATAATCTACGCCAAAGCCCTGAATGCGATATTCCGCCGCCGCGCGGAAAAGGCTAGGTATTTCAGAAAAGCCTAGCCTCTTCATTTTTTTATATTAAAAACATATGCTTAACGTCCCTCATGTAAAAGCCATGAGGGTTACACCATGCTACACACCACCACCGCACCCCGCGCCATGAACGCCGGGCACGAGACCACCGCCACCCTGCCCGCGCTCATGGATCAGCGCCGCGCCGCAGATTATCTCGGCGTCTCGACAAAATGGCTCGAACGTGACCGCTGGATAGGGGCTTCAATTCCTTACGTCAAAATCGGTCGCGCCGTCCGATATCGCGCCACTGATCTCGCCGCGTTTGTTGATCGCAACATGATTGCGGGAGGCGCGAAATGATGTCCGTGAGTAATGACCGACTCGACGCCTGGCAGGTGCAAATGGCCATTGCGCGAGTCCTCCAATCTGCCAAATCGCAGGCCGACGCACAAAAAGGTTCGATGGCTGCCGCAGTATCAATTTTGATTGCGACGCAAGGGCCTGAGCATGCAGTTGAATACCTTCGTGATCTTTCCGACCTTATTGAGCGCGACGAAATCTTGCCGCAATCAGGCGAGGTACTGCAATGACGAAAAAATTTGAAACCCCCGGCCAGTTTGGCGCTGGCGCGGGGGCAACATTCGAAAGCGGGCAGCCTTCTAATAAGGTTCACTCTAAGCCGAAAAAGAAATCGCGGCAACAGGAATGGCGCGCGCGCAACCCACTAAAAACATGGGCGCACGTGGCCACGGCATCTGGCATCCGCAGAGGGCTGATAAAGCCGCAGCCGTGTGAGGTTTGCGGCGCAGAAAAGGCCGAGGCGCATCACGACGATTATCACCGCCCGCTTGTGGTGACGTGGCTTTGCCGAGAACATCACCGGCAGATTCATTATCCCCGAAAATCAGGCAAGTGACTAATGTCCTTTGCCCGATGGCAACCCGAGTATTCTCGGGCGGGCGTGGCCTGTTTTCCGGTCACGCCTGACAAGACGCCTGCAATTCGGAATTACCTGAAAATCGGTCATCCCGGCAGCGCGCAGCTTGTCCGGCGCTTTGGTGATGCTGAGGCATTCGGTTTTGCGTGTGGCCGTAGATCGGGGCTGACCATCCTCGACGTTGACACGCCCGACGAGCGCGTCCTCGCCGATGCTCTTGCGCGTCATGGTGACACGCCGATTGTGGTGCGCAGTGCGAGCGGTAACTGGCAGGCATGGTATCGGCATGATGGCGAACGCCGCCTTATCCGACCTGACTCCGAGCGGCCTATCGACATTCTCGGCAGCGGTTTTGTCGTGGCTCCACCATCGCGCGTCACAAAGGGCGAATACGGTTTTGTGAAGGGCGGTCTGGAGGATTTACCGATACTCCCCACGATGCGCGGCTCGGAGGCTCCGCAGCCGACCATAGACCCCGCTCATGGCGCTTCTGCGCATATACCCCAAGGCCAGCGAAACGACACTTTGTTCCGGCGCTGCATGGCGCAGGCGAAACACTGTGACGACCTCGACGCCCTGCTAGACGTGGCGTATTCTGAGGCCGAGACGATGCGCCCGCCCATGACCGAAGCGGAGATTGAAAAGACTGCTCGATCAGCGTGGCGATATACCCAGCGCGGCGAAAACTGGTTTGGCGAGGGCAAGCACCTGCCGGTGCATTTTGATGAAGTCGATGACCTCATGCAGACCGCACCCGATGCGTTCATGCTACTGATGTACCTGCGACGGCATCATGGCGCGCATGTCAGCTTCCATGTTGCGAACGACATGGGTGAGCGAATGCCCGGCGGCTGGCCACGCAAGAGGATGAGCGCCGCACGAGGTGAACTCAAACAACGCGGTCTTATTCAGGAGATTCACCCCGCGTCCAGTTTCTATGGACCCGCTGTCTATAAGCTGACGTAAATCAGTGTAAGGTAAAGGTGGCCGATTTTGACCACCCTATCTAACAAACACCTTTTCTTCGTTGCTCTGGGGGGAGAGGGGGGGCAGCGTGTCGGATAGTAGGATAACCGACGACATGGCGTTTTCTTGGCATAGGAACGTTGCAGGCTCATGAGGTTGATTTTTTCTGTCAGGATTATAGCCCAACGAAACGCCCCTATTTTTGCCACTACCCTCGACACCCTGCAAAGCAGTCTCAAAATGAATAGAAAGGGACATTATGTCCCCTGAATAGGTTATATAAGATATTGTTAGAAAATGACTTAATGACGGAGGTTTGTTAATTTGTAAGCAATAGGTAAGCAGACGCAGGCTATTCATGGCAAAGTTAGCAGAAATCCCGGAACGGTTTGCAGGTGGTTATCTCGACCGTCTCGACGTCAGGACCGCCATAGCCGTCACCATGCGCGCACGCTGGCAACAGATCACCGATGACCTAGGCGGGGAAGATCATCTTTCGTATGCGCAACGATCACTGATCGAGCGCGCCCTTTGGCTGGAACATTGGCTTGCCGTTCAAGAGCGCGCCCTAGCCGATGGGCAGTATGAGGCTTTCGACGCAGGCAAGTGGACGCAGGCATGTAACAGCCTCATGGGCATCCTGAAAACACTCGGGATCGAACGTCGCCAGAAGGATGTGACCACACTCGCCCAATACATCGCGGGGAAAGCCCATGGCTAAAGCCGTCACGATCCGCGATGCAATGTGTTCCATCCCGGATGATCACTTAGACCCTCGCCGGCGGGCGCTTTTTGTGGCACGTTCCATC
>QVQC01000046.1 GCA_003428585.1 Nioella halotolerans
CTGCCAGACCGGCCTGCTGATCCAGTTCGGGCTCGACTGAGCCCGCCCAAGGCCGGCGGCACAAGGCGGGCCCGCACCCGCCCCGCACCCGCCGACAGGCGCGCCCTCCCGGTCCCGCAGGGCGCGCCTCTTGCTGCGAAACAGGGGGGCGCCCCCCGGTACACCATCCGTACACCATGCGTGCACCATGCGCGCAGACGAAACGGCCCTCGCAACGCCGACGCATCGACGCCCGTCGGCAGGGGGATGGACAGCCATGCCCGCGTCGGTCAGGACAGGGGGAGTGTCGGTTTCCCGGGGGCCGCGCCGCCGCTTGCGGGTATGCTCGACCCGGTCCAGCCAAGAGGTTCCACGCCCATGTTCCTGAGCGTCTTCGACATCTTCAAGATCGGCATCGGGCCGTCCTCGTCGCACACGATGGGGCCGATGTCGGCGGCGGCGCGGTTCCTCGACCAGTTGCGCACCGGCCTGCGCGAACCCGGCGCCGGCGAGGTGGCGCAGGTTTCCTGTTCGCTGCACGGCTCGCTCGCCTTCACCGGCAAGGGGCATGCGACGGACCGGGCGGTGATCCTCGGGCTTCTGGGATTCCGGCCCGACACGATCGACCCCGACGATGCCGAGGCGGCGGAGGCCCGGCTGCGGGAGACCAAGGTGATCCGCCCCGGGGGCCTGCCGGAGTTGCGCTTCGACCCCGACAGCGACCTTGCCTTCGATTTCGGCCCGCCCCTGCCCGGCCATGCCAACGGGATGATCCTGCGCGCCCGCGACGCCCACGGCACGCTGTACATGGAGGAGACCTATTACTCGGTCGGCGGCGGCTTCGTGATGACCGCGGCGGAGCTGGAGCATCACAAGCAGGGCGGCGCCGAGGCGCTGCACGCGGAGAAGGCGGCGCAGGGCTATCCCTACCCGTTCGGATCGGCGGCGGAGATGCTGCGCATGGGCCAGATCGCCGGCAAGTCCATCGCCCTGATGAAATGGGAAAACGAGGCCACCCATGGCGGGCAGGCGAAGGTGCGCGACCGGCTCGACGGCATCTGGGCAGCCATGGACGATTGCATCGACCGGGGGCTGAGGCTGGATGGCGAGCTGCCCGGCGGGCTGAAAGTGCGCCGGCGGGCGAAGGCGATCCACGAACAATTGCTGGCCGAACGCGGGCAGAACATCGCCCAGCCCCATACCGTCAATGACTGGCTGAGCGTCTACGCCATGGCCGTGAACGAGGAAAACGCCGCCGGCGGCAAGGTCGTGACCTCGCCCACCAACGGCGCGGCCGGGGTGGTGCCCGCGGTGCTGCGCTATTACCGCGACCATTGCATCGGCGCCACCGAGGACGGGCGGCGCACCTTCCTGATGACGGCGGCCGCGATCGGCGGGCTGATCAAGCACAATGCCAGCATCTCGGGCGCCGAGGTCGGCTGCCAGGGCGAGGTGGGCAGCGCCTCGGCGATGGCGGCGGCGGGGCTGTGCGCGGCGCTTGGCGGCAGCAACGAACAGATCGAGAATGCCGCCGAGATCGCGCTGGAGCATCACCTTGGCATGACCTGCGACCCGGTGGGCGGGCTGGTGCAGGTGCCCTGCATCGAGCGCAACGGGCTGGGCGCGATCAAGGCGGTCAGCGCCGCCAGCCTCGCCCTGCGCGGCGACGGGCAGCATTTCATGCCGCTGGACAATTGCATCGAGGCGATGCGCCAGACCGGCATGGACATGAGCGACAATTACAAGGAAACCAGCCGCGGCGGGCTGGCGGTGAACATCCCCGAATGCTGAGCACCGGTCAGACCGGATCGCGCATGGTGTCGCCGGGATCGAAGCCGGGATCGAGCGTGACTGTCCGGTCGCAGTCCTCGCCGGCGACGCGGGCGGCCACGATCGTGGCGGCGGCGCGCCCGATTTCCAGCCGCCGCGTGTCCATCGTGGCAAGCCGCATCGGCAGGCCGTCGAGGATTTCGACCGCGTTGAACCCCGCAAGCCCCATGTCCTGCGGGATACAGAGACCCTTTTCAAGGCAGTACAAAAGCCCGCCCGCCGCGATCATGTCATTGGAATAATACAGGAAATCAAGATCCTCGTGGCGCGACAGCATGTCTTGCGTCATCTCGCGCCCCTTGCCCAGACCGGACCCGCCGGAATAGAAGCTGCGATCCACAAGCGCGATTCCCTGCGCCTTCAAGACGCCTTCGAAGCCTTCCAACCGCTTGCGCGCGCGGAAATCGAGCGGCATCTTGGTGCCCATGAAGCCGATGCGACGGTAGCCGCGGGCGAGGATTTCGCGCGCCATGCGCGCGCCCGCCGCCCGGTGGCTGAGGCCCACCATGGCGTCGATCGGATCGCCGTCGGCGTCCATGATCTCGACCACCGGGATTCCGGAATTGGCCAGCATGGCCTTCGAGGCGTCCGAATGCTCTATCCCCGCGACGATCATCCCCGAAGGCCGCCACGACAGCATTTCGTAGATCACCTCCTCCTCGCGTTCGGGCTTGTAATGGGTGGCGCCAAAGACGGGTTGCAGGGGCGTGTCGTCGAGCACGTCGGAAATCCCGGCCAGCACCTGCGGGAACACCATGTTGGACAGCGACGGAATGACGACGCCGACAAGGTTCACGCGGCTTGAAGCCAGTGCGCCGGCGATCTTGTTGGGCACGTAACCGAGCGTGCGCGCCGCCTCCAGCACCTTTGCCCGCGTGGCCTGCGACACGTCCCCGCGATTGCGCAACACGCGGCTGACCGTCATTTCCGACACGCGCGCGGCCTCTGCCACGTCGCGGAGGGTCAGTTGCGGGCGGCCCGGATCCTGTATCTTCGGCGGCAAGGTCGGTGGCTCCTCGTGGTGGCGGTAACGAGACTGTTAAGCAGATATGCCCGGATTGTCCAAGGCCGAAGGCGATCGCGGGCGTTTTCGGCCTTGCCGCCTTGTCAGACGCCGACGAATTGCGCAGAAGGGGGCAATGGCCCCGTGGCTCAACTGGATAGAGCAGCCCCCTCCTAAGGGGCAGGTTGCAGGTTCGAATCCTGCCGGGGTCGCCACGTGCCGCCGAAGCGTTCGCCCAAGGGGATCTGGCCAGTGTCGACGCGGCTTGCGCGAGCGCGCAAGCCCGGTGCAGAACCGACACCAAGGACAGGCTCGTTACCCGAGCGCGTAGCCCGCCCCGCGGACGGTCCGGATCGGGTCTTCCTGCGTCCCGCCGGATTTCAGCGCCTTGCGCAAGCGCCCGACATGGACATCGACGGTGCGACTGTCGACATAGATATCCCGGCCCCAGACACGATCCAGAAGCTGTTCGCGCGACCAGACGCGCCCGGGCCGTTCCATGAAGGCGGTCAGGAGGCGGAACTCGGTCGGACCAAGCGAAATCTGTTCCCCGTCCCGGAACACCCGGTGCTCTGCCATGTCGAGCGTGATGTCCTCGAAAGCCAGCTGATCGGTCACCGCCCCCGGCCGCGACCGGCGCAACTGGGTGCGCAGCCGCGCCAGAAGCTCGGCCACGGAATAGGGTTTGACCACGTAGTCATCCGCCCCGGTTTCCAGCCCGCGGACGCGGTCCACCTCTTCCGAGCGGGCCGACAGCATGATCACCGGAATCTTGCTGGTTTCGGCACCGGTCTTGAGTTGCCGGCACACCTCGATCCCCGAGACCGACGGCAGCATCCAGTCCAGCACGATCACGTCGGGCGGCGTTTCGCGCACCATGACAAGGGCTTCGTCGCCCGCCGCGGCGGTGATCACGGAATAGCCTTCGGCCCGGATGTTATAGGCCAGGACTTCGCGCTGCGCGGGTTCATCCTCCACAACAAGGACAAGTGGTTCACCGGCCATCTGTCAGGTCTCCGCACCCCCCGCGTCATAGGGGGATCGGTCACCTTTCACGCGATCCTCGTCGGGGTATTCGCCGGACGCGAGGTAGATCACCTGTTCCGCGATGGTGGTGACGTGATCGCCCATGCGTTCGATATTCTTGGCCATGAAGTGCAGATGCATGCAGGCGGTGATGTTGCGCGGATCTTCCATCATGAAGGTCAGGTATTCGCGGAACAGCGCCGAATACATCTGGTCAACTTCGAGATCACGCTCACGGACATCGGCGGCAAGGTCCGCATCGCGCTGGATATAGGCGTCGAGCACGTCCTTGAGCATAAGCTCCACCTGCCGCGACATGCGGCGCAGACCGGCGGCAGCGCCCTTGATCTGCTGCATCTGCATCACGACCCCGGAGCGCTTGGCCATGTTCTTGGCGTAGTCCCCGATCCGCTCAAGGCTGCCCGACAGGCGGAAGACGGTCAGAACCGTGCGCAGGTCGCCCGCCGTCGGTTGCCGCAACGCGAGGATAAGCGCCGCCTGTTCGTTGACCTGCTCTTCCAGGGCGTCAATCGCCTTGTCGCCCTTGCGCACCTTCAGCGCGAGTTCCTCGTCGCGGTTTTCCAGCGCCGCGGTCGCGTCGGCAATCGCCGATTCGACAAGCCCGCCCATCTTCATGATCAACGCCTGGATGCCTTCCAGGTCGCGATCGAAGGAGGCGACGATGTGTTCGTTGTTGTCCATGTCGTTCAGGCCTTTCTTTAACCGATACGGCCAGTGATGTAAGATTCGGTCCGCGTGTCCTGGGGGTTGGTGAAGATCTGGCTTGTTTCACCGTATTCCACCAGTTCGCCAAGGTGAAAGAACGCGGTCTTCTGGCTGACCCGGGCGGCTTGCTGCATGGAGTGGGTCACGATCACCACCGAGAAGCGTTCGCGCAACTCGTCGATCAGTTCCTCGACCTGTGCCGTGGCGATCGGGTCGAGGGCCGAGCACGGCTCGTCCATCAACAGAACCTCGGGGTTGGTGGCCACGGCGCGCGCAATGCACAGACGCTGCTGCTGGCCACCCGACAGGCCGGTTCCGGGCTGGTCCAGCCGGTCCTTCGCCTCGTCCCAGATCGCCGCGCGCCGCAGGGATTTCTCGACGATCTCGTCAAGCTCGGCCTTGTTGGTGGCAAGCCCGTGGATCTTGGGGCCATAGGCCACGTTGTCGTAGATCGACTTGGGAAACGGGTTCGGCTTCTGGAACACCATGCCCACCTTGGCGCGCAGTTGCACCGGATCGACCTGCGGGTCATAGATATCCTCGTCGTCAAGCCGGATATCGCCCGTCACACGGCACACGTCGATGGTGTCGTTCATCCGGTTCAGGCAGCGCAGGAAGGTCGACTTGCCGCAGCCCGACGGGCCGATGAAGGCCGTGACCGTATTGTCCTCGATATCGACATCGACATTCTTGATGGCCTGATCGTGGCCATAGAAGACATCCACGCCGCGGGCCTGCATCTTGATCTTGTGGTCTGTCATGTTCCGCTCCGTCAGGCGCATATCGTTCATGTTAACATCCTCCATGGCGCTCACCAGCGGCGTTCGAATTTGTTTCTGAGGTAGATGGCAATCCCGTTCATCATCACGAGGAAGCCGAGAAGCACCAGAATGGCCGCCGAGGTCCGGCTGGTGAAGCCACGCTCCGGACTGTCGGCCCAGATGAAGATCTGTGTCGGCAGCGCAGTCGCGGCATCGAAGGGCGATGTGGGGGCCGAGGTGATGAAGGCGTTCATCCCGATCAGCAACAGCGGCGCGGTTTCGCCGAGCGCCTGCGCCAGCCCGATGATGGTGCCGGTCAGGATGCCGGGCATCGCCAATGGCAGGACATGCTGGAACACGACCTGGTGCTTGGACGCGCCCACGCCAAGCGCGGCCTCGCGAATAGAGGGCGGCACTGCCTTCAGCGCGGCGCGCGTCGCGATGATGATCGTCGGCATGGTCATCAGCGCCAGCGTCAGCCCCCCCACGAAGGGCGCGGAGCGCGGCAAGCCGAACCAGCCGATGAACACCGCCAGCGCCAGCAAGCCGAACACCACAGACGGAACGGCCGCGAGGTTGTTGATATTGACCTCGATGAAATCCGACAGCCGGTTCTTCGGCGCGAATTCCTCGAGGTAGATGGCGGCGCCGATGCCGATCGGAAAGGCGATCAGGAAGCAGGTGAGCAGCGCCCAGAACGATCCGACGAGCGCGCCCTTGAGACCCGCGAGCTCCGGGAAACGCGAATCCGCGTTGGTGAACAAGCCGATATTGAACGGGGTCGAGATAATGCCGGCCTCGTCGAGCGCGTCGAACCATGCCATTTCCTGGTTGTCGACGCGGCGCTGATCCTCGGGCGTGTCACGCCGCACGCCCCCCTTGTTCAACTGGTCAAAGGGGTCCGAGAGCGGCACCGTAAGGGTGATCGTTTGCCCGATCAGCGACGGATCTTCGACGATCTGGTCACGCAACTGGAACTGCGCCCCGTTGGACAGGATGTTGCGCACACCGCGCGCGTCCTCCTCCGGGTCGGCGCCGGGCAGGTTGTCAAGCACGGCTGCCGTCAGCACGTCGCGGAAGCCGCCGCGCGGCAGGCCCTCTTCGGAGATTTCCGCGGGATCGATGTAGACATCGAGCGTTACATGCGTCTGGACGAAGGCGGTATAGCCCGTGCGCACCAGCGAAGCGACAAGGATGAAGAGCACGGTGAAGGCGATCACGATCGCCCCGATACCAAAGCCCTGCAGCACCAACTGCTTGCGATTGCGCCGGGCGAGGCTACGCTTCACCGCCTCGGTCGTTGCGTTGTTCGACGCCTTGCGGGCATCGTTGGGGGTGATGTCGGTCATGTCGGCCGGGCCTCAATCGTAGATTTCGCGATACTTGCGGACGATCCGCAGGGCAAAGACATTGATCACCAGCGTGGCGATGAACAGCATCATGCCCAGGGCGAAGGCCGCAAGCGTCTTGGGGTTGTCGAAGGCGGTGTCGCCGATCAGCAGGGTAACGATCTGCACGGTAACAGCGGTCACGCTGTCCAGCGGGTTGATGGTCATCTTGGCGATCAGGCCCGCAGCCATGACCACGATCATGGTTTCGCCGATGGCGCGGCTGACGGCCAGCAGCACCCCGCCGACAATGCCCGGAATGGCAGCCGGAAACAGCACGTTGAGCATCATCTCGCCGCGGGTTGCGCCAAGGGCAAGGGCCCCGTCGCGCAGGCTACGCGGCACTGCCGAAAGCGCGTCATCGGCAAAGGACGAAATGAACGGGATCAACATGATCCCCATCACACCGCCCGCGGCGAGCGCGGTGTTCGATGCAACGTCGAGGCCAAGCGATTCGCCAAACTGCCGCAGGGCCGGCGCCACCACGAGGATGGCGAAGAAGCCATAGACAACGGTCGGCACACCGGCGAGGATTTCGAGCACCGGCTTGACGATCTTGCGCAGGCGCCCCGGCGCGAATTCGTTCAGGTAGATCGCCGTCAGGAGTCCGATCGGCACCGCGATGAACAGGGCGACCGTCGCGATGACGATGGTCCCCAGAAAGACCGGGACTGCGCCGAAAGCGCCCTCGGCAGCAATCTGGTCCTCGCGGATCGGGATCTGGGGTTCCCAGTTGGTGCCGAACAGGAATTCGGTGATCGGCACGAGCTGGAAGAACTTGATTGTCTCGAAGGTCAGCGCGGCAATGATGCCTATGGTGGTGAAGATGGCGACGACGGCGCAGAAGACCATCAGGCCCAAGGTGATGGTTTCGACCCGCTGACGGGCGCGGAATTCGGCCGCAACCCGGCTGCGCGCGAAATAAATGAGCCCCAGCGACACCGCCCCGACAACGCCAACGAGCAGCCAGCTGGAGATTTCGCGGTAGGTGATCAAGCGCTCGGCCGCCTCCAGCTTCCAGTCTTCCGGGGTTCCGAAGACGCGGCCGCCGGCGATCGACCGGATCTCGGCGCCGATCAACTGGATCGCACCCGATCCCAGCCCGTCCAGAACGCCATCGGGAAGCGATGACAACAGAATTCGGTTGATGATCCCGCCTTCCACGGCAAGCCAGACAAGGATCAGCGTCAGGACCGGCACGATAACCAGCAACAAGGAAAAGAGACCGTGAAACCCTTGGAGCGAATGCAGCCGGCTACCACCGTATCGGATGGCCCGTGCAGCCCGAAGGTTGATCGCATAGCCGACGAGGGCCGCAAGCAGAAGAATGACGAAGGGCGCAAGTGTCATTGGGACCGACCTGAGAATGTGGGTGACCGCCCGGCAGCATGCCGGGCGGTCGGAGGGCGTGGGAACCGGGTTGGTTACTCGATCGGGTCCATGGTGACCGAGTTCGCAACGAGCTCGCGCAGTTGATCGCGGGCCGCGTCGCCAAGCGGAACCAGGCCGCGCGCTTCAAGGTAGCCGCCGGGCGCCAGCGCGTCCTCGGACATGTACTCCTCGAGGAACTCGTTGAGGCCCGGGATCACGCCGCGATGCGCGTTCTTGATGTAGAAGAACAGCGGGCGCGAGATCGGGTAGGACCCGTCGGCGATGGTGTCCGGGCTGGGCGCGACACCGGCGATATCCACGGCCTTCAGCGTGTCCTGGTTCTCGTACAGGAAGGAATAGCCGAAGATGCCCATCGCGTCGGAGTTGGCCTGCAGGCGCTGGACGATCAGGTTGTCGTTCTCGCCGGCTTCGATGAAGGGGCCGTCGGTGCGCATGCGCGCGCAGTTCTCTTCGGCCCAGTCGCCGTCATGGTTCTGCTCGACATAGTCGAGTTCCATGCAGCCTTCGACCATCGCCAGTTCAACGAAGGCGTCACGCGTGCCGGAGGTCGGCGGGGGGCCCAGAACCTCGATCTCGGTCGCCGGGAAGTCCGGGTTGATCTCGTCCCAGGTGGTGTAGGGGTTTTCGGCCCATTCGCCGTCAACCGGAACCATCGCGCCAAGCGCGAGGTACACTTCGGCCAGCGTCACGTTCCAGGCGAAGTCGTTGTCGCGCGAGATGGCGATCGACAGGCCGTCGGAGCCGATGCGCGCCTCGGTGATGTCGGTGACGCCGTTCTCGACGCACATGGCGTACTCGGACGCCTTCATGCTGCGCGACGCGCCGGTGATGTCGGCGAAGTCTTCGCCGATGCCGCCGCAGAAGATCTGCATGCCGCCACCCGTGCCGGTGGATTCGACGATCGGCGACGGGAAGCCGGTGTTGTTGGCGAACCGCTCAGCCACGGCTTGGGTGTAGGGGAACACGGTGGACGAGCCGACGCGGCGGATTTCTTCGCGGCCCTGCGCGAAGGCTGCGGTCGCCGAGACCGCGGCGACTGCGATTACCGCAGTGGAAAGCTTGAGGTGAGACATGGTTTCTCCTAATTTCATCCGAGACGGAATACGTCCCGAGCCGGTGGCTACCTGTTTTCAATGACGCTTGTGATACAGTTTTGTAACGGGTTTATGACAAGATCGGATGCCGGTGTCGCGGTTTCCGGACAGCGTCGCCAAGCGGTGCGAACGGTCGGGTCGACGCCACGGGCAAACCCATGTTTCCCTTGGAAAATGGGGGTTTTCGGGGCTTCTCTGCCTGCGCTCCAGACCATCGCAGGCGGCGCTTCGCCCCATCGGCCCGGTGCGCGCTGGGGCTCGCGCCGTTCAGCCTCGTAAAGCAGGATCGCGCCGCAGGACCGGACGCGCCATCGCGGCTTTCGGGCCTTGGGCGGGCGAGGCAGACCGGTCGGAGACCCCGTCCGGACGGGGAACCACGCGCGAGAATCGCCGTGATTTTTATTGGTTCGGGAAGTGGCGCGCTGGGGAGGATTCGAACCCCCGACCCCTTGATTCGTAGTCAAGTACTCTATCCAGCTGAGCTACCAGCGCGTCGGGCGGTGTCTAGCGCCACCAACAGGCCGGTGCAAGGGACAAATCAGAGATTTTGTGAATCGGGCAGGAAGATTTCGAACACCGTTCCCCCCGGCCCGGTCTCCACAAGGTCAAGACGGCCGCCATGCCCACGCGCCAGTTCCGCCGCAATGGCAAGGCCAAGCCCCGTGCCCCCCTTGCGCGCGCCGCCGTGAAACGGTTGGAACAGGTGATCGAGCGCTTTCTTGGGCAGGCCCGGCCCGGTATCGGCGACCCGGATCGTCCAGCCCTCGGGTGTTTCGGCGGCGCCAAGGGTGATCCGCCCGGACGTGCCCTTGGACGCGATGGCTTGCCGGGCGTTGCGCACGAGGTTGCCAAGCACGCGGTAAAGCTGTTCGGGGTCCGCGCGCACGACAAGCCCGGAAACGCAGTCTCCCGAAATCTCTATCGGGTCATCGCCGATGGCCATGCGTTCCTGTTCCACCACGTCCGCGATCAATGGCGCCAGATCGAAGCGCGACAGTTTCGGCGGCGGCTCCTCGGCCCGGCCGAAGGCCAGCGTGCCCTCGCACAGGTTGACCGCGCGCGACAGCGATGACAGCAGCTTGGGCGCCGTGCGCTTGACCGCTGGATCCTCCGACCCTTCCAGCCGGTCGGCCATCAGCGTGGCCACGGTCAGGATGTTGCGCAGGTCATGGCTGATCTTGGCCACGGCCTCGCCCAGTTGCGCCATGCGCTCGCGCTGCCTGAGTGATGCGGTCAGTTGCGTCTGCAATTCGCACAACGTTGTCTCTGCATCGCGCAGTTCGGTGACCCCGGCAGAAGGCTGGATGATCCGCGACGCATCTTCCGGCGCCTCGGAATAGGCGCGCATCGACCCGATCACCCGCCGGATCGGTAACACCACGACCCGCCGCGCGGCGAAGAACAGCAAGGCCGCGGTCATGACCGAGATCACTGCCGACAGGCTCAGGATCCGCAGCCCGTAGTCGATCATCGCCGCGCGCAGCGGCGCCGTCGGCAGGGTCACGTCGATCACCAGCCCGGCTTGCTGCACCGGGTTGCCGATGACGCGGATCACCTCGTCTTCTAGATTGGCGAGGCGTATCATCGCGTCGCGGATCAGCCCCCACGCCGTCGCGTCGCGCAGGTCGAACTGGGCGGAAATCGGCGGCACGCGATCGACTGACAAGACAAGCTGGCTGACCTCGTCCCGGCGCAGGGCGACGTTGAGCACCCCGGCATTGTCCAGCAATTCCTGCTCAAGCTCCTCGTTGAGCATCATGCGCTGATCGGCCAGCAGCGCCAGCGAGGCGATCTGGGCCCGCTCGATCCGGGCCAGCAGGTAATCCTCCCGGAAGCGGGCCACGGACGGCACGAAAATCAGGATCTCGGCCAGCATCACGAAGATGAAGGTCAGGGTCAGCAATCGGCCGGAAAGTGAATTGAGCACGCGGTTCTCTACCTTCCCTGCCCCGGTCAGAAACGTTGCACGAGGCGCACGATCCGCTTGACCATCGGGCTGTCGAACAGTTTGGGGCCGAAATAGGCGCCCGCAGCGCGTTTGTTGATCTCCCCGAGCGTCGGATAGGGCACCACCATCGCCGCGATCGCGCTCATTTTCAAGCGGTTGGCAAGGGCAAGCGCCCATGTCTGGATCAGTTCGCCGGCCTGCGCGCCCACGATGGAGGCACCCACCGGACGCCCCTTGACCACCATAACCTTGATCACCCCATCGGTCTGGCCGGTGGCGATGGCGCGGTCATTCTCGGCGTAGGGAAAGCGGACCACCGCCAGCCTGTCGCCATGGACGGCGCGCGCCGCCTCCTCGGTCAGGCCGACCTGCGCCAGTTCCGGGTCGGTGTAGGTTACCCACGGGATATGGTCGGTGCGCGCCCTGGCCGGCAGGCCCATCAAGATCTGCCGCACGATGAGGCCCGCGTGGTAGTTCGCCACATGGGTGAATTGCATCCCGCCCGCGGCGTCGCCGATGGCATAGATTCGCCGGTTGGTGGGCGAGCGCAACGAGGCGTCGACCTTGACCGCCCCATGCTCGATCTCGACCCCCGCCTTGTGCAGGTCGAGCCCGTTCGTGTTCACCTTGCGCCCGACCGCGAGCAGAAGATGGGATCCGGTGAACCGCGCCGAGTCCTTCGTGGTGACGGTCACCTCCCCCGCGCCCCCCGAAACGGAGGCGACCATTGCGCCCTCGACGATCTCGATCCCCTCGGCACGCATCCTTTCCAGCGCGATGGCGGCAAGCTCCGGGTCATCCTTTCCGAACGCCTTGGCGCCTTCCAGAACCGTCACCGCACAACCAAGACGGCGATGTGCCTGCGCCATTTCCAGCCCGATGGGTCCGGCGCCGATGACGATCAGGTGGCGGGGCGTCTCGCGCAGATCAAAGATGGTCTCGTTCGTCAGGTAAGGCACATCCCCAAGCCCCGGGATCGGGGGCACCAGCGGCCCCGACCCGGTGGCCACGACGAATCGGCGCGCGGTGATCTCGTGCTCGCCCGCCTCCATCGTTGCGTGGCCAGTGAAGCGCCCATAGGCACGGATGACACGCACGCCGAGCCCTTCGAACCTGTCCTGGCTGTCATTGGGTTCGATGGTGGCGATGGCGTCGGCGACATGGTCCTTGGCGGCGGCGTAATCCACCGTGACCGGCCCGCCCGTCACGCCGAACCGGTCCTGCCGCATCGCATGCGCCTTGTGCGCGGCGGCCAGCAGCGCCTTCGACGGCACACAGCCATAGTTCAGGCAATCGCCCCCCATCTTGTGACCTTCCAGCAGCACGACGTCGGCGCCCATCTGCGCGGCCCCCGCCGCAACCGACAAGCCGCCGCTGCCCGCGCCGATCACGCAGATATCGGTCTTGATCTTCGTCATTCCTCAAATTCCTTTCCGCCCGCGCAGGGCCTTCAATATGACCGGCAGCAGCGCCAGCGCGCACAGCCCGAGGATCGGCCCCAGCACCATCGGCTCGAAGATGATGGACAGGTCGGGGGTGTCACCGCGGGCAAACACCGCGCCCAGACCAGCGCCGACCCAAGTGTATACAGCCGTTCCCGGCATGATACCGAAAAACGTGGTGAAGAGGTATCGGTGGAGACTGACACCCACGAAGGCGGGCAACACGTTGGCCACGAAGAACGGCACCAGCGGCACCAGCCGGATCAGGAACAACGCCGAAAGCTCGTTTTCGCGGATCGCTTCGGATATCCGCCGCACCCGGCCCGAAGAGGCATCCATCCGCGCCGACAGCGCCTCGCCAAAGCCGAAACGGGCGGCGAGGAAGATGATCGTCGCACCGATCGTGGCCGAGACCAGAATGAAGAACACACCGGGAAAGAGGCCGAACAGGAACCCGCCGGTCAAGGTGGCAATCGTCGCGCCGGGCAGCGAAAAGGCGACGATCAGCACGTAGATCGCCATGTAGGCGGCGACGACGGCGACGTAATGGGCATCGCGGAAGTCAAGCAGCGCCTCGCGGTTCTCGCGCAGCGTGTCGAAGGTAAGGTAATCGCCGAGGAAAATCCACCCCGCCACCGCCCCGGCAAGGATGACGGCAACGGGGAGGAGACGGCTGGCGCGGGCAATGGTCGGGGTGGTCATGTCTGTCATCTGGCCTGTCCATGTCTTGCATTGCGGCCAACATGCGCGCTCGGGCTGGCGGGCGACAGCCCCCTCACGCGGCGTTGATCCGGCGTGACGGAAACCGGCCATTCGTGTCATCATTCCCGCGACGGCCCCGGATTCCGCCGGTTGGATGTTTCAAACCCGCGTTTCGCGCCTCCGGGCTTGTTGACACGCCGGGCGCGAGGGCCTATTGCCACGGCCTCATACGGATTCTGCGGCTGTCGATCGGGCGTTGTCCCGCATCCGGCCTCGATGACAAGGGAACTGACACATGAAACGCACCTACCAGCCGTCGAACCTCGTTCGCAAGCGCCGCCACGGTTTTCGCGCGCGGATGGCTACCAAGGCCGGCCGCAAGATTCTGAACGCCCGCCGCACCCGTGGCCGGAAGTCGCTCAGCGCGTAAACGCCGCCCTTGCCGCGACGGCCCATTGCGGCCGATTGATGAACCCCCTTCGGCCAGCGGCCTCGGGGGTTTTTCATGTTGGAGGAGGCGACCGCGATGACCCAGCTCCAGACCCTGACGCAGCGCGCCGATTTCCTGCGCGCCGCCCGTGCCCGTCGGGCACCGGTCCCGGCCTTCCTGGTGCAGGCGCGGCGGCGGTGCGAAAGCGAGGGCGTCGATCCACAGGCGATCCGCGTCGGCTTCACCTGTTCCAAGAAGGTCGGCAATGCCGTGGCCCGCAACCGTGCCAAGCGCCGCCTGAGGGAGGTCGCCCGCGCCATCCTGCCGCTTGAGGGGCGCCCCGGATGGGATTATGTCCTGATTGGCAAGGCCGGCGACACCGCCGCACAGCCGATGGAGACCATGAGGGCCGACCTGTCCCGCGCGCTCCGAAAGCTGCACAGATGACCCCGCTGGCCCATATCGTCGCCCTGCCCGTCCGGGCCTACCGGCTGCTGTTCAGCCCGTGGGTCGGGCACAATTGCCGTTATCAACCCACCTGTTCGGCCTACGCGCTGGAAGCGCTGGAAAAGCACGGCGCGATAAAGGGCGCGTGGCTGGCCGCCAAGCGCGTCGGGCGCTGCCACCCCTGGGGATCGGACGGCTACGACCCGGTGCCGAAACCGGGCGGCGGCTGTTCCGATGAAAACGACCACCGGGGGTGACCCCGTTGCCCCGCCCCCCGCATTTGCCGTAAGGCTCTGGCCAGTTCCCGGAGGTCCGACATGCTTGACGACAGCGACGAGATTCACCCGCTTTTCCACGGCGCGCCGAAGACGACGGAATTCCGCAAGCTGCGCAAGCGAGTCATCCGCGACACCCGGGAGGCGATCGAGCGCTACGGCATGGTCGAACGTGGGGCAAGGTGGCTTGTCTGCCTGTCGGGCGGCAAGGACAGCTACACCCTGCTGGCCGCGCTGACGGAGCTGAAATGGCGCGGCCTGCTGCCTGTCGACCTCTTGGCCTGCAACCTCGACCAAGGGCAGCCGGGCTTTCCCGCGACGGTGCTGCCGGAATTCCTTACCCGAATGGGCGTGGAGCACCGGATCGAGTATCAGGACACCTATTCCATCGTCATGGACAAGGTTCCGCAGGGGCGGACCTATTGCGCGCTCTGTTCACGGCTGCGGCGCGGCAACCTCTACCGAATCGCACGCGAGGAAGGCTGTTCGGCGGTCGTGCTCGGCCATCACCGCGACGACATCCTCGAAACCTTCTTTCTGAACCTCTTTCACGGCGGCAAGCTGGCGACGATGCCGCCCAAGCTGCTCAATGACGAGGGCGACCTGTTCGTCTACCGCCCGCTTGCGCATGTGGCCGAGGCCGATTGCGACCGCTTCGCGCGGGCGCTGGATTACCCGATCATCCCCTGCGACCTCTGCGGTAGCCAGGACGGGCTGCAACGCCAGCAGATCAAGGCGCTGCTCGATGAGTGGGAGGCGCGCAGCCCCGGACGGCGCGGCAAGATGTTCTCGGCCCTGATGAACGCCCGGCCCTCGCACCTGCTCGACCCCGCATTGTTCGATTTCGCCGGGCTGGCCCGGTCGGTCGAATTTGAAACAAATCAGGAACATTGAACCGGCAGAATTAATGGCCTGTTTGGCAGTTTGTCCTAGCGATGGCGGGCAAGACACCCGTTTCGTGAGGTTGAGAGGCTGTGATGCGTGCCCCCATTGCCAACCGGTTGGATGCCCTTGCCAGCGGCATCCGCACGGCCCTGTCGCGGGTCGAGGTTCTGGCGCTGTTCCCGGCGCTTGCGCTGCTGGCCTTCTGGATGGGCGCGGCGGAGGTGATCTTCGCCACCTCGTTCCTGCTGCCGGGACTTCTGGCGTTGCAGGCGCTTCGTCCGCAGCCGACGGGCCGGGGTCGGTATCGGTCACGCGACGGGCACACCGGCCTGCCGATGCGCGAAAGCTTCCTGTCAGAGCTCGACGCGTTCCTCGACGAGACCGCGGCCGGCCACGCCACCACCGCCTGCATGGTGATGGAAATCGACGACTTTCCCGACTACGCGGCCCGCTTGGGGGCGGAAGCCAGTGACCGGATGCTGGCCCGTTCGGCGGAAAGGCTGCAAACCTCGCTGCGCCGTGACGATCTCGTGGCAACGATCGGCGACGGTCGCTTTGCCATCGCCTTCACACCGATTCCGCAGGCCAAGCTCGATATCCTCCTGTCCATGGTCAGCCGCTTGCAGGCCGCGCTGTCGGAACCGCTTGCCATTGCCGGGGCCACGGCCCATCCCACGGTCTCCATCGGCTTCGCAACGCCGGCGCAGGCCGATCATGGCAACGCGCAATGCCTGCTCGATGCCGCCCTCACCGCACTTCTGGAGGCGCGGCGCCACGCCCCGGGCGGGGTGCGGGGATATTCCAGCCAGATCAAGGCCCGATCCCGGCTGCGCCACGACCTTGCCGAACAGGTCGAGGAGGCGCTGGCCAGCGGTGCGATCCGGCCATGGTTCCAACCGCAGATCAGTGCCGACACCGGCGCGATCACCGGGTTCGAGGCGCTGGCACGCTGGCACCACCCCGAAGCTGGGCTGCTGGTGCCGCCCGACTTCCTGCCGGCGATTGGCGATGCAGGCTGCATGGGGCGGCTTGGTGAAATCATGCTGACCCGGTCGCTTCAGGCCCTTGTGGAATGGGATGGCGCCGGGCTGCAAGTGCCCTCCATCTCGGTCAATTTCTCGGCCGAGGAACTGCGTGACCCGACGCTGGCCGACCGCGTGAAATGGGAGGTCGACCGCCATGACCTGCGCCCGGGCCGCCTGACGGTGGAGATCCTTGAAACCGTCGCCGCGCAGTCGGTCGATGACATGGTGCTGCGCAACCTCGAACAGCTTGGCGCGCACGGGTTCAACCTCGATCTCGATGATTTCGGCACCGGCCAGTCCTCCATCGCCAATATCCGGCGGTTCCACGTGCAGCGCATCAAGATCGACCGCAGCTTTGTCACCAGGCTTGACCGCGACTCCACGCAGCGCGCCGTCGTCGCGGGCATTCTTGCGCTGGCCGAACGCCTGAACGTGACCACCGTCGCCGAGGGCGTGGAGACCCGCGAAGAACACGGGATCCTCGCACAGCTGGGCTGCGACCACCTGCAAGGCTACCTGATCGCCCGCCCGATGCCCGTCGAGGAGGCAACGCGCTGGATCGCCAGCTATCGCGCCGGGCTGGGCACGCCACCACGGATCGGGCGTCGCGCGGGCTGATACGCCGGGCCGTCGGGGCCAAACCGCGCGGTGGCCCGGCAATCGGGGAAAACCGCTTGACCTTTGCAGCCTCAATCTGTTGAACCTCCGTGACTTCAACCAAGGCTGGGCGCGCGGGTATGGAAGATCAGAATCAGACCAAGAACCTCATTCTTGCGATGGCGCTTTCGATGGGCGTCATCCTTATCTGGTCGATCATGTTTCCCCCGGAAACCCCGCCGGACGACCCCAACGAAACCGGGTCCGAAGCCGTATCGGTCGCGGACGAGACCGCGCCCGAGGTCGCCCTTGTCCCGCCAAGCGCCGACCCCGCCGACACGAGCAACACCGCCACGGACACCGCACCCGAGGCCCTGTCCGAGACGCCGCGCATCGAGATCGACACCCCGGGACTGATGGGGTCCATCGCGCTGACCGGCGGCCGCCTCGATGACCTGCTACTGCGCAACTACACCCAGGAACTCGACCCGGACTCGGACAACGTCCGCCTGTTGTCACCGGTCGGGGCATCGGGGGCGTATTACGCGCTCTATGGCTGGACGCCCGGCGGGGCGCTCGATTACGATCAGGTTCCCGGTGCCAACACCGAATGGCAGGTCGAAGGCGGGGACGTGCTGACAGTCGAGACCCCCGTCACGTTGATCTGGGAAAACGAAGGCGGCCTCGTGTTCCGCCGCACCATCTCGATCGACGAAGACTACATGTTCAGCGTCACCCAGTCGGTGGAAAACACCGGCACGGACACGGCGCGGCTGGCACCCTACGGGATCGTGGCGCGCCACGGCCTGCCCGACGACCTGCAAAATTTCTTCATCCTGCACGAAGGGGTTGTCCAGAATTCAGACGGCACCCTGAACGAGGTCGACTACGATGGCATGACCGACATGGAGTTCGTCCAGCGCGAGGGCGCGCAGGCGGAAATCACCGAGGTCACGGAGTCGGGCTGGATCGGCTTCACCGACAAGTACTGGATGACGACGCTCGTGCCCGGGTCGGGCCAGCCTTTCACCGCTGTGTCGCGCTATGTCGAAGGGGCCGATATCTACCAGACCGAGGCGCGCATGCCCGCGGTCAACGTCGCCCCCGGCGAAACGGTCGAGACCACCACCCGCCTCTTTGCCGGCGCCAAGGAATGGGAAACCATCCGCAACTACGAGCGCGAGGAAGGCGTCGAGCGCTTCCTCGACTCCATCGACTGGGGCTGGTTCTTCTTCCTGACGAAACCGATCTTCTGGCTGCTGCACAATCTCAACGTGCTGATCGGGAACATGGGCGTGGCGATCGTCGCGCTCACCCTGTTGATCAAGGCGATCCTGTTCCCGCTGGCCTATCGCTCCTACGTGTCGATGGCCAAGATGAAAGAGCTTCAGCCGGAGATGGAGAAGCTCAAGGAACGCGCCGGCGACGACAAGGAAGCCCTGCAAAAGGGCATGATGGAGCTTTACAAGAAGAACAAGGTCAACCCGGCGTCCGGCTGCTTGCCGATCCTGTTGCAAATCCCGATCTTCTTTTCGCTCTACAAGGTGATCTTCGTCACGCTGGAATTGCGCCACGCGCCGTTCTTCGGCTGGCTGAACGACCTCTCGGCGCCCGACACCAGCTCGATCTACAATTTCTTCGGCCTCATGCCATGGGACGCGCCCGACCCCGGCACCATCTTCGCGCTGATCTTCATCGGGGTTCTGCCGATCCTTCTGGGCATTTCGATGTGGCTTCAGCAGAAGCTGAACCCGGCGCCAAGCGACCCCACGCAACAGATGATTTTCGCCTGGATGCCGTGGGTGTTCATGTTCATGCTTGGCAGTTTCGCCAGCGGCCTTCTGGTCTACTGGATCACCAACAACACCGTCACCTTCGCACAACAATACATCATCATGCGAAGCCAAGGCTACAAGCCCGACGTTTTCGGCAATATCCTGTCCAGCTTCCGCAAGAAGAAGACGGAAGAGTGATGGCCGCCTCGTCCGGCGCACAACAATCGGATGGGGGGGAACGCTGACATGGAGATGCGCTTCCCCCTCGCCCCGAAACCGGAACCAGCGGCAGCAGAGGCCGGCAGATTGCTGTTTGCCGCCGGGTCGGAATTCCTGAAAGGCGTCGTCGCCATGGACGGCATGCCGCCGGGCGACCGGGTGGAAGTCTGCTTTGCCGGCCGGTCGAACGTGGGGAAATCGACGCTGATCAACGCGGTCACCGGACGCAAGGCGCTCGCCCGGGCCTCCAACACGCCGGGGCGCACGCAGGAAATCAACTTTTTCACCATCGCAGACAGCCATTACCTCGTGGACCTGCCCGGATACGGCTTTGCCAACGCACCGGTTAAGGTCGTTGAGGCATGGCAGCGACTGCTCAAGGCGTATCTCGCGGGCCGGGCCAACCTGCGCAGGGCCTTTGTCCTGATCGACAGCCGACACGGAATCAAGCAGGTGGACGAGGAAATCCTTACCCTGCTCGACGCCTCGGCCGTGCCGTTCCAGGTGGTCATGACCAAGACCGACAAGGTCAAGGCCGACGCGCTCGACAGCGTGATCACGCAGGTGCGCGGCGCCCTTGCCAAGCACACTGCCGCCTATCCGGAACTTCTGGTGACCTCCGCCGAGAAGGGCGCCGGCATCGCCACCTTGCGCGCCATCATCGCCGGCATATCCCGAGGGGCTTGAGCCCCCAGCCCCCCGCCGGTAACAAGGCGTGATCAAAGGGTCCAAGCGATGAAGAAACAGACACCCATGACCACGCGCGATTACGCCGCCACCGCCCGCACCCTGTCCGAGGCACTGCCCTACATGCAGCGCTACACGGATGCGATCGTGGTGATCAAGTTCGGTGGCCACGCCATGGGCGACGCCGCGGCGATGGCCAGCTTCGCGCGCGATATCGTCCTCGTCCAGCAGGTCGGCGCCAACCCGGTGATCGTGCATGGCGGTGGCCCGATGATCAACGAGATGCTGGAAAAGCTTGGCGTCCAATCCGAGTTCGTGGATGGCAAGCGCGTGACCGATGGGGCGACCATCGACGTGGTGGAAATGGTCCTTTCGGGCATGGTCAACAAGCGCATCGTGCAGGCTATCAACGCGCAGGGCGGGCGGGCCGTGGGCCTTTCCGGCAAGGATGCGAACCTGATGGTCTGCGACCCCGCCGATGCACGGCTCGGGTTCGTTGGCGACCCCGTAGAGGTTGATCCGCAGGTTTTACGGGAACTTTTTGCCTCCAACATCATTCCCGTCATCGCCCCTCTGGGCGCGGGCCGCGACGGGGAAACCTTCAACGTGAACGGCGACACGGCGGCGGGCGCCATTGCCGCCGCGCTGAAGGCTGACCGGCTCTTGCTGCTGACCGACGTGGCCGGCGTCAAGAACGCGGGCGGCGACGTGGTCACCGAACTGACCGCCACCGAGGTCGAAGGGATGACGCGCGACGGCGTGATCGCCGGCGGCATGATCCCCAAGACGGAAACCGCGCTCAAGGCCGTGCGCGGCGGGGTGCGTGCCTGCACCATCGTGGACGGGCGGGTGACGAATGCCGTTCTGCTGGAACTGTTCACCGACCACGGTGCCGGCAGCATGATCCGGGCCTGACCGGTGGCGCGCACGATCCTGGACACGATCCGCGACCAAGCGGCGGACCATCACCTCGACATCTTCGGGGCCTTTCATGCGGATGAAGCCGATGGATGCGCTCCGGGAACGATGATCCTTCTGTCGCCGCTTGAACCCGGCTTCTGGGACCATCTGCGCGGCACGCCGGACTTTTCCGGCCCCGACCCGGTCGACACATGGTCGCGCCGCGTGATCGGCGCGCTTGCCGAGGCGGCCGGTGGCGAGGCGCACTTCCCCTTCGGCGGCCCGCCCTACGCGCCGTTTATCCGCTGGGCCATTCGCACCGGCCGCGCATGGCCCTCGCCCGTGGGAATGCTGGTGCATGAGACGGCGGGGCTTATGATCTCGCTGCGCGGCGCGATCTGGCTGCCCGCATTTCTGGAGCTGCCCCCGGTGCCCGTTGCCAGCCCGTGCGAGACCTGCGCCCAACCCTGCCTGACCGCCTGCCCGGTCGACGCGCTCGGGGCGCATCCCTATGACGTCCCCGCGTGCCACGCGTACCTCGACACGCCCGAGGGCGCGGATTGCCTGACCGGCGGTTGCCACGTGCGGCGAGCCTGCCCCGTAAGCCGGAGCTTTGGCCGCGACGCGGCGCAATCGGCCCATTACATGAGGCATTTCCACCGATGACAATGTGCCTGATCCTTACCCGCCACGCGAAATCCGATTGGGGCGACCCGGCGCTGGACGATCACGACCGCCCCTTGAACGCGCGCGGTCTGCGTGATGCGCCGCGCATCGGCACATGGCTTCAGGCCAAGGGGCTCGTGCCGGAAAGCGTCAGCGTTTCCTCCGCGCGGCGGGCGCAGGAAACGTGGCACGGCATCGCCTCCAGCCTCGACGCGTCGCCCGAGGCGCGAACGGCCGGGCACCTCTACCACGCGTCGCCGGATGTGCTGCTGGCCCATGCACGCGCCGGGCGTGGCCGGACCCAGATGCTGATCGGTCACAATCCCGGCATGGCGGAGGCCGCGCACCGCTTCGCGGGCCAAGCCGCCGACCACCCGCGCTTTGCCGATTTTCCCACCTGCGCGACGCTGGTGCTGGCATTTGATGGGGATGACTGGCGCGCCATTGACTGGGGCACTGGCCGGGTGCTCGGCTTTGTCACCCCGCACGACCTGCCATAGCAAAAGGGCCCCCGGACGGGCGCCCTTCTGAAGGCATCTTGGCGCGTCAGTGGCCGAGGATCTGGCTCAGGAACAGCTTCGTCCGCTCAGATTGCGGGTTGGTGAAGAACGGCTCCGGTTCGTTCTGTTCCACGATCTGGCCCGCATCCATGAAGATCACCCGGTTGGCCACCTGACGTGCGAAGCCCATCTCGTGGGTCACGCACAGCATGGTCATGCCTTCCTCGGCCAGTTCGATCATGGTGTCGAGCACTTCCTTGATCATTTCCGGGTCCAGCGCCGAGGTCGGCTCATCAAACAGCATGATCCGCGGGCGCATGCACAGGCTGCGGGCAATCGCCACACGCTGCTGCTGACCGCCCGACAACTGGCCGGGATACTTGTCGGCCTGTTCCGGGATCTTGACTTTCTTCAGGAAATGCATCGCCGTTTCCTCGGCTTCCCTCTTGGGCGTCTTGCGCACCCAGATCGGCGCCAGCGTGCAGTTCTCCAGAATCGTCAGGTGCGGGAACAGGTTGAAGTGCTGAAAGCACATGCCAACCTCCGAGCGGATCTTGTCGATGTTCTTGAGGTCGTTCGACAGTTCGGTGCCATCCACGACGATCTTGCCTTGCTGGTGTTCTTCCAGTGCGTTGACACATCGGATCAGCGTGGATTTCCCCGACCCGGAGGGTCCGCAGATCACGATCCGTTCGCCACGATACACCGTCAGGTCGATATCGCGCAGCACGTGAAAGGTGCCGAACCACTTGTTCATATTGTTGATCTCGATGGCCACCTCGTCGGAGACCTTCATATGAGACCGGTCGACGACATGGTCGGTTGCATAGGGGGACGTTTCGGTCATTTGGTGTCTCCTCAGCGATGCCCGGTGTTGAGCTTACGCTCCAACCACTGGGAATATTGGGACATGGAAAAGCAGAAGATGAAGAAGCACAGGCCGATGAAGATGAACAGCTCCCAGTAGATGCCGTTCCACGCCGAATCCGCGCGGATCGCCTGCGACAAGCCGATCGGATCCAGCAAGCCGATAAACACCACCAGCGTGGTGTCCTTGAACAGCCCGATGAAGGTGGACACGATCCCGGGAATGGAAATCTTCAGCGCTTGCGGCAGGATGATCAACCGCATGGCCTGCCAGTAATCCAGCCCGAGGCTATCGGCCCCCTCATATTGCCCGCGCGGCAAAGCGGCGAGGCCGCCGCGCACCACCTCGGCGATATAGGCCGAGGCGAAGAGTGTCACCATGATGATCACCCGCAGCATCAGGTCGAAGCTGACCTCGGGCGGCAGGAAGTAGTTCAGCAGAAGCGAGGCGGTGAACAGCCACACGATCAACGGGACGCCCCGGATCACCTCGATGAAGATGACCGAACACTTGTTGATGATGAACAGGTCCGATTGACGGCCAAGCGCCAGAAGGATGCCCAACGGCAACGACAGGACGATGGCCGACACCCCGATGATGATCGCCAGCATGAAGCCGCCGAACTGGTTGGAGCCGATCTGGGCGATCCCGATGGGCAGGGTCGCCTGTAGCGCCGCGCCAACAGGACCGGCCAGAAACAACCAGTAGAGCACGGGCACCACGATGGCCCCGATGATCGCGCCGAGCGCACCAAGCAGGCTTTCACCATAGGTCACGATCGCCCAGCCGATCCCGAAGCCAAAGGCAACCGCGATCGGCCCCCAGACGGACCCGCCCCAGAGCAGCCAATAGGCGAGGAAGGGGGCGGCGATGGAGACGATCAACATCTTGCGCGGCAAGGTTTCGAACAGGATCGGCGCAATGGCCGCGCCGAAGATGATCAGCGCAAGGATCGGCCGCCAATACAGTTCCGATGGGTAGAACCCGAACAAAAGCTGATGCCACCGGTCGGTGATGACGGCCCAACAGGCCACGTTGTAGTCGATGCCGCTCGCATCGCGGATGTCACGGCATTGCGACAGCGACTCGGCGTCCCAGATGCCGCCCACGGTCCATGGCAGGATATGGGCCAGAACCCAGTAGATCACGTAGAGCGACAGGACCGTCAGGATGGCATTCAGCCACGAGGAAAACAGGTTTTCCCGCATCCATTTCAGGGCGCCTTTCTCGGTGATCGGCGGGTCCTGTTCCGGGATCATCGTGCCCCGAACGAACTGAACGGATTGTGCGTGCGTATCGCTCATCTCACCGCTCCTTCAGCATGACGGACTTGTTGTAGATGTTCATGACCCCCGAAATGACCAGAGAGGTCACAAGGTAGAACAACCCGAGCAGAAGCATGCCTTCCAACTCTCGTCCCGTCTGGTTGATCGTGATACCGCCAAGGGTGGAGCGTACGTCCATGTAGCCCACGGCGATGGCGAGCGAACTGTTCTTGGTCAGGTTCAAGTAATGCGAGATCAGCGGCGGGATGATCACGCGCAACGCTTGCGGCAGGATCACGAGGTTCATCGTCCGGTTCGGTCGCAGGCCAAGCGCGAAGGCCGCTTCCGTCTGGCCCTTGCTGACCGAAAGGATGCCGGCCCGAACGATTTCCGCGATGAAAGCCCCGGTATAAAGCGCAAGGGCAAGCCACAAGGCAATCAGAGAGTTACGCAGATGGATACCGCCGCCAAAGTTGAAGCCGCGCAATCCCGGAAAGTCCAGCGTCGCACCAAGGGCAAGAAACACGATGACCGACGGCACCACCACGGTGCCGACCTGCATCCAGAAAGCGCCAGCCGGTCTTATCCCCGTGGCTTCCTGCTTGGCGGTCGCCCACCGGCCGATCGCACGGGCACCAAGGATGCTGGCCACGAACACCAGGATGATCACAAACCAGTCAAGGCCGGACGACGACGCGATCACCGTCGCCTCGGCACTGTCGGTGACCTCCGCCATCTCGTTGCCGCCAAGCGAGCGCGTGAAGAAAACGTTCGGGATATAGACACCGCGGTTCGTGATCGCCACGCTGTCACCCAAGATCATTGACGCTTCCGGGCGGTCGCCGCGAAAATCGCTCGGGCGGGGGGTAGCCTCCGTCATCACCGCGAAAATCAGGATGATCCAGAGCAACAAGGGAATGTTGCGAAACCCTTCCACGTAGACAGCCATCAGCCGGGCCACGATCCAGTTGTTGGACAGGCGCAGAACACCGGCGATCACGCCCAGAACGGTCGCCAGCGCGCAGCCCAGAACCGCGACGAGAAGGGTATTCAGGATGCCGACCAACGCCGCCCGGGCATGGGTCGAGTCGTTGCTGTATTCTATAAGCCGTTGGTTGATGTCATACCCGGCGCGCGATCCAAGGAAGCCGAAGTCAAAGTCTTTCCCGAGATCTTCGAGGTTGGAAACGATGTTCCGGCCAAGCCAGAACAGGGCGAGGAGGATCAAGATGAAGGCGACGACCTGAATGGTCATGGACCGATATCGGGTATCGTATATCAGTTGGCTCAGGCGGAAGGACTCGGCTGGCGGTTCGGTCATGCTTGTCATTGGAAGGCAACCCCGACTGTCGCTGGAAGAAAGACCCACGCCGAAACGGCTCACCCGTTTGTCAGGGTGCCATGGTACCGGGATCAATCACATGCTGGGAGCAGTTGGAAAAAGGGCGCGGCCTTGCCGCGCCCCTGTCCGAGTTCGAACCTTAGCGGAACGGCCAAGCGTAGAGAAGGCCACCGTCGGTCCATTGCGCGTTCAACCCGCGCGCCAAACCGATCGGGGTGTCCTCACCGATGTTCTCCTCGAAGATCTCGCCGTAGTTGCCGACCGACGAAATCACGTTGACCATCCAGTCCTGATCAATGCCGAGGATCGGCCCGAATTCACCTTCGTTGCCAAGCATCCGCTCGATCGACGGGTTATTGGTCCCTTCGGCGAGTTCCATCACGTTGTCGGAGGTCACACCAAGCTCTTCCGCGGCGATCAGGCCAACCAGAACCCAGCGGACAAGGTCACCCCATTCGTTGTCGCCATGACGGACGACCGGTCCGAGCGGCTCCTTCGAGATGATTTCCGGCATGATCACGTGCGCCGACGGATCTTCGAACGTGGCACGGGTTGCCGCGAGACCGGAAGAGTCGGTGGTGTAAACATCGCATGCACCGGCCAGATACTGCTGCTGCGCCTCGGCATTGGTTTCAACCGGAACCGGCTCGTAGTCCATGTTGTTGGACGCGAAGAAGTCCGCAAGGTTGAGTTCGGTGGTGGTCCCGGTCTGGATGCAGACGGTCGCACCATCAAGTTCCATGGCCGAGGTGACGCCAAGCTCGCGCGGGATCATGAAGCCCTGACCGTCATAGTAGTTGATGCCCACGAATTCGAAGCGCAGGTCAACGTCACGGGTAAAGGTCCACGTGGTGTTGCGGGCCAGCATGTCCACTTCGCCCGAGGCCAGCGCGGTAAAGCGGGTTTGACCGGTCGTGGGCACGAAGTTCACGGCGGAGGGATCCCCCAGCGCGGCAGCGGCAACGGCACGGCAGACCGCGACATCGAAGCCTTGCCATTCCCCGTCGGAATCGGGTGCGGAGAAGCCCGCAAGGCCGGTGGACACGCCGCAGTTCAGTTCCCCACGCGCTTGAACCTCGTCCAACGTCTGCGCGGAAACCGCACCGGCAGCAAGACCAGCTACGGCAATCGTGCCGAGAAATACGGATTTTTTCATCTTTACCTCTTCCTGGTGGACCGCCCCGATGGGCGGGTTGTTCGGCCTTTGAGACCTTTGATTTATCTGAGACCGGCGCCGTCGGCACCTGACCCTGATGCATAAAAGGGCAAATCTATGGCGACAGGTCAAGAGTGGCGTTCCGGTAAACCGGTTCGAACACGGTTTACGCTAGGGCAAATTGGCCATGGCGCACAAAACTTGCGCAAAGCGCTACACGAGGGGCGGACAGGAACCTATGCCCCGCGGGACAGCCCCAGAAACCGTGCCGCGTGCAGGAAGGCGGCGCGTTTGTGGGCGGCCATTTTCTCGGCCTCCGCGTCCGCGCCCCATTGCGCGATCTGCCAGCTTTCGTCGATCCGGCTGACCTCCCACGCGGTTTCGGGGCGCGTCTCGCCCTCTGCCACCGACAGCCCGAGGACAAGCGACCCCGACAACGTCACGAGGTCATGCAGCCCGGTCAGCGAGAACGGCGCGTAGGCGTGAACGGCCTTGGAAAGGTTTGCAAGGCTCACCTCCGGCTGCGTTGCCGGCAGCACGCCGGAGACCACGGTCAGCGGTGCCTCGAACCGCGCGATGGCCCAGTCCAGAACCGGGTCCCATGCCTTGTTTTGCTGGTCGCGCAGCGCCTCCGGCGCCTCGGCGCGGTGACACAGGTGATCGGTTTCGGCGTAGCCGGCCAGCATCGCCGCAACCTCGCCGTGCTGCGCCGTCACCTTGTCGATCGCGGCATTGGCAGACCGCGTGACAGGCATGGCAGCGGGGTTGATCTCGCCCTCCTGCGCGTCCCATTCGCGGGCGACAGCTTCGGCCATCTCGCGCGTCGGCAGGCTCAACGGCGCCTTCAGCGGCGTGCGCACCGGGCGCCCGTCCAGAAGCACGCGGAACCCACCCCCGGCCTCGTCCACATCCGCCGCCTTCCAGAAGCGTTTGGCCTTCCACTCGCTCATGTCTCTGCCCAGATCCTTTGCAACGCCGCCCCGACCTCGTCGAACCCGCCCAGAACCTCCGCCGCACCGGCGGCTAGGAGATGCTCGCGCGGGTGATACCCCCAATCGACGCCAAGCGCCCGGATGCCCGCGTTTCGCGCCATTTCCATGTCGAACACCGTGTCGCCGAGAATCACCGCATGTTCAGTATCCACGCCGGTTTCCTTCAGGCAGGCGGCGATCATCGACGGGTGCGGCTTCGACGGATGATCGTCCGCCACTTGCACCGTTTGAAAGAAACGCCCGAGCCCGTGCACCTCCATCAGATGCGCCATGCCCCGGCGGGATTTTCCCGTGGCGATACCGAGCAGAACATCTGCCTGCCCGGTCAGCGCCTCCAGCACCGCGCCCGCACCGGGATAGAGCGGCGACAGCGCCGCGCCATTTTCCAGCCTTAGCCGCGCGAAGGCGTCCCGATAGCCCTCCACGATCCGCGCTTGCGTCGCGGCGTCCAGATCCGGCACCAGCCGGGCGATCGCAACGGGCAACGACAGCCCGACGATGGACAGGGTCTCGTCGCGCCCCGGCGCCGCCATGCGCGCGCCCTCGAAGGCCGCTGCCATCGCCGCCACGATATGCGCCTGGCTGTCGACCAGCGTGCCATCCACGTCGAAGATGACCAGCTTGAGCGGTGCGCTCACGTCCCCATCTCCTCGAACGGGTCGGCGGGCACGTCGCGCGCGTCCCAGCCCAGCGTGTCCCATGTGCGCTGCATGTGATCTGGCAAGGGCGCGGTCAGGGCGACGCGCGCGCCGGTGACCGGATGGGTGAAGCTCAGGTGCCGGGCATGCAGGTGCAGCTTGCGGCTGATCTCGCCGCCAAGCTGCGCGCCCCAACCATCGCCGAGGTTTTCCTGCCCCGATCCGCCGTATTTGCCATCCCCGATAATCGGATGCCCCAGCTCCGCCATATGCGCGCGCAGCTGGTGGGTGCGCCCGGTGACCGGCACCATCGCCACCCAGCTGACCCGCCCACCAAGCGCCGACAGAACCGCGTAATCGGTGGTCGCCCGCTTGGCGCCCTCGGTCGCATCCACCTCGCGCGGGTGCAGGCACAGCATCTTTTCGCCTTCGCCGCCCGTCCCGTGCCCCGGCGCCTTCACAAGGCCGAAGCGGATGGTGCCAAGGCGCGGCAGGGGGCTGCCAGCGACAGCGGCCCAGTAGATCTTGCGCGTATCGCGGGCACGGAAGGCCTGCGTCATCTTCGCCGCCGCGCCACGCGTCCGCGCCAGCAGCAGAAGGCCCGATGTGTCCTTGTCCAGCCGGTGCACCAGCCGCGGTTTCTCGTCCAGCCCGAAGGTCAGCGCCTCGGCCAGCCCGTCGACGTGCCGCGTCTGCTTGCTGCCCCCTTGCGAGGGCAGGCCCGGCGGCTTGTTCAACGCGATGATATGATCGTCGCGGTAGACCACCTCCGCGCGGATCATCCTTGCGTCCGCCTCCGACACGGTGTCGCGCGGAACGACGGGCTGGGGCGCGGCCGTGTCCGGCAAGGGCGGGATGCGCACCTCCTGCCCCTCGTCCAGCCGCGTGGCCGGTTTCACCCGGCCGCCATCGACCCGGATCTCGCCCTTGCGGCACATCTTCTCGATCCGGCCCTGCGGCACGTGGGGAAAGCGGCGGCGAAACCAGCGATCCAGCCGCTGATCGCCTTCGCCCGGCGCAACGCGCACGGTTTGAACCCGGCTCATGCGAACATCCCCCGCGACAACCACATGCCCAGCAACAGCCCGAAAATCGAACCGGTGACCGAGGCCACGACATAGAACACCGCCGCGCTCATCTCGCCGCGCTCCCACAGCGTTACCGCCTCCAGCGAGAAGGCCGAAAAGGTCGTGAACCCGCCCAGAACGCCGATCATCAAGAAGGGCGACAGATGCGTCAGCCCGCGCGTCGCCGCCAGCACGACAAAGGCCCCCATCAGGAAGGAGCCAAGGATATTCACCGCGATCACGCCAAGCGGAAACGCCCCGTGCCCAAGCAAGCGCACGAGGGCGACACCGACCGCGTAGCGGGCCGCCGACCCAATGGCGCCGCCAAGAGCGACCTGAAGGAGCGTTGCAAACATGGCCGGGGTTTGTGGCTTCGTGCAGGTGTTGTCAACCGCCCTGCCGGTTGGCGCGCAGCTTTGCGAAATAGGCCAGCCGCTTGCCCAGGTCGCGCTCGAACCCGCGCTCGACAGGCTGGTAGAAGGCGTCGCGCGCCATGCCCTCGGGAAAGTAGTCCTGCCCCGAAAACCCGTCCTCGGCATCGTGGTCATAGGCATAGCCCGCGCCGTACCCCTGATCCTTCATCAACCCGGTGGGCGCATTCAGAATATGCTTGGGCGGCGGTTCCGATCCGGTTTTCGCCGCCGCCTTGCGCGCCGCCTTGTAGGCCACGTAGCCGGCGTTCGATTTCGGCGCGAGGGCAAGGTAGATCACCGCCTGCGCAAGCGCCAGTTCGCCTTCCGGGCTGCCCAACCGTTCATAGGTTTCCCACGCATCGACGCAGAACGCCTGTGCCTGCGGGTCGGCCAGCCCGATATCCTCCACCGCCATCCGCGTGAGCCTGCGGGCGAGGAAGCGGGGATCCTCGCCGCCTTCCAGCATCCGCGCGAACCAGTAAAGCGCCGCGTCGGGGTCCGATCCGCGGACCGATTTGTGCAAGGCCGAGATCAGGTTGTAATGCGCATCCCCCGACTTGTCGTATTGCGCCGCGCGGCGGCTCAACCGCTGGCCAAGCGCCTTGGGGTCCAGCGGCGCGTCGGGCGTCCAGCCGGCCACCTGCTCGACGAGGTTCAAAAGCGCGCGCCCATCGCCATCGGCCATTTCGCGCAGGGATGCCCGCGCCGCGTCGGTCAGTGGCAGGGTGCGGCCAAGCTCCGCCTCCGCACGCGCTATCAATAATTCGAGGTCATCGTCGCCCAGCCGTTCCAGCACCAGAACCTGCGCCCGGCTCAGCATCGCGGCGTTCAGTTCGAAAGAGGGGTTTTCGGTGGTCGCGCCGACCAGAAGGATGGTCCCGTCCTCCATATGCGGCAGGAACCCGTCCTGCTGCGCCTTGTTGAAGCGGTGGATCTCATCGACGAACAGAAGCGTCCCGGCGCCGTTCGCGCGTCGCATCTTCGCCGCCTCGAAAACCTTGCGCAGCTCCGGCACACCGGTGAAAATGGCGCTGATCTGCACGAAGACGAGGTCGGTCTCCTGCGCCAGAAGCCGCGCGATGGTGGTCTTGCCAACGCCCGGTGGCCCCCAGAACACCAACGACCCGAGCGAGCCCGCGTCCAACATCGCCCGCAGGCTGCCATCGGGGCCAAGCAAATGGCCCTGCCCGATCACTTGCGCCAAGGCACGCGGGCGCAGCCGGTCGGCCAGCGGGCGCGGTCCAGCGGCGCCATCGGTGTCGGCGGGCGGGGCAGAGTCGAACAGGTCGGCCATGCCCGCACCCTATGTCGGCTTGCGGGAAGGGGAAAGCCATTGTGGCAAGCGCCCCCGCCTAGTGCATCTTCGTGGCCATGCTGATGGTGACGCAGACGCTTTGTTCGCCGTCGAAATCGAGGATCGGACCCGCAGGCTGGCAATCCAGCCCCACCCGGCGCGCAAGGCGGGGCGAATTGGCGGGGATGATGCCGATCACCTCGGTCGCGCCGAGGTCGCGCGCCGATTTCACCATTTCCGAGATCAGTTGCAACTGCACCTTGAAGCGCAGCTTGGCGGGCACGTCCCGGCCCACGAAAACGCGGCTCGATTCCCAGATATGGCCGGCCACCGGCGCCTTGCGGTCCAGCAGGTCCGACGGGATGCTGTCGAGCAGCCCGCGCTGCGCATCGCGGATCATGTAGGTATAGATGCCGCAGCGGTGGGTGGTCGGCGTCAGCCGCACCCCGGCCAGAACCTGGCCGTCCTCGTGCACCGTGACCCAGCGGCTGGCCGGCGTATCATACTGGTCGAATTCCATGCCGTTGGCTTGCGGCAGGTCCCACCGGTTCTGGACGATGAAGGTCTGGTGGCGTGCCCGCAACATGTTGGCGAACAGCTCACCGTGGTTGTGCATGTTCTCGAAAGAAAGGGTCGTGACTTGCATAGAGGTGCCTCCTGATTGGCGGTTGGTAGATCCCTGACCGCGAGGCAACTGCGTGTGCTGTCATAATAATCGGAATTCCCGCGCTTTCTTGAGGGCCTCAGCCGTGGTTCGCGCACCCAGGCGAACGCGGGCGGATGACAGGCGCGCCTTCAGCGCGCTCTCGGAAATACCCAGCTTGGCAGCCGCTGCGGTATGTCTGTCTCCATCGGCGATCAGGCGCAGCGCTTCGATCTGCGCCTTGGTCAGATCCGCCGGGGGCGCAGCGGCCTCGTGCAGGGCACGGGCAATCACTGCGATCGAGTCGATCTCGTCATCCGTGAATTCCCGGTCAGAGCGTGCGCATCCGACAATAGACCGGGAAGTGATGGGGCCACAGGACACGACGCAGCCATAATGTAGGCCGTATTTCTTGGCCTTCTCCATAACGCTGAACGGGTCCGGCAGGCGAATTTCGCTCCACCGTGTCTGTCCGCTGACACCGATGCCCCAGAACACCAGGGGGTCTCGCAAGGCATAGGCATTGTCCTGATATTCCTGCTGCCATGCAGCCGGATAGGAACTCTTCAATACAAGTGGCGATGCAAAACGAATGTGCAACCCCACCGTGTAGCCCGAAGGCGCAAGGGCGTTAAGCTGATCCAGCAAGGATATGATTACTCTACTATTGGTCATGTCTTTTTGGACAGGTTGTCCGAATTCCGGCTCTCCGTAAAGTCTCATAATGTTTATCGCAGCGTCTTGTCCAATGTCCGATCAGTTCAGCGCACCCATTTTCCTGAGAATTATGAAGCTGCCCGCGGAGCGCCGACGCGACCTGCTGGAATTCCTTGGACAATCAACGCTGTCCGAACAGGATCTCGAAGATCTCCTTTCGCGGATCGAAGAGGATCATACGGTCCCGATACGGCAATTCGGTTAACACTTCTTTCCGAAACGGCCCGAAAATGAAAAAACCCCGCCGGGTCCGGCGAGGTTTTGGAGTGGTGATTCGGGCTCGCAGGCGCGGCTTATTCCGCCTCGGCCTCTTCTGCTTCCATCCGCGCGCGGTCGGCGGCACCCTTGGCCTCGACGTCGCGATCGACGAATTCGATGATCGCCATCGGTGCCATATCACCGTAGCGGAAGCCGGCGCGCAAAACGCGGACATAGCCGCCCTGCCGCTCCGCGTAGCGGGGGCCGAGCACGTCGAACAGCTTGGCGACGTGAGCCTCCTGCTTGAGTTGCGCGGCCGCCTGACGGCGCGCATGCAGATCGCCGCGCTTGGCCAGCGTGACCAGCTTTTCCACCACCCGGCGCAATTCCTTGGCCTTGGGCAGGGTGGTCTTGATCTGTTCGTGTTCAATGAGCGAGCCGGACATGTTCGCGAACAGCGCCTTGCGGTGTTCGTGGGTCCGGTTCAGGCGGCGGTAGCCTCGTGCGTGACGCATGGTTTCGGTCTCCTGGCTTTGTACTTTGTCCGGGGCCGGTGCGTGCCGGTCCCTCCTTGTTGGGGCGGGATTGCCCATGTGGTCCCCGGCAGGCCCGGGCATTGACGGGTCGGGCTGCGAAGGCGCCCCGACCCGGTGTCGCGTAGGATGGGCCGTCTGCCCACCCCGGTCAGAAGTTGTCTTCGAACTTCTTGGCCAGATCCTCGATATTGTCGGGGGGCCAATCGACGATGTCCATACCAAGGTGCAGCCCCATACCGGACAGCACTTCCTTGATCTCGTTCAGCGACTTGCGCCCGAAGTTCGGGGTGCGCAGCATCTCGGCTTCGGTTTTCTGGATCAGGTCGCCGATATAGACGATGTTGTCGTTCTTCAGGCAGTTGGCCGACCGGACCGACAGTTCCAGTTCGTCCACCTTCTTCAGCAGAAGCGGGTTGAATTCCAGGTCGTCATCGTCGTCCTGGCGGCCGGCGGCCTCGGGCTCGTCGAAGTTGACGAAGATCGACAGCTGATCCTGAAGGATGCGCGCGGCATAGGCCACCGCGTCCTCGGGGGTGACCGAGCCATCGGTTTCCAGCTTGAGCGTCAGCTTGTCATAATCCAGAACCTGCCCTTCGCGGGTGGGCTGCACATCGTAGCTGACCTTCTTGACCGGCGAATAGATCGCATCGATCGAGATCAGGCCGATCGGCGCATCCTCGGGCCGGTTCTTCTCGGCCGAGACATAGCCCTTGCCGGTATTCACGGTGAATTCCATGAACAGGTCGGCGCCCTCGTCGAGGTGGCAGATCACGTGGTCGCGGTTCAGCACCTGGATGCCGGCACTTTCCGAGATGTCGCCGGCGGTGACCACCTTGGGCCCCTTGGCCGAGACCGAGATCCGCTTCGGCCCCTCGACATCCATGCGCAGGGCGACGCCCTTGAGGTTCAGGACCACGTCGGTCACGTCCTCGCGTACACCGGCGATAGAGGAAAACTCGTGCAGCACGTTGTCGATCTGCACACTGGTGATGGCCGCGCCCTGCAGCGATGCCATCAACACGCGGCGCAGCGCGTTGCCCAGCGTCAGGCCGAAGCCCCGCTCCAGCGGTTCGGCGATGACGGTCGCCTGACGCGCGGGGTCGTTGCCGGGGTTGACCACCAGTTGCGTGGGCTTGATCAGCTCTTGCCAATTCTTGTGGATCATGTGTCGCCTCCATTCCTGTTCGCGGGCAGATCCGATGCCCGGAACGCTCGAGGTTCATAATGACAAACCCGCGGGCCGCGTGACTTGCACACGGCCCGCGGGGGAATTCGCAAGATCAGACGCGGCGGCGCTTCGGCGGACGGCAGCCATTATGGGCCATCGGCGACACGTCGCGGATCGCCGAGATCTGAAAACCCACGGCGGCCAACGCGCGCAGCGCGCTCTCGCGGCCGGAGCCGGGCCCCTGCACTTCCACTTCCAGCGTCTTCATGCCGTGTTCCTGTGCCTTCTTGCCCGCGTCTTCTGCGGCCATCTGCGCGGCATAGGGGGTGGATTTGCGGCTACCCTTGAAGCCCATCGTGCCGGCGGACGACCATGCAATGGCGTTGCCCTGTACGTCGGAAATCAGGATCTTGGTGTTGTTGAAGCTCGAATTCACATGCGCCACACCGGCGGCGATGTTCTTCGAGGCCTTGCGCTTTGCGGGACGACGATCGCGTGCCATGTTTCCTGCCCTCCCTTACTTCTTCTTGCCGGCAATGGCCTTCGCGGGGCCCTTGCGCGTGCGTGCGTTGGTGTGGGTGCGCTGTCCGCGCACGGGCAGGTTGCGGCGATGGCGCAAGCCGCGATAGCAGCCAAGGTCCATCAGGCGCTTGACGTTCATCTGCACTTCGCGGCGCAGGTCGCCCTCGACGGTGAAGTTCTCGTCGATATGTTCGCGGATCGCCACCAGCTCGGTATCCGAAAGCTCGTTCACACGCCGCGAATGGTCGATGTTCACCGCGTCGCAAATCGTGCGCGCGGAGGATGGGCCAATGCCCGTGATATAGGTCAGCGCGATCGGAACGCGCTTGGCAGTGGGGATGTTCACGCCAGCAATACGTGCCACGTAGTCTTCCTTTTCGTTGCGGTTCCGTAGCCCCAGAACCTTTTTTCACAACCGAAGGCCCGAGGCGGTCAGCCTGCGGGCCAGCGAGCTAATACATGCGAGGGGGGGGGAAACGGGCACGAGTCCCGCCAGCCTCACGATTCCCTTGCAGGAAACCTGCGGATAGGCGCTTTGCAATCCCGGGTCAAGGGCGGATTCACGCCTTGTCAAGAACTTTCTGGATTTCGCCGGCAACCTCGTCGATACCGCCCAGCCCGTCAACCGACGACAACATGCCCTTCGCATGGTAGTAGCCGATCAGCGGCGCCGTCTGCTTGTAGTAGGCCATCAAACGCGTGCGGATGCTGTCCTCGTTATCGTCGGCACGCGCCGCGTTGCCCGCAGCCTCCGCTTCCCTGGCCCGCCCGAGGATACGCTGCACAAGCGTTTCGTCATCGACCCGCATCTCGATCACGGCATCCAGACGATCACCCTTTTCTGCCAGCAGATCGGAAAGCGCATCAGCCTGCGCAAGGGTGCGCGGGAACCCGTCGAAGATGAAGCCGCCCTTGTTGTCGCCATCCAGCTTTTCGCGGATCAGGCCGATCACGATCTCGTCGGTCACGAGGTCGCCGCGATCCATCACCTCGGCGACGATCTTGCCCATCTCCGTCCCGCTGGTCTTGGCCTCGCGCAGCATGTCGCCGGTCGATAGCTGGATCATGTCGCGGGTTTCGACAAGGCGGCTGGCCTGTGTGCCCTTTCCGGCCCCCGGTGGCCCCAGAAGAATGATGTTCATCGGCGCGACGGTCCTTTTCGTTTCTTGCCGCCGCCGGACTTGCGCCCACGCAGCTGCGATTTCTCGATCAGGCCCTCGTATTGATGGGCCAGCAGGTGCGATTGGACCTGTTGCACCGTATCCATCCCCACCGACACGATGATGAGGATCGAGGTGCCACCGAAAAAGGCCGTGATCGACAGCTGCGTGCGGATAACCTCGGGCATCAGGACGACAAGCGCAAGGTAGCCGGAGCCGAGGACAAGGGTGCGGTTCACCACGTATTCAAGATATTCCGCCGTCTTCGGGCCGGGCCGGATACCGGGGACAAAGCCGTTCTGGTTCTTCAGGTTGTCGGCGACATCCTCCACCTTGAACGACACGTTGAGCGTGTAGAAATAGGTGAAGAAGATGATCATGCCCGCGAAGAACAGCAGGTAAAGCGGCTGTCCGGGGCCGAAAAGGGCAAGGATCCACTGCATCACCGGGCCCGAATCCTGCCCCGAGAAGGTGGAAATCGTGGTTGGCAGCAGCAACAGCGACGACGCGAAGATCGCCGGGATAACGCCCGCCGGGTTGACCTTGATCGGCAGGTGGCTGGACCCGCCGTCGTAGACCTTCATGCCGACCTGCCGGCGCGGATACTGGATGTGGATCTTGCGCAGACTTCGCTCCATGAACACCACGAAGGTCAGGGTGCCCAGAAGCATCACGATAATGCCCAGAACGGTCGGCGTGCTGATCGCGCCCGTCCGCCCCTGTTCGAAGAACTGCGCCAGCGCGCCGGGAATTTCGGCGATGATGCCGACGAAGATGATCAACGAGATGCCGTTGCCGATGCCGCGCGCGGTGATCTGCTCACCCAGCCACATCAGGAACATGGTGCCGCCGACCAGCGTGATCACGCAGGCCGCCCGGAAGAACCAGCCCGGGTCGGTGACCATGTCGCCGGCTTCAAGACTGACCGCAAGCCCGTAGGCTTGGAAGGTCGCCAGCAGAACCGTGCCATAGCGGGTATACTGGTTGATCTTCTTGCGGCCCTGTTCGCCCTCTTTCTTGATCTGTTCCAGTGCCGGCACCATGGCCGTCATCAGCTGCACGATGATCGAGGCCGAGATATAGGGCATGATGCCGAGGGCAAAGACCCCCATCCGCCCGATCGCGCCGCCGGTGAACATGTTGATCATGTCGCCGATGCCGCCCTGCGCCTGCTCGATGAAATCGCGCAACGCGGCGCCATCGATGCCCGGCACCGGGATATAGGTGCCCAGCCGGTAGATGATCAGGAGGCCGATGGTGAACAGGATTCGCTGGCGCAGTTCGGTCGCCTTGCCGAATGTCTTCCAGCTCAGGTTCGCGGCCATTTGCTCCGCAGCAGATGCCATAGCGTCTCTCTCATGACGGCGCCGCGAAACCGGGTTCGATCTCGCGGCGCGGGAAGAACGTTGCAACCATGTAAGCGGTCAGGGGGCCGCTCACAAGCATTGATCGGGCCGGCGCCCGGCCAGAGGGTTATTCAGCCGCGGCCGCTTGTGCCGTTTTCAGGCTGCCACCAGCCTTCTCGACGGCCTCGACGGCCGATTTCGAAGCGCCGGTAACTTCGAGGGTCAGCTTGCTTGCCACCTCGCCCTTGGCCAGCACCCGCACACCGTCAAGCTTGCGCCGCACGAGGCCGCAGGCGACCAGCGCATCCTCGGTGATCGCGGCGCCGGCGTCCAGCTTGCCCTCGTCCACGAATTTCTGGATCAGGCCAAGGTTGACGACCGCGAACTGCTTGCGGTTGGGCTTGTTGAAGCCACGCTTGGGCAGCCGCATGTAAAGCGGCATCTGCCCGCCTTCGAAGCCGTTATGCGCCACGCCGGAGCGGGAGTTCTGGCCCTTGATGCCGCGCCCGGCGGTCTTGCCCTTGCCGGAGCCGGGGCCGCGGCCGACGCGCTTGGCTTTCTTGGTCGCGCCCGGGTTGTCGCGCAGTTCGTTGAGTTTCATGTCGCTTCTCCTTCGCCGGAACTGACCCCCGAAGCGATGACGGGGCCAAACACGGCATATCATGAATGTGAGTCTCGGACCCTGCCGGGCCACCGGAGGCGTATAGCCTCGCGGCGGCCCGGTTGCAAGCCTCTGCCGCCGGACCCCGTGGCCGCCCCTCGCGCCCGCCATGCAAGGCCCGCCGACGCCCGGCTACGTTCTGCCGGGCGCATCGCGATTCGCGCCCCCGAATGTCGTTGCCTCGACACAGGCATGCCGGGCGCATTCCAGTTCAAGCGTCGAATGGTCGATTCCGAAAGTGTCGCGCAGCCGCGCCTTGATCGCCGCCTTGACCGCGTCCGCGCGCGTCCACGCCCCCTCTTCGATCACGACATGGGCATCCAGCGACGCCCGCGCCTCCGTCATCTGCCAGAAATGGGCATGGTGAATACCCGAGACGCCCTCCGTGTCGCGCACCGCCTGAAGGACGGCTTCCGTTTCGATCTCCGGGGGGCTGCCCAGCATCAGCACGCGCATGACCGGCCCGATCTCGCGGACCGATTGCCACAGGATATACCCGGCGATCAGCACAGTCAGGATCGGGTCCACGACCCACCAGCCGAACAACAGGATCAAGACCCCCGCGACGATCACCGCGACAGAACCGAGCGCATCCGCCACGTTGTGCAGGAACGCCGCCCGGATGTTCATGCTGGTCTTCGACATGGCAAAGGTCAGCATCGCGGTCACCAGGTCGACCACCAGCGCGATCCCGGCCACGATCACGATGAGCCACCCTTCGACAGGTTGCGGATCGAGGAACCGCGCCCCCGCCTCGTATAGAAGGTAGAGGCCGATGAGGATAAGCGTGGTGTAATTTATCAGGGCGGCGACCGTCTCGGCCCGGCCATAGCCGAAGGTCATCGTCGCGTCGCGCGGCCGGCGGGCGATCTTGCGCGCGGCAAAGGCGATCAGAAGCGATATCGCGTCGGAAAAGTTGTGCAGCGCATCGGCAATCAGGGCAAGCGATCCGGACAGGATGCCGCCGATGATTTGCGCGATGGTCAGCCCAAGGTTGACGACAACCGCGGCGATGACCCGGCGGTCGCCGGCCTCCGGATCGACGTGATGGTGATGATGGTGATGCCCGTGTGCCACGGCATGGGATCCTTCGAACATGTGGCGCCACGGCGCCGAGCGCGGCGGTTCCCCGCGGATGCGGCGCGTCGGTCGCCTCCGCGATCCGCGGCCAGTCTCGTGGTCAGCCCCTGACACGAGACGCCCGCGTTAAAGCGGACGCGAGGTCGGAAGGCAAGTATCCCATGCAAACCCGTCGGATGACGGTTGCCTGCCCGGGCAGTCCTTGGAACCGGATCGGGGATGCTATAGGTGAGGAGTATTGAATTCAGGAAACGAAAGACACCACGATGACATTGCTGATTATCTTTGTTCTGCTGGCGATCGGGGTGTCGTTCCTTTGCTCGATCCTCGAAGCAGTCCTGCTCTCCATCACGCCATCCTTTGTCGAAGCCGCCGAGGAGGAGCAGCCGAGTCTTGCGAAGAAACTCAGGACGTTGCGGGCTGATATCGAACGCCCGCTCGCCGCGATCCTTTCGCTCAACACGATTGCACATACCGTCGGCGCCACCGGGGCCGGTGCACAGGCTGCCGTCGTGTTCGATGATACCGGCGTGGGGATCTTCTCCGCCGTATTGACCTTTGGCATTCTCGTCCTGTCCGAGATCATACCCAAGACGCTGGGCGCCACCTATTGGCGTGGTCTGGCCCCCTTCGCGGTCCGGGTACTGCCTTGGCTGATCATCCTTCAGCTGCCCTTGGTCTGGATGAGCCAGACGATAACACGTCTGCTGACCGGCGGTGAGCGCCACGCAGAGGTCTCACGCCACGAGATCACGGCGCTGACAACCGCGGGCCAACGTCTCGGGGTGGTCGAGGAAGATGAGACGCGCGTTGTAACCAACCTGTTTCGCCTTTCGGAGATCGCGGCCAACGAGATCATGACGCCGCGCACGGTCATCGAACATCTCGGCGCTGAGGAAGCAGTCGGTGCCGTCGTGAGTGCCCGGGACACGTTTCCGGTGTCTCGCTATATCGTCACCGGCGAGAACATCGATGACGTGAAAGGCTTCGTTCTGACGCGCGACCTTTTTCTGGCCGGTTTGCGCGATGGCAAAGACAAGACCGTTTCAGACTTCATGCGTGATATTCAGCGCATCCCGGAAAAGACCGACCTCGATACGCTGTTCGACCTGCTGATGGAGAGCGAGGCGCATATCGCACTGGTCGAAGACGAATTTGGTGGCACGGCCGGCCTTGTGACCATGGAAGACGTCATAGAAACTTTGCTCGGCGCCGAAATCGTCGATGAAAATGACGAGGTCGCGGATTTGCAGCGGGTCGCAAGGTCACAGGCTATCAGGCGGAAGGCTGCCCGTGGAACACCAGCCAAGTGACGCGCAGGGGGAGGCCCATTCAGGGCCAGCGGTCCCGGGTCATGCCCCCACCCTGGGCATAGCCGCAGGCCGGGCCTTGGCCTGACCGGCGGAGGCGCGGCAGGCAGGGGCAACGTGCGTCGCGTGCAGATTGCTGGCATCAGGGTGGACCTTGGTCACACCGTCGCCCGCCGGCGCGGTGACGCGCCGCACCTCGCGCGCCCAACCGGGGCACGGAACAAGCCGGGCCGGAGCGAAACTGTCTGCACGGCGGGTGCACGGGGGGTGCACGCATGGTGCACGGGGGGCGCCCCCCTGTTTCGGGCCTCAGCGGCGGTTGAAGAACAGTTGCATCAGCCGCGCGTGGCGCTGGAACGGGGCCCTTTCACGCGGTGCCTCCTCGCGCGCGATGACCCGCATCGCCAACCACGCCGACAGCAGCCCGAACAGCACGCCGCCCACCGCCTGCCCGATCAGCACCCCCGCCGCGCCGAACCATCCGGCGAACAGGATGACGAAGGGAATCGTGCCTGCCGTGTGCCGGCCCCAGTTGATCCACGTGGATTGCAACGGGTGGCCGAGATTGTTGAAACTGGCGTTGGAAACGAAGACCATCCCGTTGAAAAACCACGCCAAAGCCAGCGGACCGCAGAACAGGTAAAGAAGGTCGCGCGACACGCCCTCGACCTGGAACAGCGCCCCGATCGGCCCGCGCAGCGCGTAGAGGATTAGCGCTACCGCCACGACCACGAGCGCGGTGAACGCGAGCGCGGCGAGATAGGCGCGCCGCACCCGCTTGAAATCCCCGGCCCCGAAATTCTGCCCGATGATGGGCCCGACCGCCCCCGACAGCGCGAAGATCGTGCCGAAGGCCACCGGCGTCAGCCGCGATATGACGGCCAGCCCCGCGACCGCCTCCTCGCCGAACTCCGCCATCGCCCGCGTGACATAGGCCTGCCCCGCCGGCGTCGCCAGTTGGGTCAGGATGGCGGGCGCGGCGAGTGAGAATATGGGTTTGAAATCCTTGGCGAAATCTACCGTTCCGGGGCGCGCGAAGCCGCCGTGATGGCGCAGGATCGGCAAGATGGCCGCGACCGCGATCGCCACCCTTGAGGCGAAGCTGGCCAGCGCTGCGCCGGTCAGTTCGAGGTCGAGCCCGAAGATCAGGATCGGGTCCAGCACCGCGTTGACGATGCCGCCGGTTACCGTCACCCACATCGCCCGCCGCGCGGCACCATGGGCGCGCAAGATGGCGCTGCCGACCATACCCACCAGCAATAGCGGCAGGCTCGGGATCACGATTCGCAGATAGCCCACGGCCAGCGCCTGTGTCTCTCCGCTGGCGCCGACAAGCCCGGTCAGGCCGCGCAGGTTGGCCCAGACCACGGCGGCGAAAACGGCCCCGAACGCAAAGCCGTAGATCAGGGCGGTGGTGGCCCGCATCCGTGCCTCGTCGCCGTCCCCTGCACCGAGCGCGCGCGCCACCAGCGCCCCCGCCGCGATCGACATGCCGATCCCGAAAGAGGAGGTGAAGAACAGGATCGCCCCGGCATAGCCAACGGCGGCGGCCAGTTCCGCCTTGCCCAGCATCGAGATGAAGATCATGTCAACGAAATCGACAAGGAACACCGCCATCAGCCCAATCGAGGCGGTCAGCGACATCACCGTGATGTGGCCGAAAAGGTTGCCCTTCAGGAATGTCGCCTGCTCTTGCGCCACGATTGCCGATGCCTCCCGGTCTCCGGGCTTTAAGTGGTGCTCTGCCAACGCAAGGCGACCCTCAAGGGCGCACAGCCAGTCTGCGCCGATGCCACCGTCAGAGCGTCGGCTTCTTCTGCAACAGCTGCATCACGTCGGCCATTTCCGGCCCCCGCTCCAGCCCCGTCACGGCCTTGCGCAGCGGCATGAACAGCCCCTTGCCCTTGCGCCCGGTTGCCTCTTTCACCGCGTCGGTCCAGTCCTTCCACGTGGTCGGGCCATAGGGCGGTTCGGGCAGCAGCGCGAAGGCCTGGGCCACGAAATCACGGTCCTCCTCGGCCACCAGCGGCTCGGCCCCGTCGTGGAACAGGCGCCACCAGCCGGCAAGGTCGTGGCGCGTGGTGATGTTGTCGCGCGCGACGGTCCAGAAGGTCTCGGCCAGGTCGTCGGGCACGCCAAGCGCGGCGATATCATCCGCGACGGCCGAGAGCGGCTGGCCATGCAGGTAGCGCGCGGTCAGCAGGTAGAGGTCATCGACATCGAACTTGGTCGGCGCCGATCCGAAGTGATCCAGATCGAAACCCGCCGCCAAGTCATCAACCGTGTCGCACAGCGCCACCGGCTGCGACGAGCCGATCCGCGCCATGTGCGACAGCAGCGCCATCGGCTCCACCCCGTTTTCACGCAGGTCCTTGAGCGCAAGGGTGCCCAGCCGTTTCGACAGCGCCTCCCCTTGCGGGCCGGTCAGCAGGGAGTGATGCGCGAAAGCAGGCGGCGCGAACCCCAGCGACGCCATGATCTGGATCTGCGTCGCGGTGTTGGTCACGTGGTCCGATCCCCGCACCACGTGGGTTACGCCCATCTCGGTGTCGTCGACGACCGAGGCCAGCGTGTAAAGCACCTGCCCGTCCTGCCGGATCAGCACCGGGTCCGACACGCTGGCCGCGTCGATGGACAGCGGGCCAAGGATGCCGTCTGTCCACTCGATCCGTTCATGGTCCAGCTTGAACCGCCAGTGGCCCTGCCCCCGTTCCGCCCGCATGGCGGCTTTCTCGTCATCGGAAAGGCGCAGCGCGGCGCGGTCATAAACCGGTGGCTGGCCCATGTTCATCTGTTTCTTGCGCTTCAGGTCCAGCTCGGTCGGCGTTTCCCACGCCTCGTAGAACCGGCCCTTCTCGCGCAGCGCGTCGGCGGCGGCAGCGTAGCGATCCAGCCGCTCGGATTGCCGCTCGACCCGGTCCCATGTCAGGCCCAGCCATTCCAGATCGCGCTGGATCTGGTCGGCATATTCGGGTTTCGACCGCTCCGGGTCGGTGTCGTCGAGGCGCAGGATGAAGCGGCCCCCGGCCTTGCGGGCGATCAGGAAGTTGAACAGCGCGGTGCGCAGGTTCCCGACATGCAAATACCCGGTCGGGGACGGGGCGAAACGGGTGACGGTCATGGGGCGCAGCCTCCTTCATGTGCGGGCGATGCTGTTTCACAGCCGCGACGGTTTGTCCATGGCCGGGCCTAGCGGTCGGGCGGGTGCCAATCGGCGGGCGGCACATTGCGGCGGCGCAGGCGCAGGGCAAGTCCCACGGCCACGCCGACCCCGATGGCAACGGTCAGATCGGCCACCACCGTCAGCACAAGGGTCAGCAGCAGCACGAAGAGGTCGGACCGGGGCAGCGCCGCGTGGTCGCGCCAGTGCTGCGGTTCGCTCATGTTCCACGCGGTCAGCAGCAGGACACCGGCCAAGGCCGGCATCGCAAGATAGCCCGCCAGCGGGGCCGCGACCAGCATCACGACAAGGATCGTCACCGCGTGAACCAGCCCGGCCACCGGCGTCTTGCCGCCCGCGCGCACGTTGGTGGCCGTGCGCGCGATCGCCCCGGTCGCGGGCAACCCGCCGAACAGGGCCGATCCGATATTGGCCGCGCCCTGCGCCAGCACCTCGGCGTTCGACCGGTGGCGGCTGCCGATCATCCTGTCAGCCACCATTGCCGACAGCAGCGATTCCACCCCGGCGAGAAACGCGATGACGAAAGCCGAGGGCAGCAGGGTGATCACACGCTCATGGGTTATCTCGGGCCAGTGCGGCACCGGCAGGGTCGCGGGCAGGTCGCCGAAGCGCGACCGGATCGTGTCGACGGGCAGGTCAAGCGCATATGCAAGGGCCGAGGTCACCGCGACCGCCACGATCAACCCCGGAAACCGCGGGAGCATCCGGCGCAGCGCCACGATCAGCAGCATGGTCAGCCCCCCGATGCCAAGCGCCGCGGGGCTGACCGTCGCGCGGGCCTGCCACATGGCGTGCAGCTTTTCAAAGAACTCGGCCGGGACCGCCTCCATGCCGAGCCCGAGGAAATCCTTGAGTTGGCTTGTGGCGATGATCACCGCGATGCCGATGGTAAATCCGTGGATCACCGGCTCCGGAATATACGAGATCAGGCGCCCCGCGCGCAGGGCCCCCGCGACCAGAAGGATCCCGCCCGCCATCAGCGTCGCAAGGATCAGCCCGTCATGGCCGTGCTCGGCAATCACGCCGTACACGACGACGATGAACGCCCCGGTCGGCCCGCCGATCTGCACCCGGCTGCCGCCAAACAGGGAAATCAGCAAGCCCCCGACGATGGCCGTGATCAGCCCTGTGGCCGGGTCGGCGCCGGACGCGATGGCGATGGCCAAGCTCAGCGGCAACGCCACCATCGCCACCGTTATCCCGGCCGAAAGGTCACCGAGGAACAGGGCCCGGTTATAGGTTTTCAGCGTGGTCAGAAGCTTGGGGGTCATGCACCTACTATCTGCCGCTTCCGGCGATGTGCAAGCCGCCACGCCTGCGACAAATCTCGATCACGTTCGCGTCAGCGGCGCGGCCCCGACACCGTAATGCGTTATCTTCACCCGGCGAAGAGCCAAACCGGACAGGGAGACCCCGATGACACTCGACCGACGCACCCTCATGAAACTGTCGCTTGCCACGCCGTTCCTGGCCAGTGCCACAACGGTCGCGCGGGCAGAGGCGCCGACGATGGGCGCCTCCTTCGCGCGCCACCGGCGCTTTACCCTTGGCGGGTTCGAGGTGACAACCCTTCTGGCTGGCACCACCCCGCGCGAAAACCCGCAATCCATCTTCGGCATGAATATCAGCGAAGAGGAATTCGCCCGCGTCAGCGCGGAAAATCACCTTTCGACCGAGGTGTCGCAGTTCTTCTTCACGCCCGTCGTGGTCAATACCGGGGCAGAGCTGATCCTGTTCGACACCGGGCTCGACCAAGCCGGCATCACCGGCGCGCTGGCCGAGGCGGGCTATGCCCCCGATCAGGTCGATACCGTGGTGCTGACGCATATGCATGGCGACCATATCGGCGGCCTTTCGGGCGATTCCGGCCCGACCTTCGCCAACGCCCGCTATGTCACCGGACGGGTGGAATTCGACCATTGGGCCGCCGCGGGCAATGACGGGTTCGAGGCGAAGGTGCGCCCACTGGCCGAGCGGATGACCTTCCTTGAGCCGGACCAGGACGTGGCAAGCGGCATCACCTCGGTCGCCGCCTACGGCCACACGCCCGGCCATATGGGGTTCCACATCGAAAGCGACGGCGCGCAGCTGATGCTGTTTGCCGATCTCGCCAACCACCCGGTCTGGTCGCTGGCCCATCCCGACTGGGAGGTGCGCTTCGACGCCGACAAGGCGATGGCCGCCGAAAGCCGGCGCCGCGTGCTGGGGATGATCGCCGCCGACCGGATTCCGGCGATCGGCTATCACATGCCCTTCCCGGCGCTCGGCTTCGTCGACAGCCACGGCGACGGCTTTGCCTGGGTGCCGGAACAGGGCCAGTTCATGACCTGACCCCTTCCCAAGCGGCGCCGCGTCGCGCAAAAGGGGTCCATGACCGATTGGGCCCAACTTTGTCCCCCCGACCTCGCCTGTTTCGAGAAACTTGCCGAACAGGCACTGCTGTCCCTGCCGGAGCCCTACCGCAAGGCGGCCCTGCAGGTCGTGATCCGGGTCGAGGATTTCGCCGGCGACGACATCCTGCGCGAGATGCAGATCGAGAACGCCTACGACCTGACGGGCCTTTACGACGGCATCCCCCTGACCGAGAAATCGGTGCTGGATCAGCCCATGGGGCCAGACGCGATCTGGCTTTTCCGTCGCCCGATCCTGGAGGAATGGGCGGATCGCGGCGATGTCCCGCTCGGGGCGCTGATCGGCCACGTTCTGGTGCATGAACTGGCGCACCATTTCGGCTGGTCCGATGACGATATCGCCGCGATCGACCCGTGGTGGGAATGAAGCGTCCTCGCCAGCTTTTGGCGGGCGCCTTGCGATGACGCGCCCGACCGCGCGGAAAGGTGACCGCTACCCCGGGTCGCGCCAGCGGTTCACGATCGGGTAACGCCGGTCGAGCCAGAAGGCGCGTTCGGTCAGTCGCGCGCCGGGCGCGGACTGGAAGCGCTTGTATTCCGAGATGTAGAGCAGGTGCTCCACCTTCTTCACCGTCTCGCGCTCAAAACCCATGGCCACCACGTCGGCGACCGAGGCTTCCTTGTCGATCAGCATTTCAAGGATCACGTCCAGCACCGCGTAGGGCGGCAGGCTATCCTCGTCCTTTTGATCCTCGCGCAACTCCGCCGTGGGCGGTTTGTCGATCACCTGCGGCGGGATGACCTCGCCCGCCGGGGCCAGCATCCACGGGCGATGGTTGGCATTGCGCCAGCGGCAGGTTTCGAACACGCGGGTCTTGTAGAGGTCCTTGATCGGGTTGTAGCCGCCCGCCATGTCGCCGTAGATCGTGGCGTATCCCACGGCCACCTCGGACTTGTTGCCGGTGGTCAGCAGCATTTCACCGAACTTGTTGGACAACGCCATCAGGATCACCCCGCGCAGGCGGGACTGGATGTTTTCCTCGGCGATGCCCGGCTCGGTCCCGGCGAAGAGGTCCGAAAGCGCCTCCGTCACCCCGGCGCGCGGGGCGGTGATCGGGACGGTATCGAGCCTTGTGCCAAGCGCGTGTGCAACAGCGGACGCATCGTCAAGCGACGCTTGCGAGGTGTATTCCGAGGGCAGCATCACGCAGCGGACGTTGTCCGGCCCGAGCGCATCAGCGGCGATCACCGCCACGATGGCGGAATCGACCCCGCCCGAGAGGCCGAGGACGACCTTGGAGAACCCGGTCTTGCCAAGGTAGTCGCGCACGGCCTCGACCATGCAGCGGTAATCGGCCTCCCATTCATCGGGCAGGTGGGCCTTCTCTCCCTCATCGGCACGCCAGCCGTCTGGAGTGCGGATGAAATCGACATGGGTCAGGGCCTCATCCATGAACGGCATCTGCACCGCCAGCCCGCCACCGGGGTTCAGCACGAAGCTGGCCCCGTCGAAGATCTGGTCATCCTGCGCGCCGGTCAGGTTGAGGTAGGCAAGCGGCAGGCCGGTCTCCACCACCCGTGCCACCGTCATCGCCTGCCGGATATTCATCTTGCCCCGGTGATAGGGCGATCCGTTGGGCACCAGCAGGATCTCGGCCCCGGTTTCGGCCAGCGTCTCGCAGACATCCTCGAACCAGCAATCCTCGCAGATCGGAAAGCCGATGCGCACCTGGCCGATCTCGACCGGCCCCTGCATTCCGCCCGCATGGTAATAGCGTTTCTCGTCGAAGACGTTGTAATTTGGCAGATGATGCTTGAGCACCTGCGCCCGCACCTTGCCGCCTTCAAGGATGAAGTAGGCGTTGAAGGGCTTGTCGGGGCCTTGCCACGGCCCCCCGATCGCCATCGCGGGGCCGTCGGCGCAATCCGCGGCCAGCCTGTCCAGCACCCGCGCCACGTCGGCGGCAAAGGCGGGTTTGCGCACGAGATCCTGCAGCTGGTAGCCGGTGATGAACATCTCGGGCAGCGCGACGAGGTCGGCGCCTGCATCCTTTGCCGCCTGCCACGTGTCGCGGGCCTTGGCGGCGTTGGCCTCCAGCCCGCCGACCGTGGCGTTGAGTTGTGCAAGCGTGACGCGGAATCTGTCGGGCATGGGGCCTCTCGCCGGGGTGTTTCGGGTGGGTTTTAGCAGATCGCCGCCCGTCGCCAAGGACCTGCGGGCAAAAGACATTGCGAGGCCATGCCCCCTCCACTAGGTTTGCGAGGGGCAACAGGAACCTTTCAGGGGGCAGACAGGTGAGCCAGACAGGTCGGGGCGCGCTTCTTCGGATCTTTGCGGCATGCGGCATCGCCGTGATGCTGCCCCTTGCGTCATGGGCGCAGGACGAGGACGAGATCGAGATCCACCAATACGAGGGTGGCGGCATCTATGAGGGCACCTTCCGCAACGGGGTCCAGCACGGGACCGGCACCTACCGGCTGCCCAATGGCTACGAATATACCGGCGAATGGGTCGATGGCGAGATCCGCGGTCAGGGGCGCGCGGTCTTCCCCGATGGGTCCGTATTCGAGGGCAGCTTTGCCGAGGGCCGGCCCGAAGGGTTCGGTCGCATCACCTTTGCCGATGGGTCCACCTATGAAGGCGAATGGTCCGAGGGGCGCATCAACGGGCAAGGCGTCGCGCTTTATGCCAACGGCGTGCGCTACGAAGGCGGCTTTCGCAACGCGCTGCACCACGGCACCGGCACGATGGACAGCCCAAACGGCTACCGCTACGAGGGGCAATGGGTCAACGGCCTGAAACATGGCCAGGGCCGGATCACCTACCCCGACGGTGCCGTCTACGAAGGCGAGTTCGAGAACGGACAGCGGCAGGGGCAGGGCCGGCTGGAACTGCCCGACGGCGTGATCTACGAAGGCGAGTGGCAAGCGGGCGAGATCAACGGTCGCGGTACGCTCACCCAGCCCAACGGCGATGTGTACGAGGGGGAGCTTGTCAGCGGCGAACGCCATGGCACCGGCATCGTGCGCTATGCCAATGGCGACCGATACGAGGGCGAATTCCAGAATGACCGCCGCCATGGGCAGGGCGAGTTTCGCGGCTCCGACGGATATGTCTATACCGGCCAATGGATCGACGGACGAATCGAGGGCGAGGGCCGCGTGACGTACCCCGATGGCTCGGTCTACGAGGGTACGTTCCGCGACGACCTTGCCCATGGCCGGGGCACGATCACCTACGAGGATGGCTCGACCTACGAAGGCGACTGGGTCGAGGGTGTGATCGAGGGCTTCGGCGTGGCCCGCTATGCCAACGGGCTGGTCTACGAGGGGCAGTTCCAGAATGCGCGCCAACACGGGCAGGGGGTAATGACCTTCACCGACGGCTACCGCTACGAAGGCGCGTGGCAGGACGGGCTGCGCCACGGGCAGGGCATCGCCACCTACGCCGATGGCACCGCCTACGAGGGCGAGTTCGTCGCCGGTCAGCGCCACGGGACCGGCACGCTGACCATGCCCGATGGCTTCACCTATACCGGCGAATGGCGCGAGGGCGAGATCAGCGGCCAGGGCCGCGCCACCTATGCCAATGGCGATGTCTACCAAGGCGAATTCGTGAACGGCAGCCGGCAGGGCGCAGGCACCATGACCTATGCCGAGACGGAGGACCGCGATGCGCGCGTCGTGCAGGGCGAGTGGGAAGACGGTCGGCTGGTGACCACCTCAGACGGGGAGCCGATTGAAGAGGAGGCCGCCGACGCAGACGCGGAGGACACACCGGACGCACCCGAGGCGCCGACAGAGAACGGCGAGTGATCAGACCGGATCGCCAGCGTCCAGCCGATCCAGAAATGTCCGGGCCTCCGACAGGATCGTGTCGCGCTTGGCCGCGTCCATGCGGTCCCATGTGCGATAGATCTGCGCCATGCGCGGGTTCCTCGCGAAGCGGTCGCGGTGGCGTGTCAGGAAATCCCAGTAAAGCAGGTTGAACGGGCAGGCATCGGGCCCGGTCTTGACCTTCACGCCGTAGGCGCAACTCTTGCAGTAGTCCGACATCTTGGCGAGGTAATTGCCAGAGGAGACATAGGGCTTCGACCCGACCACCCCGCCATCGGCGAACTGGCTCATCCCCACCGTATTGGGCGCCTCGACCCATTCATAGGCATCGGCGTAAACCGCGAGGTACCATTCATGCACATCGTGCGGGTCGATCCCGGCCAACAGCGCGAAATTCCCGGTCACCATCAGCCTCTGGATGTGGTGCGCATAGCCCTCGCGCCTTGTGACGTCGATGGCCTCTGACATGCAGCGCATCTTGGTCTCGGCGCCCCAGTAAACCGGCGGCAGCTTGCGGTCATGGCCAAGCGCGTTGCGCGCGGCATAGCCCGGCCCCTCGCGGAAATAGACCCCGCGCACGAATTCGCGCCAGCCGATGATCTGGCGGATGAACCCCTCGGCGGCATTGAGTGGCGCATCGCCCGCGCGATAGGCGGCCTCGGCCCGGCGACATGCGTCGAGCGGGTCAAGCAGCCCGGCATTGATGTAGGCCGACAGCACCGCGTGAAAGAGGAAGTCCTGCCCGCGCACCATCGCATCCTGGTAATCGCCGAAGCTTGGCAGCGCGTGGGCGATGAAATGATCCAACGCCTGCTGCGCCTGATCGGGGTCGGTGGCGAACCGGAACGGGCGCAGGTCGCCGAAATGGTGGCCAAAGCGCGCCTCGACGAGGGTCAGCACCGCATCCGTCACCGCGTCCGGGTCGAAGCGCGGCGGCACCGGCCCGGAAAGCCCCTTGGGCGGCCCCTTGCGGTTGTCGTGGTCAAAATTCCACTGCCCGCCCTCGGGCTGGTTCCCATCCATCAGAAAGCCGGACTTGCGCCGCATCTCCCGGTAGAAATGCTCCATCCGAAGCGCCTTGCGCCCCTCGGCCCAGTCCGCGAATTCCGCGTGCGAGCACAGGAACCGGTCATCTTCCAAAACGTGAACCTTGAGAGGATGATCGCGCAGCACCTCGATCAGCCGCCATTCGCCGGGCTCGGTCGCCAACACCTCCGTCGCGCCGACCCCCTGCGCCCGGCGCAGCAACTCGCCCCCGATGGAGCCCGCATTGTCCGGGTCATCAAGCCGGGTATAGGCCACGCGCCAGCCCTCCGCCTCCAGCCGTGCCGCGAATTTGCGCATCGCGGCGAAAAGCAACGCGATCTTCTTGGGGTGATGGGGCACGTAGACGGCCTCATCCGCAACCTCGGCCATCACCACCACGTCGCGCGACTTGTCGGCGGCCTTCAAAGCCGCGACATGGACCGAGACCTGATCGCCCAGCACCAGAACGAGGCGCGGGGTCACCACGGCACCGGTTTGCCGGCCCAGTCGAAGAAATGGCCGCTATCCTCCGGCGTCAGCCCGTCGATCACGCGGATAAGATTCGCCGCGGCCTCTGGCGGCGTCACCGCCTTGTGGCGGCCGAGATAGGGGCCGGTCAGGTCGGTCTGCACGGTGCCGGGATGCAGCGCGACCAGAATGGCCTGCTTGCGCAGCCGCCCATATTCGATCGCCGAGGTGCGCAGCACCTGGTTCACCGCTGCCTTGGCCGCGCGGTAGCTGATCCAGCCGCCGATATGGTTGTCGCCGATGGAGCCCACCCGCGCCGACAGAACCGCAACGACACTGCGCCGGTCGCGCGGGACCAGCGGCAAAAGGTGTTTCAAGACAAGCGCCGGGCCGATGGCGTTGAGCGCGAACTGCGCCGCCATGTCGGCCGGGTCGAGCGCGCGGATGGTCTTTTCCGGCCCGGCCTCGCCAATCTGAAGCGCGCCCGTGGTGACAAGGATGCGGTCGAACGTGCCCGCAAGCCCGCCAAGCACCCGTTCGATACTGGCCTCGTCGGTCAGGTCCAGCCCGTCGGCGCGGCGCGACAGGCCGATGACCTCGCCCCGCGCCTGCGACATCTCGGCCAAGGCGGAGCCGATGCCACCCGAAGCGCCGATGATGAGTGTTCTTTCTTCTGTCATGGTCGTTCAGCTAGCCCAGCCGCTGCCCCGGTCAAAGCCCAACCGTCGCAAACGCGAAAAAAGGGGTTTTCAACGTGCCGATCCCGCGACATATTCACCCCCATGACGATGCACGGCCATATCCTGCCCCGAACCACCCTGAAGGGTGGCATCGCCCCGTGCGCGCTTCTTCTCCTTAGCCGCCTCTGAGCGTGCCTTTCGGCGCGACCGCTCAGGGGGGAACCAGCGCCGAGATCATCGCACAGACAAACAGGCTAAGACCAAGGATTTGATCCCATGACCACCGAACAGGACCGCGTGTTCATCTTCGACACGACCTTGCGCGACGGCGAACAAAGCCCGGGCGCCACGATGAGCCATTCCGAGAAGCTGGAGATTGCCAGCCTGCTTGACGAGATGGGCGTCGACATCATAGAGGCCGGCTTTCCCATCGCCTCCGAAGGCGACTTCAACGCCGTGGCCGAGATTGCCAAGCTGGCCAAGCAGGCCACCATTTGCGGCCTCGCCCGCGCCAACCCCAAGGATATCGACCGGTGCTGGGAGGCCGTGAAGCACGCGAATTCCCCGCGCATTCACACCTTTATCGGCACCTCGCCGCAGCACCGCGCCATTCCAGACCTGACCATGGACGAGATGGCCGACCGCATCCACGAAACCGTGACCCATGCGCGCAACCTCTGCGACAACGTGCAATGGTCGCCGATGGACGCGACGCGGACGGAGTGGGATTTCCTGAAACGTACGGTCGAGATCGCCATCAAGGCCGGCGCCACCACGATCAACATCCCCGATACCGTGGGCTATACCGCACCCGTCGAATCGGCCGACCTGATCCGGCGCCTGATCGCGGATTGCGAGGGCGGCGAGGATGTCGTCTTCGCCACCCATTGCCACAATGACCTCGGCATGGCGACGGCGAACGCGCTGGCCGCCGTCGCGGGCGGGGCGCGACAGATCGAGTGCACCGTGAACGGGCTGGGCGAACGCGCGGGCAACACCGCGCTGGAAGAGGTCGTGATGGCGCTGAAGACGCGCAACGACATCATGCCGTGGACGACCGGCATCGACAGCACCAAGATCATGCACATCTCGCGCCGCGTTTCGACGGTGTCGGGCTTCGTCGTGCAACCCAACAAGGCCATCGTCGGCAAGAACGCTTTTGCCCACGAATCCGGCATCCATCAGGATGGGATGCTGAAAAGCGCCGACACGTTCGAGATCATGCGTCCGGAGGATATCGGCTTGGCGGGCACCTCGCTGCCGTTGGGCAAGCATTCGGGTCGGGCAGCGTTGCGCGCGAAGCTCAAGGAACTGGGCTTCGACATGATCGACAACCAGCTCAATGACCTCTTCGTTCGGTTCAAGACACTGGCCGACCGCAAGAAGGAGGTGTTCGACGACGACCTGATCGCGCTTGTGACCGATGCCGCCGCCGCCGGCACCGAGGATCACCTGGAACTGAAATTCCTGCGCGTGATCTGCGGCACCGAGGCGCCCCAGTCTGCCGATATCACCCTGCGCGTGGGCAACGAGGACAAGCAGGCCACGGCGCAGGGCGACGGGCCGGTCGATGCCGCCTTCAACGCGGTGAAGGCGCTTTACCCCAACGAAGCCGTGCTGCAACTCTACCAGGTCAGCGCGGTGACCGAGGGCATGGATGCACAGGCCACCGTCAGCGTTCGCATCGAGGAAGACGGCAAGATCACCACCGGCCAGTCGGCCGATACCGACACCGTGGTCGCCAGCGTCAAGGCCTATGTCAACGCGCTCAACCGCCTGATCGTGCGCCACGAAAAGCTCGGCTCCGGTGGCGACATGCCGGAAGTGTCCTACAAGGACATGGGCTGATCCGCTTCTGATTCCGGCCGCGGCCGTCCACCGGGCGGCCGCCCGCCCGCCGGTCAAGGAACGATGCGCAGGCTTTACCCCGACCGCAACCAGACCGGGGGCGAGGGCGAGGGCGAAGGTCAGCGCAAGCATGGCGATATTCAGGCCGAGCAGCCCCAGCTTCGTCCAGAGCCGCAAGGGCAGCAGGTAAAGCGGGTGGCCGAGACAGGCCACCATCGACAGCTTGCGCGGATCCCCCAAGGGACTGCCACCGGCAGGTCGCGAACGAAAGCAAACAGGATTGGCGTCAGGACGAAAGCGGAACGCGTCAGATCATGGACCCGTTCGGCCAAGAAGGACAGGTATTGCCGGGTGGTCTCTGGGAGCATCAGGGGACCGGCACCACGAGGCAGGCCAACACCCACAAAACCCCGCACCGATGGTAGCAGGCCATGACGGGTCATCATCGGCGAAAAGCCCACGAGCAAGGCCATCCGCTGATAGCCATGCAGCAATTCCCTCGGCGCACCACAAGCGGAAAGGCGCTGATTTCTTTAGTGGGAAGGCTTTACCTGCCCCGCCGCCCCGGCCTATACGCGATGCGGTCTACCTGCGTGCCAGCCCCCTGAGTCTGGCGCAGGCCCCGAACCGATTTGCACACGCTCACAAGCAGGATCCCCACCCTCATGGCCGGATTTTTTGGCAGCCTTTTTTCCGCCGACATGGCGATAGACCTCGGCACGGCGAACACGCTGGTCTACGTCAAGGGCCGCGGCGTGATCCTGAACGAACCCTCGGTCGTGGCCTACCAGGTCAAGGACGGGGTAAAGAAGGCGTTGGCCTTCGGCGAGGATGCGAAACTGATGCTGGGCCGCACGCCGGGCAGTATCCAGGCGATCCGACCGATGCGGGAAGGCGTGATCGCCGATTTCGACGTCGCCGAGGAGATGATCAAGCACTTCATCCGCAAGGTTCACAAACGCACGACCTTCACCAAGCCCAAGGTCATCGTCTGCGTTCCGCACGGCGCCACCCCGGTCGAGAAACGCGCCATTCGCCAATCGGTTCTGTCGGCGGGTGCGCGCAAGGCGGGGCTGATCGCGGAACCCATCGCGGCGGCCATCGGCGCCGGCATGCCGATCACCGACCCCACTGGCAGCATGGTCGTCGATATCGGCGGCGGCACGACCGAGGTGGCGGTTCTGTCGCTGGCCGACATCGTCTATGCACGGTCGGTGCGCGTCGGTGGTGACCGCATGGACGAGGCCATCATCGCCTATCTGCGCCGCCAGCAGAACCTGCTGATCGGCGAGGCGACGGCGGAACGCATCAAGACCTCCATCGGCACCGCCCGGATGCCCGATGACGGGCGCGGTGCGTCGATGCAGATCCGCGGCCGCGACCTTCTGAACGGCGTGCCCAAGGAAACCGAGATCAGCCAGGCCCAGGTGGCGGAGGCGCTGTCGGAACCCGTGCAACAGATCTGCGAGGCGGTGATGGGCGCACTGGAAGCCACCCCGCCCGACCTTGCCGCCGACATCGTGGATCGCGGCGTGATGCTGACCGGCGGCGGTGCCCTGCTGGGCGAGCTTGACCTCGCCTTGCGCGAACAGACCGGGCTTGCCATCTCGGTGGCCGATGAAAGCCTGAACTGCGTGGCATTGGGCACGGGCAAGGCGTTGGAATACGAGAACCTCCTGCGGCACGCCATCGACTACGAAAGCTGACCGGCGCCCGCCTGGGGCGCCCCTGAAAGGACCGAATGGCAAGGGAGCGCGCCGATAACAGCCATACACGTCCCGTCCGGCGTCTGCTTGTGGCGGTGGTCGTGTTGTGCCTGTTGGCGCTCGTCATCGTGTGGCGCATCGACAACCCGCGCGTGGAACGCCTGCGCAGCAATATCACCGATCAGGTTGTGCCGAACCTCGAATGGGCGATGGCACCGGTGACGGCGCTCGGCCGGATGGTCGACGATTTCCAATCCTATACGCGGCTTTACCAGCAGAACGAGGAATTGCGCCGCGAATTGCAACAGATGCGCGCGTGGCGCGAGGCGGCCTTGCAACTGGAACAGGAAAACGCCCGTCTGCTGGATCTCAACCGGGTGCAGCTTGACCCCGAACTGACCTATGTCACCGGGATCGTCCGGGCCGACAGCGGCAGCCCCTTCCGCCGGTCGGTCCTGATAAACGTCGGGGCGCGTGATGGCATCGTAGACGGCTGGGCGACGATGGACGGGCTGGGCGTGGTTGGCCGGATTTCCGGGGTGGGCGAGAACACGTCCCGCGTGATCCTGTTGACCGATGCGGCGCACCGCACCCCCGTCTCCGTGATGCCTTCAAGCCAGCAGGCCATGCTGCTTGGGGACAATACCGCGTTGCCGGTGCTGGAATTCCTCGAAACGCCCGAGGATATCTCGCCCGGCGACAGGATCGTGACCTCGGGCGATGGCGGGGTCTTCCCGCCGGGGCTGCTCGTGGGGCATGTCGTCGTCGACCGTGACGGCCGGTTGCGGGCGCGGCCCTCCGCCGACATGTCGCGCCTCAATTTCCTGCGGGTGATGCGCAGCCACCCCGGCACCTCGCTGGCCGATCCCGGCGGGCTGATCGGCCCGCCATGGCCGCTGCCATCCGACAGCGCGACCGATGCCGCGCCAGAAGACCCGGACGACACCGTGGAACTGACCCCCGAAGACGAGAGCGCCGATGGCTGAACGGCGTGCACGCGGTATTTGGCGCTACCGGATGGTCTACCTGTTGTTCGGCTTGGCGGTCATCCTCTACCGCATCCTGCCGCTGCAAACCGGCATACCCAGCCTGCCCGGCCCCGATTTCATTCTTTGCGTGACGCTGGCATGGGTCTTGCGCCAACCGGCGGCTGTGCCGCTTGCGGCGATCCTGCTGCTGTTCCTGATCGGCGATTTCCTGCTGCAACGCCCGCCCGGATTGTGGACCGCGCTTGCCGTCATGGCGACGGAATTCTTGCGCAACCGGCGCGCGGGCCTTGCCGAGGTGCCGTTTCTCTTCGAATGGGGCGTGGTTGCAGGGGTGATCCTTGCGATGGTGCTGGGCCAGCGGGTCGTCCTCTGGATCCTTGTCACCGACCAGCCAAGCCTCGGGCTTGCGCTGATGGAGGGGCTCGCAACGATCGTGCTCTACCCGACCGTCGTGCTGGTCTCGAAATACCTGCTGGGAATGGGTAGGATGCGCGCCATCGACATGGAGCCCGGCAGACCATGAAGCGTTCCCAGAAAGAGACCGAGGACAGCGCCCGCGCGATTTCGCGTCGGTCCATGGTGATGGGCGGCCTCATGTTGGCCACCAGCGGGGCGCTCGCCGCGCGGATGCGCTATCTTCAGGTCGAACGCGCCAGCGATTTCCGCCTGCTGGCCGAGGAAAACCGCATCAACATCCAGCTTCTGCCACCCGCCCGCGGGCTGATCTACGACCGGGAGGGGCGGGTTCTGGCCAATAACGAACAGAATTATACCGTGGTCATGGTGCGCGAGAACGCAGATGACGTTGACGCGGTGCTGGATCGCTTGTCACGCATCGTGCGAATCGACATGCGGGACCTGGCCCGCGCGCGTGAGGAAATGATGGCCCGCGCCCCCTTCGTGCCCGTGACCATCGCCGACCGGCTGAGTTGGGAGGAATTCGCCTCGATCGCGGTGAACGCCCCTGCCCTGCCCGGGATCACGCCAGAGGTCGGGCTTAGCCGGATCTACCCGTTTGGCCAAGATTTCGCGCACGTGGTGGGCTATGTCGGGCCGGTGTCGGATTTCTATCTTGAATCAACGGGCGACACCGATCCGGTCCTGCAAATCCCCGATTTCCAGGTCGGCCGCTACGCCGTCGAGTCGCACATGGAACAAGACTTGCGCGGCGAAACCGGCAGCCGCCGGGTGGAGGTGAACGCCGCCGGTCGGGTGATGCGAGAGCTTGACCGCACGCCGCCCACCCCCGGCAAGGATCTGCAACTGACCGTCGATACCGGCCTGCAGAACTACGCGCAGGCGCGGCTGACGGACGAAAGCGCCTCGGCCGTGGTGATGGACGTCGATAGCGGCGAGGTTCTCGCGCTCGTCTCTGCGCCATCCTACGACCCCAACCTCTTCGTGCGCGGCATCTCGACGGCGGAATACGGCAACCTGACGGATGACCCCTACCGGCCGCTCGCCAGCAAGACGGTGCAGGGGACTTATCCGCCGGGCTCCACTTTCAAGATGATCACCGCGCTTGCCGGGCTGGAGGCAGGGGTGATCGACCCCGAGGAAACGATCACCTGCAACGGCTCCATCGAGCTTGGCACACGTCGGTTCCATTGCTGGCGTCGGGGCGGGCACGGACGCATGGACCTCGTGGATGGGCTCGCACAGTCTTGCGACGTCTATTACTATGAGCTTGCACAGCGCGTCGGGATCGACGCGATCTCCGCCATGGCGCGCCGGTTCGGGCTCGGTGACCGCCATGACCTGCCACTGTCCGGTGTGGCCAGCGGTCTCGTGCCCGACCGGGACTGGAAACGCGCCAACCGCGGTGCGGAATGGGTGGTGGGCGACACGCTCAACGCCGCCATCGGGCAGGGCTTTGTCCTGAATTCTCCGCTGCAACTTGCAGTGATGACCAGCCGTATCGCCACCGGGCGGGCGGTGCGGCCGCATCTTGTACGCACGGTCAACGGGATCGATCAGCGCCCGGCGCAGGACGAGGATCTCGGGATCGACCCAGACCACCTTGCCGTGATCCGAGAGGCGATGTGGAACGTGACCAATGTCCGCCGCGGCACCGCCTATTCCTCGCGCACGGTCGAGGAGGGCTTCGAGATCGCCGGCAAGACCGGCACCAGCCAAGTGCGCAGCATCACCTCCGAGGAGCGCGCCGCGGGCGTCACCAGAAACGAGGATCTGCCGTGGGAACGGCGCGACCACGCGCTTTTCGTCGGATATGCCCCGGCCGAAGCGCCGCGTTACGCGGTCAGCGTCGTCGTGGAGCATGGCGGCGGCGGATCCACGGTGGCCGCCCCGATCGCGCGCGACCTGCTGTTGCGCACCATGCACGGAACGGTTCCGCCATCCTCCGCCTACCCGGTGGGCCAACGCCGCGATATGGAACGGATGCATGACACGATGGACCTTCTGCCGCTTGATCCGCTGAACCCAACCGGGCGCACGCGCGCATGAGCTTTCTGGAATATACCCAAAAGGCGACGCCGACCGGCCTGCGCAAGGTGATTCACCTGAACTGGGCGCTGATCCTGCTGATCGGCGCCGTCGCCTGCATAGGCTTCCTGATCCTGTATTCCGTCGCCGGCGGGTCAATGCGACCTTGGTCGGCCCTGCAGATGCAGCGCTTCGCGCTCGGCCTCGTGGCGATGCTTATCGTCGCGTTCATCCCGATCTGGTTCTGGCGCAACCTGTCAGCCGTAGCCTATGGCCTGTCGTTGCTGCTGCTGCTGTTCGTCGAACTGTTCGGGTCGGTGGGCATGGGCGCGCAACGCTGGATCGACCTTGGCTTCATGCGGCTTCAACCATCCGAGATGACCAAGATCACCATCGTGATGATCCTTGCCGCCTATTACGACTGGCTCGATCTGCGAAAGGTATCGCATCCGGCATACGTGGCGATCCCGGTGGCGATAATCCTCGTGCCGGCCATGCTGACCTTCATGCAGCCCGACCTCGGTACGGCGGGCCTGTTGATGATGGGGGGCGCCGCGATGATGTTTCTCGCCGGCGTCCACTGGGCCTATTTCGCCGCCGTGATCGGTGCGGCGGCGGGGGCCGTCACGGCGGTCATCGCGTCGCGCGGAACCGAATGGCAGCTTTTGCAGGATTATCAGTATCGGCGGATCGATACGTTCCTTGATCCGGCATCGGACCCGCTTGGCGCGGGCTACCACATCACCCAAAGCCAGATCGCGCTCGGCTCTGGCGGCTGGACGGGACGCGGGTACATGCAAGGCACCCAGTCGAGCCTCAATTTCCTGCCTGAAAAGCACACCGACTTCATCTTCACCACGCTGGCGGAGGAATTCGGCTTCGTGGGGGGGGTTTCCCTGCTCGTGCTCTACCTGCTTATCCTGCTTTTTTGCATCGCCACCGCGCTCAGGACCAAGGATCGTTTCGCATCGCTGGTCTCTCTCGGCGTCGCGGTGACCTTCTTTCTCTATTTTGCAATCAACATGGCAATGGTCATGGGCCTTGTCCCGGTCGTCGGTGTGCCGCTGCCGCTGGTCAGTTACGGGGGGTCGGCCATGCTGGTGCTGATGGCGGCTTTCGGGCTGGTCCAGTCCGCCCATATCCATCGCCCCCGCTGAAGGTGCTCTGATGCTCACCATTCTCTTCTCCGCCCGCCCCGATAGCTGGGACCAGTATGACGACCCGCTGAACGACGCGCTGTCGGATGCCGGGATCGGCCCGTTCCGCGTGGTGACACAGGCCGCCGCGGATGAGGTCGATTACATCGTCTACGCCCCGGACAGCGGGCTGACGGATTTCTCGGTCTTTCCAAGGCTGAAGGCGGTGCTAAGCCTCTGGGCCGGGGTCGAACGCATCGTGGGCAATCCCACGATCACCGTGCCGCTGGCGCGCATGGTCGATGCCGGCCTGCGCGAAGGTATGCAGGAATGGGTCACGGGGCATGTGCTGCGTCACCATCTCGGAATGGACGCGCATATTCTTGGCACGCCGGGTATCTGGACCAAGCAGGTGCCACCTCTGGCGCGCGACCGAACCGTCGCGATCCTTGGCCTTGGTGAACTTGGGGCCGCCTCGGCGGAGGCGCTCGTGCACCTTGGCTTTCGCGTTTCGGGCTGGAGCCGCCGCCCGAAAGCCCTGCCCGGCATGCAGTGCCATCACGGGGCCGAAGGGCTGGACACCTGCCTGCGCGAGGCAGAGATCGTTGTCCTCCTGCTGCCCGACACGCCCGCGACGCAAAACATATTGAATAGCCGAACGCTCGACCTGCTGCCGACGGGGGCGGTGATCATCAATCCGGGGCGCGGGCCGCTGATCGACGATGACGCTCTTCTCGCCGCGCTCGACAGCGACCGGGTCGGCCACGCCACGCTGGATGTCTTCCGGGTGGAACCGCTGCCGACCGATCATCCCTACTGGGCTCATCCGAAGGTCACGGTGACCCCGCATATCGCGTCGGAAACACGGCCGGCGACGGCCTCGAAAGTCGTGGCCGAGAACATCCGCCGCAAAGAGGCGGGCGAACCGATGCTGAACCTCGTCGATCGCGGCGTCGGCTACTAAGGCACGACCGGCCCCTTCATCTTGCGGGGAATAGACCGGGAAAGTCGCCTAAACGAACGGGGCAGCGCATCCCGGCCGATTAGGCCGCGCGAAATGGTCGCCGTCAGATCCACTTCGCCATCGGCGGCAGGCTCATCAGCACCGCGTTGGCGTCATGCCCAGTGGCCAGCCCGAACTTGGTGCCGCGGTCATAGACGAGGTTATACTCGGCATAAAGGCCGCGATGCACCAGTTGCGCCTCCTTGTCGTCCTCGGTCCATGCCGTATCGCGGCGCGTCTCGATGATCGGCAGGAAGGCGGGCAGGAAGGCGCGCCCGATATCCTGCGTCAGGGCAAAATCCGCCTCCCAGTCGCCGCTGTTGCGGTCGTCCATGAAGATGCCGCCAACCCCGCGCGCCCGGTGCCTGTGCGGGATGTAGAAATACTCGTCCGCCCAGGCCTTCAACTCGGCATGCAGTCCCGCACCGTGCGGCGCGAGGTAAGTTTCCTGAACGGCATGAAAATGGGCGGTATCCGCCTCATACTCGATACAAGGATTGAGGTCCGATCCCCCCCCGAACCACCACGCGTTCGGCGTCCAGAACATCCGCGTGTTCATGTGAACAGCCGGGCAATGCGGGTTCTGCATATGCGCCACCAGTGAAATCCCCGACGCCCAGAAACGCGGATCCTCGGCCATTCCGGGCACGCCGCGCGCTGCCATCGCCTTTTGCGCCGCGTCCCCCAGGCGTCCATAGACGGTGGAAACGTTGACGCCCACCTTCTCGAAGACCCGGCCGCCGCGCAGCACGCTCATCAAGCCGCCGCCCGCATCGGACCCGTCATCGGAGGCGCGGGTGGTCTTTGTCACCTCGAACCGGCCCGCCTGCCGGTCGGCGAACGGGCCTGTCGTTTGGCTGTCCTCCAGCGCCTCGAACGCGGCGACGATCTCGTCGCGCAATTCTCGGAACCACGCCGAGACGCGCGGCTTGCGGGCATCGAACGGGTCGCTCATCGCGGGTCTCCCTTTCAAATTCGACTGGGCTGCGCCCAATCGGCGTCGGCGGGTCCAGTGGACGAGACACAGATATTGCGGCCTTTCGCTCGCGCCAACCCATATCTGCGACGCCTCAAAATTGTCTCAATAGTGTAGAAGGTTAAAGATGGATTTCATCCGGGGAATCCCCTAATCTTTCATAAAAGCCGCACTAGACGGCGCCAGAGGCAGATAGGGCAGTTTCGTGACCCGAAGAGCGTTCCTTTCGGTCCTTTTGGGCCTCACGATGCTATGCGGCATCGCCCTGACCATTCCCGGCCCGGCGCAGGCGGCGCCTTACGCGGCCATGGTGATCGACGCGCGGACCGGCGAGGTTCTGCATTCGCGTAATGCCGACAGCCGCCTGCATCCCGCCTCGCTGACCAAGATGATGACCCTCTACATCGTGTTCGAGGCGCTTCGCCTTGGCGAGATCACGCTCGACACGCCGATCCGCATCTCGCGCAACGCCGACGCGGAACCGCCGTCGCACCTTGGCCTGCAGGCGGGCAGCACGATCCGGCTGCGCTACCTGATCCGGGCAAGCTCTGTCCGGTCCGCCAATGATGCCGCAACGGCGCTTGCAGAGGCGATCGAGGGGTCCGAGGCGGCCTTCGCCCGCCGCATGAACCGCACCGCCGAAGCGCTTGGCATGACCCGCACCACCTTTCGCAATGCCCACGGCCTGACAGCGGAGGGGCACCTTTCCACCGCACGCGACATGACAACGATGGGGCGGCGGCTTTTCTACGACTACCCGCAATACTACAACCTGTTCTCGCGCCGCTCGACGGATGCCGGCATCGCCACCGTGCGCAACACCAACCGCCGGTTCCTCGATGCCTATCGCGGCGCTGACGGGATCAAGACGGGCTATACACGTGCTGCCGGGTTCAATCTTGTCGCCTCTGCCGAACGCGGCGGCGTGCGGATCATCGCAACGGTGTTCGGCGGTCGGTCCACCGCAACCCGCAATGAACGGATCATGGAGCTTCTGGACATGGGCTTTGCCCGCGCCCCCAGGCACGCGACCGTGAGGCGCCCTGAACTGCCGCAATACCCCGATGACGGGCCTATCGGGCGCAACTACAACGCCACCGGACTTGTGACCCGAAGCCTCAGGCCCTTGCGCCGCCCGACGGATGACCCCGCGGATACGCCAAGCGTTGCGCCCGAATTGCTGGCCGCCGTGGAGGATGCCGTCGGAACTGCACTCGCCGCGCCACCCGACGAGCCCCCGGAAGAGGAGGCCGTTCTGGCCGAGATCACCCCGACCCCAAGGCCGGAGCCGCCGGTGGAAGATGGCGTGGGCGCCTCGATCGAGCCGGAAGCGGCTGCGCAGTCGCCCCCCACCTCGCCGGACACCAGCCACACCATCGCCGCACTCGACCCGGAGCCGGAGATGACGCCGATCCCCCGCCCGGAAATCGTGGCCTACGATTCGATGGAGATCGAGCTTGCGGTGATCGACCCGGACCCGGAACCGCCGGAACAGGAAATCATCACCCGGGCGTCATCGACCGGCAACCGGCTCTACGGCGTGTCGCTTGGCCGTTACCCGTCGCGGTTCGCGGCGGAACAGCTGTTGCTGCGCACCGCCCTTGCCGAGCTTGGAACCTTCGACGAAGCACTGCGCAGCGTGGTCGAGCGCACCGGCGGCTACGAGGCGCAATTCGCGGGAATGAGCCAATCGGAAGCGGAACGTGCCTGTGCCCGGCTCATGTCGCGCAACGTCACCTGCACGACCTACGGGCCCTGACGATGCCCAGCTAGCGTTTGGGCTTGTCGTCGTAGTCACCGTTCAGGATTCGGTTGGCGTCGCCCTCTGGGTCATCGAACTGCCCGCGTTTGAGCAACCAGAAGAATCCCACGAGGCCGACCGCCCCGAGGAACAGGGACACGGGAATGAGAATGAGGAGAATTTCCATGCCAGCCTTTCGGCGCGTCAGCGCAAGCGCAACGCGTTCAGCGATACGGTAATGGAACTCGACGACATTGCCAAGGCCGCGACCAGCGGCGTCGCCAGACCGGCAATCGCGAAGGGCACGGCAATGATATTGTAAACGGTGGCGATGGTGAAATTCTCGCGGATGCGCGCGCGTGCCTTCACGGAGGTTTCGAACGCATCGGCGATCGGTGCAAGATCCTTGCCGAGCAACACCATGTCCGAGGCCACCCGCGCCGCGTCAAGCGCCGAGGCCGGCGAGATGGAGACATGCGCCGCCGACAGCGCCGCCGTATCGTTCAGCCCGTCGCCCACCATCAGCACACGGGCGCCTTGCTCGGCCAACTCCGCCACCCGGGCGGCCTTCTGGTCTGGCAATGCCTCGGCCATCACCTCGTCGATGCCGATCTCGGCGGCAAAGCGCTCCACCGCGCCACGCGTGTCGCCCGAAACAAGGATCACGCGCAGGCCGTTCGCCTTAAGCCCGGCGACCGCCGCCGCCGCGCCGGGGCGCATGGAGTCGGTAAAGGGGATGGCTTGCGGCGGCTCATCGCCGATCTGAAGGAAGGTCGCGGTCAGCGCCGGTGCCTCTGCCCCCATCCAGCTGGCCCGGCCAAGGCGGACGGGGCGACCGTTCCACTTTCCCTCGACGCCATAGCCCGGCACTTCGCGCAGATCGGTCAGCGGCGTGGGCTGGCGGCCCATGTCGCGCAGGGCGCCGGCCAATGCCTCGGCCAGCGGGTGCCCCGATACAGTGGCCAGCGACAGGGCCACGCCCTGTGCGTCCACGGGCAGATCGTCCAGCCCGACAGGGTGGGGCGCCCCCATTGTCAAGGTGCCGGTCTTGTCGAAGACGACGGTATCGGCCTCGGCCAACCGCTCCATCGCTGTGCCATCCTTGATCAGCATCCCCTTGCGGAACAGGCGACCGGAGGCGGCGGTCGTCACCGCCGGCACGGCGAGGCCAAGCGCGCAGGGGCAGGTGATGATCAGAACCGCCGCCGCGATGTTGAGCGATATCCGCAGATCGAACGTGTAAAGATACCAGCCGATCGCGGCGAGCGCGGAAAGGATATGGACGCCAGGCGCATAAAGCTTCGCCGCCTGATCGGCCAGCGAGGTATAATTGTTTCGCCCCGATTCCGCGATCGCCACCAGATCGGCGATGCGGTGCAGGGCGGTATCCTCGCCCGCCGCCGTTACCTCAACAGTCAAGGGCCCGGTCAGGTTGACCTCCCCCGCCGACACGGCGGTGCCCGGCCCGGCAAAGGCGGGCAGGCTTTCGCCCGTCATCAGCGCGCGGTCGATCTCCGACGTGCCCTCCAGCACCGTGCCATCGACGGGCACCCGGCCACCGGGGCGCACCAACACCCGATCGCCAACCGCCAGATCGCCGACGCCAACGGTTTCCGGCGTGCCTGTCTCGGCCAGGCGCAGCGCGCGGGGCACTTCCATCGCGGCGAGTTCCTGCGCCGCGGACCGGGCGGAGGCGCGCGTTCGGTAATCAAGATACCGGCCCGCCAGTAGAAAGAAGGTCAGCGCGATGGCCGCGTCGAAATAGGCATGCGCGCCGGAATGGATCGTCTCGTAAAGCGAGGTGCCGACCGCCAGCCAGATCGCCAGCGTGATCGGCACATCCATGTTGAGCCGCCCGTGGCGCAGCGCCGACCACGCGTTGACGTAGAAAGGCTTGCCCGTGAATACGATGGCCGGCAGCACGATGGCTGCGGAAATCCAGTGCATCATGTCGCGCGTCACGCCCTCGGCCCCCGACCAGACGGCGATGGACAGGAGCATGACATTCATCATCGCGAAGCCGGCCACGGCCAAGCGCATCAACAGGTCTTTCGCGGAGCGGTCGGCGGCGGTGCTGGCCAGAACGCCGGGGTCAAGCTCATGCGCCTCGTAGCCCGCGGACTCGACCACCTTGACCAGATCCTCTGCCGTCACCTCCGGCCCGGCATCAACGAGGGCACGTTTCAGCGTCAGGTTGACCCGCGCCTCGTGGACACCGGGCACCTGCGCCAAGGCCTTTTCCACGGTCGATATGCAGCCCGCGCAGTGAATGCCCGGCAAAGACAGCATGAGCCGCGCGTCCTTGGGCGCCTCGGCCAGGGCTTCGGCCGCCGGCGTGACGGAACAGGCCGGGCAGACGGCAGGGCTGCTATGCTCGAAGGTGGAGGCCATGCGACGTCACCCGCGCACGCGGAAAGTGATATTGTGGCGGTAGTCCGTTCCATCGCGGGCGGTCCCCGTCAGGCGCAAACGCCAACGGCCCGGCGCGATGTCGACGGGTGCCACGAAGGCCCCGCTGTTTCGGGTCAGGTCCAGCAGCTGGTCTTCCTCGAGGTTGGTGGGCCGGGTCAGCAGCGCCTGAAACTCCGCCGGGACAGCCGCGTTGCCCTCCGCATCCAGAAGGTGCAGCGTCAGCATCCCTTCCGCCTCGTCCAACTCGACTTCGGCCGTCCAGCCAAGCGCCTCCTGCGCTTCGCGCCGCTCGTCGAAATCCTGGCTGTCAGCGTAGGAGGAGGACACCTCCATCCCCGAAAAGGTGCTGACCGCGCTGAACGCCATGAAGAGGTTCACCCCGAGGATGACGGCGAAGCCACCGCCAAAGATCATCAGCACCTTCCAACCCGTCAGTTCGCGACCCCGCGGGGTGAAATCGTTCTCCTCGGTCATGTCAGTTTTCCCGTCCATTGAACACGGTGTCCGTGTAGGTGCGCGTGCCGCTGGCCTCATCCTCCAGCCAGAGCCGGAACTCCGTCCTCTCGCGGTTGCCCGCCGGGCTGTCGGGCCCTGCTGTCACGTATACACGTTGCGATTGTGTGGTGTCAGCGGGTACCGTTACGGACAGGCCCTCGGCGCCTTCAACGTCAATGTCCAGCGCCGCCTCCGACGTCAGCGAGAAGACGAAAGAGGTTTCATCATGCTGCATGTTGCGGATCCGCACGTCATAGGTATTGCGGACCGTGCCATCGGAAAGGGTGACGTATTGCGGGTTGCGCACCGGCGAGACCGTCATGTCGATATCGGAGCGGATGAACAACAGCACGACCAGCCCGACGCCAATGGCGGCCCAGAGCGCGGTATAGATCATCGTGCGCAGGCGGAAGACATGCTTCCAGACCGGGATTTTCGGCTTGCCGGCGCGTTCATTCGCCTCGTCCGTCAGGGCCATGTAGTCGATAAGCCCCCGCGGTTTGCCGATCTTCTCCATGATCTCGTCGCAGGCGTCGATGCACAGCGCGCAGGTGATGCATTCCAGTTGCTGCCCGTCGCGGATGTCGATGCCCACCGGGCAGACATTGACGCAGGCCATGCAGTCGATGCAGTCGCCAAGCTGGTCTGCATCGGCCCCCTTGCGGTGCTTGCCGCGCGGCTCGCCGCGCCACTCACGGTAAGCGACGGTCAGCGAATCCTCGTCCATCATCGCCGCCTGGATGCGTGGCCAGGGGCACATGTAGATGCAGACCTGTTCGCGCATGAAGCCGCCGAAAATGAAGGTCGTCGCGGTCAGGATGCCGATCGTGGCATAGGCCACGTAGGGGGCGTCGAAGGTGACAAGGTTGATGGCCAGCGTCGGCGCGTCGGTAAAATAGAACACCCAGGCCCCGCCGGTGGCCACGGCGATCACGAACCACACCACGTATTTGGTGGCGCGCAGGCGGATCTTCTTGCCATCCCATTTCTGTTTCCAAAGGCGCAGGCGCGCGTTGCGGTCGCCCTCGATCCAGCGTTCGACGGTATAGAACAGGTCCGTCCAGACGGTCTGCGGGCAGGCATAGCCGCACCAGACCCGGCCAAGCGCCGAGGTGAACAGGAACAGGCCAAGCCCCGCCATGATGAGCAGGCCGGCGACGAAGTAGAACTCGTGCGGCCAGATCTCGATCCAGAAAAAGAAGAAGCGCCGATTGGCCAAATCCATCAGCACCGCCTGGTCGGGCAGCGACGGGCCGCGATCCCAACGGATCCATGGCGTCAGGTAATAGATGCCAAGGGTCACGATCATGATGGCCCACTTGAGGTTCCGAAACGACCCCTTGACCCGCTTGGGAAAAACGGGTTCGCGGGCCGCGTAGAGCTTTTGGGGTTCTTCTGTGGAACTCATGGCCGGAGTCACCTTTCGAGTCGGATTACCTTGGCATGGTCGTGGTGTAGGAGGCGCACGGTATGGCAGCCTTGACGTGGATCAAGTCGTCACCGCGTCGCATGAAAAAGATGAGTTGCCGGAATAGGTTTTTGCAGGGGGTGCGGCGAAATACCCTGCCCGAAATAGCCAAGGCCGACCCTGCCTGAGCGTTCTCGAGGGACGGGCGTCGGCTGTTCTTCAGTCTGCGCGGTCTCTTTCCCACGCCAGGTGCTTTCGGTTGCAACCATGACACCGCAACGGGCCGTGCCGGGGCAAGCCCGGGTGTTCCTGCCGGAGCGTTCGGGGCAAGGAAAGTGTCGGCCCCACAGGAAACGCGCGAACAGGACCGGGGCCGACACCTTTTCCGAAGGCCGGTTGGGCCTTGCGGAACTCTTGTCTCTTTGGGTGCCGGCCCCGCAGGAAACGCGCGAACAGGACCGGGGCCGGCACCTACTCCGGCGGCCGCGAGCGGCCACCGGAATTCTTGCCGAGGACTACTCCCCGCCGCCCAGCGAGTGGACGTAGACCGCGAGCGAGCGCACCTCGGCCTCGGACAGGCGCCCCGCATCGGAGGCCTCCGCCGACCAAGGCGGCATGACACCGAACCGCGAATAGCGCACGGTTTCCTCGATCGAGGCGACATCGCCACCGTAGAGCCAGATCGCATCGGTCAGGTTGGGCGCCCCGAGGAAGCGGTCACCGGTGCCGTCATCCATGTGGCAGGAGGCGCAGTTGTTGAGGAACACCTCCTCGCCCGCGCTTGCCAGCGTTGAATCGTGCTCTTGGTCGGAAATGCTGCGCACGTATTGGACGACGCTGTCGATTTCCTCGTCGGTCAAGATCTCATCAAAGGCTGTCATCTCGGAATAGCGGGCGTCCAGATCGTCCTCGTTGCGGATGCCATGACTGATCGTGTAGTGGATCTCGTCCAGCGAACCGCCCCAAAGCCAGTCATCGTCCAGCAGGTTGGGATAGCCCGAGGCCTGAACCCCTGCGGCGCCCGACCCGTGGCATTGCGAACACCATGTCATGAACAGCGCTTCGCCACCCTGCTGGGCATAGTTGTAGAGGTCCGGATTATCGTCGGGATTGATCGCCGCAAGCTCGACCTCCTCGATCTCGGCGCGGACCGGTGCGTTCATCGCCTCGAAACTGGAGATGTCCTCGGCCACCTCGCCGCGGGTCGAATACCCGAGGATCCCGGCGGTCGAGGTGCTGACCAGCGGCCATGCCGGGTAAAGCACGGTGTAGATCAGCGCCCAGACGATCGTGGCGTAGAAGGTCCACAGCCACCAGCGCGGCAGGGGGTTGTTGAACTCCTTGATCCCGTCCCACGAGTGCCCGGTGGTGTCCGGATCACCCTCTTGCAGTTTCTGTTCTTCGGGGTGTTTTTCTTCGGTCATTGCCGCGCCTCCCTCAAATGGGCATCCGAGCCATCGGTCTCGTTCGACCGGGCCGGCTTGTCGTCATGGCGGAACGGGATATTGGCACTGTCCTGATGGACCTTTCGGCTGCCGGGCCGGAAGATGAACAGGATCATGCCGATGAACGCGAGGAACATGAAGATAAGCCCCCCGGTCCCCGCGAAGATCCGCATGATGGTATAGGTATCTTCCATCGTTACCCCCTCAGCGGCTTTCATCCGGCGTGAAGGTCGAGAAATCGACCAGCGTGCCGAGCATTTGCAGATAGGCGATCATCGCGTCCATTTCGGTCACCGCCGGGTTCCCGTCAAAGTCGCGGATCTGCGCCCCCGGATAGCGTTCCGCCACCGCGTCATCGCCGAAATCGGTGGCCTGTTGGACGAAGTCGTACTGGGCCTGTTCGATCATCTCGTCGGTATAGGGCACGCCGACCAAGCGGTGCGTCGACATCAGGTCGCCGATATGCTCCGGGTCTATGACCCGGTCGGAGAAGTAGCCATAGGCCGGCATCACCGATTCCGGCACCACCGATTGCGGGTCGGTCAGGTGATCGACATGCCATTCGTCCGAATACCGCCCGCCGACGCGGGCAAGGTCAGGCCCCGTCCGCTTCGACCCCCATTGGAACGGATGGTCATACATCGATTCCGCCGCGAGGCTGTAATGCCCGTAGCGTTCGACCTCGTCGCGCATCGGCCGGATCATCTGGCTGTGGCAGACGTAGCAGCCTTCGCGCACGTAGATCTCGCGCCCCGCCAGTTCCAGCGGCGAGTAGGGGCGCACGCCCTCCACCTCTTCGATCGTGTTGTCGAGGTAGAAGAGCGGCGCGATTTCCACGACCCCACCCACCGTGACGACAGCGAAGCTGAGCGCCAGAAGCAGGGTCGCGTTCTTCTCGATTTTCTTGTGTCCGTCGAGAGCAGCCATTGTTCAGCCCTCCTTATTCAGCGGGCGCCGCAGCGGTGGTGGTTGCCTTGGCAACGCCCTTCCGCACGGTCATCCACAGGTTATAGGCCATGATCAGCGCACCGCCGAGGTAGAGAACCCCACCGAGGCCACGGACCACATACATCGGGAACTTGGCCGCCACGGTGTCGGCGAAGCTGTTCACCAGAAAGCCCTGGTCGTCGACTTCGCGCCACATCAGGCCTTCCATGATGCCGGTCACCCACATCGACGCGGCGTAGAGCACGATGCCGATGGTGGCGAGCCAGTAGTGCCAGCTGACCATTCGCAGACTGTAAAGCGCCTGGCGGTTCCACAGCTTGGGCACGAGGTAATAGAGCATCCCGAAGGTGATCATGCCGTTCCAGCCAAGCGCGCCGGAATGCACGTGGCCAATCGTCCAGTCGGTATAGTGCGAAAGCGAATTGACCGCGCGGATCGACATCATCGGGCCTTCGAAGGTCGACATGCCGTAGAAGGCCACCGAGGTCACCATCATCCGAAGCACCGGGTCGGTGCGCAGCTTGTCCCACGCGCCCGACAGCGTCATCAGGCCGTTGATCATGCCGCCCCAACTGGGCATCCACAGCACGATCGAGAACACCATGCCGAGGGTCGAGGCCCAGTCCGGCAGCGCGGTGTAGTGCAGGTGGTGCGGACCGGCCCAGATGTAGATGAAGATCAGCGCCCAGAAGTGGATGATCGACAGCTTGTAGGAATAGACCGGGCGTTCGGCCTGCTTCGGAATGAAGTAATACATCATGCCGAGGAAGCCCGCGGTCAGGAAGAAGCCCACCGCGTTATGGCCATACCACCACTGCGTCATGGCATCCTGAACACCCGAGAACAGCGACACGGAGCGCGACCCGAAGATCGACACCGGCACGGCAAGGTTGTTGACCACGTGCAACATCGCCACGGTGACGATGAAGCTGAGGTAGAACCAGTTGGCGACGTAGATATGCGGTTCCTTGCGCTTGATCAGTGTGCCCATGAACACAGCGAGATACGCGACCCAGACCACGGTCAGCCACAGGTCGATATACCATTCGGGTTCCGCGTATTCCCGGCTCTGCGATCCGCCAAGGATGTAGGAAGTCGCGGCCAGAACGATGAAGAACTGGTAGCCCCAGAGCACGAACCAAGCCAGGCCGCCGCCCCACATCCGCGCGGCACTGGTGCGCTGCACGACGTAGAAGGACGATGCGATCAGCGCCGTGCCCCCGAATGCGAAAATCACCGCCGAGGTGTGCAGCGGCCGAAGCCGACCGAAATTCATGTAGCCCTGCGCCCAGTCGAAATTCAGCTGCGGGTAGGCAAGCTGGAAGGCGATGAACACCCCGACCAGAAAGCCCACGACGCCCCAGAAGGCCGTGAGCGCCACCCCGACCCGAACCGGGCCATCCATGTATTCGGTTTCCAGCACCTCTGCCGAAACAGGTTCATCCGTGCGGCGCAGCTGCCACAGGAAAAGCCCCGTCGCCGTCACCATGACCAGGATCATGTGAATCATGTACAACATGTCCCTGGCGTAACTGGCCGCGATCGCGGCCAGCACCGCCACGAGGCCAAGGATCAGTAGCTTCACGTAATCAAGCATCGATCGTCCCTTCGTCGCGCCCCGGTACGCCTCGAAAGCCGTCCGGGACTGTTCCATCTGACCCCAGATCGCGCAGGAAACGCGATCCGGCTTTGATTCATATCAATATAGCCTCATCTTGCTGCTTGATGCAGGTCAATGTGTCGCTCACTCTACATCCGTAGAGATCGGGCAGCAGTCACGGAGGACACACATGGCCTACAAGAGCATTTTCACCGTCATCACCGAGCCGGAAGACGTGGGCCCCGTTCTGGAGGCCGCGATTCCCTTCGTCCGCGCCGAGGGCGCGCATCTGGATGTGCTTTGTCTGGGAATCGATCGGACGCAGACGGGATACTATTTCGCCGGCGCCACCGCCCTGATGCACGAGGAAACGCTGCGCCACGCGCAGAACGAAGCCAAGGCCATCGAACAGGCCGTGCGCGACCGGCTTGGCCGCAGCGATATCAGTTGGGGCGTCGATGCCGTGGTGGCGCAAACCGCGACCGTCTCCGGGCTGGTCGCCAAGCGGGCCCGGTTCGCCGACCTCGTGATGCTGCCCAAACCCTATGGCGACAACCGGACAATGGACGCCCCCGTCGTCGTCGAGGCCGCCATGTTCCAGGGGCAGGCGCCGGTCATGGTTCTGCCGGAAGCCAAGTCCCCCAGCAACAGGCCGTCGCGCGCCGTGGTGGCATGGAACGAGAGCGCAGAGGCGCTAAGCGCCGTGCGACGGGCGATGCCGCTTCTTCTGGCCGCCAAGGAGGTCGAGATCCTGATCATCGACCCGCAGCGCCACGGCACCGAAACCGCCGACCCGGGAACAGAGTTGTCGGAAATGCTGACCCGTCATGGCGCCAAGGTGGAGGTGTCGATCGTCGCGTGCACCATGCCCCGAGTCTCGGACATGATCCTGCGGTACGTCTCGGATCAGGACGCCGATCTGCTGGTGATGGGGGCCTACGGGCATTCGCGGTTCCGCGAGGCGATCCTTGGCGGCGCGACGCGCAACCTGCTGGAACAGGCGGATATTCCGGTTCTGATGGCGCATTGACGCGCGTGCAGCCGAACACGGCCAACGGAAAGGGCGCCCTCGCAGGCGCCCTTTTTTCCGTGTAGAAGCTATGCCGCTTGGCGGGGCGCGCGACTATCTTCAGGCGACCAGCTTGCTTAAGTGTGTCTAGTACACTATATTGAGACGCATGAACTGAGTCGCATTGAATACCCCGATTAGGACCCAAATCATGTTCTGCACCGCACATATGCCGCCCCGCCCTGCCTTGCGCACAGCCGAAGCGCCGCGCCATGAGGACACTCGCCTGCGCGCGCCGAAAGCACCCCGCCACAAGCCAGGCCAAGTCTATACCGACTGGGCCAGCATCTGAACGTTTCGGGGAAGATCAGGAATAGACGCCACCATCCGTATCGTCGCCGGTCTCGTCCATCAGCGCCTCGACATCGGGCACCACGATATGTCGCTTGCCCCGCAATTCGATTACGCCGTCACGCTTCAGGGCCGACATCTGGCGGCTCACCGTTTCCAGCGTCAGGCCAAGATAGTCGGCCATCGCTTCACGCGTCAGCGGAAGATCGAAAGACAAGCTTGCCGCCGCACCCACATTCTTGAGGCTGGCATCGCGCCGGGCGATGATCGCAAGGAAACTGGCAATTTTCTCACGCGCCGTCTTGCGCCCGAGGATCAGCATCCATTCCCGCGCCGCGTCCAGTTCATCCAGCGTCATTTCCAGCAGTCGCTGGCTCACATGCGGCGTCTCTTCGATAAGGGCTTGAAACGAGGCACGCCGGAAACAGCAGAGAGTCACATCGCTCGTTGCGGTCACGTCGTAGGCCGCCGATTCGCGGTTCGGGCGTCCCAAGAAGTCGCTCGGCAACAACAAACCGACCATCTGGCGCCGGCCATCCTCCATGGTCTGGGTCAGGGCCGCGACACCCTCGACCACCGACGCCACGAAATCCATCTTGTCGCCGGCCCAGGCAATCGTCTGCCCAGCCTCGAACCGCCTGTAATACTTGATCGCGTCAAGCCGTTCGAGTTCATCGGATTCGCAACGCGCGCAAACGGCACGGTGCCTGATCGGGCAATCCGAACAAGCCATGTCCGAGACTGCCAGAGAGTTGTTGGGCATTGCAGTTTCCTTGGGTCCCGACCGAGGATCCTCGCCTTGATCTCGATCAATTACATCCTGTGCGCACGTATATAATCCTACGCTAATGGAAAATCTTGCGCAACTTCGTCGCCTCGGCCTGTTCGAGGCAAAGGTCCCGCGCTACACCAGCTATCCGCCCGCCACGAAGTTCTCGAACGACGTGGATTCTGGTGTCTACGAGGACTGGATCCGCGCGATCCCCGCCGGAACGCGGGTATCGCTGTATCTGCATGTGCCTTTCTGCCGCAGGCTGTGCTGGTTTTGCGCCTGCCGCACGCAAGGGGTGCGCAGCGACGCGCCGGTGCAGGCTTACCTCGAAACCCTGAAGCAGGAAATCCGGCTGGTCGCCGGAATGTTGCCCAGCGGGGTGGAGGTTGCAAGGCTGCATTGGGGGGGTGGAACGCCCACGCTGCTGTCTGACAGGATGATCGCGGACCTATCGGCGGAACTAGCGCGGTCTTTCCCATATTCCGAGGACATCGAATTCTCGGTGGAGATCGACCCGAATGAAATCGGCCCCGCCCGGCTCGACGCTCTGGCCGCGGCCGGAATGAATCGCGCCTCGATCGGGGTGCAGGATTTCGACCCGGGCATTCAGAAGATCATCGGGCGCATTCAGAGCTACGAGGTGACGCGCAACGCGGTGGAGGAACTGCGCGCACGCGGAATCACATCGCTCAACGCCGATATCCTCTTTGGCCTGCCGAACCAGACGCAGGAACGTATATCCGACACGGTGCAGATGCTGCTATCGCTGACCCCCGACCGGGTGGCGCTCTACGGCTATGCGCATGTGCCGTGGATGGCGCGGCGGCAGGCGATGATCCCGACGGAATCGCTGCCCCGCCCCGAGGAACGGCTCGAGTTGTTCGAGACCGCCCGCCGCCTGTTCAAATGGGACGGCTACGATGAGATCGGTATCGACCATTTCGCCAAGCCGGGGGACGGGCTGGCCAAGGCGGCGCAGAGCGGGCACCTGCGGCGCAATTTCCAGGGCTATACCGATGATACCTGCGACGCGCTGATCGGGCTCGGCGCCTCGTCGATCTCGAAATTTCCGCAAGGCTTTGCACAGAACGCCTCCGGGACTGCCGACTACCAGAAAGCCGTGCGCGCCGGCCACCTGTCCACGGGCCGTGGGCATGCGTTCAAGGGCGATGACCGGCTGCGCGCAAGGCTGATCGAGGCGTTGATGTGCGATTTCCACATAGACAGCGCCGAGATTCGCCAAAGCTTCGGGCTGTCGGAGGCGCAGTTGCGCGCGATCTACCAAGGAGCCGCCGAGGCCTTCCCGGCGATGGTGGACTGGGACGATAGCGGCTTCTCCATCCGCCCCGAGGGGCGGCCGTTGGCCCGCCTGATCGCGCGCGCCTTCGATGCCTATGAAATGCAGGCGGACGGGCACAGTTCCGCGATCTGAGGCGACGGGCGGCTCAGGCCGCCCCGCCTTTCACCGATCCGAAGGCGGCGACCATCAATTCGCGGGTATAGTCGGACTGCGGGTTGTCGAAAATCTCGGCGGTTGTGCCCGTCTCGACGATATCGCCCGTCTTCATCACCACCACCTTGTGACTGAGCGCCCGCACCACCTTCAGGTCGTGGCTGATGAACAGGTATGCGAGGTTGTGGCGCTTTTGCAGCCGCAGCAGAAGCTCCACGATCTGCACCTGCACCGTCATGTCGAGCGCACTGGTCGGTTCATCCAGTACCACCAGCCGCGGGTTCAGCACCATCGCGCGCGCAATGGCGATACGCTGCCGCTGACCACCGGAAAACTCGTGCGGGTAACGGTGCATCATGCCGGGGTCGAGGCCCACCTCTGTCAGGATGTCGGACACGCGGCCGTGTCGCGCCTCGGTGGTCAGCTCTTCGTGGATCGAGAGACCTTCCGCAACGATCTGTTCCACCGTCATGCGTGGCGACAGCGACCCGTAGGGATCCTGAAACACCACCTGCATGTGCCGGCGCAGGGGGCGCAGCCGGGTCGAATGCCAGCCTTGCACGTCTCGACCAAGGAACACGATCTTCCCCTCGGAGGACAGGAGCCGCAGGATCGCCAGCGCCAGCGTCGTCTTGCCCGACCCGGATTCGCCCACGATGCCCAGCGTTTCCCCCGCCCGCACCGACAAATCCGCCTGGTTGACCGCCTTCACGTGGCCCACCGTCCGGCGCAGGAATCCGCGCTGGATCGGGAACCAGACGCGCAGCCCGTCGGTGCGCACGATTTCCTCGGCGCGCTCCGGCACCGGGTCGGGGATGCCCTGCGGTTCTGCCGCCAGCAGCTTTTGCGTGTAGGGGTGTCGTGGGTTGGCAAAGATGCCATCGGTCGGGCCGGTTTCCACGATCTCGCCGTCCTTCATCACGCAGACCCGGTCGGCGATGCGGCGCACGATGCCAAGGTCATGGGTGATGAACAGAAGGCTCATATTCTCCTGCTGCTTTAGGTTCGCCAGCAGGTCGAGGATCTGGGCCTGAATGGTCACGTCAAGCGCCGTGGTCGGTTCATCGGCAACCAGAAGGTCGGGGCCGTTGGCAAGCGCCATGGCGATCATCACGCGCTGCCGCTGACCGCCCGACAACTGGTGCGGGTAGGCCTTCAGCCGGGTTTCCGCGTCGCGGATGCCGACCCGGTCCAGCAATTCGAGGATCCGCGCCCGCGCCGCCGCGCCGGTCAGCCCCTGGTGCAGCGCGAGGCTTTCGCCCAACTGCTTTTCCAGCGTGTGCAACGGGTTGAGCGATGTCATCGGCTCCTGAAAGATGAAGCTGATATCGTTGCCACGCACCTTGCGCAGCTCCGCTTCCGGGGCGTCGATCATCTCGCGCCCGTCATAGGTGACGGAGCCCGAAACCTCCGCGCTGCCCGGCAGAAGCGACACGGCGGACAGCGCCGTCACCGACTTTCCTGACCCGGACTCGCCCACGATCGCCACCGTCTCGCCGCGGCCGACCTCGAAGCTGACACCCTTCACGGCGTCGGTGCGCGCGCCGTCCTGCGTGAAGCTGACCGACAGGTTGCTGACCTTGAGCAAGCTCATTGGAACGTCTTTCTGGGGTCAAACGCGTCGCGCACCCCTTCGAAAATGAAGACCAGCAGCGACAACATGATGGCGAAGGCGAAAAACGCGGTGAAGCCGAGCCACGGCGCCTGCAGGTTGTTCTTGGCCTGCAAGGTCAGCTCGCCCAGCGACGGCGCCGACGAGGGCAACCCGAAGCCGAGGAAATCGAGCGCTGCCAGCCCGCCGATCGTGCCCGTCACGATGAAGGGCAGCATGGTGAGCGTCGCCACCATCGCGTTCGGCAGGACATGGCGGAACATGATCGTGCCGCTGCCGACGCCAAGCGCGCGGGCGGCGCGGACATATTCGAAATTGCGCGCGCGCAGGAACTCCGCGCGCACCACGCCCACAAGCGCCGTCCAGCCGAACAGCGTCATCAGGAACACCAGCAGCCAGAAATCCATGCGGAAAATGGCGGCAACAATGATGATGATGTAAAGGCTCGGCGTCGCGCCCCACAGTTCGATCACCCGCTGGAACAGAAGGTCGATCAGCCCGCCAAAGAATCCCTGCACCGCGCCCGCCGCGATGCCGATGACGGATGTCAGGAATGTCACGATCAGCGCGAAGGTCACGCTGAGGCGAAAGCCGTAGATCACCCGCGCCAGCACGTCGCGCGCCGTGTCGTCGGTGCCCAGCAGGTGATCGGAATCCGGCGGCGACGGGGCCGATCCGCCGATATCGTTCACCGTGTTGTAGGCATAGGGCACCGGTGGCCAGACCAGCCAGCCCCGGTCGAAATCCGGCACGCTTTCGGCCAGCGAGCCGTCCTGCGCCGCCGCGATCACCCCCTCGGGGTCGTCCCAGCACCTGTCCAGCCCGCCGGAAACGATCAGGCACTGCACCTCGACATCGCGGTAAACCGCCTCGGTGCGGAAATCACCGCCGAACGCGGTTTCGGGATAGAAGTTTAGGATCGGCGTGTAAAATCCGCCCCGGTACTGCACCAGCAACGGCCGGTCATTGGCGATCAGTTCGGCGCCGAGCGACAGGATGTAAAGGATGGCGAAGATCACCAGCGACCAGTAGGCGCGCCGGTTGGAGCGGAAGTTGCGCCAGCGGCGCCGGTTCAGCGGCGACAGGGTGACAAGGGCCATGGCTCAGGTCTCTCGCGTCTCGAAGTCGATGCGCGGATCGATCCAGACATACATCAGGTCCGAAAACAGCCCGACCACCAGCCCGATCAGCCCGAACACGAAGAGCGTGCCGAAAATCACCGGGTAATCACGGCTGACCGCCGCCTCGAAGCCCAGCCGGCCAAGCCCGTCGAGCGAGAAGATCGTCTCGATGATCAGCGAGCCGCCGAAGAACACCGACACGAAAACCGCCGGGAACCCGGCGATGACGATCAGCATCGCGTTGCGAAAAACATGACCATAAAGCACCCGGCCCTCGCTCAGCCCCTTGGCCTTTGCGGTCATCACGTATTGCTTCTTGATCTCGTCGAGAAAGCTGTTCTTGGTCAACAGTGTCAGCGTGGCAAAGGCCGAGATCGTCGAGGCCAGCACCGGCAGCGTGATATGCCAGAAGTAATCCAGCACCTTGCCGATCAGGCTCAACTCCTCCCAGTTGTCCGATGTCAGGCCGCGCAGCGGGAAGAATTGCCAGTAGGATCCGCCCGCGAAAAGCACCAGCAGCAGGATCGCGAACAGGAAGCCGGGGATCGCGTAGGCGATGATGATCATGCCGCTGGTCCACGTGTCGAACTTGGTGCCATCGCGCGTTGCCTTGCGGATGCCCAGCGGGATCGACACGAGGTAGGCGATCACCGTTGACCACAGGCCCAGCGTGATTGAGACCGGCATCTTTTCCACCACCAAATCGACGACGGAGATGGAGCGGAAATAGCTTTCCCCGAAATCGAAGCGCAGGTAATCCCACATCATCAGGAAAAACCGCTCCAAGACAGGGATCGACTCTGTTGCGCATTCTTCGGCGTCGAGCGTCGGCTCCCCCTCGTAGCCCTCGGCGCAGACGATGCGGGCGAAGTGGAACTCCACCTCCAGTTCGGCGATAAAATCAGGAGGCAGACCGCGTGCGCCAAGGTAGCTGTCCTCGCCCCCCATCTCTCCGGTGCCGCCGGTCTCCGAGCCGCCGCCGGAAATGCCGGCGAAGACATCGCCCTCGCCTTCCAGCCGGGCCATGATCTGGTCGATCGGCCCGCCCGGCACGAATTGCACGAGGGTGAAATTGATCACCATGATCCCGATCAGCGTCGGGATCATCAGCAACAATCGTCTGAGGATATAGGCGCTCATCCCGATCTACAGAATGCCGGCATCGCGCAGGTCCGCCTCGGCCTCGGGATCGATCCACCAGAAATCAAGGAAGCCGAGCGAATAGGGCGGCAGGTTTTCCGGGTAGCGATACATGTCGTAGTAAGCGACCCAGTGGTTGGGGTTGTACCATTGCGGCACGCGGAACCGTTCCAGCCGCAGCACCCGGTCAAGCGCCTGCACGGCCGGGGTCAACTCCTCCTGCGTTTCGGCATCGACGACCGCCTCGACCAGCGCGTCGATGGCCGGATCGGCAACGCCCGCGGTGTTGAAGACGGAATCGTTGGCCGTCGCGGACCCGAAATACTGCCGCAGGCTTGAACCGGGCTCGTAGCTCATCGGGAAGTGGTCGGTGATGATGTCGAAATCGTAGTTGCGTTCGCGCTGCGTGAACTGGGCATTGTCGATCCGGTTCAGGCGGGCATCGACCCCGATGGCCTGCAGGTTCTCGACATACGGGTTGATGATCCGGTCGAACAGCGGCGAGGTGTTGAGAAACTCGATTTCCAGCCGCTCGCCGTCCTCGTTGCGCAGCATCCCGTCATCGCCCGGTTCCCACCCGGCCTCTTCCATGAGGCGCAGCGCCTGCCGCGCGCGGCGCCGGTCAAAGGCACGATCGGGATCGGCGGGCGGGATGGTATAGGCTTCGTCGGTAAAGACCTCCGGGCGCAGTTGATCGCGCAGCGGTTCCAGCAGCTCCAGTTCCCCTTCCGAGGGCAGGCCGGTCGCCGAAAGGTAGGTGTTTTCCCAGAACGACACGTTGGGGGTGTAGAGCCCGTGGAACAGCGTCTGGTTGGTCCATTCGAAATTGAACATGAGCGAGATCGCCTCGCGCACCCGCGCATCCTGGAACTTCGGCCGGCGCAGGTTCATCACGAAGCTCTGGCCCGACGAAATCGTGCCGTCGGGAATTTCCTCACGCACCACGATACCGCGTTCCAGGCGGGGAAAGTCATAGGCTGTGGCCCACTGGTTCGAGCTTGATTCATTGCGGAACGTGTATTGCCCGGCGGTGAAGCCTTCGAAGGCGGCGATGGAATCGCCGTAATACTCGACCCGTATGGTCTCGTAATTGTGCCGGCCCTGACTGATCGGCAGGTGATCGCCCCAGTAGTCGGGGTTGCGGCGGAACACGGTGCGCTCGCCTACGTTGACCGTATCAACGACATAGGGGCCGGACCCGGTCAGCGGGTCCAGCCGGCTTTCCTCGAAATCGCGGCCCGATGCCTCGTGGCTGGCACGGCTGAACACCGGCAGCCCGCCAGCCGTGTCGATGCGGCCGCGAATGGGCGCGTCGGGATTGAAATCGAATCGCACCCGGCGCTCGTCCAGCGCCTCCGCCCCGGCCAGTGTCAGAACGATCGAAGCGCGGAAAGACGGCAGCCCTTCGTCGCGCAGGATCTCGTAGCTGAACACCACGTCGTCGGCGGTAACCGGCGTGCCGTCTGAAAACCGCGCTTCCTCGCGCAGCGTGAAAATGACGTAGGAGCGGTCCTCCGGGTAGGCGATTGTTTCGCATAGCAGGCAATAGAAGCTGCCGACCTCGTCCGCGGTGCCTTCAAGCATCGACTCGAAGAAGATCGAGGACAGCAGCGCCGACCGGCCCTGCCGCGTATAGGGATGCAAGGAGTCAAACGACCCCGACCAAGGGAAAGAGAACTCGCCGCCGCGCGGAGCGTCGGGATTGACGTAGTCGAGATGCTCGAATTCCGGCCCGTAGCGCAGGTCGCCGAACGTGGAGATGCCGTGCGCCACGGTCAGCTCTGCCGTCTCCTCCTGCCCGAAACCGGGGGCTGCAAGCAGCATGGCGGCAACCAGCGGCAAGGCCGTCCACCAAGAAACAGTCGGGCGCGTCGAAACTCGGGTGCGGGTCATTCGGGGCTCCCTGCGAGAGGTCGATGTTGTCCTGTTATGGGTGTGAATAGCGTAAGGACCAGCCCTACCCCGGTTCAAGGCGAATTACATCTTCGTGACCGTGCAAATGCAAAAAGGCCGCCCGGAAGGGGCGGCCCGTGACATGCATGGCGCGAAATCACTCGTCGAGCGAGTCGAGGTAGGCGATCATCGCGGCGCGGTCTTCCACATCGCGCATGCCGCCATAGGACATGGCGGTGCCCGGCGCGTAATCGCGCGGGTTTTCGAGGAACGCGTTCAACTCCTCGGGCGTCCAAGCGGTATCCATCGATTCCAGCGCGCCGGAATAGCTGAAATCGTCGAACGAGGCGATCTGCCGGCCAACAACGCCGTGCAGGGACGGCCCGACCCCGTGGACCCCCGGTTCCACCACGTGACAGGCGCGGCACTGGCGCCAAAGCCCTTCGCCATCCGCCGGATCGGCCGAAGCAAGGATTTCCGAGAAGGGCACCTCTTCGACCTCCTCCTCCTCTACGGCCTCGTCATCGTCGGTCATGATAACGTAGCCGGCCAGGTGGTCTTCGCCATGGCCCCCGCCAACGTTAAAGAGGCCGCTCGCAGCCCAGCCACTCAGAAGCAGAATCAGCAAGGCGGCGCAGACGCTGCCAACGGCCTTGGTGAGGGTCATCGTGTCAAACATGGTTATCCCATCCACATTTCGGTTTGCGGCGTATGTATCGGCTTTTCCGCGTTGCTTTCAAGGTGTAGTAGCGCGACAGAACGCCCTTGTCGAAGAAAGACCGACGAATGACCGCCCGCATCGCCTTCCAGGGGGAACCCGGCGCCTACTCGCACCAGGCCTGCCGCACGGCGCGCCCGAATCTGGAAGCGCTGGCTTGTGCCAATTTCGAGGACGTGATCGACGCCGTGCGCGAGGGCAAGGCCACCGAGGCGATGCTGCCAGTGGAGAACTCTACCTATGGCCGCGTGGCCGACATTCACCGACTGCTGCCAGACAGCGGGCTGCATATCGTCGACGAGGCGTTCGTGCGGGTCCATATCAACCTGCTCGGCGTGCCGGGCGCAACGCTGGCGGATGTCGAGGAGGCGTTCAGCCACCTCGTGTTGCTGCCGCAATGCGGGTCATTCCTGCGCAAGCATGACATCCGTGGCCGGGTCAGCCCCGACAACGCCCGGGCCGCGCGCGACGTGGCCGCCTGGGGCGACAAGTCCAAGGCGGCCCTCGCCTCGGAACTGGCGGGCGAGATCTACGGGCTCGACGTTCTGGCGCGCCACATCGAGGATCATGACCGCAACACCACGCGCTTCCTGATCATGTCACGCACCCCCGACATGACCCGCCGCGCCGACCACATGATGACCAGCTTCGTGTTTCAGGTGCGCAACATCCCCGCCGCACTTTACAAGGCGATGGGCGGCTTTGCGACCAATGGCGTGAACATGACCAAGCTGGAAAGCTACATGATCGGCGGCAGTTTCACCGCCACCCAGTTCTACGCCGATATCGAGGGCCACCCCGAGGACCACAACGTGCAACTGGCGCTGGACGAGCTGGGCTATTTCACCTCGCATATCCGCATCCTGGGCACCTACCCGGCGGATCCGATGCGCGACTGACGGCTTAGCCGCGCGCCTGGTGGCGGCGGTACTCGTGCTCGAACTGGTTGGCGAGAGCAACGATCCGCGAGTCGACTTTCGTCTGGATCTTCTTGCGCGCCAGTTTCACCGTCTGAAGGATCAACCGCGATGCCAACGTCGTTGCCACGAGCTGTGCCTTGGCAAAGACCTGCGTCTTTTGCGGCCCGATTTCCTCGAACACCAGATCGACATCGACGCGCATGCCGCCGACGGTGGTCACAATCTGCGCATGCTCTGGCCGGGTCAGGTCGGTCACCGTCGCCTCAACACCGCGTGTCTTGCCGCGCACCACGACGGACCCACGCCACGACACGCCTTCCGCAACCTCGGTAAAGCCGTTCACGCGACGAATGTCCGCGCCATAGCCACGCGCCGCCTGCTCGTAGCGGGTGAAATCGGCGAACCGGTCGAACGCGAAATCTCGTGGAACGTCGACTTCTTCGCGTGTCTCGAAGATCATTCAGGGGATCCTTCCTGCTAGCATGCCCGCCATGCGCGCAGTTTGACCGTTAATCCAGCCGATCCGCAAGCCAGTTTTCCAGAAGGAAATGCGCGATCGCCCCGCGCCGCGCCGGAAGCAGTGTGGGGTGGCGGCCGGCCATCGCCTCGGCCAGATCCTCGCGGCTCATCCAGAACGCGCCCTCCAGTTCCACCGGGTCGATGGTGATTGCGCGGCTTTGCGCCTGACCCCAGCAGCCGAACATCAGCGACGAAGGGTAGGGCCAGGGCTGGCTGGCAAGGTAGTCGACAGGTCCCACCTTGACTGCGGTTTCCTCGGCCACCTCGCGGCGCACCGCCGCCTCGATCGTCTCGCCCGGCTCCACGAAACCCGCCAGCAGCGAATACATGCCCGCCGGCCAGCCGGGCGAGCGGCCAAGCAGCACATCGTTGCCATGGGTGATCAGCATGATGACAACCGGGTCCGTGCGCGGGAAATGATGCGCACCGCAATCGGGGCAAAGGCGCTGCCAGCCCGCCTGCGCCACACGGCTTTCGCTGCCGCAGCGCGCGCAGAAGCGGTGCGACCGATGCCAGCCCAGCATCGCCTTCGCGGTCGCCGCAAGCTCCGCATCGCGCGGCGTCAGCATCGTCATCGCCAACCGCAACTCCCGAAACACCTGCCCCGCGTCGGCAGTCGGGTGAACCTGAAGACTGTCATCGGCAAAACTGTCCAGCGGCGCGTAAGCCGCGGCTTCCGGCGCCCAACGCGCCAGATCCGCGGCAAAGCGCAAGGCGCCATCGTCATTGCCGAGGAACAGGCGCTCACCCGGCGCATCCGCCAGCATCGGGTGATCCGCAGGCAGCCAGACAAGCCGCTGCCCCGCGTCATCCGCCTGCATCAACGGTTTGCCACGCCAGATCGGCAGGACCGTGCCCCGCCCATCGGCAAGCGCCGCGGCGAGGGCCCCGGCATCGCCGCGAAGCTCCGCTGCCCGGTCAAGGCCCGCCCCCCCGAACGTCACCGTTTCCGCCAGCTTCATGATCCCTCCGCCTCTCCGGCCCGCCCGGAATTAACCTTGTTTAACAAATCTATGGCAGGAATGTCGCACCGGCGCATTTCCGTATCGCAGTCAAAACCTCCTGCGTCCTGCCACTGGTGTTTCCCTGCTTGGGTGATCTAACTGGTTCCGGGACAAGGGAAAAGCATAGAAACCCATGGGGACGAAACCGACAGAAACCGCTGCCCGTGCTGATGGGCAGCGCCTTCAGATCGTGGTGCTGGCGACAACCGACCTTCACGCGAACCTGCGAACCTACAATTACTACCTCGATTCCGAGGGCGACGATCCCGGCCTTGCCGGCGTCGCCAGTCTTGTGCGCAAGCTGCGCGCCGGGGCGCACAACGTCCTGTTGCTGGATAACGGCGATACGTTGCAAGGCTCCCCCCTCGGTGATCTGGCAGCCGAAGGTGGAATCGGCGCGCCGCATCCGATGATCGCGGCGATGAATGCGGTTGGCTACGACGCGGCGACCGTGGGCAACCACGATTTCAACTACGGGCTGACATTCCTGCACGATATGCTGGCCGACGCGACCTTCCCGATTGTGCTGGCCAATGTGGACCGGCCCGATGGCGACAGCCTGCTGCCGCGCTCCTGCCTGCTGGACCGCGGGGTCACCGCCGAAGATGGCACGCCGCAGCGGCTACGTATCGGTATTCTGGGCGTCGCGCCGCCGCAGATCACGAAATGGGATGCCCGCCTGCTGGCGGGGCACGTGCGCACCCGCCCGATCGTTGCCAGTGCGCGAACCGAGGCCGCCCGCCTGCGCGACAAGGGCGCCGACCTCGTGATCGCGCTCTGCCATTCCGGCATCGGGGCCGAGGAGGATGCGCCAGGCCTTGAGAATGCGGTGCTGCCGCTTGCCGCGAGCGGCGCGGTCGATGCCATCGTCGCCGGCCACACCCACAAGGCCCTTCCCACGCCCGACAATCCCGGCCCGATCCACGGTGTTCCGGTTGTGCAGCCCGGATTCTTCGGCTCTCACCTGGGTGAGATTCGGCTCGATCTGATCCGCGACGGGGACGGCTGGCGGATCGAGAACAGCGCGGCGCGGCTTCACCGGGTGGCCGAGCCCCCGGACCCCGAGATTCAAACGCTGTCAGCCGACTGCCATGCCGCCACGCTGGCCCATATCCGCCGCCCGCTTGGCAAGACGGAGCGGCCGCTGGAAACCTATTTCTCGCTGGTGGCCAACTGCCCGGCCTTGGCCCTGATCGCCGAGGCCACCACGGCGGCGGCCCGGCGCCTGCTTGACGGCCACCCGCTGTCCCATCTGCCGCTTCTGTCCGCCGTGGCGCCCTTCAAGGCCGGCGGCCGAGGGGGACCGGACTATTACACCGACATCCCGGCCGGTCCCTTGTCGATCCGCCACGCTGCCGATCTTTATGCCTATCCCAACAGCCTGCAAGTGCTGCGCGTCACCGGCGCCGATCTGCGCGACTGGCTGGAACGGACCGCTTCGGCCTTCTGCCGGATCGCGCCGGGGCACGCCGGGCAAAGCCTGCTCGACCCGGCCTTCTCCAGCTACAATTTCGACGTGGTCCACGGGCTGACCTACCGCATCGACGTGACCGCCCCCGCCCGCACCAGCGCCGATGGCGCGCAGGTCTTTTCCGGGCCCGGCCGCATCCGCGACCTCGCCCATATGGGCCGGCCGGTGCGCGACGACGATACCTTCCTCGTGGTCACCAACAGCTATCGCGCCGCGGGTGGCGGGCATTTCGCGGCCGCTGCCCACAGCGAGGCGGTGCTCGCCAGTGCCGAGACCGTGCGCGACGTGTTGGCCCGATATATCGCGCGGGCCTCGCCGCTCCGCCCGCATGCACAGGATACATGGCGATTCATGCCCGTTCCCGGCACGACCGTGATCCATGAAACCGGGCCCGGCGCCCTTGCGCACACAGCCCGGATGGAGGCGCTCGGCCTTACCCCCGACGGCTGGAGCAAGGCGGGCTTCCTGCGCTGCGCCCTGTCCCTGTGATCGGATCGCGCCCCTTGCGAAAGCGCGCGGCATCCCCTATGTCGCGGCGTGAGGGGTTGGCGCGGGCAAGCGCCTCGCCAACCTGGTCAGGACCGGAAGGTAGCAGCCACAACGAGCCCCGCTTGGGTCGATGTCCAACCTCTCACCCCGCTTTCAGGTCGCGCGCAGAACATGCCGCGGCCTGATGCGTTTCGCGGCCCTCATCAGGCCGAAAGCCGCGCCACAAGGGCGGGCAGATGTGACAGGTCGGGAACTTCGTGGAACCGCGGATCGGCCACCGGCGGGGGTGCCTGTTCAAGCGCCCATGTCAGGCCATGCGGAACGTGGACACCGAACGCGCCGGCCTCGATCGCCGGGATCACGTCTGATTTAAGCGAGTTGCCAACCATCATCGCGCAAGCGGGGCCGTCCCCGTGGGCGGTGAAGGCGCGGGCGTAAACCTCCGCCGTCTTGTGCGAGACGATTTCCACCGCGTCGAACAAGTCGCCCAGCCCCGATTGCGCCAGCTTGCGCTCCTGGTCCAGCAAGTCACCCTTGGTGATAAGGATCAGGCGATGCGTGCCGGCCAATGCCTCCACCGCTTCCCGTGCATGGGGCAGAAGGTCGATGGGATGGTTCAGCATCTCCTGCCCGGCGGCGAGGATTTCCTCGATGACGCTGGCAGGCACCGTCCGGTCGGTCACCTCGATGGCCGTCTCGATCATCGACAGCATGAAGCCCTTGATGCCGAATCCGTAATGGCCGATGTTGCGCCGCTCCGCGGTCAGCAGATGCTCCATCAGGTGATCCTTGGCGGTGTAGTCGACCAGAAGCTCGGCGAACCGATCTTGTGTCATGCGGAAGAACCGCTCGTTTTGCCAGAGCGTGTCATCCGCATCGAAACCGATTGTCTGCACCGTCATGGCCACCCCGTCCTTTCAATATGGCAGGGCGTGACATCCTCCCCCTTTTCTGACAAGGGGGGCGGATTATATACTGCCTCCAAGCGACAACCTTCGACCATTCGAAAGATGTGATGCCACAGCGATTCCCGATATCCATGGCGGACAAGTCGGACCCCGATTCCGAAAACGACCTGCTGACAAAGACCAAGTCCAAGACGCAACGCCCGCCGATGTACAAGGTGCTGCTGCTCAACGACGATTACACACCGATGGAGTTCGTCGTGCACGTGTTGGAACGCTTTTTCGGCATCGGCCACAGTCAGGCGGTGGAAATCATGCTGACGGTGCACAAGAAGGGCGTGGCCGTGGTTGGTGTTTTTTCCTACGAGATCGCGGAAACCAAGGTCGCGCAGGTGATGGATTTCGCCCGCCGCAGCCAACACCCGCTGCAATGCACGATGGAGAAAGAGGACTAGGCCCGCGTCGCCTGCGTCCCGCCCCGCATGACCCCGCCCCGATGGACCCTCGCGCTGGAAAACGGCGAATTGGCATGGCCCTCGGCGGGCCGCGGGCTGGTTTTGCGCGCGCATGCGGAGGCCGATTTCGCCGCGCTCGGGCCGGAGAGGCTGGTCGCGGTGCAGGGCTTTGCGCCGGCGCATGAGCGTCTGGTGGCGCGGGGCCTGACCGTGCAGATGGCCCCGGACGATGACTATGCCGCAGCGCTCGTGCAGATCGTGAAAAGCAAGGCCGAAACCCTGTCGCTGGTGGCCGAGGCGCTGGCCCATGTGCCGCCCGGCGGCCTCGTCGCCGTGGACGGGCAGAAGGACGAGGGGATCGAATCGATCCTCAAGGCGGTAAGAAGACACTTGCCCGTCGACGGCGTGCTATCGAAATCGCATGGCAAGCTGTTCTGGCTGACCCGCCCCGACACCCTGCCCGAGGCGGTGATGGGCTGGCTTGCCACGCCAGAACCGAATGCCGACGGCTTCATCACCTCGGCCGGCATGTTTTCGCCCGATGGCGCGGATCAGGGGTCGGAGCTTCTGGTGGCGCTGGTGCCGCAACTGACGGGCCGTGTTGCCGATCTTGGCGCCGGGTGGGGCTACATGTCGGCCGTGCTGCTGGACGAACAGGACAGCATCGCCACGCTCGACCTTGTGGAGGCCGACTGGGCCACGCTCGAAGCGGCGCGCGTCAATGTCAACGACCCGCGCGCCGCATTCCACTGGGCCGACGCCGAGAGCTTCGCCCCCGAGGCGCCCTATGACGCGATCATTTCCAACCCGCCGTTCCACGCGGGGCGCGCGGCGGATCCGACCCTCGGGCAGGGCTTCATCGCGGCCGCGGCGCGGATGCTGAAACGCTCGGGCCAGTTCTTCATGGTCGCCAACCGGCATTTACCTTATGAGGCGACGCTGAAGGCGCATTTCGGGACCGGCACCCTGCTGGCCGAGATCGCGGGCTACAAACTCTATCAGGCGGGCAAGCCCAAGGGGGCACCGCGAGGCTGACCGGCGCGAGAGGACACACCATGTCGCTAAGCATTCAGGGCAAGACCGCCATCATCACCGGCGCGGCAAACGGCGTCGGTCTGGCCATCGCGCGGCATTTCCTCGAACGCGGGGCCAACGTGATGATGGCCGACCGCGACGAGGCGCGGCTGGCCGACGAGGTCGGACAGGCCGAGGACGAGAAGGGGCAGGCCCGCTATTTCGCCGGCGACCTGCGCGAAAAGCTGACGGTCGCCAACCTGTTGTCAGCCACGATCGACGCCTTTGACCGGGTAGATATCCTCGTCAACGCCTCGCGGCAGGTGCTGGAGTCAGACCCGCTGGATCCCTCCGACAGGACGGTCGAGGTTCTGATGGAACAGAACATGTATGCCGCCTTGCGGCTCAGCCAGACCGTCGCCAACCAGATGATCGCGCAGGCCAAGGAGGATGGCGTCGAGGATCGGCCCATCGGCGCGATCGTGAACCTGTCATCCATCGCGGCACGCGTGACGCATCCCGATCTTCTTGCCTATTCGATCAGTTCGGCCGCCCTCGACCAGTCCACGCGCAGCCTTGCCGTGGCGCTTGCGCCGCACCGCATCCGGGTGAACGGGGTAGCGTTCGGCTCTCTGATGTCGAACAGCCTTAAGGAAACGCTGAAAGACAACCGCGGCCTGCGCGAAGAGATCAAGCATTGCACGCCAATGGGCCGCATCGCCGCCTCGCGCGAGGTGACGGGCGCGGTGCAATTCCTGTGTTCGGACGGCGCGGCCTTCGTGACGGGCGAGGTCATCACGGTGGACGGGGGGCGCACGCTTCTGGACGGGGTGGCGACCGCCGCGCACTAACCGGCGTAATCCTCGCAATCCGGTTCGCCGTTGCGCATGTCAAGCCAGCCCGAGGCGCTTGGTGGGCCTTTCCAGCCCGTGGCGTAGGCGGTCACGAAATCCCAGCCCGCCTCTGGCATGTATTCGAACAGGATACTGCTGCCCCGCCGGATCGTGCCCATGACCGGGCCGTGCGTCGCGCCCGGCGCGGTGTAAAGCGGCAGATCAGGGCCGAGATAGCCGATACAGCCATAGGCCCCGTCGACCGGGACCGGCAGCACCGCGAACCGGCGCAGATCCTCCAGCTCGGACATGGTTTGCAACCTACGGACGCCCGTATCCATGTCGCAGCCAAGCCAGTCCTCCAGTTCCCGGATCTGCGCAACCGCCTGCGAATCGCGGTCCGACAGGGCAATATCCGTGCCGGTGCAGTCGGAATTGTCGAACACCGATTGCCCGAGCGCAGACGAAAAACAGTAGCCGGCCCGGTCGAAGATCAGGTTGCGAATGAACCATGGACGTTCGCAGTACGGATCATTGGCCAGCGCGGGCGATGCGGACAGAAACAACAAGAGGGTGGCGATCAGTCGGGGCATGGTCGGTGTCCGGGATTCTCGGTCTCGTGTCAGCTTAGACGCTTTTGCGCGGCTCCGCAAAAGACACCCGCACCTCGGCCATGAAAAACCCCGGCCGTGCCTTGCACGACCGGGGCAGTCAAACCGTCATCGGCCCGGGGTCAGCGCCGGTTCTCCTCCTCGTCCGCCTCGTCATCCTCCTCGGGCAGGTTGAAGAAGCTGTCGGCGTCGCTCACATCGGCCTGTTTCTCATCCTCGTCGGGCTCGGAGAGCGAGAACGTCTCCAGCCCCGAAATCGCGGTCGGCATGCGCGGTTCCGACTCCATGCCGAGGCTCTGCTCGGTCGAGACCAGCTTGCGACGTTCATCATCGCTCATCGAGCCGCCTTCGCTCGACGCCTTAGAGGCGGCTTTCTGCACGGCGGCGTCAAGTTCCGACTGCTTGCACAGGCCAAGCGCGACGGGATCGATGGGCTGCATGTTGGAAATGTTCCAATGGGTGCGCTCACGGATCGACTGGATCGTCGGCTTGGTGGTGCCGACCAGCTTTGCAATCTGGCTGTCGGCCAGTTCCGGGTGGAATTTCACCAGCCAGAGGATCGCATTGGGCCGGTCCTGCCGCTTGGACAGCGGCGTGTAACGCGGGCCGCGGCGCTTTTCCTCGCCGGTGGCGGCGGGGTTGAATTTCAGCTTCAGCTTGTGGGCCGGGTCGTTCTCGGCGGTCTCGATTTCTTCGGGCGTCAATTGGTTGTTGGCCACGGGGTCGAACCCCTTGACGCCGGCGGCGACGTCGCCATCGGCGATGCCCTGCACCTCCAACTCGTGCAGGCCGCAGAAATCCCCGATCTGCTTGAAGCTGAGCGTGGTGTTGTCGACCAGCCAGACGGCGGTGGCTTTGGCCATGATGGGTTTGTTCATCTTGCAGGCTCCTTCGAAAAAGCACGTCTCCCTCGGCGCCGGAAATCGGCTCGCGGGGTCGGGCCCTCGCGCATCCTCATTTTGGGGAGGTTCGACCTTCATATAAAGGGAATGGGCGGCGAGGGGAAGGGCAAAAGATCGCCCGCCGGGCCCGTCGCGGGGGCGCCGGGCGTTGGGGGGTGCCTGCCCTGCGCGGGGCGGGCTGCGAGTTGACGACAGGGGGAAGCCGGTCTTGGCGAGGTCCGCGTCCACCAGACAGGCGTAGGCCGCACGGCGTATGACCGCTCCCAGTCCCGGAGCGGACATGGTGCGCAAGCCGCGGGATGGCGATCTGCCGCCTGAACGGCGCGCCTTATCCAGCCAAATCCGTAGAACCTCTAATCGGCGCGCTGGCCTCACGAAATCGCCAGCCCGTCCAGGCGGTCTGGGGATCGCGCGGCGCCTTCGGCGCTATTCGCGCGGGCCATTGGCCAATGACGGCTCTCCGCAAGGATGCGTGGCACGTCGCCTGAATGTCCGTTGGCGGGGAACGTCCCGGACTTTGCACCGCTTCATGCGCAGCGCGGACCTTGGCGCCTGACAGACGAACGTCCACTCCCCGCCCATCGTGTCGCCCTGCACGCCGGCACGCCTCCGAAAGGCGCCCCCTCAGAACGCCTTGCGCGCGCGGAGTGCCGCCGAGATCGTGCCGTCGTCGAGATAGTCGAGCTCCCCCCCCACCGGCACGCCTTGCGCCAGCGACGAGACGCTGACGCCGGTGCCCTCCAGCTCGCCCGCGATGTAATGGGCGGTGGTCTGGCCGTCGACGGTGGCGTTCAGCGCAAGGATCACCTCGGTCACGGCATCCTCGCGGATGCGGGTCAGCAGCTTGGGGATGTGCAGATCCTCGGGCCCGATATCGTCGAGCGCCGAGAGCGTGCCGCCCAGCACGTGGTAGCGCCCGGAAAAGGCATGGCCGCGCTCCATCGCCCAGAGGTCGGCGACGTCTTCCACCACGCAGATCTGGCCATTGGCGCGCCCCGGGTCGATGCAGATCGGGCAGACCTGCGCGGTGCCAATATTGCCGCAACTCACGCATTGCTGCGCGGTGGCGGCGACATGGGTCATCGCCTCGGCCAAGGGCTGCATCAGGAGCGCGCGCTTCTTGATCAGGTGCAGCACCGCGCGCCGGGCCGAGCGGGGTCCAAGCCCCGGCAGCCGGGCCATGATGTCGATCAGGGCCTCTATATCCTCTGTGCCGCGGGTCATGGCGCGCCGCCCTCAGAAGGGCAACTTCATCCCTTCGGGAAGGTTCAGCCCCTCGGTGATCCTGGCCATTTCCTGCTGGCTGCGTTCGGAGGCCTTGGCCTGCGCGTCCTTGATCGCGGCGAGGATCAGATCCTCGACCACCTCTTTCTCGTTCGGGTCGAAGATGGAGGCGTCGATGTCGAGCCCCGTCAGGTCACCCTTGCAGGTCGCGGTGGCACGCACGAGGCCCGCACCGGATTCGCCCTCCACCGTGATGTTGGCAAGCTCCTCCTGCATCTCGGCCATCTTGCCCTGCATTTCCTGCGCCTGTTTCATGATCTTGGCCATGTCGCCAAGCTGGCCCAGTCCTTTCATCATCGTCGTCCCTCCTTCGGGGTATGTGTCGTTGCCCCTAGATACGCGCGCTGCGGGGGGCGGGCAAGGTGGTGGTCAATCGTCCTCGAACGGGTCCCATTCGTCCTCCACCTCGGGCAGGGCATCGGCCTCGGCCTCGGCGGCGATCTCCTCCGCCGTGCGGATCTGGGTCACCTTGGCCTTGGGGAAGCGCGCTAGGACCGCCTGCATCATCGGGTGGTCCAGCGCCTCATCCTCCAGCGCACGGGCCCTCGCGGTTTCCGCCTCCTCGATGGTGTCGCCGCCGCCCTCGCCCGCCACCGAGACCGTCCAGCGCACACCGGTCCAGGTCTTCAGGCTTTGGGCAAGCCGCGGGGCAAGGTCGCGCGGGGCGCGGTCGGTGGGCTGAAAGGTGATACGGCCCGGGCTGTAGGAGACGAGGCGCAGGCAGGTCTTGACCTCCACCAGCAGCTTGATGTCGCGGTTCGCTTCGATGAGCGCCACGACGCTGTCAAAGGTCGGGTAATGCGCCAGCGCGGTGTCCGGCGCCTCGGCCAGCGCCGTCGCCGTCGTGCCGTGTGCGCCGCCGCGCGGGGCGGATGCCTGCGGGGCCTGGCCGCCGGTTTCTGGTGCCGGGGCCGCCCCCCCGCCGGGCGGACCGGACGGCCCCGCGGGGGCCGGCGGCGGCGTGGCATCCTTCAGCCTGCGCACGAGGTCCTCGGGCGGGGGCAACTCGGCGACATGGGTCAGGCGGATCAGCGCCATCTCGGCGGCCATCATCGCGTTGGGGGCAAGGGCCACCTCCTCCAGCGCTTTCAGCAGCATCTGCCAAGTCCGCGCCAGAACCCGCATCGACAGCCTTTCGGCGAGGCTCCGCCCGCGGGCGCGCTCCTCGGGGCCGATGGTGGGGTCCTCGGCGGCCTCTGGCGTGATGTTGATGACCGAGAGCCAGTGCGTGAGTTCCGCAAGGTCGCGCAGCACCGCCATCGGGTCGGCCCCGTCGGCATATTGCCCGCCCAGTTCCGCAAGCGCGCCGGCGGCGTCACCGGACATGACTTTCTCGAACAGGTCCATGATGCGGCCGTGATCGGCCAGCCCGAGCATGGCGCGCACCTGGTCTGCGGTGGTCTCGCCGCCGCCGTGGGACATCGCCTGGTCCATCAGGCTCATCGCGTCGCGGACCGACCCCTCGGCGGCGCGGGTGATGAGGGCGAGCGCGTCCTCGTTGATCTCGGCGCCTTCCTTGGCGGCGATGGCTTGCAGATGGGCAATCATCACCTCGGGTTCGATCCGGCGCAGGTCGAACCGCTGACAGCGCGACAGGACGGTGACCGGCACCTTGCGGATCTCGGTGGTGGCGAAGATGAACTTCACATGCGCGGGCGGTTCTTCCAGCGTCTTCAACAGCGCGTTGAAGGCGCTGTTCGACAGCATGTGAACCTCGTCGATGATATAGACCTTGTAGCGTGCCGAGGCCGCCCGGTAATGCACGCTTTCGATGATCTCGCGGATGTCGCCCACGCCGGTATGGGAGGCGGCATCCATCTCGATCACGTCGACATGGCGCCCCTCGGCGATGGCGTGGCAATGCTCGCAGGTTCCACAGGGGTCGGTGGTCGGCCCGCCGGTGCCGTCGGCCCCGATGCAGTTAAGGCCCTTGGATATGATCCGCGCGGTGGTGGTCTTGCCCGTGCCGCGGATACCGGTGAGGATGAAGGCCTGCGCGATGCGGTCGGCGGCAAAGGCGTTCTTTAGGGTCCGTACCATCGCCCCCTGCCCGATCAGGTCGGCAAAGCTGGCAGGCCGGTATTTGCGGGCGAGAACCTGGTAGGCGGTGTCTTGCGTGTCGGACATGGGGCCTCGTCCTTGGGTTGGTCCGCCGGCAAGGTAGAGCGTTTTGCGGGCCGGGGGAACAGGCGACCTGCCGTCGCGCGCGCGGCGATTGCGGGACGCCTCCGGCGGGAGTATTTTTGCCAAGAAGAAGGACAGTTGTGCGAGGGGATCGCGGGCGCGCGTTAAGGTTAACGGCGTTAAGGTTGATGGAGGGTGGAAGGGGGCGAGGTCCGGCGGATCGGGCCTGGCAGGCGGACAGGCGGGGCATGGTCATGGGGCGGTGCGGCACAGAACTGAGCGGGGGCATGGCCGCGCGCGCCGCAGGGGGCCGCGACCCCCCGCAGATGTGATCGGTTAGGCCTTGTCGCGCCGGGTGCGATCGTGACACTTCACCGGGTTTCTCGAGGGACCCCGCACATGCTCGACGCCCGACTTTTGCCCATTCAAAACAGGCTTATGGACCCGCCGGCCCTGCTTCTGTCGCGGGCCGGGATCAGCGCCGACCAGATCACGCTGACGGGCTTTGTCCTCGGCGCGCTTGCCCTGCCCGCGCTGTGGATGGGCGCGACCGGCGTGGCGCTTGTGCTGATCCTGGCCAACCGGTTGGCCGATGGGCTCGATGGGGCGCTCGCACGGCGGCAGGGGCCGACCGACCGCGGCGCCTTCCTCGACATCGCGCTGGATTTCCTGTTCTACGCGCTGGTGCCGCTTGGCTTTGCCCTGATGGACCCGGCGCAAAATGCCCTGCCCGCCGCCATCCTGCTGACCAGTTTCGTTGGCACCGGGTCATCCTTTCTTGCGTTTTCGGTGATTGCCGAAAAGCAGGGGCTGCGCGCCGAGGATTACCCGACCAAGGGCATCGCCTATCTGGGTGGCCTGACGGAAGGGTTCGAAACCATCGTATTCTTCTGCGCCATCTGCCTGTGGCCGGGCGCCTTCCCGGTGCTGGCAGCGATCTTTGCAGGCGCCGCCTTCGTGACGACGCTCAGCCGCTGGGTCATGGGCTGGTGCCTGTTCCGGCCTCAGGGCTGAACGGGCCAAGACCGATGGTCATCGTCGATGACGATCCTGTGGCTGTGGCGCCGCCCCCCACCATGGGCGCGCAGATGGGGATGATCCGCCGGCAGGTCGGGATGCTCATGCGCGATGAAAGGGGATTGCCCCGCAGGCCAGACCCTCCGTGCCAGCAACACGGCCGCCGCCGCCAGTGACGCAAGCAGCGCCAGCGTCGCCGGCAGCCCGAGCCACGGCCCGAGCCACCCTGCCAGCGGATAAGCGACCAGCCAGCAGGCGTGCGACAGCGCGAATTGCGCGGTGAAAAGCGCCGGGCGGTCCTCCGCATGCGCGGAGCGGCGCAGAAGCCGTCCCGCTGGCGTCATCACCGCAGAATTGCACAGGCCAAGCCCGGCCCAGACCGCCAGAAGCGCCGCCCAGCCTTGCCCGCCACCGCCGAGCAGCGCCGCGTAGCCAAGCCCGCCAAGCGCCAGCCCGGCGCCGCCCGCCAGCATGACCGTCCGGTCGGCAACCCGCTTGAGCACGCCCGGCAGCGCCAGCGCCGCGGCCATCGACCCGGCGCCGAACGCCGCCATGGCCAGCGCGACCCCGCCTTCACCGCCGCCAAAGCGCCCGCGCACCAGCACCACGGTATCGACCAGAACGAAGGCGACCACCGCGGCCACCGCCATGTTCAGCGCCAACAGGCCGCGAAGACGCGGGGTGGACAGGTAGATCGCCCCGCCGCGCAGCAGCCTTTGCCGGAACGGCCTCTCCTTGCTGGGGGCAACGCGCGCGGGCACTGCGGCGCCGAGGATCAGCGCGGCCGACAGCAGGAAGCCCGCGACGGTGCCCACGAACAACAGGTTGTAGCTCATGACCAGAAGCAACAGACCAGCGATCGCCGGGCTGAGGAGGTTTTCAAGGTCATAGGCCAGCCGCGACAGCGACAGGGCGTTGGTATAGTCCGTCTCGTCGCGCAAGACGTCCGGGATTGTCGCCTGAAAGGCAGGGGTGAACGTGGCCGAGGCGAACTGCAACACGAAGATCAGCCCGTAGACCTGCCAGACCGCGTCGACGAAGGGCAACGCAAGCGCCACCGCGGCGCGGGTCAGGTCGGCGCCGATCAGCACCACCTTGCGCGGCACTGCCACCAGCGCCGCCGCCATCACCGGCGACAGGCCTACATAGGCCACCATCTTGATCGTCAGCGCCGTGCCCAGCACCGTTCCCGCCCGCGCGCCCGCCATGTCATAGGCCAGCAGCGCCAGGGCAATCGTCAAAAGCCCGGTGCCGAACAATGCGACGACTTGCGCGGCGAACAGGCGGAAGAATACGGGATGGCGCAAGGTGGACAGCATCGGGGGCACCGCAAGCAGGGGTCGCGCAGAGCCTCGCCGCGAGTCGGCGCCGGGTCAAGGCTCGCGCCCGCGACCCCGCCTCGCGCGGCTTGGCCTTGAGGCGGCGGCGGCCGCACCAGCATCGACATGGCCCTGAAGCGGGCAGGCCCCGCCTCCAGGGCCTCTCGGCGGGAACTCCACCCCTTTATCTCCCGCGAACACTACCCGCGTGGCGCGCGACCGTCCAGATGCCCCGTGGCAACGCGGGCCGAGGACGGCTCCAAAGGAGCCCGACGAGGGCCGCCCCCCGATCGACGCCGCGAGGGCGGCGAAACCGCTTCAGCGGACCTTCAGGACGATCTTTCCAATATGGGCGGAGCTCTCCATGCGCGCATGGGCCGCGGCGGCCTCGTCCAGCGGGAATGCCGAATCCATCACTGGCCCGATCCGTCCCGCCGCCAGCAGCGGCCAGACATGCGCCGCGAGGTCCTGCGCGATCCGCGCCTTGGCCTGCACGCTTTGCGGGCGCAGGGTAGAGCCTGTCATGGTCAGCCGCCGCGTCATCAGTTGCGCGAAATTCACCTCCGCCTTCGGGCCTTGCAGGAAGGCGATCTGCACCAGCCGCCCGTCATCGGCCAGTGCCTTGAGGTTGCGCGCGATGTAAGGCCCGCCCACCATGTCGAGGATCAGGTCGGCGCCGCCAAGCGCGCGCATCTCCTCGACGAAATCCGCCTCGCGGTAGTTGATCGCGCGGTCCGCGCCCAGATCCTCGCAAGCCGCGCATTTTTCAGCCGTACCAGCCGTGGCGAAAACCCGCGCGCCGAAGGCGCGGCCAAGCTGGATCGCCGTGGTGCCGATACCGGACGATCCGCCATGCACAAGCAAGCGTTCGCCGGCCTGCAACCCGCCGCGCAGGAAGACGTTGGACCAGACGGTGAAAAACGTCTCGCACAGGGCTGCCGCGCGGTCCATCGCCATGCCGTCCGGCACCGGCAGCGCGTGGTCGGCATGGGTCAGCGCATATTCCGCGTAGCCGCCGCCGGGCAGCAGCGCCGTCACCGTGTCGCCGACCAACCATTGCGCCACGCCCGGCCCCACGGCAGCAACCGTACCCGCGGCCTCCAGACCCGGCAGGGGCGAGGCGTCGGGCGGCGGCGCGTAGGCCCCGGCGCGTTGCAGCGCATCGGGCCGGTTGACCCCGGCATGATCAACGGCGATCAGGATCTGTCCGGCGCCCGGGCTGGGCACCGGCACCGTCACCGGGCGCAAAACCTCTGGTCCGCCGGGCTCCGAGATTTCAACCGCGCGCATCGTGTCAGGCAAGGTCATCGCTTTGTCATCTCCCCGGGGTATTGTCGCGGCCCCAATGGCCCGGCATGTCGGCCATGCCCGCCCGTGACGGCGGCTTTACATGGCTCAGCACCCAGTTGGGCCCGGCCAACAGCGGTTGCAATAGCTTGTTCTTGCGCACCTGCGCCTTCAGTTTCTCGAATTGCATCACGTCCTCGATCCGCCGGTCGAGGAACGCCCATGTCGCCGCATGGCCCTCCGAGGTATCGCCCAGCCAGTAGAGCAGGACGGATGAATAGACCCCCGAAAGGGTCATGCGCTTGGTATACCAATTGTAATCGTCGCTGTCGTCGCCGGTCGCGGTCCAGATCGCATCGGCGGTTTCCCACAACGCGCGGGCACCATCGGCCGCATGGACCGGCAGCGCGAAGAGCGTCGTGCCCCGGCGCACCGCCTCCTTGTCCATCTCCATCAATTCAAGCCGGGTGCGAATCGCCAGCACGATCCTTTCACGAATCTTGAGCCCGGCCAGCCGCTCCGGCGTCAGCGCCGCCACCATCGCTGCGTCGCCCTTGCGATGAAAGGCCAGCGCAAGATCCACCGCGCCGCGCGGGAACAGTGCCCGCACCTCGCCGGGATCGGCGCCGATATCGGCGATTGCGGCGTTCAGCGTCGCCTCTGACCAGCCATCGAAGACAACGTGGATCATGGCGGCATCGAGAATTCGGTCTTTCAGGTCGGGCATCGGGGCCTCCTTTCGGGACGCGGGGCAAGTGCTGGACATATAGCTGGGGTTTTGCTAAACGGCCACCTCCTGCACATTCTTGCAACTCCAACTTAGAAAGGTGGTGAAAACCACATGCAGGTTAGCGTTCGTGACAACAATGTCGATCAGGCGCTTCGCGCCCTGAAGAAGAAGCTGCAGCGTGAAGGCGTTTTTCGTGAGATGAAGCTCAAGCAGCATTACGAAAAACCGTCCGAGAAGAAAGCGCGCGAAAAGGCGGAAGCGATCCGCCGGGCACGCAAGCTGGCTCGGAAGAAAGCGCAGCGCGAAGGGCTTCTCTAAGCACTTTCAGGCTTTGCGAACCAAGGGGCGGCCACGCTGCCAAACAAGACACCCCCGCGCCGCCCGGCCCGGGGGTATTTTTCAGCCGCACTCTTTCGTGCTGCAAGGCGGGCGCCCCTAACTGTCGCCGAGCGCCGCCTCCACCTGCTGGGCGCGAAGCTCTGCGCGGGCCTGACGGGCCAGCAATTCGGTATTGTTGTCGGCATCGTCATCGAAGATCTGTTCGCTCCGAACGCCGGGGATCTCGGCAAAGGCGTTCATCGTGCGCACCGGGAAATAGGAGCGGCGGACATGATCCCATCCGGGCACCTGCCCAAGGATGGAAGAGACCGACAGCGAACATTGCGCACTGGGCACGGGCCCATAGTCCTGCACCGCGCGCGAAAGCTGCGCCGCCACCTCGGGGCTGACCTCCACCTCCTGCGCGACGACATGGTACGTCTCGCGCGCATGGTAGTCGATGTAGAAGCTCAGCAATTGCGGGCTCATCCCGAAGATCACGTCGTTGCGTTCCGGCGCCGCCGGATGGTGCCATGTCCCCGCCGGGTCGAACAGCAACCGCTGGTCCGCGTCGATCATCAGCGCCGAATGCCCGCCCGCGCCGGACCGGTTGGAAATCATCGTGTAAAGCGTCACGGTCGGCGGGCCGCCAGGTTCGAACCGGGCGCGCGCCACCGCCTCGTCGGGGGCCCAGACGGGTTCCGCCCCGCAGGCGGCCAGCCCGAGCAGAAGCCCGAGCGCCAGAACCGCGCGCCGCAGCATCAGCGGAAGAACAGCGCCAGGATCGCCACCACCACGAGGCAGGCGATGATCGCGTTGGTCAGGAACTTGACGAAGCCGTTGAAGGTGTCCTCCTGATCCTGAATGTCCATTTCACCGTGCTTGTGGGTCTGATGTTCTGCCATTGGATCGGTCCTGTGTGTCTTCTGTTGAACAGTCAGCCGGGAATTAGCCGATTTCCCTGCGCCTGTCACGCACGACGACACCCGATGTGGCCAAGTTGTGCATGCAAGCCTCAGCCCACCCCCGTCAATTGCCAGAGCCACGCGCCATCCTCGCGCCTTTCCCGCGTGACCTCGCCCAGCGCGAGAAGGTGGTTGAGATGCGCAACCGCCTCGACCATGGCCAGCCCGTAGGTGCCCTCGCCGATCTCGCGCTTGAAGAGCGGCGCGAAGCAGTCGCAGGCGGTGCGGGGGCGGTCGAGATGGTCGCGCAGGCGGTCGAGCGCGCCGTGGTGGTTCTCGATCAACTGGTGCAACCGGTCGGGCAGGCCGGTGAAAGGCAGCTTGTGGCCCGGCAGAACCAGTTGGTCGGCACGGGCGAACCGGGCGAGGTGGCCGCAGCTTTCGATCCAGTCCGCCACCGGGTCGGCCATCGGTTCGGTCGCGTAGACGCCAAGGTTGGGCGAGATCGACGGTAGCAGTTGATCACCGCCCAGCACCAGCGCCTCGTCCCGGCACCACAGCGTGGCCTGTTCCGGCGCGTGGCCATGGCCGATGCGCACGTCCCAGTCGCGCCCGCCGATCCGCAGATGATCGCCTTCACGGATGCGGGTATAGCCCAGCGGCATCGGGGCGACGACATCGGCGAAATTGAAGGGGCGCTCGTTCGCGCGCTGCTCGTAGATCGTCCGGTCCATTCCGGCCGCGCGCCAGAAGGCCAGCGTTTCCGATGTCGGCCTGTCCTGCGCGTCCAGCACCAGCATCCGCGCCATCAGCCACGCGGTGCGGGTGGTGACAAGATCCGCGCCCCGTGATTGGAACCAGCCCGCCAACCCGATGTGGTCGGGGTGGTGGTGGGTGACGATGACGCGCGTCACCGGCAGGCCGCCCAAGGCGCCGGCCAGCGCCTCCTGCCATATGGCGCGCGCCTTGCGGCTGTCGAAGCCGGTATCGACGATGCACCAGCCATCCGCGTCGCGCAGCGCGTAGACGTTGACATGGTCGAGCGCCATGGGCAGCGGGAAGCGCAGCCAGAGGACACCCTCGGCCAGTTCCACTGCCTTTCCCGGTTCGGGCGGGGTCTCGAACGGGTATCGGATCACGCCGAAAGCTCTTCCGCGGTCAGCCCGTAGAGATCCGCCGCCCCGGCCGTGGCCTGCGCCAGCAACCCATGCGCCTCGGGCAGAAGGCGCGCGAGGAAGACCTGCGCCAGCCGGCTGCGCGGCCCGGTGCCGCCCTCGGCCAACGACGCCTTCAGGTGGTAGTGCCCGCCCAGCACCCGCGCCACCGCCGTGAGGTAGGGCATGGCACCGGCGAAGCGGTCGTTCATCTCCATCGCGACCAGCGTTTGCGTCGCCGAACGCAGCGATTTCGCCGCCTCGGCCAGCCCGGCGTGATCGCCTTGCTGCGCCGTTTCGTCGACCTCGTCGAGCAGCGCGAACATCGCCGCGCCGCCATCCATCATCTTGCGCGCCACGAGGTCCATCGCCTGGATGCCATTGGTGCCCTCGTAGATCGCCGTCACCCGCACGTCGCGCAGGAACTGCGCCGCGCCCGTTTCCTCGATATAGCCCATGCCGCCATGCACCTGGATACCAAGCTGGCTGACATCGATTCCGGTTTGCGTGCCGTGGGCCTTGGTCACCGGGGTCAGCAGCGCGGCGCGTGCTTTCCACGCCTCCTCGCCAGTGGCGTGGCCCATGTCGATCGACACCGCGTTATCGAGCGCGAGCGCGCGCGCCGCGAAGGTCTCCGCCTTCATCTGCGCCAGCATCCGGCGCACATCGGCATGGTCGATGATCGTGCCAGTGCCGCCATCCACCGGGCTGCGGCCCTGCTTGCGGTCCATCGCGTAGGCAAGCGCGTGCTGATACGCGCCCTCAGCGACGCTGATCCCCTGCACGCCAACCCCGAGCCGCGCGTTGTTCATCATGGTGAACATCGCCGCCATCCCGCCATGCGGCTTGCCGACCATCCAGCCGGTCGCGCCATCATATTGCATCACCGCCGTCGGCGATCCGTGCAGCCCCATCTTGTGTTCAAGGCTGACCACGCCCAGGCTGTTGCGCTTGCCCGGCGCGCCGCCCGCGTCGGGGATAAACTTCGGCACCAGGAACAGGCTGATCCCCTTGGTCCCCGGCACCCCGTCGGGCAGCCGCGCCAGCACGAGGTGGCAGACATTCTCGGAAAAATCGTTGTCACCCCACGAAATATAGATCTTCTGCCCGGTGATCGCATAGGTGCCGTCGTCGTTCGGCTCCGCCTTGGTGCGCAGCGCGCCCACGTCGGACCCCGCCTGCGCCTCGGTCAGGTTCATGGTGCCGCACCACTCGCCGGAAATCAGCTTGGGCAGGTAGAGCACCTTCAGCGCATCGCTGGCGTGGTGTTCCAGCGCCTCGATCTGGCCTTGCGTCATCAACGGGTTGAGTTGCAGCGACAGGCAGGCCGAGCCGATCATCTCGTTCACGGCCGTCGTCACCGCCATCGGCAGGCCGAGGCCGCCGTTTTCCACGTCCGCCGACATGCCGATATAGCCGCCCTCGGCAATCGCCCGGTACCCTTCGGCAAAGCCGGGGCTGGTCCGCACCACGCCGTTTTCCAGCCGCGCGCCCGTCTGGTCGCCCACGCGGTTGAGCGGCGCCAGCACCGTTTCGGCCATCTTGCCCGCCTCGGTCAGGATCGCGGTGACCATGTCGGGCGTGGCCTCGGCGTAGCGGTCGGTCGCGGTGACGCGGTCAAGGCCGACCACGTGGCGATAGAGAAAGTCGAATTCGGATACGGGCGCGGTGTAGGGCATGGTCACTCCTCCTTGGCATGGGCGGCGCGGCGCGCTAAGGCCCTGTCCTTGCAAGGGCAGATATTTGCCGAACCCCGCCCCGATCAACAGGAACGTTACGTCGCGCATGGCCCACGGCAAGACCGAAACCCTGATACCAGATGCTGCGGGCATCGCCCGCGCCGCCGATCTGCTGCGCACGGGCCAGCTTGTCGCCCTGCCGACGGAGACGGTCTACGGGCTGGCGGGCGATGCCACAAGCAACATCGCCTGCGCCCGCATTTTCGAGGCCAAGGGGCGGCCCCGGTTCAACCCGCTGATCGTGCATCTGCCATCGGTCGGTGCGGCCGAGGCGATCGCCGCAATCCCCGACACCGCCCGCCAGCTCGCCGCCGCCTTCTGGCCCGGACCGCTGACCATGGTGCTGCCGCTGCGCGACGGCCACGGTCTGTCGCCGCTTGTGACCGCCGGGCTCGATACCGTGGCGATCCGCCTGCCCGCCCACGCCGTCATGCGCGCGGTTCTTGGCGCGGTCGGCCGCCCGGTTGCAGCGCCGTCGGCCAATCCCTCGGGCCGCATCAGCCCGACCACCGCCGACCACGTGCGCGCCGGGCTCGACGGCCGGATCGCCGCCATCCTTGACGGCGGCCCCTGCAACGTCGGGGTGGAATCGACGATCCTCGCGCCGGCGGACACCGGCACTCGCCTTTTGCGGGAAGGCGGTATCCCGCGCGAGGCAATCGAGGCGCTGACCGGCCCGCTTGTCAGCGATACCACCCCCGGCAAGGTGCAGGCGCCGGGGCAACTTTCGTCGCATTACGCACCCACGACGCAAATGGTCCTGAACAGCGCGCTGGACGATCCGGACGCGATCCTCGTCGGCTTCGGCCCGGGCACCGCGGAGCTGACCCTTTCGGACAGCGGCGACCTGACGGAGGCCGCGGCCAACCTTTTCCGAATCCTGCACGAGGCCGACGCGCTGGCCGAGGCGCGCGGCGCCACCGCGATCCATGTCGCGCGGGTCCCGCACGAAGGGCTCGGCCGTGCCATCAATGATCGCCTCACCCGCGCCGCCGCGCCGCGCTGACCTTCCCCGTCTTCTTGGCCCGGTTGCGCCGCGTTTCAAGCGCGCCCGGCCTCGCCCGACAGCATCAGGGGCGACACGCCAAGCTTGGCAAGCGCCGCCTCCCATTTGACGGCCATGTCGGGGCCGAACAGGATCTCGTCATCGGCGGCACAGGTCAGCCAGCCGTTCTGACCGATTTCCGCCTCCAGCTGCCCCGGTGCCCAGCCGGCATAGCCCAGTGCCATCACCGCCTGCGCGGGCCCGCCGCCATGCGCGAGATCCTCCAGCACGTCCAGCGTCGCCGTCATGCCGTATCCGCCATCGACCATGAGCGTCCCGTCCCCGTTGCCATACTCGCCGCTATGCAGCACGAAGCCGCGCCCGGTTTCCACCGGCCCGCCGAACAGGATCGGCACGCGCGGCGGCTGAATCGCCTCGATCCCCAGCTGCCCGATCATCTCGGCGAAGCTGACCTCGGGCACCGGCTTGTTGACGATCAGGCCCATGGCCCCTTCGCCCGAGTGATCGCACAGGAACACGACGGAGCCGTCGAACCGCGGATCGCCCATACCGGGCATCGCGATCAGGAGTTGGCCGGTCAGGTCGGTTTCCATGGTCATTTTTTCGCACCCTCCACGCAAAGCATGTTCGGATTTCAAGGCGGGTGCAAGCGTTCGCGCACCGCCACGCGCCTTTGCCCGGGCCGTCGCCAAAACGTGACTTCCCTTTGCGCGGTCAAGGCAATAATTCAACCGTCATGAAACCCACGATCCTGCACCCGTTTCTTGCCGCCCTTGCCGGTCTTGTGACCGCGCTTCTGCCGCCGCTTCCCGTCACCGCGCAAACCGAAGCGCGCGCCGCGGAGGACGTGGTGGAGGTTGAGGTTCTGGAAGGCTGGCGCCGGGCCGATGGCAGCCACATGGCGGGCCTTCTGGTGCGGCTGGAACCGGGCTGGAAGACCTATTGGCGCGCACCCGGTGACGGCGGCATCCCGCCGCGCCTGCAATTGCGCGACCGGCGCGCGCTCATGGGCGTCGAGATGCACTGGCCGGTGCCCGAAGTGTTCTACGCCAATGGCCTGCGCTCCATCGGCTATACCTCCGACGTGGTGTTTCCGCTGGAACTGACACTTGCCGAGGGGCATGGCGATGTCAGCCTTGCCGGGCGGATCGATCTGGGCGTGTGCGAGGATATCTGCATGCCGATCACCGTGAACCTGCGCGCCACCCTGCCCGCCGGCGGGCGGCCCGATCCGCGTATCGCCGCAGCCCTTGCCGACCGCCCCGCCACCGGGGCCGAGGCCGGCGTGGGCCGCATCACCTGCCGGCTGACGCCGATATCGGACGGGCTGAGGGTCGAGGCCACGCTCCCCCTGCCGCAACAGGGTCGAGGCGAGGCGGTGGTCTTCGAACTGCCCGATCCCGGCACCTGGATTTCGGAGGCAGACACGCGCCGCGAGGGCGGCCATCTGCATGCCAGCGCCGATATCGTGCCCGCCGATGCCGGGCCCTTCGCGCTTGATCGCTCCACCTTGCGGATGACGGTGCTGGCCGAGGGGCGGGCGGTGGAAATGACTGGCTGCGTGGGCCGTTAGGCGGCGCGCCGGCGCGCCGCCGCGATCACCCCGGAAACGAGGAGCGACAGCAGCCACAGCGCCACGCAGATAGACGCGCTGCCCGCCACGAAGGCGAGGAAGGCGGCGCGGGCGCCTTCCATCGGCAGCAGCCCGGCCAGCGGCGCCCAGATCGCCCCGGTCACGATCTGCGCCCCCAACGTCGCCGCGAACAGGACCGCCACCGCCAGCACCGCGACCCCGACCCCCGTCGCCAATGCCGGGGCGCGGGCCGCCGCGCGCAGCCCGCGCCGCAGCGCCTGCATCTGCCGCCCCACGTCCTGCTGCATGGCAAGGATCGCGGGCACCACCAACAGCACCACCACCATGCCGAAGCCCAGCCCGTAGACCAGCGTGATCACCGTGGGTTTCAGGAACTGCGCATCCGCCGACCGTTCATAAAGCAGCGGCGACAGTCCCAGAACCGTCGTCAACGTGGTCAGCAGCACCGGACGCAAGCGGTCCGCCACTGCGTCGACGATGGCCGGCACCAGCCCCCTGTCGCGCGCGTATTCATCGACCGTGGTGATCAGCACGATGGAATCGTTGATGATGATCCCGGTCATGCCGATCAGCCCCACCACCGTAAACATGCTCAGCGGGACGTCCCACGCGGCGTGGCCATAGATCGTGCCGACAAGGCCGAAGGGGATCACCGCCATCACGACAATGGGCCGGGTCCAACTGGCAAAGATCCATGCGAGCACGAGGTAAATCCCCAGCAGGCACAGGCCGAAGCCCAGAAGCGCATCGTTCAGGAAGGCGTTTTCCTGCTCCGACAGACCCGACAGGCGATAGCCGACCCCGTAATCGGCCTCGATCTGTGGCAGGATCACCTCGCTCAATTCGGTCATGACCTGTTCGGCGCGGGCCGGATCATCCTCCGACAGGTCGCCGGTGACCGAGACCAGCCGTAACCCGTTCTCACGCTGGATGGTGGCAAAGCCGGTCCGCGTGGTGACGGAGACCAGATCGGCCAGCGGCACGTATTCGCCGGAACTGGCGCGCAACAGCGTGCGGTCGAGGAAATCGGCGGTCAACTCGCCCTCGGGCAACTCCACCCGGATCGCGGCGGTGCGCACGCCCTCAGGGAAAGTCGCCGCCTCGATGCCGTTCAGCCGGTCGCGCAGCACCCGGCCAAGCGAGCCGATCTCGAAGCCGAGCGCGCGCCCCTGCGGCGTCAGTTCAAGGATCATCTCGTCGCGGTCATAGGCCAGCGTATCTTCCAGCGCCGAGACTTCCGGGTACGCGCCAAGCGCGGTCTGCACCGCCATCGCGGCCTCTTTCAGAACCTCGGTCTCGGCGCCGAAAAGCTGCACGTCGATGGCGTCGCCGCCGGGCCCGCCGCGCCAGCCGCGGAAGCTTATCGCCTCGGCCATCGGGTGGCGATTCACTTCATCCTGCAAATCCGCGACGAACTGAAAACTGGAATAGGGCCGCAGGTCGGCCTCGATCAGCTCAATCGCGATGGAGCCGAGCAGGTCGCCCTCCTTGTCATCCGCCACCGCCAGCCCGCGCCCGGTGGTGCCGCCCACCTCCGCCAGCGCGAAGACCAGCGGGTTGACCCCGTATTCTTCCTCGTAGCGGGTGGCCACGGCCTCCGTCGCGCGCTGCATCTCGCGCATCATCTCGAAGCTGTCGCTGCGGTCCGCGCCGTCCAGCATGGCGAAGTTGCCAGAGACGGAGCTTTGTTCCGGCGCGTTGAAGAAACGCCACGTCACGTCGCCGCGCAGGAACACCGCCATTTGCATGGCAAGGATCACGATCACCCCCGCCAGAACCGGGTAGCGCGCCCAGATGACCAGCTTCATCGCCGGGCGGAAAAGCGTATCGCGCACCCATGCAAAGCCCGCGTTCACCACCCGGCTGGGCCAGTCATACCAATGGGTTTTCGCGGTGTGCTTCAACGCATGCGCCATGTGGTTGGGCAGGATGATGAAACATTCCACGAGGCTGGCCGCCAGCACCGCGATCACGGTAAAGGGGATGTCGGCGATAAGCTCCCCGAACCGCCCGCCGACGGCGACCAGCGCGGCAAAGGCAAGGATCGTCGTCAGCGTCGCGGAAAAGACCGGCGCTGCCATGCGCCGGGCGGCGTTCTCGGCGGCGACGACCGGCGGCTCGCCCAGTCGCCGCGCGCGGAAATCGGCATGCTCCCCCACCACGATGGCATCATCCACCACGATCCCCAACGTGATGATCAGCGCGAAAAGCGAGATCATGTTCAGCGTCAGCCCGGCGAAATACATGATCGTGATCGCCGTCAGCATGGCCACCGGAATGCCAAGCGCCACCCAGAAGGCGGTCCGCGCGTTGAGAAACAGGAAGAGAAGCCCGACCACGAAGGCAAGTCCCATGAGCCCGTTATCCAACAGGATGCTGAGGCGGCCGGAAATCGCCTCCGCCCGTGTGCGGATAAGCTCCACCGACACGCCGTCCGGCAGGGTCGCTTCCAGTTCCTCGGCCACCTCGGCGACGGTCGCCTGTATGGCGATGGCATCGCCCCGGTCGGACCTGTCCACGCGGATCGAGATGGCCGGGCTGTCACCCACGAAATAGGCGCGGTTGCGGTCGATCCCTTCTTCCCTGACCATCGCCAGATCGCCGATGGTCAGGGCCGAGCCGTCGGCGTTGTAGCGCAGCACGATGCCCGCCACATCCACCGCGCTGCGTTTCGCCACGCCGGTGCGCACCCGCGCATTGGCCCCTGTCACGTCGCCCGCCGGGGCGGTGTCGGCCTCTGCCGCGATGGCCTGCGCGATCTGCGACATCGACACGTCATGCCGTATCAGCGCCGCGGAGGGTACCTCCACCACGATCTCGGGCGCCGCCACGCCCCGGATCGTGGTCCGCGTCACGCCGCGATCGAACAGCATCGCCACGAATTCATCGGAAAACCGGCCCAGTTGATCGGTGCTGACCGGGCCGGAAATCACCACGTCGGTCACCCGGTCGCGCCAGACACCGCGACGCACGACCGGGTCTTCGGCATCGTCGGGCAGGGTGCTGACCCCGTCGACCGCCACCTGCACGTCATCGGCGGCGCGGCCCATGTCCCAGCCGGGGTCAAACTCCAGCCGGATCGAGGCGCTGCCCTCGCGGCTGGTGGCGCTGGTTTCGGCAACCCCTTCAACGGCTAGCAGAACCGGTTCCAGCACGGCGACGATCGCCTCGTCGATATCCTCGGCGCCAGCCCCGTCCCAGCGAACGCTGACGCTGACATTGTCGACCACCACGTCGGGAAAGAACTGCGCCCGCATGCGCGGGAAGACGGCCAGCCCGACAACGATCAGCACGACCAGCAGAAGGTTCGCCGCCGTGGCGTGGCGGGTAAAGTAGGACAGGACGCCCCCGGCGCTGTCGGGAAGCTGCCTCATCCGCCCATCCGGCTTTCGATCCGGGTGACGATCCGCACGGGCACCTCCTCCTCCTGCAATTGAAGCAGCATCCGGTCGCGCACGTCATCGGGCAGGAAACTGTTGGTCTCGACGAAGGCGATCAGCCGCGCGCGCCGGTCCGGGTCGAGCGTGATGGTGTCCGGCGCGGCTTCCGCCTCGGTCCTTTCGTCGGTACCGGGCCGCAGCGGGGTGACGCGGATCCCGGCGCCAAGCGAGGGGGAGCGCGACACCACCACCTCGGCGCCGTCAAGCTCCGCCGGGGCGCGCACGATCACGTCATCGCCCTGTCGCCGCAGCAGCGTGACCTGCGCCTGCTCCAGCCGGTTTTCCTCCCCGAGGACCAGCACCCGGTCCTGCGCATCGAGCGCGGTCGCGGGCAGGATCGCCACGTCGCCCAGTGCCGGCTCTTGCAGGCGGACGGTCACGAAATCGCCCGCCCGGAAACCGCGCGTTTCCAGCAATTCGGCATAGAGCAGCCGGCCCGATTGCCCCTCTTGCACCTCGCCGCTTTCGCGGGTCAGGCGCGCGGGCGCAACGATGTCCAGACCCATCACGTCGAGGATCACCGACACCTCGGCGTGCGGCAGGCTGCCGTCTTCGTCCAGCAGCCGGGCATATTGCGACGTCGAGACCCGGAACGACACTTCCAGCGCCTGCGCGTCGATGAGTGTCGCCACCTGTTCATTGCGGTTCACAAGGCCGCCCTGCACGACGGACACATCCGCCAAAACGCCCGCGAATTCCGCGCGCAACTCGGTTTCGGCCAGCATCCGCTCGGCCTCCGACAGCGCGATGCGCCGCCTGTCCAGCGTGGTGCCCGCCTCGTCCAGCTGCGCCTCCGCCTGCGCCAGCGCCTGCCGCCGCGACAGCACCGCCTGATGCGCGTTTGCCGCCGCCAGTTCCGCCGTCTCCACGCTGGCCGCCGAGCCGACGCCGCGGTCCAGCAGGTCCCGTTGACGGGTCAGCGCCCGATCCCGCAGTGCCGCCTGCGCCTGCGCGGCCGCCACATCCTCTCCGGCCAACTCAACGGCGGACTCGGCTTCGGCAAGGCTGTTTTCCGCCTCGCGCAGGTCGGCGGCCGCCACGTCCCGTGCCGATCGCGCCTCCGCCGGGTCGATCCGCAGCAACAGTGCCCCGGCCTCGACCGTACCGCCATCCTCGACCCCATCGGCCAGCGTCATCACCGTGCCGGCGGCGGGGGCGCGCAGTTCCAACGTTCGCCGGCTACGCACATCGCCGAATGCGGTCAGGATGGGGGTCGCGGTCTGGAACTCGACCGTCGTGACTTCGGCGGAAAACACCCGCTCGCGTGCGAAAATGGGTTGGCCTTCCTGCGCCCAGCGCTCCTGGAGCGCCGTGTAAACGGTATTACCCGCCAAGGCCATCAGCCCCAACGTCAAGGAAATCAGGAAAAGCCCCGCGAGGGAGCGTCGGAAAAAGCGCATGGGCCGAAGCCTCTTTGTTCTATGATTGCCTAGATAGAACGCGAGATCCCATCCGCCAAGCAGTGATTGACACGGACAACCGCGTCATTTCCGTCGCTTGTGTTCATCGAGGCGCGGAAAGATCTCGACGAAATTGCACGGCAGGTGCCGATAATCGAATTGCCAGCGCAGGATCTCGTCCCATGCGTCCTTGCAGGCACCAGAACTGCCCGGCAGCGCGAACAGGTAAGTGCCGTTCGCCACGCCGCCCGTTGCCCGGCTTTGCACCGCGCTGGTGCCGATCTTTTGATAGGAAACCATGGTGAAGACGGTCGCGAAGGCTTCGATCTCTTTCTCGTAGACCGCGCGATGCGCCTCGACCGTCACGTCGCGGCCCGTCAACCCGGTGCCGCCGGTGGAAATCACCACGTCGACCTCGGGGTCGGCGCACCAGTCGCGCAGGTGGCCCGTGATCTCGGTGCGGTCATCGCGGCATATCCTGCGGTCGGCCAACACGTGGCCCGCGTCGCGAATCCGCGCCGCCAGCAGGTCACCGGACTTGTCCTCGGCAAGGCTGCGGGTGTCGGAAACGGCCAAGAGCGCGATGCGAACCGGGATGAAGGCTTTGCTTTCGTCGATGCGGCTCATGTCGTGACCTCGAACCAATTTGCGCGGGGGCCAAGGTTGACAACACGGCTTGCGCCGATCCGACCCTCCTGCCCCCAACTGTCGTGGATATGGCCGCAAAGCACCAGCCGTGGCCGGATGCGATCTATCGCCGCGCGGATCGCGACCGACCCCACCGATTGTCCGGCAGATGTCACATCCACGACGCCCTTGGGCGGCGAATGGGTGACGAGGATGTCGGCGCCCTCACAGGCGGCGAGCATCGCGGCCGCCGCCCGCTCGTCGAGGTCGCAGGACCACGCGCCGAAGGGTGTTACCGGCACGCCGTAGCCCAACCCGAAAACGCGCAGTCCGTCGGTCTGCGTGCCATCGCCATGCAGCACCGTCACGCCCGCACCCGCCGCGGCGCGCAATTCTTCCAAGCTCTCGGCATTGCCGGGCACCGCGATCATCGGCGCCGCGAGCCCGTCAAGCAGCGCCAGCGCCTCGGCCAGCCCGCGACGCATGTTGCAGAAATCCCCCGCCCCGATCACGAGGTCGGCCGCGCGGCTTGCCGTCACCAGTTCGGCCGCGCGTTCACCGGAGGCATGCAAGTCGGAAAACGCGAGGATCCTCATGTCCGCAGCCTCGCCTGCACCGCCAGCAGATCGGCCCACGCCTCGCGCTTGCGCACCGGTTGGCGCAGCAGGAAGGCGGGGTGGAACATCGGCATCGCGGGGCGCTGCATGACCTCCTGCCAATTTCCGCGCAATCGCGTGATTCCGCGCCGCCCCAGCAGGCCGTCGCAACTGACATTGCCCATCAGGATCAGCAGGTCAGGCGCGGCCAGTTTTATATGGCGCTGGACGAAGGGCAGCATCATGGCGATCTCGACAGGGCTCGGGTCGCGGTTCTGCGGTGGGCGCCATGGCAGGATATTGGTGATGTAGAGCGCCTTTCGCGCTTCCGCCGCGGTCCGCGCGAGGCCGATCGAGTCGAACATCCGGTCCAGCAACTGGCCCGCGCGCCCCACGAAAGGCTTGCCCTGCATGTCCTCTTCGCGCCCCGGCGCCTCGCCCACGATCATCACCCGCGCCGCCGGGTCGCCATCGCAAAAAACGAAATTGCGCGCACCGTGGCGCAGGTCGCAATGGGCGAAGCCTTCCATCTCGGTCGCAAGTTGCCCAAGATCACCGGCACGCAGAGCCGCCTTGCGCGCCTCGACGACCGGATCGACCTCCCCTGCCGGTCCGGCGACCGGCGGCGCGCCGGGTGCCGCGGCAGCCATGGACGCGGGCGCGGCAACCGGCTCCGCCGCCGCCACGAACCGGTCCACCGGCGTTTCGGCAATCGCCTCGTCGGCGCCAAGCTCCACCTGCCAGGCGAGCCAGTCCAATGCGGTATGATAGGCGATGTCCGACTCCATGCGCCAAGGCTATGCCCGGCCCCGCGCAAGGTAAATGCCCCTCGTGCGGCCCCGCGCCCCGGCCGAGGATGGCGCGCAACGGTGTTCAGCGGTGCGCAACTAGACCGACGCCTTGCGCAGATCCGCCATCAATTCCGACAGCGCCGCCTCGTAAAGCTCGTTCACAAGGCGCCCCTCTGCGTCGAATTCCTCCGAACAATTGCCCACCAGAACCTCCGGCCCCGGCAGAATATGCGGGCGGAACGGCGTCAAGCACAGGCGCAGCAGCCATTGCGTCCGCTCCCCGCCCGCACGGCCGGCAGTTGCAGCCATGATCGCCACCGGCTTGTCGCGCCACGGCCCGCCCTTGGTGCGGCTGACCCAGTCGAGCGCGTTCTTCAACACCCCCGACAAACCCTTGTTGTATTCCGGGCCGGAAATGATCACCGCATCGGCCGCCGCGATCTGGTCGGCAAGGCGTTGCACCGACGCCGGAATGCCCTCCGCCGCCTCAAGATCGCCGTCATAGAGCGGAAGGTGCAGATCGGCCTCGACAAACTCCGCCGGGTCATACATGCGCGCTGCCTCCCGCATCAGCTTGCGGTTATAGGAGCCTTCGCGCAGCGATCCGCTGATGCCCAGCAATGTTCCCGATGCCATGTGCCTTGTCCTTTCTTTCGATTTGGTGTCGACAACCCACATATGCCGCGCAGCGGCGAAATCCATGCCCCGCACAGGCGCTGTGCGCGACGCGCGCCCCTTGGCAAGCGGTGGTGCGAGGTGTATCTCGATAGCCCATGACACGGATTTTCGACATGGATGACAGGACGCGCCTGCCTTGGCGTTTTCACGGTCTCTGCGCCTCGGGCCGGGTCAGCGGGCTATCGCCCTGCTGACCATCGCCACCTTTCGCAGCCAGACACCCCGAGAAAGTATCAAACGATGACCGGCAAGACCCTTTACGACAAGATCTGGGACGCTCACCTCACTCATGAGGACTCGGACGGCACCAGCCTGATCTATATCGACCGCCACCTTGTGCACGAAGTCACCAGCCCGCAAGCCTTCGAAGGGCTGCGCATGGCGGGGCGCGGCGTGCGGGCCCCCGACAAGACCATCGCGGTGCCCGACCACAACGTGCCCACGACCGAGGGGCGCGACAACCCCGACCAGATGCCGGAAGACAGCCGCATCCAGGTGGCCGCGCTCGACACCAATGCCAAGGATTTCGGCATTCATTACTACCCGGTCAGCGATGTCCGGCAGGGCATCGTTCATATCGTCGGCCCCGAACAGGGCTGGACCCTGCCCGGCATGACGGTGGTCTGCGGTGACAGCCACACGGCGACGCACGGCGCCTTCGGCGCGCTTGCGCACGGGATCGGCACCTCGGAGGTGGAGCATGTGCTGGCCACCCAGACGCTGATCCAGAAGAAATCGAAGAACATGAAGGTGGAGATCACCGGCAAGCTGAACCCCGGGGTCACCGCCAAGGACATCACGCTGGCGATCATCGGCGAAACCGGCACCGCCGGCGGCACCGGCTACGTGATCGAGTATTGCGGCGAGGCGATACGCGCGCTGTCCATGGAAGGCCGCATGACGGTCTGCAACATGGCGATCGAGGGGGGCGCGCGCGCCGGCCTGATCGCGCCGGACGAAACAACCTACGATTACGTCAAGGGCCGCCCGCATGCGCCGAAAGGCGCCCAGTGGGAGGCGGCGATGGCATGGTGGCAGACGCTGCGCTCCGACGATGATGCCCATTGGGACAAGGTGGTCACGATCCGCGGCGAGGATATCGCGCCGGTTGTCACGTGGGGCACCTCACCCGAGGACGTGCTGGCGATCACCGACAAGGTGCCCGCGCCCGAGGATTTCGAGGGCGGCAAGGTCGAGGCGGCGCGCCGCGCGCTCGACTACATGGGGCTGGAGCCGGGCACGCCGCTCGACCAGATCAAGATCGACACCGTTTTCATCGGCTCCTGCACCAATGGCCGGATCGAGGATCTGCGCGCCGCCGCCGAGATCCTGAAGGGCAAGAAGATCGCCAAGGGCATCCGCGCCATGATCGTGCCCGGCTCCGGCCTCGTGCGCGCACAGGCCGAGGAGGAGGGGCTCGCCGACATCTTCAAGGAGGCCGGCTTCGAATGGCGCCTTGCGGGCTGTTCCATGTGCCTTGCCATGAACCCCGACCAGCTTGCCCCCGGCGAGCGTTGCGCGGCGACCTCGAACCGCAATTTC
>QVQC01000079.1 GCA_003428585.1 Nioella halotolerans
GGTCACGATCACACGCAGCTGCGCCGGCACGATGTCGAGCCGCTCGGTGCGATCCTCACCGATATTGTGCATCTGCCCGCAGCCGCAGGGGCACATCAGGCTGTCGGGCTCGACCACGCTATCGCCGTTGGCCAGATGCACCGACGCCATGCGCCGCCAGACACGATCCCCCACGGGTGCAAGGTTCGCCTTGTCGCGGGTAATGGCAAAGTAGGTGGCAGGGTCATCCTGCACCCCAGCTTCGGCTTTCAGATCGTCGCTCATCTTGTTGAGCACCCGCCCGGAACGCGCCGCCGCCAGAAGGGCCGATGCGCCGCGCCCGCTTTCGGTCGTCGCTTCCTCGCCATTGGTCTTGCGGGTGTGGTCGACAAGCGCAACGACCCGTTCACGTAATTCAACAGGATGCGGCTTCCCCATCTCTGACCCCCATATCTGCCTTCAAGACATGGAATCACAGGATGATCGCAATGGGAATCCAGAATCCGATTAAGGCCGACACGCTCTAAGCGCGTCACGGGCTTGCGTGAGTTGGACGAGCGTCGGGGCCATCAGGAAGTCGCCACGCGCTGCGCGCCGCGCAAGCCGAGCCAGCCCGTGCCGAAGTCGGGGAAGCCCCGGAAGGGCAGCCCCGGCGTGTCCCAGCTTTCGGGGACTGGACTCGCACGCGCTCGGCCCCGCTCAGGTAGGCGTAGCGAAGACAGGCCCGCCGGGCAGGGTCAGCGAAGAGACACCACGTGCCGGTCGGCAGACGCGGTTCCACCAGCAGCTTCAGGTCGCCCGCGAAGGGGTTCACCTCCGCCGTGGTGCCGGGCTGGATCGCGGCAAGGAATTCCTCGGCCTCGGTTTCCAGATCGGCGCGCACCAGCAGGTAACGCGGCGGGGCGTCGATGATCGTCTTGGCATCGGTGCCCGTGCGCCGCCGCATGCTCACGGAAGTCCCGCAACTATAGCGTTATTTGACCATGTGTCAGCACGTGCTCGGCATCCTGTGGCGTCGCGGCGGCGCTACGTCTCTCTCGCGCCTGCGGTGGCGGGTTGCAGGCACTCCGTGACAGATGCGCGCAGCAGAATGTTTACAACCTTACAGCGCAGGAAGGTTTGATCTGAATCATGGTTGAAGAAGCTCAGGGCGGCGCAATGCACCGTGAACAGCAAAAAGGTTTCTGTCATGGCTTCGTTCGACTTCACAAGACGCAAGGCGCTGCTCACGGTCGCTATGCTGGTGGCATCGCCCGCGATCCTGCGCGCGCAGACACCGCGACTGGATCGTTTGGTGCTGCAGACGCCTTCCTCTGGCCCTGCCATATTGATGGCGCATGCGCGCGCTTTGGGACTGTTCGATTCCATCGCCGATGAGGTTGTTCTGTCGAATTGGACGACCGGAGACGAGATGCGCGCCGGGTTGGTGTCGGGCACCGTGCCAGTGGCAGTGGTGCCGACGCAGGCTGCCGCCAGCCTGTATAATCGCGGCTTTGGCATCAAGCTGGTCGCCACGCTGACCGATGGGCATTGCGGGTTGGTGGCGCGTGGAGTGGCCGATTGCGCGATCCCCGACCTGCGCGGCAAATCCGTCGTGGTGCCCGCGTTCAATGATTTCACAGGCCATATGATGCGGCTGTCGCTGGCCCATCATGGTGTGCAGCTGGACGCGCTGACGCTGATCCCTGCGACCACACAAATGGAGGCTGCGCAGGTCCTGCTGTCGGGCCGCGCGGATGTGGCGCTTCTTGCCGAACCGGGGGCAACGGCAGCCTTGATGCGAGGCCGCAGCGAGGGCCAGGACCTGCATCGCGGCGTGCAGATGCGTGATGAACTGGGCAGGGTCACCGGTCTTCGCCCGTCGCTCCCACAGGCCGCGCTGGCGATGCGCAGCGATTTCGCGGGGGACCACCCGTGGCTCGCGGGCGCCTTGATCGAGGCGCTGACCACCGCCGCCGCCGACGTAAACGCCAACCCCGATCGGGCTGCAGAGAACGCAGCCCCTTTCGTTGAGCGCGCGGCCCCGATGCTGGCGCAGGCGATACCCTTCGCCAATATCAACGTTCTCGCGGCCAGCGTCGCGCGCCCCGAGATCGAGGCGCTCTACCAGGCGCTGATCGCGGCGGATGCGGGCATCATCGGTGGCGCATTGCCGGATGAGGGGCTATATGCCCTCTGATCTCACCCTCCGGCATGCAAGCGCGCGACTGGCGGAATGGGCGGAAATGGTGCCTGTTCTCGCCGGTCGTGCACTGATGCGCTTCGGCCCCCCCGCATTGGGAATCTTGCTGTTTCTGGCGGCATGGCAAAGCGCGCATTGGCACTATGGTGCATTTATCCTGCCTTCGCCCGTGCAGACATTCCTCGCGGTCTGGGCCACGCTGTCCAGCGTCAGCGGCTGGGCGGCGCTGGGGGCCACATTCGGGCGGGTGGGGCTGGCGCTTGGCCTGTCGGGGATGATTGGTGGGGGGCTTGGATTGCTCGCGGGCTATTTGTGGCTGATCCGCGCGACAGTCGCACCCGTGGCCACGATCCTTTTGGGCATGCCCGCGACGGCCTGGGTGATCCTGACGATGATCTGGTTTGGCCCGTCGCATGGTTCGATCCTGTTCACAATCACGATTGTCATCGGCCCGATCCTCTATATCGGCACAGTCGATGCGGTGCTGACGCGCGACCGGCGGCTCGAGGACATGGCCACAAGTTTCGGGGCATCCAGCTTGATGCGGTTCCGCACAATCGCGCTGCGGCAGGTCCTTTCCAGCCTTGGCCCGGTCTTCGGCATTGCGCTGGCGCTGGGATTCAAGGTCGCGATCATGGCGGAGCTGGTGACGAATGTTGCAGGGCTTGGCGCGCAGATGGCGCGAGCACGGGCGCATATGGATATCGACATGGCGCTGGCAAATGTCGCGTTAGCCGTGGCGGGGCTGGTGGTGATCGAACACCTGGTGATCCGCCCATTCCAGACGCGACTGGGTGCGTGGAAACGGGGCGCGGCATGAGCGGGCTGACACTCGCCACGATCAGCCACAGTTTCGGCCTGCGACGCGTGCTCGACACAGTCTCGATGGTCATCCGTCCGGGCGAGTTGGTGGCGCTGGTCGGCCCCTCGGGCTGCGGCAAGAGCACTCTGGCCGCGATTGCGGGCGGTATCTTGAAGCCCGATCAGGGCCGCATTGTGCGCCAGTATCAGCGCCACGGCATGGTTTTTCAACAATCGCGTCTGCTGCCTTGGGCCAGCGCGCGCGAGAATATCGCCTATCCGCTGACCCTTGCTGCAATGAACCGCGCCCAGATCACCGAGCGTACCTTGGCCGCCGTTCAGGCCGTGGCGCTTTTGTCGGATGATCTGGACAAATTGCCCGCACAACTGTCGGGGGGCATGCGTGCGCGCGTCGCCATTGCCCGCGCGCTGGTGGTCGAGCCCGAATTCCTGATCTTTGATGAACCCTTTGCCGCGCTTGATCCGGCCCTGCGTCGCAGGATGCAGGATCTGGTCCTGTCACTGGCACACACGCGCGGCTTTGGCGGCCTGTTCATTACCCATGATCTGACTGAAGCCGCGCTCCTGTCCCATCGCATCGCCGTCATGGACCGGCACGGCAAGGGCATCCTTGGCAGTCTGACGCCGCCCGACACACCCGGCCAACGCAGTGAAGCGCAGATTTTCGAGTTCACGCAGGCCGCGCGCAGTGATCCCATGTTGTATGATCTGGTCAATGTCGATGAACGTGCGGTCACGCTCGACTGCGCCTGCGATACGTTGGGCTTCCAGCGGTGTTGTTGAAGAAAGCCCACCATTGCATGGGCGAGAAACGGGCATCGGTGTTGCGCGCACTCGTCACGGGCTGCGACCAGTCCCTGGATGCCCCGGTGCCGGACGATGAGGGCGCGGAGCGCATCGCCTTTCTGGCCGATCCCACACGCCGGGAAGAGCCTGTGCGGCCGCATAGGCTGCAAACAGCGGCATCTGCGGGCGGTGCTTGCAGAGGCGCTCGGAACACTGCCGGATCACGAGGGTGATATCATCGTGGCGACCAAGATAAGTGATCCCCTCGCGACGCTGGAACGGCTGCGGGTAAAGGTATGGCGTGTCGAAGGAGCGGGTGCGCCGGATGCGCGAACGCGCATTCGACCGCCTTCGGGCGGACCCGTCCACGGCGTTTTCGGTCAGAACTTTTTCGCCTGGGCGCCTTGGTTGCCATCTCGGGCCGAACCCACGATACCCGGGTTTGAACCTTCAATTCCGGATACGGAGACGCGTCATGCTCGTTACACTCGGCCTTCTGCTGTCCTGCCAACTGGCGGGTGAGCTTGTCGCCCGCGGGGCGGGGCTGCCGGTGCCCGGGCCGGTCGTCGGGCTGGTCTTGCTTTTGACCCTCCTCGTCTGGCGCCCCGGGCTGCGCGCGACGGTCAGGCCGACCGTGACCGTGATCTTGGCAAACCTGTCGCTGTTCTTCGTGCCTGCTGCGGTCGGCGTGGTGGCCAATCTCGATATCCTGTCCGAGGACTGGGCCGCGATCCTGACGGTGCTGCTGGTCTCGACGGTGCTGGCCATGCTGGTCGCGGTCGGCACCTTCGTGATGGTGCGCAAAACACTGGTGGGCCGGGACGAATGAGCGAGGCAACGGAACTCTGGAGCTATCTCGCCGCCGCGCCGCTGTCATGGCTCACCCTGACACTTCTTGCCTATCTCGCGGCGGTCGCGGTCTCGCGGATGCTGGGCAACGCGGCGCTGGCCAATCCGGTCCTGCTGTCGGTCTGCGGCATCGTTCTGGTCCTGGGGATCACGGACACCGGCTATGAAACCTATTTCGAGGGGGCCCAGTTTATCCATTTCCTGCTGGGTCCGGCCACTGTCGCGCTCGCGCTGCCGCTGGTTGACAACATGGACACGATCCGACGGCTTGTCGCACCGATCATTCTGGCGCTTTTCGCGGGGTCACTGGTCGCGGTCATTTCGGCGATCCTGTTGGGACAGGCCTTCGGGCTGTCCGACATGGTCATCCTGTCGCTCAGCCCGAAATCCACGACCGCGCCCGTGGCGCTGGGGATCTCCGAGGCGGTTGGCGGCATCCCCGGCCTTACGGCCGTTCTGGTGATCCTGACCGGGATCATCGGCGCCGTGGTCGTCACACCCATGATGAACCTCCTGCGTATCCGCGACTGGCGGGCGCGCGGTTTCGCCGTGGGTGTCGCCGCGCACGGGATCGGGACGGCGCGCGCCTTTCAGGTGAACCAGACCGCCGGGGCCTATGCCGGGGTCGGCATGGCGTTGAATGCACTGCTGACGAGCCTGATCGTGCCGGTTTTGGTTTACTGGCTTGTCTGAAACGCGTGCCGGAACCGATGGTGCCGCGCCTACGTTGCGCCGGTGTGGATAACGGCTGTAATCATCGCAAGGGCTGCCAAGCCCAAAGTGAGCAAGGTCCAGTCGATCCAGGTAATGGGCGGTTGCGGCATGTTGCTGCGCCGGCGACCGGGCTGAAGCCCTCGCGCCTCGAAGGACAGGGCGGCGCGCGTCGCGCGGCGGATGGCGTAGGCCAGAAGAGGGATCGCCAGCGTGATCGCCTCGCCGGGTGCGGGGACCCGCCGCAGCGGCCGGCCCAGCCGGATTGCGCGGGCCATGCGCAACTCCAGCATCTCGGCGCGCAGATCGGGCACGATATGCATGGCCTGCATCAGGGAAAACCCCAATGGCGGGGGCAGTCGCAAATGCTGCATCAGCGCACGCACGAGCTGGCCGGGATCGGTCGTCAGCGCGAAGACGGCCGACGCCATGCCGCAGGCGAGGACGCGGAAAAAGAGCACGATCCCCGGTGCCACGTCCGGCGTGCCGCCTTGTTCCTGCGCCATCTGCAGGGCGAACCCCGACTCGGCGCGGAACAGGACCGAGGTCGTGAAGAAGCCGAAGCCGAACAGTGCGAAGGGCACCATCAGGAGCAGCACGCGCAACGGAGGCACGCGCGCGTCGGCAATCAGCAGGAGCGTGGCCGCGGCGAACAGCGCGACCTGGAAGGACAAGCGGAACACCACCAGCGATGCGATTATCCATGCAAGGCATAGCGTGAGCTTCAGCAACGGGTGAAAGCTCCTCAGCATGCTGCCTCCAGCCAGCCCAGCACCGGCGCCGCCTCTGGCGGTAACAGCCCGGCACCCGACAGCCGGGCTGAGTTGCGCATCAAGGCCCGGCAGGGGCCGTCGAATTGCACGGCGCCCCGGTTCAGGAGCACCGCCCGTTCCGCGACCGACAGTGCGAAATCCATGTCATGGGTGATCAGCGCGATGCCGCGTCCTTCGCGGGCCAGCGCCCTTATCCGCTGCGCCAGCGCGGCCTCCGCGGCGCCGTCGAGACCGGCCGTTGGCTCGTCGAGAATGAGCACGGGCCATCTGTCGGTTTCGGCCAGGAGCGCGAGCGAGAGGCGGCGCTTCTGACCCTGCGACAGGGTGAAGGGATGTTGACCCGCGACGGTCGTTAACGCCCAATCATCGAGGATGCGCGCAACGCGATCCGGCGCATGGTTGAGCCCTTCGATCTCGGAGCGCACGGATTCCCGACTGAAATGCGCCTCCGGGTTCTGAAATACCACCGCGCCCGGCGCCCCGGTGCGTCGACCCGCGCGGGGCGGCAACAAGCCGGAGAGGCAGGCGGCCAGCGTGGATTTTCCTGCGCCGTTTGGCCCGAGAATGGCAAGCACCTCACCCGCCCGCAGGGACAGCGACACGTCGCGCAGCACAACAGGCCCGAAGGCCGGGGCACAATCTGCTCCGTCCAGCGTGGCGAGCGTCTCTCCGCTCGGGATCGGCGTAGGCAGGACCGCATCGCGCAACCATTGGGCGCGAGCGGGGGGGACGCGGGCCAGGGCGGCCTGCAAAGGCAGGTCAGGGTTGATGTGGTCGGGCAAGCTCAACTGCAACCGTGCGGCCAGTGGCAGGGCGATGCCCGCCTTGGCCAATGCGGCGCCATGGTGGCGCAACACGTCGCGTGGCGCGCCCTCGATCATCACACGTCCATCCCGGCCCAATGCGACACAGCGGTCGATCCGGTCCAGGACCGGACCCGGCTTGTGTTCCACGACCATCGCGGCGTGGCCCTGCGCCAGCAACAGACCGACCATCCGCCGGGCGGCTGCCGGCGCGAGACTGGCGGCAGGCTCGTCCGCGAGAGTGACCGGCGCGCCCTGCGCCAGAAGCGCCGCCAGCGCTACGATTTGCCGCTCGCCGCCCGAGAGCGTGGTGATGCGCCGGTCTGCCCAGCCCTGCGGAATGCCGGCACGGGTCATGCTTTCGGCGACGAGCCCCGGAAGGCGTCTCGCCTCGATCCCTTGGTTCTCCGGCGCGAAGGCGATCTCGTCGCGCACGGTGAACCCGGCCAGAGTCTGCGCCGCATCCTGAAACAGGTAGCCGCAGGTATCGGCCCAGTCCGCAGGCCTTCGGCTTTCGACGGGGCATCCTCCAAGCAGGATCTCGCCCCTCCGGCTGCCGGGTATCGATTCCGGGAACAACCCGGTCGCGGCATGCAGCAGCGTGGACTTGCCGGCCCCGGACGCACCAAGCAAGAGGACACGCTCACCCGGCGCGAGGGCAAGAGATACCGGGCCGACCGCGTCGGCAAGAGCCCCGTCATGGCGCAGCGCGACGCGGTCGTAGGCCAGCGCATCAGGCACGGGCGACGCGTGTGTCACGGTCAATTGCAAGCCCGGACAGCACGCCAGTGCGGTAGAGCGCCTTGACGATGTAATGTCCCAGCAGCCCGCCCAGCAGCGCGCCCGACGCCAGTCGCAGCGCGAACATCGCGATCAGAAGCCCCGGCGCCAGGCTTCCGTAATCGAACCGGATCCAAGTGTAGACGAAGGAAAAGACCGCCGCGCCCATCCCAGCCGCCATCAGCACAGGCAACGAATACCGCCGCCAGCGGGTCGCGGCGAAGACGGCTTCGGCCCCCGCGCCCTGCACCAGCCCGGTAAGCAGCAACAGCACCCCCGCCGGGCTGCCGAGCAGTACCTGCACCGCGGCCGCCATGACCTCGGACACCAGCGCGACGCCCGGTTTGCGAATGATGGCCGCTGCGATGATCGAGACGATGAACCAGAAGCCCATCACGACATCCATCGTCACGGCTCCGAAAACGGCCTGCAGCACGAGCCAGAGCTGGACCCAGCCCAAGTATAGCACGCCGAAAACGGCCCCGAGCACGGCGGTTACAAGGGTTTCACGCAGAGTCCAGACGGATTGATTGGGCATGGCTGCCTCCTGTTCTGAATTGGATTGGGAGGATTGGTCGCGCCGGGACGCGGCCGGGCGATCAGCGGTCGCTTGGCGAATTGGCCGATACCGTCACATCCATGGCGAGATGGCCCGTGTCAGAGCCGAAGCCGGTGAAGGCCTTGCCGAAGGTCTCGAATACGGGACCCGCATCGCCGCGCAGCGCGGTGCAGAAGTTCTTCGAGCGAGCAAAGGTGCCGGAGTTTTTCAGAAACTCGATGCACCCGTAGATCTCGTCCATGTGATGCCCGACCCCGAGCGGGTAGAGCGAAATCTGGGCCGCGATGTCTTGATCCTGAAACGGCGCGGCCGCGACCGCGTCGCGACCCGCAGCCATGCGATCCGCCAGACTTAGCTCGCGCGAAGCCGCCGCAGCCGGCGTGCACATCGGATCGTCAGGCTCGCCCGGGCAGCCGCGGGAAACCGTGGCATGCATCGTGGTGTGGACACCCGATCGCGCAGCGGCGCAAAACAGATCGCGCATGGCCGGAAAAAGAACCTCCGGCGGTCCCACCATGAGCGTCGACAGCGAGTCGGTTTCAAGCCTCAACCGATCGCGCCAAGGGTCCAGTGATTTTATAGCTCCGAGAATGATGCCGACGAAATCGTCTGACATCGCATATAATGAGACTTGTGCCCCTGAAAACATTCTCACCTCGCTCCGCTGGCATTACCCAGATCAGCTCAAGGGATCGAGGGCTTGCGCCCTGCATCTCAGCCCCGACACTACGGAGCACCCCTGTGTATACAGTTATGGTTACAGGCTTTGCGGGGAACATCAAGCAGTTTTCCCAGCGGTGGTGCCCCGGGACGTGGTGTAGGAACGGGCGTTCACCTGGTTTGTCATAGCTGGCGCCTTTCGTGCGCCGGGCGGCGACTCTGTTGCAAAAATCGTCTGAAGAACGGAATCCTCCCTTCCTCATAGAGGCTTATCCTACGGGCTCGGTGATGGGCATGCCGGGCGCGGTGTAGCCGTTGAAGAGGGCGATGCGGACATGGATTTCTGCGACCTGGCGGTCGAAGTCTCTCGCCATGAGGCTCTGCCCGGACAATTTCATAAATTTCATCTTGATCTTGACGCGGCTCCGGAGGTGTCTCCTCTCCATCGTCGCCAGATCGCAGGACCGAGGTTTTGCGAGGCCCGCACGGCGTCGTTGCGCGCCACGGCCTCCGTTGGTGCCGTCCTTACATTGACCAGGGGGCAGTCGGCTGTCAGTTCGGTGAGATTGGCCATGTGGGGCGCGGCACGCATTGCGGCGACTGTGCAGCCTGGGTTCGGATCGGACAACCGCGCGGAGGTGTCATAGAAACGACACCCCCTGTGGATAGCGGGTGACACCGAGAACAGCACCAAGGGTAATCATGTCCATCTCTCTGAGAAATGTCGGAAAGTCGTTCAATGACGTGCCGGCGGTGGCGGGCGTTTCCGCCGAGATCAAGACAGGCGAATTCTTTGCGATCGTCGGCGCCTCTGGGTGTGGAAAATCGACGCTGCTGCGTTTGATCGCGGGTTTGGAGACGCTGGACCGTGGCGAGATCGTGCTGGGACGCAAGACGGTCAGCGCGCCCGGTCAGCATATGGCACCAGAGTCACGCGGGGTGGGCTTTGTCTTCCAGTCCTATGCGCTTTGGCCGCATCTCGACGTCCGTGGCAACGTGGCGTTCCCGGCAGAGGCCGCGGGGCTGAGCCGGTCAGACGCCGCGCGACATGCCGACCGCCACCTTGCCACAGTCGCTCTGGAGTCTTTCGCCACCGGCAAACCGGCCGAGCTTTCCGGGGGGCAGCGGCAGCGCGTCGCGCTGGCCCGGTGCCTGGCCCAGGGGGCGAAGACGATTCTGATGGATGAACCGCTGGCCAATCTCGACCCGCATCTTCGGCAGGCCATGGAGGCCGATCTGGTGGCGTTTCACCGGTCTTCGGGGGCCACCACGCTTTACATCACCCATGACCAGCGCGAAGCGATGGCCGTGGCAGACCGGATGGCCGTGATGGCGGACGGCCGGTTCCTGCAAGTCGGCACGCCGGACGAGATCTACGAACGGCCCAACAATGCGCAGGTGGCGCGCTTTATCGGCCAAGGTGCCGTTCAGCCCGTCCATGTCTTGCAGGGACAGGCCTCGATCGTGGGTCGGGCCGTGGCGTTGCGCGGCATTGGTGGCAACGACGGTCCTTGCCAGGTCGTGTTTCGCCCCTCCGACCTCTCGATGACTTCGGCAGACACCGACGGCGCAGTGCAGGGACACGTTCAATCCGCGCTCTATCGCGGAGGGCACTGGGAAGGGCATATCGCGGTCGATGGCCTGGAGCAGCCCTTTCTGATCCAGGCCCCGCACCCGTTGCGCCCGGGCGATTCCGTGGGGCTGAAGTTGAAGGGCGGCTGGCTTCTTCCGGACGCTGACGCCTCAGAGACGCCAGGGCACCACGCCGGGCGGTAGCCTGCGGCCAAGCCAGTCGAGCAGGCCCATGAGGGCCACAGTCGCGGCCACGGTGATGGCCGACATCGCCGCGGCAATGGTTGTATATCCGCCATGCTCGAAATTGTAGATCACCATCCCGATGGTCTCGGTCCCAGTGGACCAAAGGAGCGCCGAGACCGTGATCTCGTTGTAGGCGGTCAGAAACACTAGGATCGCCCCCGAGGCCGCGGCAGGTGCGAGCAGCGGCAGGAAGATGCGCCGCATGCGCCGGCCCCAGCTTGCGCCCGCGACCTGCGCCGCCTCGTCGAGTGCGGGGTCAAGTTGCAGGCTTGCCGCCGTTGCTGGTTTCAGGGCGACGGCGAAAAAAGCGCACAGATAGGCGAAGATGATAATCCATAGCGTGTTGTAGACCGACACCCCGAGGATTGGCAGCGGCTTGAGAAAGGCCAGAATGAAAGCGATCGAGATCACGATTCCCGGGATCGCATATGTGGTTTCTGCCAGCGTCGAGATGCCGACAGCCAGGCGTCGCTGCAGCCCGTGCGGACCGGCCACGAAGCGGGCGACAAGGGCGGCGGCGAGCGCCAGGGTCCCCATTGGAGGCGAGACCCCTTTCCAGTACCGCAACGAGATCCGACATAGCGACCCCCAGCCCTTCACCGATCGCAGTGATCACGAATATAGCGACTGGCGCTTCGCGGTTTCGAGCAAAAACATGAAAGGTGCAGAAACGTCGGCACGCTTGGCGAGTGCTCCTGCGTTAGCCCGGCAGTCTGGCGGAAGCCCCTTAGCGGTAGCGCTATGTGACAACGCTTCAGCACGTGCTGGGCTTCCAGTGGCGTCGCGGGTGTGTCGCACCTGCCCGCTGGTCCCCCCGAACATGCGGGCCGCAGGTTGGATTTGGTTGGTCGGCTTTGTCTGGGTTCTTGCACTACATGCTACGATGCAGCGGGAGCGGCCGTTCGCCACACAAAGGCAAGAACCACCGCGATGCACAGGGAGGGGAGGTTGCAACGGCGTCGCCGTTTCCCGACACGGTCTTTCGTGTTCCGTGCGGCGACATCCTGCCCTGAGCCCATACCGGCCTCCCTGAGACGCTGATCCGTCGGTTCAGCAGGCGGGCGACCCGATCGCGGGTTTGGAAGCGGCGCTGGGAGGGGCGGTCCGTCCCGCGCGGTGCCTCACGTCTCGCCGATGAAGGCCGCCAGCGTCATTGGCAGCGGCCAGCGGTTCATTGTGTAAACGTGGAGCGACGGGGCGCCGTAGGCGACGAGACGGCGGGCGTGTTCGACCGTCATCGCTGCGGCGAGATAGGGCTCAAGCTCGGGCGTGGCCTCGGCCTCGGCGAACAGCCGGTCGAGCCAGTCCGGCACGGCGGTCCCGTTCATCCGGGCGAAGCGCCTGACCCGAGGCCAGCGCGCCATCGGCATGAGGCCGGGGATGATGGGTGCGTCGATGCCGCGCCGCGCGCAGCCCTCGATGAACCGGCCATAAGCCGCCGGATCCAGGACGAACTGGCAATAAGCCGCCCCGGCCCCTGTGTCCAGCTTCCGCTTGAGGTGGTCGATATCCGCGTCAGCGCTCTCAGCCTCGGGGTGTGTCTCGGGATGCGCCGCCACTGCGATCTCGAAATCGTGCTGCGCGCGCAAGGCCGCGACGAGTTCCGAGGCGTGGGCGAAGCCCGGTGGCATGGGAGCCGGCCAGTCAGGGCGGTCCCCGCGCAGGGCGAGGATGTGGCGGATGCCCGCCAGCCAGAGCTTGTCCGCCGTCTCGAGCACCGTGTCGCGGGTCATGCCCAGCGAGACGAGGTGCGCCATCACCGGGCGGCCCGTGCGCGCGGCGATCCCGGTCGCGGTCTCGATCGTGAGATCCCGCGTCGCGCCGCCCCGGCCCATGGTCACCGAGAAGCCGTGCCCGGCCGTGGGGGCGAGCCGGTCGATGGTCTCCTGTAGCGCGGTGTGCCCGGCCTCCTCCTTCGGGGGGAACACCTCGAAGCTCAGCGGCAGGCTTCCGCGCGCCTCGTAAAGGCGGCGCAAGAGGGCGTCCCTCGGCTGACCTGCGTGGAATGGCTCGTCCATGCGGCGGCTCTCTCTTACGTGTGGTCAATCCTCGGCGCGAGGCCGGTCAGGGGGCAGGCAAGATGCACCGAGCCTAACCATTGAGGGAGAAGGGGAGACAGGGGGCGTGTTGACGCAACTGCGGTCAACGACAGAAATGGGCCAATTCTGTTGAAAAACTGGAGCTTGATCGACGTGCACGCGCTGGTTCAATTCCGACATTGGGCTAGAGGATTAGCGATGATGGGAGGGACTTGGGCAGGAAGCGCAGGCCGTGCTGTTCTACGAGTTCTCGATCGAGGATCATGTCCCGCAGGATCAGATGCTTCGGGCGATGGACCGGTTCGTTGACCTGATCTACAGGAACGCGGATCACGCGATGTTTTCGAGGAACCGCCACGGTCGGTTTCGAGACAGTGCGCTGCTGCGGCCTCTGTTTGAGGCGACCGGCGCGCGCTACAGCGCAGAAGGTCTGGTCAGCGGTCAATGCATGGCGATTCATGCGAGCTTGGCTTATCTGATAAAGAGCCGACGAAATGGAACTGTGGGGGTCCTCCATGATGGCTTTCAGACCAAAGATCTTTATCCGGACGCAGTAGGCGACGCGTGGCGGGATTGGCGCCACGGAAATACCGTTAAGCGCACGCCATTGGATTGGTTCTGTGTCCTGTGAGGACCAAAAGCATCAAGGGGCCGACGATGGCGGACAAGACTGCGACAACGGCATTCGGGCCAAGATCCTGCAGAAAGCTGAATGCGCCGACATGCTCGGGGGCGCCGAAACCGGGGGTTCGGCTGCGGCAAGAAACGATGGTTGTTCTTCCGGAAAACTGCGCCGCGCATGATGTAAATCAGGGTGCCAACTCCGGGCTGCCGCTATCGTTGCGTTCGATTGGGGGTGCTGTGAGGCGCAAAGCGGGTCAGGGTCGAGCGCGTTGAAACTGGAGCAGAACAAGACGAAGGTTGATTCGGATCAGGCCAAGAAGGCACCTGTTCCGACTGCGGGTGTAGCGGAAGGGCACGGATTGCCTGCATTGCGCCCAGAGGCGCAGACCTCCGGCACGCAGGGTCGGTCCGCGCGGCGCATCTGGCCATGGGCTGCCGCGCTTGTTCTTGCAGGCGCGGGGATTGCCGGTTTCTATCTGCAACCCTGGATCAATGGGCCTGTCGCGGTTGCGGTGGAAACGGTGGAACTGGCACCGGCTACGCGGGTTCTGGCCGTCAACGGGCGCATCGCGGCGCTGCATTCCGTCGATATCCGCGCGCTGGTGGGCGGCACGCTGCGCGATCTGCCCTTGGCCGAAGGCGACAACGTTCAGCAAGGCGACGTCCTGGCGCGCATCGATGCCGCCAACCAGCAGGCGATCCTGCGTCAGGCGGTGGCGGGGCTGGATGCGGCGCTGGTCGCCGAGGCGCGGGCGCGGGACGCGCTGGAGCGGGCCGTGGCGCTGGGCCCCAACATCGCCCGCACCGAGCGGGATGCCGCGGAACGGGCGCTTCTGACCGCCGCGCAAGAGGTGGCCCGCGCCACCGCGCAGGTCGATCAGGCGCAGGTGCAACTGGACAACCATACGCTGCAAGCTCCGATGGCCGGCACGGTGCTTGCGCTGAATGTCGAGCCGGGGCAGACCATCGACCCGGCGACCGTGCTAATGACCCTTGCCGACCTGGAACGGTTGATCGTCGAGACCGATGTGGACGAGGCCTATGCCACGCAGATCCGGGCAGGCCAGCCTGCCGTCCTGCAACTCTCCGGCGAGTCTGCGACGCGCCCGGGCCACGTGCGCTATGTGTCGCAGCGGGTCGATTCAGGCACCGGCGGGCTTGCGGTGGAACTGTCCTTTGATGCGCCCGTGCGCGCGCCTGTCGGGCTGACCGTCACCACGAATATCGTGGTCGATGAACGGCGGGCCGCGATCACCGCGCCCCGTGCCGCCATCGACGGGGATGGCGTCTTTGTCGTGATCGACGGGATTGCCACCCGCCGCCCCGTCACAGTGATCGATTGGCCCGCGGCGCGGCTGATCGTGACCGAGGGGCTGGAGGTCGGTGACGTGCTGATCGCTGACGCCGCCGTTGTGACGGACGGGCAGGCGGTCACGGTGCCCTGATGCTCTATGGTCTCAAGATTGCGATCCGCTATCTGACCGCCAGCAAGGCGCAGACGGCGCTTCTGGTGCTCGGTGTCGCTGTCGGGGTGTTCATCTTCATCTTCATGTCGGCGCTGATCGGCGGGCTGGCCGAATTCATCCTGTCGCGCACCGTGGGCGACATCAGCCACATCACGATCGAGGCCGAAGACCCCGATCCGGCGGTGCTGGTCAACGGCGATGGTCTTGTTCTGGCTGTCATCGAACGCGGCCGCACCCGCACCGCGACCCTGTCGGATGCCGCGACCTATCTTCCGCTGATCGAGAATGTACCTGGGGTGGTTGCCGTGTCGCCCCAGATCGGCGGCGCGGGGTTCCTGACACGCGGCGCGCAGGTGGCGCAGGTCAGCGTCACGGGGCTGGAACCGGGACGCGAATCCGCGATCCTGAACCTGCGCGGCTACATGGTCGAAGGGTCCGAACGGCTGGGCTCGGGCATTGTCGTGCTGGGCGAGACGCTGGCCGACGACCTGTCGCTGAGGCTGGGCCAGACGCTGCGCCTACAATCCTCGACCGGGGCGTCGGCGATCCTGACGGTGGGCGGTATCTACGACACCGGCAACGGGTTGATCGACGGCAGCAGCGTCTATGTCAGCCTGCCGACCGCGCGCGCGCTCTTTGCGCTGCCGCAAGGGGTCACGCGGATCGAGATCAAGCTGTCGGACCTGAACGCCGCCGATGCCACCGCGCTGCGGATCGCGTCGCTGACCGGGCTCGACGCGGTGCCATGGACCGATGGGGCCGAACAGTTGATGGAGGCGCTCGATGCGCAGGCGCAGACCGGGTATTTCCTCAAGACCTTCGCGCTCATCACCATCGTGATCGGGGTCGCTTCGGCGCTGCTCCTGTCCACCTACCGCCGCCGTCCCGAGATCGGGATCATGCGGGCCATGGGCGCAGGGCGGGGTTTCGTCATCTTCGTTTTCGTCACCCAAGGTGCGCTGGTCGGTTTGCTGGGCGGTGTTTCGGGCGCGGCGCTGGGGTATCTGGCGCTCTTACCCTTCCCCTCCCGCGATGCGTTCGAGCCGGGCACCTTGCCGATGGACATCACGCAGGGCTCTTACGGGCTGGCGATCACGCTGACGGTGATCGGGGCGATCCTGGCGTCGATCCTGCCCGCCCGCTCGGCGGCGCGGGTCGATCCTGTCACGGCGATCGGCCAATGACCGCGCTGCTCGAGGTGTCGGACCTTTTCAAGACCTTCGGGTCGGGTGAGGCGGAAACCCTCGTGCTGTCCGGCCTGTCCCTGACGCTGCAGGAGGGCGAGATGACCGCACTTCTGGGCCCCTCGGGGTCGGGCAAGAGCACGCTTTTGACGATCCTCGGCACGCTGATGAAGCCGACATCGGGCCGCCATACCATGCTCGGGCGGGACCTGGTGGCCGCGAATGACGCGGCGCTGACCGAGTTTCGCAATCTGCACATCGGTTTCGTGTTCCAGTTCCACAACCTGCTGCCCGATTTCACCGCGCTGGAAAACGTCGTGTTCCCCACCGCCGTCCGCGAGGGGCGCGAGACGCCCGCCGCCCGCATTCGGGGGCGGGAACTGCTGGTGCGGATGGGGCTGGGCGCGCGGGTGGATTTCCCGTCGGCGAAGCTGTCAGGCGGGCAGAAACAGCGGGTGGCTGTGGCGCGCGCGCTGATGAACCGGCCCGAACTGGTGTTGGCGGATGAACCCACCGGCAACCTCGACCGCGTCTCGGCCATGCAGGTGATGGACCTGATCGCTGAGATCAACCGCGACGAGGGGACGACATTCCTGATCTCGACCCACGACGAGAAGATCGCAAGCCTCTGCGCCCGGCAGATCGTGGTGGGCGACGGGCAGGTCACAGGCTGACGGTGTGTCTCCTCTCTCTTGTTTCGATAGAGACGGGTGCCCGTCAGCCCTGACCTATACGTACCGCTCGCAAGCGATCGACCAGAACCATGTGAGGCACAGTCAGCGCCGCCAGGCCGACAAAAACCAACTGGATCAGCAGGGAAAGGCGGGATTGGTCCGCCTGCATGAGAATGAAGGCGAGCCCGGCGGCCCCCAACAGGGTCACGAGGGAGACCAGAAGCGCGCTTTTCAGGGCGCGCTTCTGGTCACGCACCTGCCCCATGGCCGTATCGAAATGCCGGATGGAGTGCAGGAAGCAGAAATAGCAGATGAAATACAACAAGGGCGGCAGGATCGCCGCGAGTATCCAGATCGCCGACTGTTCGACGGCGGCGCGGGTCCGGTTGGCAGATCGCGCCAGCGACGCCCCGATCAGTATGGCAAGCGTTATCATGCCGAGACTCGCGGTGGCGCTCGCGATGATCCGCGCCGCTTCGACTGGTGCGAGATAGGCGAAGAGCGTGGCGACCTCGGCCTGATGGAACACGACCGGCGCCGCGACCGCGCTGATCCCGCCCGTAGCCTGCATGATCCGGCGGTCATCCACCCAGTCGCCCGAGAAGTGCCAGGCCGAGTAGAACAGGAAGGCGGTCAGTCCGACCGAGGGCAGAACGAGCCAGACCAGCCCAACGGCCGCCGCGATCCCCAGGTAGAGCGCGAGGAAGATCTGCTTGCGATGCATGGTATCCAGCGGCCAGAGCCGCTCGGCGATGGCGAGATCCAGCGCACCATGCGGCAAGCCGAGGATGCAAACCATGGGCGCCAGCAGGATGGCCTGCGCTTCGACACCCGGACGGAAAATCAGCCACACGAGGCTGACCCCGATGGCCGCGAGGACGAAGATCGCGGTCTGCCATGTCCTTGCAGGCGTCATGATGGCCATACGGCTGCCTGCATGAAGGGAAGGGTTGGCAGTGCCGTCATGACGGCCAACCGGTCGCGCGTCGCCGTGGAGCCAGAGAGAAACATCTCGAGCCGATCGGCCGGCACACGATGGAAAAGGGCTTGAAACAACGCCGGGCCGCGTTCCGGGCGGCTGCGCAGCACCTGCAGGAAGACGCGGTCCATGAAGCGTGTCATCGGGCTGTCGAGCATGACGCGCGGTGTCTGGCCCGCGCGCAGATCGGCGGCGGCCCGCTCGGCCTGTTTCTGGATCCTTGCAAAGGCATATCCAGTCGAGGGCCGGGCCGCGCCGCCAGAAAGTCCCAGCCGCACCGGCCCATCCGGGGTTGGCGCGCCGTAGCCGACCTGCATCGGCAAGGCCCCCCTCTCGGTCCTTAGAACCTCCACCGTCCCGGCATCAAGCGCCTCTATCTCTTCGTGAAGCCAGGTCTGGAAGACCGCCGTATCAGGCGGGACCGGCGCGAAGGAGGTGACTTCGACCAGGGCGTGGTCCGCCGCGAAGGGCAGGATGTAGAGGAAATCCACCCCACCGCTGCGCGCGGGGCGGAAATGCATCAGGGGAACGATGTCGGGGGTGAAGACCGGCCGGGTGGTGCGGATTTCCTGACCCAGAAAAAACTGGCCGTATCGCGGCTTGCGGCCGCTCGGGCGCGTGTCGATCAGGTTTGCCGCATAAAGCGCGCCCGCGTCCGTCTCGATGCGCCACCCAGCCCCTTGGCGGCTTGCGCCTTGAGCGGCACAGGACAGGCGCAGCTCCAGGTTTCTAGCGCCGTCGATGATATCCCCCGCGCGCTGGTAAAATGCCCCTGCACTGACCGTTTCGTACCAAAGCCGGCCTGATCCGCGCTGTGTCAGACCATCTGGCCCATCGACTGTCCACCGCGACCATCGCGCCCGCACGCAGTCCTCGAACGGATCAGGCGCCGTGCGCCAGAACGACCAGGTGCGATCGTCCGAATAAGAGCCGCGGGGCTCGATGACCATTGTGCTGAGCGCGGACCCGGCCAGCCGCGTTGCGAGGCTGAGGCCCGCGCAGCCACCGCCGAGGATCGCGACATCGACATCAGGTTTCAACGTGTTGCTCCTTGGCGCGGGGCTTCTGCCCGACCCGGGCCAGCCCCAGCAAGGCGGTCAGCGCGAGGATCGTCTTGCGCCTCGGGGAAACCATGGCCCGTCCCTGATCCGGGGCGCAGTCGCGGCGCCGCAAGACCTCACCGATGCCCTGATACATCGCTGCAGCGGCAGCCACCGCCAGCCGTAATCGAAGCGGCAAGGCGGGCAACCCGGTGCGGCCGCTGGCATAAAGATGATCGGCCACAGTCAGCAACTCGCCAATCGCACCGCGCGCATCCGCAAGCGCCGCATCCCGGCCGGCGGCAATCTCGACCGGGGCATGGGGGCACAGGGTTGCGGGCAGGTAACGGCGCCCGTCGCGTGCATCCTCGCAGACATCCCGGCAGATGTTCGTCAGCTGCATCGCGGCGCCCAGTTGGGCCGCATGGCCGTGCCATTGCACCGGGATATCGAAAAGCGCGCAGACCATGATGCCCACCGTCCCGGCGACACCATGCGCATAGCGCCGCAGGTCGTCCATGTCTTTGACAAGGACTGTGCCTGTGTCGTCTTTGACAGTGCGGACAAGCTCTTCAAACGCACTCAACCCGGTCGCGCGACCGCTGAAGAGTGCCCGCGCCTCGGCCGCGACAGGATCCGTTGTTTGCGGGTTGCGAAGCTCTTGGTGAATGACGCCAAGCCGAGCCGCCGCAGCAGGACCGGCCCAGTCATCGGCGATGTCGTCCACGGTCCGGCAGATGGCATAAAGGCGCGCGACGCGCTCTCGATCCCGCTTCGACAGCAGTCGCGCCGCAGGAGAGAAACTGCGCGCGTGGTGCGCCATGACCTGATCCGGTGTCATGCGGACACAGTGGCCGGTGCCGGGATCACGCGGTCAAGCACCTTCGCCGACGAGACGACACCGGGCAAGCCCGCCCCCGGATGCGTGCCGGCCCCCACGAAATAGAGATCGCGGATGCCCTCGCCGCGATTGTGGAACCGGAACCATGCCGACTGCGTGAAGAACGGCGACAAAGAGAACCCCGCCCCGTCAACCGACAGGTAGTCCGACGCGAAGTCCTGCGGGGTCATGGCGAATTCTGCCGTGATCGTCTCTTTCAGGCCGGGAAGCATGGTCGCGTCCAGGGCCTCGACAATTCGATCCCGCAGGCGCGGCCCCTCGACATCCCAGTCCTGCCCGCCTGACAGGTTCGGCACGGGGCACAGGACATAGAAACTGTCGCAGCCCCCAGGGGCGAAGCTCGGGTCGGTCGCCGTGGGCCGGTGGATGTAGAGCGAGAAATCCTCTGCCAGATGCTTGCGCCGGAAGATGTCGTTGAGAAGTTCCTTGTAACGCGCGCCGAACCAGACCGTGTGATGTGCCACCTCGGGCCAGGTTTTCCGCGCGCCGAAGTAAAGCACATAGAGCCCCATCGAAAGCCGCCCTGTCTTTTCGCGCAGACGCGCCACCGGCGAGACCGGCGCATCTGGCAGCATGTTGCGATAGACATGCACCGGGTCCATGTTCGACACCACCACGTCGGCGGAAAGCTGACGTCCATCCGCCAGCCGCACACCCGTCGCGCGCCCGTCGCGCACGGTGATCTCGTCGATCGTGGTGCCAAGCTCGATCTCGATGCCCTGTTCCAGCATCAGGCGTTCCAGGGCATCGACAAGCGCGCCGGTCCCGCCCATTGCGAACCACATGCCGTGGGCCCGTTCGAGATGGTTGATCATGCCGTATATCGACGTGGTATCGAAGGGGTTGCCCCCGACCAGCAACGGCTGGATCGAGAAGGCCTGGCGCAATCGCTCGTTCTTCAGGTGGCGTGCCACCATGGACCAGACGCTTTCATAGGACCGCAATCGCAGGAGATCGGGGATTTGTCGGGCCATGAAGGCGAGCGAATGGAACGGCTTGTCCGCGAGTTGCGTGAAGCCCACGTCGTGAATCTTCTTGGACCACGCGCCCATGCGCCGATATCCGGCAAGGTCATCGGGCGCCAGACGCGCGATTTCCGCCTCGGTCGCCTCTTCGGTCGGGCCGTAGTCGAACGTCTCGCCATCGGCATAGTGAAACCGATACCACGGGTCGGGGGCGACGAGGGTGACGTAGTCGGCCATGTCCTTGCCGAAAAGCTCGAAAAGCTCGGCAAAGAGATGCGGCGCGGTCAGGACAGTCGGCCCTGCATCGTGGCGAAACCCGTCCCTTTCGAAGACCTGGGCGCGCCCGCCGAGCCGTGAACAGCGATCTATCAGACGAACCTGATAACCGCGCGCGGCAAGGCGCAAGGCGGCGGCGATACCGCCGAAACCCGCCCCCGCGACAATCGCCGTCGCCGTCGCGGCATATGTATCACGTGGCATGGGCATATTCCTTGAGGTTTCGATCCATCTGGTCGGCCAGCTGCGAAAACGGTGCTCGCGTGGCGGCAGGAAGACGTGAGACGTGGCGGCGCGCGTCGCGGATCGCGGAGGCCGCCGCGTCGCGCAGGCGCGATGCCGCCTCGGGGCGGCGGAGGCCTTGCCGTTCGAGCGACAGACACAGGTTGGCCGTGCCACGTTCGAGATCCACGTCCCGGTCGGCAAGGTCGTCCAGAGCCTGATACGCAAGCGCGAGGTCGCGCGCGGCCTCTGCCGTGGCGTCCAGCCCATCGGCCTGCGCCGCGCAAAGACTCAATTGAAGTGGCAGCGCCAGAAGCGGGCCGGATTTTCGGGCGGCGACACGGAGCTGGATGTCGAAGGTTTCCGGCGAGGCGAGATCCTCGGCCTGCCCGCGGATCGTCGTCGCAATCGCATCATGCGTCAACAGAATGGCCTCAGCGGGAAAGGGGTGGTCGGCGAGCGCACAGTTGGCGCCGGAAATCATCAGGTCGCCCGCGCTCAGAGCCGTTGCCATGCCGCAACTTACCCAAAGGGCATCGGCGCCTCGGCGCCGGCGGTCCCCATCCTGAATGTCGTCATGGATCAGGGAGGCGTTGTGCAACAGTTCGGACGCGACGGCGCAGGACAATGCCGTCGATACCGGAAGCCGAAGTCCCTCGGCCGCCGACAGGGCGATGCGGGCCCGAATGCGCGCCCCGCCCGAGGCAAGATGCGACCGGCCTGCATCGGCGACGGGACCGTGCCCGAGGATGCACGCCATCTTCGCATCGACGTCGGCGAGGCTTGCGGTCTGTGTCATGGCTATGTCGCGCATGTGCAGTTTCCCCAGCGGAAGAAAAGGGCCGCCCACCGGTGGCGGGCGGCCCAATCGTCACGGTTCACTCAGCTGGAACGGCCGAGGTCTTGTCTTTGTCGGAGGGTTCCGACTTCCGCAGCGCGATCATGAAGATCAGCACGCCGAATGCGGCCTTGGCGATGATATCCGCGATGGTGTAGCCCACCTGGATCACCGTTTCGGCCATCGCACCCTCCGCGCCGATCAGGGCGGCGAAGTAGACGACCGGGTAGAAGGCCCACGCCCCGATGGTCACCCACCGCGCCATGTTGACCAGCCCACGTGCTTGCGCCGGTTGCGTTTCGACCGCCTTGCCCAGACCGACGAAGAGCTCGTAAACGATCCAGAGGAACGGGATCATCGACAGGCTGCCCCAGATCCACGCTTGCGAAGACGTTTCCGCCACTTCGCCGGGGTAGCCGAGCGCGACCATCAGCGCCGCCAGCACGCCCAGCCGCGTGGCGCGGCTGACCGTCTCGCTGCGGGTCAGGTTCATCACGAGGATCAACTCGACCAGAAGCAACGGTACGGTGAGAAGCCAATCGACATAGCGATAGGCATCATTGAACGGCTTGTCGGTTGCCTGGAGCACGCCATCCACGATCGTGTAGGCATCCCCCCAGCTCTCGAAGATGCGGAAGTAGTGATAGGCCGCGATGAAGGTCACCAACCCGGTGATCGTCAACGCGGTGCGGTATTGCGGCGCCACCTGGCTGCGTCCCAGCCAGAAGAAGAGCGTGGCGGCCGCCATTGTCGCGAACGCGAAAGAGAACGCGTTATAGATGAGGTCGTATTGACCAATACTGAGTTGATCCATGTTTGCTCCCGTTTTTGCATGTCACTGCATGGCAGGTAGCCCGACCTGACGAACGCCAACCGCCGACTGGCCAGACGACCAAGGACAGATTGACGCATCCCGCAAGATCGCCCCCACGCGCGGCGCATGACGGGGAGGCAGCTGCACCAGTTTACCCCCTACATCGCCCCGCCGAACAACATGGATTAGCTTCCGGTCGAAATTGCTTGCGGTCCTGCACGGACCGCGAGGTTCGGACAGCCCCGTGCCCGTTGAGATCGCGGCGGGGATCATGGCCCGATGGCCCTTTGGCGCCTTCGTAATCTTCGTCCGGATTCCATGCTTGGTCGCGATGATGATGCGCATCTTGTCGCGCCCATTGCTGCACTTGGGCAACTGCATGGACACGTGCCACGCAGTCGATGGCGCGGTGCAGCGACCGGCGCAGGTTGCGCAATCGCCCGATTGCCTCAAACCGACCGTTCCGTTCGACGCCTTGAACAAAAAGGATCAGCCTGCTAAGTATCTCGCCATGGGCATCAACCCACCAACGACGCCGTGGCCGGTTTTCTGACCGCATCAGGCATATCACCTGATCGGGGAACGTGATTCCGGGGCTTCCGATGAAGCGCTTTATTCACACACTGTCATTTTTACGCGATCTCGCGAAGAATCGGCCGCCGTCGACACAGAAAGGAATACACCATGAAGAAGCTATCTCTCATGATTGCAGCCGGCGCGTTTGCCGCGCCGATGGCTGCACATGCGCAATCCGGTGAATGCGGGGATGTTTCGATCACCGAAATGAACTGGGCATCGGCACAGGTCGTGACCAGTGTTGCCGCGTTCCTGATGGAACAAGGTTACGGCTGCAATGTCAGCGTCGTTTCGTCCGATACCATCCCGGCAGTGACCTCCGTGGCCGAGAACGGTGAACCGGATATCGTGACGGAACTCTGGCTCAACTCGACCGGCGATACTTACAACGAGTTGCGCGATTCCGGGCGCGTCGTCGAGGCCGGGCCGGTTCTCGATCCCGGCGGTGTCGAAGGCTGGTGGGTTCCGACCTATCTTGCCGAAGAGCATCCCGAAGTGACCACCATCGAGGGCATTCTCGAGAATCCCGACCTTGTCGGCGCCCGCTTCTACAACTGCCCCGAAGGCTGGGGCTGCCGCGTGGTCAGCGACAACCTGTCCGCCGCGCTGGACCTTGAAGGCAACGGGATCGAGGTCTTCAATGCCGGGTCGGGGCAGGTTCTTGCCACCTCTATGGCCGATGCCGTCCTGAACGAGGAGCCGTGGTTCGGCTACTATTGGGGCCCGACCGTGCCGCTTGGCAAGTATGACATGACGCGCGTCGATCTCGGCCCGGTCGTGGATGACGTGCACGAGCGCAACCAGAACGCGGATACGACCGAGCCCGGCGTGTCCGACTTCCCCGCGGCGCCGATCGTCACCGCGGTGACCAGCACCTTCCAGGAAAGCAACCCGGACGTGTTCGAACTGATGCAGAACATGACGTTCCGCACCTCGGACATGAGCACGGTGTTGGCGTGGAAAGACGAGAACAACGCCTCGGCTGACGAGGCCGCCGTCTACTACCTCAGCAACTTCCAGGACGAATGGTCCGGCTGGCTGAGCGACGAGGCGCGCACGAACCTCGCCGGTCTTCTCGACCAAGACTAATCAAGAAAAACTGGCGGGGCCGGCCCGGATCGGCCCCGCCTTTCTATGCGCCGGGGTTTCTTGACCCCGTGGCGCAAGTGGGGAAGGCTCAATGGCAACATATGATTTCGTTTTCCGGGCCCTCGGGCTCGAAGATTGGTGTGAAGCGGGCGGCGAAAGCTCCGCGCCGATGTCCATGGACGCGCTCGTGTCGCAAACCACCGGCGAGGAGGCATCGACCTCGATATGGGAGCTTCCGTTCCCGTCGATGGACGCGTTGAACCAAGCCTGCCCGGCATTCCCGCAATCGCGCAACGTGACGCTCGGGCTGGAAAACGGCTTTCTCGCGGTCAAGGACTCGATGAGCGTCGTGCTCGACCCGATCACGCAACCGCTGTCATGGCTGCTGGAGGGCGCGCTTTACGGCATTCTCACCACGCCGTGGTGGATCATCATCCCGCTTCTGCTGGCCATCGTGTGGTTCATTTCGAAATCATGGAAACTGCTGGCCTTCGTGGCGCTCAGCATCGGTGGTCTCGCTTTCATTGATTACTACAGCTACGCCATGCAGACCCTCGCGATCATCATGGTCTGCGCCTTCCTGTGCGTGCTTTTCGGGGTCCCCATAGGGATTGCCATGTCGCGGTCCGACAGGATGCGCGCGTCGACCATCCCGGTTCTGGACATGCTGCAGACGCTGCCGCCCTTCGTCTACCTGATTCCGCTGATCTTCCTCTTTTCGGTGACCGAGCCGAAGCTCTACGGCATCGCCATCATTCTCTATGCCATCGTGCCGGTGATCCGGCTGACCGATCTGGGGATCCGCATGGTGGACGAAACTGTGATCGAGGCCGCCAACGCCTTCGGCATGACCAAGCGCCAGAAACTGTACGGCGTGCAGATCCCGCTGGCTTTGCCGAATATCATGGCCGGTGTGAACCAGACGATCATGATGAGCCTCGCAATGGTGGTCATCGCCTCGCTGGTCTCGGCGCCCGGGCTCGGCGTGCTGGTGCTGCGGGGGATCAACAATCTTGAACTGGGCGTCGGCCTCGTCTCGGGGCTTGGCATCGTGTTGCTGGCGGTGATGCTTGACCGGACGACCAAGGCAGCCCTTGATCGTATCAACGCGGCGCAGAAAGGCTGACCCATGTCCAGTTCATCCGAGAAACAGACCAAGATCGCGATCCGCAACCTCTACAAGATTTTCGGTGCCGATCCCGAAAGCGTGCTCGAAGACGTGAAGGCGGGCATGAGCAAGGACGACCTGATGGAACAGCACCGTCATGTGCTGGGCCTCAACAACATCAATGTCGACATCAAGCAGGGCGACATCACGGTGATGATGGGGTTGTCCGGGTCGGGCAAGTCGACCCTGATCCGCCACCTGAACCGCCTGATCGAACCGACCGCTGGCGAGGTGGAACTCGACGGCGTGAACATCGTCGATCTGAACGAAAAGGAACTGCGCCGCCTGCGGCGCGAGGAAATGTCGATGGTGTTCCAGCATTTCGCGCTGCTGCCGCATCGCACCGTTCTTGAAAACGCGGGCATGGCGCTCGATGTGCGCGGCGTCCCCAAGTCCGAGTTCGAAAGCGAGGCCAACAAGTGGCTCGATCGCGTCGGCCTGCAGGGGCTGGGGGAACAGTATCCGCACCAGTTGTCCGGCGGCATGCAGCAGCGCGTCGGCATCGCGCGCGCCCTGACGTCGAACTCGCCGGTCATGCTTATGGACGAGGCGTTCTCGGCCCTCGACCCGCTGATCCGCACCGACATGCAGGATCTCCTGCTGGATCTGCAGGAAGAGTTGAAGAAGACCGTTGTCTTCATCAGCCACGACCTCGACGAGGCGCTGAAACTGGCCGATCACCTCGTGATCCTCAAGGATGGCTACGTGGTCCAGCAGGGCGAACCGCAGGAAATCCTGATGAGACCCAACGACCCCTACATCGTGGACTTCATTTCCGACATCAACCGCGCCCGCGTCCTGCGCGTGCGCTCGGTGATGGAAAAGACGCAAGACATCCCTGAAAACGTGGCCGGGGAGATCGACTACGATGATACGCTGGAATCCGTGATTGCCTTGTCCGCAGGGGAAACGGGACTGACCTTCGTGGTCACAAGGCATGGCGCGCAGGTTGGAGTCCTGAAGATGACGGATCTCGTCAAGGCGCTTGTGCCGACAGCGGCGGCGCAAGACGGGATGCGCTCCAGCGCGGCCTGATCCGGCTTGTCGGCAGTGCCGGGGTTTCTGCCATGCCCCGGGTCCGACGTCGACCGGTCGACGCCCTCGAAGCTTGCCCTCGGCCTTGGTGGAGGGCAAGGATTTCCCGTCGCAAGCGCGGTGCCGTCCGACATGACTCGATTAGACCTATCGGAGGTGACCCATGGCTGTTTCCCCGCCCGTCTGTGCGTTTGACTGGAAAGCCCCGGATTTCCACCTGCCGGCGACCGATGGCAAGACCTATGGCCTGACCGATATCGCCGGGCCGAAGGGCACGCTGATCATGTTCGTCTGCAACCACTGCCCCTACGTGCTGGCGGTGCTGGACCGGATCATCCGCGACGCACGCGATCTGGACATGCTTGGGATCGGTGTCGCGGCGATCTGTTCCAACGATGCTGCCGCCTATCCAGATGACAGTTTCGACAACATGCGCCGCATGGCAGAGGAGAAGCAATTTCCCTTCCCCTACCTGCACGACGAAAGCCAACAGGTCGCCCGCGCATGGGGGGCCGAGTGCACGCCGGATTTCTTCGGGTTCAACGCCGCGGGCGGACTGCAATACCGCGGTCGGCTCGATGCCTCGGGCCGCGACGCCGCGTCACCCGACGCGCGTCGCGACCTTTTCGAGGCGATGCGGCAGGTGGCCGAGACAGGGCGCGGCCCGGCGGAGCAGATCCCCTCGATCGGCTGTTCGATCAAGTGGAAGGTCGCGTGATGACGGCCATCGTCTTCGATCTCGACGGTACGCTGGTGGATAGCGCGCCCGATCTGCAGGCCGCTGCCAACCGGATGCTGGACGAGATCGGGCAGCCGCCGCTACCGCTCGACAAGATCGTCGGGTTCATCGGCAACGGCATTCCGGTCCTCGTGCGGCGCGTCATGCAGGAATACGGGTTGCCGGAGGGCGATGAACCCGATCTGCGGGCGCGGATGCTTGACCACTACACCGCCCGCCCGGCGGATCTGACGCGGCCCTACCCGGGCGTGGTGGACACGCTGTCGCAGCTGCGCGCGGCGGGCCATGCGCTCGGGGTCTGCACCAACAAGGCCCGTGCCCCCGCGATGCAGGTTCTGGACGCGCTGGACCTGCGCCGGTTCTTTGACGTGGTGATCGGCGGCGACAGCCTGCCGGTGAAGAAACCCGATCCGGCGCCGCTTCAGGCCGCGTTCGACACGTTGGGCAGCGCCGGGCTATATGTCGGGGATAGCGAGATCGACGCGGAGACCGCGGCGGCGGCGGGCTACGACTTCGCCCTCTACACGCAAGGTTACCGCAAGGCACCGGTCGACGCGCTGCCCCACATGCTGGCTTTCGACGACTACGCCGTCCTTGCGGACTGGATCACGACGCGGACGTGACCCGCGCTTGTCTGCCCGGGCCGGGCGCGCCCTTTTCACTTGCTCCGCGACAAGCGGCGGATTGAAACCCGCGCGGGGCGCGATACCTGTCCTGCGCGTGGGAAGGACGGGCATCACAATGCAGGACGATCCATCAAACAGCCGTCCGATGCGGGTGCCATCGGGGCGCGTGGCACGCGTGGCGCGGCTTGGCAGCTTGGCGGCGGGGGCCGCCGGGCGCGGGGTATGGCAGGCGGCGCGCGATCTGCGGCAAGGCACGCGGCCGCAGCTTGCCGGGTTGCTGGCCACGCCGGCCAATGTCACCCGCCTTGCGGAGGAACTGGCGCGCATGCGCGGCGCGGCGATGAAGCTGGGCCAGCTTCTGTCGATGGATGCGGGCGAAGTGCTGCCGCCAGACCTGGCCGAGATCCTCGCGCGCCTGCGCAACGACGCCCATTTCATGCCGGTGCGGCAATTGAAACAGGTGCTGAACGTCGAATGGGGCACGCATTGGCCGCGCGCCTTTCGCAGTTTCGATGTCAATCCGGTCGCCGCCGCCTCCATCGGGCAGGTCCACCGGGCAGTGCTGCGCGACGGGCGCGAGGTCGCCGTAAAGGTGCAATATCCGGGCGTCGCGCGCAGCATCGACAGCGATATTGCCAATGTCGGGGCGGTGTTGCGCCTGTCGGGGCTGGTGCCGCAAGGGATCGACCTGACACCCTATCTGGACGAGGCGCGGCGGCTTCTGCACGAGGAAACCGATTACCTGCGCGAGGGCCGCAACCTTGCGGCGTTCGGGCGGCGCCTGTCGACGTCGGATCGGTTCGTGGTGCCGGAGTTTCATGATGACTGGAGCACGGCGCGCGTGCTGGCCATGTCTTACGTCGCGGGACGGCCGATCGAGGATGCGGCGGGCCTTGACCAAGACGCGCGTGACCGCCTTGCCGGCGATCTGGTGGCGCTGTTCCTGCGAGAGCTGTTCGAATTCGAAGAGATGCAGAGCGATCCAAATTTCGCCAACTACATGGTCTCGGATGACGGGCAGCGGATCGTTCTTCTGGACTTCGGCGCGACGCGCCGGATCGCGCCCGCACTGGTTGCCGATCTTCGTGATTTCATCGCGGCGGGCCTTTGCGGCGATGATGAAAGGGTTGAAACACTGGCCCGGCGCATGGGGATGCTGTCCGGCGCGGACCGGGCAGATCATCAGGCCGCCATCCTGTCGATGATCGCAATGGTGTTTTCCGAACTGCGCGCCGCGCCGGTCTTCGATTTCGCGCAAAGCGACCTTGCGCGCCGGTTGCAGGACTCGGCGATGGCAATGGCCGAAACGGGGTTTGCGCCCAGCCCGTTGCCGATGGACCTGCTCTACCTGCAGCGCAAGGTCGCGGGGATGTTCCTTTTGGCCCGCCGGTTGCAGGCCCGTGTTCCGGTGCAGCACCTGCTTAGGGATCACGGGGTGTGGTAAGGGATGGCACCCCCCTTGCGGCCGTGTCCGTCGCGAGAAAGGGGCGCAGGCTCTCGACGAAGGCATCGATGAAATCAAGCACCACGGGCGAGCTTGGCCCCGAGGCCGGGCGCAGGATCGAAATTCGGTGAAAGATCGCCGGCTTGAAGGGGCGGATGACGATCCCGTCCTTGCGAAAGCCCTCCGCGTCGATGGCGCTGACGACCGAGGCGCCCATGCCTTCGCTGACCATGGTGCAGGCGGTGGTGAACTGGCGCACTTCTACCAAGCTGTCGATCGCGGCGCCGTGGTCGGAAAACGCGCGCGACAGGTGCTGGTAGAACCGGCTGTCGCGGCGGGTGTGGATCATCTTCTCGTTCGCAAGGTCGGTCGGCGTGACATGGGTCTTTTCCTGCAGGAAATGCCCCCTGGGCAGGATGCAGACCGAGCGCATGAACAGGTCCTGGCTGTGCGTGGCCGGGTGACCGAGAAAGCCGTCGGTGATCCCGCAATCGTATTGCTCGCCGATGATCCATTCGAGGATCCGCTCCGGCCGGTCGGGTTCCAGCGTCACGGTCACGCCCGGCCGGGCCTTGAGGAAATCGACCAGCACGCCGGGCAGGTGGCTGACGGCGAAGCCGGGCAGGCAGGCGATCCGGATATGGCCGACGGTCCGCTCGATCAGGTCGCGGCGCAAATCTTCAAGGTGGTCCAGCCCGTCGAGGATGCGCGTCACCTCGCTCAGCAGGTAGCGCGAGTCGCTTGTCGGGGTCAGAACACCGCGGTGGCGTGTGAACAGCTCGAACCCGACGGAGTGGGAAAAATCGGCCAGAAGCCGACTGACCGCCGGTTGCGAAATGCCCAGTTTCCTTGCCGCCTTGGTGATCGTTCCGGCCTCCGCGACCGCGCGGAAGGCTTCCAGTTGGCGTATCTTGAAGTTCATCCCGTTGAGCCTGCCCAGGTCGTGTCGCCACGAGGTTGGTGACTCGCGCATCATAACATTTCATTATGAAGGCTGTTATATAAAATTCACTTGAATTATTTTCCGGCTGCCCGGATTTTGCGCATGTTCGAGACACATCCTTCCATGGAGAAACGAGATGACCTTCACCAAGACACTTCTGGCAAGTGCCGCCGCGACCGCCCTCATGGCCGGCGCCGCCGCAGCCCAGACCGAGATTCACTGGTGGCACGCGATGGGCGGTGTCAACGGCGAGCTGATCGACGAGATGGCGGCCGACTTCAATGCCAGCCAGGACGAGTTCGAAGTGATCCCGACCTACAAGGGCAACTACACCGAGACGATGACTGCCGCGATCGCCGCCTTCCGCGCGCAGGAGCAGCCCCACCTTGTACAGGTGTTCGAGGTCGGCACCGCCACCATGATGGCCGCCGAGGGCGCGATCTACCCCGTGCAGCAATTGATGGAAGAAGCGGGCGAACCCTTTGAGGGCGACGCGTTCCTGCCGGCGGTGGTGTCCTATTACCAGACCCCGGAAGGCCAGCTTCTGTCGCTGCCCTTCAACAGCTCCACCCCCGTGATGTGGTACAATGCCGACGCGCTGGATGCCGCCGGCGTTGACGTGCCGACCACCTGGGACGAGGTTGAGACCGCCGCCCGCGCGCTGGTCGACAATGGCATGGACTGCGGCCTGTCCTTTGGCTGGCAGAGCTGGGTGATGATCGAGAATTTCTCTGCCTGGCATGACCTGCCCATGGGCACGCAGGAAAACGGTTTTGCCGGGTTCGACACCGAGTTCACCTTCAACAACGATCATGTCGTCAACCGCCTGCAGGCCATTGCCGAGATGCAGGAAGACAACATGTTCGTCTATGGCGGGCGCCGGGGCGATTCGCTGCCGCTGTTCACCAATGGCGAGTGCGGCATGTGGATGAACTCGTCGGCCTATTATGGTTCGATCAACGGGCAGGTCGATTTCGAATTCGGCCAGACCATGTTGCCGCTGGATACGGATGTGGCGGACGCGCCGCAGAACTCCATCATCGGCGGGGCGACCCTGTGGGCACTTCAGGGCCATGACGAGGACGAGTATCGTGGTCTGGCGCAGTTCCTGAGCCACGTGATCTCGCCCGAGGTGCAGGCAAGCTGGCATCAGGCGACCGGTTATGTGCCGATCACCAACGCCGCCGCCGAGCTGAGCGAAGAGCAAGGCTTCTACGACGCGAACCCCGGCACCGAAGTGGCTGGCCAACAGCTTTCGCTGAATGAACCGACCCCGAATTCCCGCGGCATCCGCTTCGGCAATTTCGTGCAGGTTCGTGACGTGATCAACGAAGAGCTGGAAGACCTTTGGGCCGGCAACCAGACCGCTGCCGAAGCAGTCGCCAACGCCGAAGAGCGGGGCAACGAGTTGCTGCGCCGCTTCGAGCGTTCCGTGAACTGATCGCGGTAGCCTGACGTCATCCGACCCGGCGGCTGTTCCCGGCCGCCGGGTCTTTCCCATCCCGCACAAGTCAAAGTTTCCAGATGCTCAAACGCGTGCATTTCCCGGCGTCCCTGTTGCCCTACCTGCTGGTGGCGCCGCAGGTGATCATCACGCTGGTCTTTTTCATCTGGCCTGCCAGCCAGGCTGTCTACCAGTCGCTTCTCGTGCAGGATGCCTTCGGGCTTTCGACCGAGTTCGTCTGGTTCGAGAATTTCGTGTATTTGTGGGATAGCCAGCAGTATCAGGACGCCTTCGGGCGCACGATCCTCTTTTCTGCCGCCGTGGCCTTCCTGTCGATGAGCTTCGCGCTGATCCTCGCGGGCTTTGCCGACCGGGTCATTCGCGGCTCGACCCTTTACCGGACGCTGCTGATCTGGCCCTACGCCGTCGCCCCGGTGCTTGCCGGCGCGCTGTGGCTGTTCATGTTCAACCCGACGCTGGGGATCATTCCCTTCATCCTCGAGGCGATCGGCCGGGACTGGAACCACTACCTGCGCGGCAACCAGGCGATGTTCCTCGTCATCATTGCCGCCGCGTGGAAACAGGTGGCCTACAATTTCCTGTTCTACCTTGCCGCGATGCAGTCGATCCCGCGCTCGATCATCGAGGCGGCAGCGATCGACGGCGCCGGGCCATTGCGCCGCTTCGTGACCGTGATCTTCCCGCTGATCTCGCCCACCACCTTCTTCCTGCTGGTGGTCAACGCGGTCTACGCTTTCTTCGAGACCTTCGGGATCATCCACGCTGTCACGCAAGGCGGACCCGCCAACGCCACCACGACGCTGGTCTACAAGGTCTATAACGACGGCTTCATCGGGCTCGACCTTGGCGGGTCGGCGGCGCAGTCGGTGATCCTGATGATTCTCGTGATCGGAATGACGGTGTTCCAGTTCCGCTTCATCGAAAAGAGGGTGCAATACTGATGGTCGAAAAACGCCCCGGCTTTACCCTTGTCGCGCATCTGGTGCTGATCCTCGGCGTTGCGCTGGTCGCGCTGCCGGTCTGGATCACCTTCGTGGGGGCCAGCCATGACGCCGGCCGCATGCTGCAGGCGCCGATCCCCATGTGGCCCGGCGACCAGTTCCTTGAAAACCTGCGCCAGACCTTCTTTGGCCGCGGGCTGGAAGGCAGCCGCACCGCGCCGGTCTGGATGATGATGTTCAATTCGCTGGTCATGGCGATGATGATCGCGGTCGGAAAGATCGTCATCTCGCTTCTGTCGGCCTTCGCCATCGTCTATTTCAAGTTTCCGTTCCGCATGGGCTTTTTCTGGATGATCTTCATCACCCTGATGCTGCCCGTCGAGGTGCGCATCCTGCCCACCTTCGAGGTGGTCGCGGATCTGCGGATGCTCAACAGCTACTGGGGCCTGACGGTGCCGCTGATCGCGTCGGCGACGGCGACCTTCATGTTCCGGCAGGTCTTCCTGACCATTCCCGACGAGATGCTGGAAAGCGCCCGGATCGACGGGGCAGGGCCGATGCGGTTCTTCTGGGATATCCTGCTGCCGCTCAGCCGCACCAATATCGCGGCGCTGTTCGTGATCCTGTTCATCTATGGCTGGAACCAGTATCTGTGGCCGCTTCTGATCACCACGGATGCCAACATGATGACCATCGTGGTGTCGATCAAGCAGATGCTGGAAGCGGCCGAGTCCACGCCGCGCTGGAATATCATCATGATGACTGCGCTTCTGGCCATGCTGCCGCCGATCGTGGTGGTGATCACCATGCAAAAGCTCTTTGTCAAAGGGCTGACCGAGACCGACAAATAGGACGCCCAGACCGATGGCTGAAATCAAACTTGACTCGCTGATCAAATCATACGGCCCGGACCAGGTGCTGCACCACGTCCATGCCGATATCGAGGATGGCGAATTCGTCGTCATCGTCGGGCCGTCGGGGTGCGGCAAGTCCACGCTTTTGCGCATGATCGCGGGGCTGGAAGGCATCACATCCGGCGAGGTCTCGATCGGGGGCAAGGTGGTCAACGGGCTGGAACCGGCGGATCGTGACATTGCCATGGTGTTCCAGAACTACGCGCTTTACCCGCACATGAGCGTGCGCCAGAACATGGCCTACGGCTTGAAGATCCGCGGGCTGCCCAAGGCCGAGATAGACCGCCGCGTGCAGGAAGCGGCCGAGATCCTTGAAATCGGGGCCTTCCTGGACCGCAAGCCGCGGCAATTGTCGGGCGGGCAGCGTCAGCGCGTCGCGATGGGCCGGGCCATCGTGCGCGACCCGCAGGTTTTCCTGTTCGACGAGCCGCTGTCGAACCTCGACGCCAAGCTGCGGGTGCAGATGCGGCTGGAAATCCGCAAGCTGCAGAAACGGCTTGGCGTGACTTCGATCTTCGTCACCCACGACCAGGTCGAGGCGATGACGCTGGGCGACCGGTTGATGGTTCTGAACGGCGGCGTGGTGGAGCAGTTCGGCACCCCGATCGAGCTTTACGACCGGCCCGAAACGGTCTTCGTCGCCGGCTTCATCGGCAGCCCGGCGATGAATTTCCTGCCCGCAACGGCCGAGGGCGGCGTGGTCACGCTGGACAACGGGGCCTCGCTTCCGGGGGCGGGGGGCGTCAGCGGCCCCGTCACTTTCGGCGTGCGGCCGGAACACCTTGTGCCTGACGCGCAGGGCCCGATCCGGGTGCAGGTGCAGGTGTTCGAGGCGCTGGGCGCCAACACCCTTGTGCACGGGGTGCTGGAGGGTACCGGGACAGAGCTTGTCGTCAGCCTGCCGGGCCACGAAACCCCGGCGCCCGGCGACGTTCTGCATTACGCGGCGCCGTCCGAACACCATCACCTCTTCGACGCCGAAAGTGGCGCGCGGATCGCGCCATGACGCGGTTTCCGCAACTGGATGCCTTTCGCGGCGGTCCGGGCCTCGTGCGCCTGATCGGCCATCGGGGCGCGCGCGGCGTGATGCCGGAAAACACGCTGGAGGGGTTTCTCTTTACCCTTTCGGCGGGCGTTCCATTGCTGGAATTCGACGTGGTGCTGACCCGTGACGGGGTACCCGTTGTCACCCATAATCACCATCTAGACGGGGCCGCGACCCGCGACGCCGACGGGAACTGGCTGGCAGGGCAGGGGCCGAGGGTTTCCGATCTCACGCTTGAGGCGTTGCAGGGCCACGATGTCGGCGGCGTGGATGTGCGCAGCCCCTACGGCGCGCGCTTCGCCGACCAGGTATTCCTCAGCGGGGTGCCGGTGCCACGCCTTGGCGATGTTCTGGACCTTGCCAATGACCCGCGCCATGGCGATGTGCATTTCCTGTTGGAACTGAAATCCGATCCGGACCAGCGGGACGATCCGCAGGCGCGCGCCGCCGCCGTCGAGGCAGTGGTCACCGAGGTCCGGGCGCGGGGTCAGGCATCGCGTACCATCCTGCACAGCTTTGACTGGCGCCTGCTGGACGCGTGTCGCCGCGCGGCGCCGGAGATGCCCACCTCCTACCTGTCGCAGATGCCGCAAACCCCGTCCGAACTTTGCGAGGCCATGGCCCTGGCCGGTTTGCCCGAGGATGCCCTTTCCGCGGAACGCAGTCTGCCGCTGATCGTGGCGGATGCGGGCGGACAGCTTTGGTGCCCGAACGCGCAGGACGTCACGCCGACGCTTGTGGTCGAGGCGCAGGCGCTTGGGCTGATCGTGCTGGCCTGGACGGTGAACGAAACCGAGGAGATTGACCGGATGATCGAGGCCGGTGTCGACGGGATCGTGACCGATTATCCGGGCCGGGTGCAGCACCGGCTGCGCCTGCGCGGGGCCAGCTGGTAGGCGGCGGTTTCGCGGGCGCTGCGCCCGAGGCCGGTTTGCGCAGCGCGCGGACTTGCCTATGATGCGCTGGCATGGGGCGCAGGAAAGAGGTTGGCATGAGTGACGCGCGCAAGTCACGGACCCGGATCACCACGAGCCACTGGGGCGCCTTCGAGGTGGATGTCGAGGGCGGGCGCATCGTCGCCACCCGGCCCTTCGCCGCCGATCCGCATCCCACGTCCATCCCCGACGCGATCCCGGCGGCGGTGCATCACCGGGCGCGGGTCGCGCGCCCGTCGATCCGGCGCGGCTGGCTGGAGGGCAGGCGGCACGAGGGGCGCGGGCGCGACGACTTCTTGTCGCTGCCATGGGACGAGGCGCTTGACATCGCGGCGGCGGAGATCGCGCGGGTCCGCCGCGACCATGGCAACGGGGCGATCTTCGGCGGCTCCTACGGTTGGGGGTCGGCCGGGCGGTTTCACCATGCGCAAAGCCAGGTGCACCGGTTCCTGAATGCTGTGGGCGGGTATGTCGCCAGTTTCGGCAGCTATTCCACCGGCTGCGCGCAGGCGATCATGCCGCATGTTTTCGGGGTGAACTTTCTCAAGCTGCTCTACGAGCATCAGGACAGTTGGCCGGTGATCCACGAGCACACCGAAACGCTGGTGATGTTCGGCGGCATCAACCCCAAGAACGCGCAGGTCAGCATGGGCGGCATTACCCGGCACGAGACGGCGGACTGGTTCGACCGCTTCGCGGCCAAGGGGATGACGTGCGTCAATATCGGCCCGCAGCAGGGCGATGCACCGAAGGGCTGCGACTGGCTGCCCCTGCGGCCGGGATCGGATACCGCGTTGATGCTGGCGCTGGCTTACGTGCTGGAAAGCGAGGGGCTGACGGATCACGCCTTTCTCGACCGCTACACGGTCGGGTTCGGCCGCTTCCGCCCTTACCTGATGGGCGATGCCGACGGCCAACCCAAAAGCCCGAACTGGGCGGCGCCCCTGTGCGGGGTCGATGCGGACGCGATCCGGGCGCTGGCCCGCCGGATGGCTGCAACCCGCACGCTGATCACTGTTGCGTGGTCATTGCAACGGGCCGAGCACGGCGAACAGCCTTACTGGATGTCAGCGGTTCTGGCCGCGATGCTCGGCCAGATCGGCCTGCCCGGCGGCGGGGTTGGCTATGGCTACGGCGCGATTGGCGGGGTCGGTCACGCGTTGCGGCGGCTTTCGGGCATGACCCTGCCGCAACTCGACAACCCGGTGAAAACGATGATCCCCGTCGCCCGCATCGGCGACATGCTGCGCCATCCCGGTGCGCCCTACGATTTCAACGGGCGGCGCGAGACCTACCCCGATATCCGGCTGATCTACTGGGCCGGTGGCAACCCCTATCACCACCATCAGGACCTGAACGCGCTGCACGAGGCTTGGCAACGCCCCGAGACGATCATCGTGAACGAACCGTGGTGGACGGCGACCGCCAAGCGCGCTGATATCGTCTTTCCCGCGACCACGCCCTACGAGCGCGAGGATATCGGCCGCGCGCCGCTCGACGACTACCTGTTCCACATGCCCCGGCTGGTCCCGCCGGTGGGCGAGGCGCTCGACGATTACGCGATTTTCACCGGTCTGGCGGAGCGGCTGGACGCGGGGGAGCGGTTTACCGAGGGGCGCAGCGCCGGCGACTGGATCGCGCAGCTCTACGGCGACTTTCGTGACCGCGCCGCCGAGGCGGGGGTCGCGGTGCCCGATCTGGACGGCTTGCGCGCCGCCAACTGGGTGCGCCTGCCGATCCGCGCCGAGGGGCCGAACCGGACGCTGTTCGCCCCCTTCCGCGAAGACCCGGACGCGGCGCCGCTGGGAACCCCTTCTGGCCGGATCGAGATCTTTTCCGAGAAGATCGATGGCTTCGGCTATGGCGATTGCCCCGGCCACCCGGTGTGGTTGCCGCCGTCCGAATGGCTTGGCGCAGCGGGGCCGGAGGCACCCTTGCACCTCGTTTCGCCCCAGCCGGGCGACAAGCTGCACAGTCAGCTGGAGGTGGCCCTGGCCGACAGTCCGGGCGCGCGGCCCGCGACCCTGTTGCTGCATCCCGACGACGCCCGGACGCGCGGTATCGTGGCGGGCGATCTTCTGCGCGTGGCCAACGGGCGAGGCGCCTGCCGGGCGCGTGCCTGTGTAACGGAGGCGATCCTGCCCGGCGTCGTCGCCCTGCCCACCGGGGCCTGGTACGGTGACCCCGGCGTCAATATCGACCCTGACGGGAACCCCAACGTGTTGACGCGGGATATCGGCACCTCGCGGCTGGGGCAGGGGTGCAGCGCCCATAGCGCGTTGGTCGAGGTGACGCGGATGGAAGGCTGAGCGCGGCGGTCAAACGAACATCGTCTCGATCAAGGCGGCGACATCGTCGACGTCGGCCACCGCGTGGAGCACCGTGCGCCACGCCGCGCGGTCGATGGTGTCAGCGTCGTTGGCGAAGGCCGGAATGCGGGCATGGATCACGTTGCCCTCGACCGCGCCGATGCCGGCTGGCGCGCCTTGGGCGACATGGAGCAACCGGTGCTCCGGGTGACGCGCAGCCAGCAGCTCGGCCAAGGCTTGCAGCGCGTCGGCATCGACCCCGGCCTCTGCCTTGATGACGTAGACCCCGGGCCGGGACACCGAGAAATGCCAGAACTTGTAGGCAAGCATATCGATATTGGCCTTTTCGCGCCGCCAGATTTCATCGAATCGGTGCGCGGGCACGAAGTGCGGCGTATCGCCGGCCAGTTCCACCAGATCGGAGCGGAAGGAAAAACCCGACCTTGTATCGAGCACATGCCCGTCAACGACGCGCAGTGCATCCTTCTCGAACAGCGGGGCAGGGGATTTCATATGGGCGATGAGCGCGCGAACCGGGGTCGCGGCCCATTGCAACAGGCTGCTCGGCCGGTAACCTTCCAGATCTTGCAGCTTAGAAAACTCGTCATCCTCGCCCAGGTTCTCCGTCAGGCGCAGCAACCGCTGATAGCGTGGCCGCGTATCCTCGCGCACCGGGCGCGGCGGCGTGTTGACCTCGGGGCAGGCGATTTCGAGCGCGCGCTGCCAGCGGGCGGCGTGGTCGGGCGAAATGGCGGCGAACGCCTCGATCTCTGGCAAGGTGGCGCGCGCGATGATCTCGTGTTGCGAGGCGGTTAGACTTGGGTAGATCGTGGTGGTCCTGTCGGTGTTGACGCGCTCTTGCAGTTTCGCGGGATCGAAGGCCGCGTCGCCGGTGGGGTCAAGGCCAAGAAAGCCCAGCACGTCTTTCAGAAAAGCGACGGGGTCCGCTTCGATATCGTCGTGGTAGAAGGCTCGGAAATCTTCGCCAAAGACCTTGCGCCATTCCCGCATGATCCGGTTGTAGTCGCGGATCCGCACCCGCCAGCCGAACTCGATGAATTCCGCGATCATCCAATCGGTGGCGGGACCACGGAACTTCCCCTGCCGGAAGGCGTGAAGTTTCACTTCCGAGCAGAGGCGGTCATAGGGGTTGCGCAGGAGGACGAAGACCTTGGAGCCTTCGGGCAGCGCCGCGCGAAGTTCCGGGATCCTGTATTCGTGCATCGCTGCATAGGAGGGGCTGATATCCAGCGCGGGCTTGCCGCGTTGCCCCATCAAAACTTGGTAGGCCTCGGGCGTGACGGTTTCGGTGTCGATCGCGGCCCATGCATCGAGCCACGCCCGGTCCGCATCCGAAAGGGACCGGGTCTGGTCGAGCGTCGCGATATGCGCTTGTTTAAACGCTTGCGTCGGCGCCCCGAACCAGTAGCGCACCTCCTTGGCTGGCGGCAAGAAAAGCGCGTTCGACCCCGACAACGCCTCGAACAGCCATGTGGTGCCTGATCGGGCCATGCCGATGCAGATATGTGTCGGGGACGGTGTCATGGATTGGCGTGCCTCTTTCAGTCCGGCCAGATGACGGCGTCATGCTTGCTGACGAGGCTCATTTGAGACCGGGCACGGCGGCGTTTGAAATGAAGCGTCTCGGGAACCGGTTTGTGCGCGATGCCGAGTTCGATCGTCTGCACGTTCCAGTGCCAATCCTCGTGGCCGAACCCGGCAGTGAGATCATTGGCCCGGAAGGGCAGGGTCCGGTAGATTTCCGTGGCCGCGAAAGACATCGCGTCCCAGTAGTTGGCCCATCCCAGATAGTCCGGGTCATAGAATGGCCCTTCGGAGTCGACGTGCCACCAGATGTTGCGCTGCTGTCCGAAAACGATGTTGCAATGCGAATGCCATACCGCCTCCGGCCGGTCGCAGGCCGCGCCCCATGCCGCAAGGAGCCAGTTTTCCGACCACAAGTCGTCGCCATCCAGAAAGGTCGCAAAGCGCCCGGTCGCGGCCTTTATGCCGCTGTTTCTGGACAGGCCCGGATCGCCGTGATCCGTCTCGATCACCTCCGCGCGTCCGGACACGCCGCTTGCAACGACGCTGCGGGTCAGGGCGTCCGTTCGGTCAAGGACCACGATGCATTGCGTCGTCGCGCCCTCGGCCTCGGCATGGGCGATCGCGTCAAGGGCGCTGCGGATCGTTGCCCCGGCAAGGATACCTTCACGGTGGGCGGTGATGATGATGCTGATATCGGTCATCTCAAGACGCCTCTTGCAGGATCTCGGACAAGGCCGACGCGTAGCTTTGTCCGCTGTGGCGCTCCGTGACCCTGTGTCTCAGGGCCACGGCCCGCGCGATCCGGTCTCGCGGGGCGGCCAGCATGTCCTTGACCGCGGTGGCGTAATCCTCGGCGGTGCTGCCAACGGGGACGGGCCAGCCGGTGGTCTCGTCGATCAGTTCCGGCACGCCACCCGCCGTGCTGGCGACGATCGGCATGCCCATGGCGCCCAGTTCAATGAGAACGGTCGGGATGCCGTCCCAGTCCGAAGTGTAGAGGAAGCCATCCACCTCCTCCAGTGGCAAGTCCCCGTAGGAGGTAAAGGGATCGTGCAGCGTGACGTTGCCGGGCAGGTCGCTCAGGTCGGGGGCGGGGTCCAGCACTGCCTTGCCCCAGCACAGGAAATCTACCTCCTGTAACGACCGTGCTACGTCAAGCAGCAGGTCGAAGCGTTTCTGCCGGTCGAACCGCCCCGCCCAGATCAGCACCGGCCGTTTGCGGTTTTCGGCGCCCCTGACTTGCGCCTCGACCACGGGAACCGCCGACGGTTCTGTCCGGGCGGGCGTGTAGATCGGGCGAAGCCGCCTTGCGAGGTCCGGGGGCAGCATGAAGCGCGCGCCAAGCGTTTCGGCCAGCTCGACGCTGTCGGTGATCGCCGTTGTCAAATGTTCGAAGACCGGCGCGAAATTCGACACCGGGTGGCCTGCCTCGTCACCAGAGGGTGTCCTGTCGGCGCAGAAGTAGTAGGCATGAAGCTGCGCGAAGGTCGAAAGCTGCCTGCCGAAGCGCTGTATCGTCTGAAAGGTCAACTGGCTGTTGACGTTGAAGACATGTGCCGGGCGCAGGCGGCGCAGGAATTCATACAACGTTCGGGTGCGCCCATCCTGATCGAGCGCGGCCATCGCGCCAGACAGGTCGACCCGTGCCACATCGTCGAACCAGTCGGGACGTGCCCAGTCAGCCTGATCGGTCTGCACGACCAAAACGGGGCCATCGATCTCCGACAAGGTGCGCGCGAGGATCCCCGCCACGTAGTCGGCACCGCCCACCTTGCAAAACGGAATCAGGACGACGGACCGGTACGCGCCGCCGGGCAGGAGACCTAGCGTGTGCTTGAAATCCGCATAGGCCCTTTCGTGCCAAGGCGGCAGATAGGCAGGCAGGTCAAGATTGGTGGTGACATCAGGGTCGCAGTCATTGGCCTTGCCCACCAAGTCGCGCATGCGCTGCGACCCAAGGAACCTGCGCATGGCGGCGAGTTCATCATGCGCGCTGCGATCGTGGCCATGGGCGTCAATGAAGCGGCGGGTGCTGTTGGGGGTGTCCACGCCGATACCGTGCTCGATAACGGCTTCGGGAAGGAACTGACGCTTTTCGTCTATCCCGTGCAGCAGGAAATGGGTGATCTTGGACCACCGAAATTCCTCCAGGTCCTTGTTCGCGCGCAGGTAGCTCTCCGTCGAGAAGAGCGGGCTGGGCGAGATATCCAATGGCTGTCCATGCCGCATCCAGTGCAGGAACGCACTTTCATCGCGGATGGGGGGCAGCCCGTGTTCCACGGCCTTCCGGCGATAGGTGGGCTCGTGAAAGAACGGCCCGGGTTCGACGCCCTCGGGCAGGTCGAACGCGATGTAGCGCAAGAAACACTCGTTGTCGGAAACCTCCGGTCCGAGGCCCTGTTGCCTACGGTAATGCTGCGGGCTGAACATCGCCTGCAAATGCCGGCCAAGCGGCAGATCCGACAGACGGCCGGCATCCATCCCCAGCGCGTCCAGCAGGTTGAGCATTTCTTGCGCCCAGTTTTCATCCTGCGACTGGTACCAGCGAAGATACCCGTTGTGTCGCTCGTCCTGCGCCTTGGCGTCGCACGGCACTGGTGCCGGCTTGGCCGGGCCGAAGCGGATATAATGGGCCAGGGGGCAAGTTTGCCTGTCGCCGTTCATCTGCGTCGCCACATACCCGTCGACATCGAAGCCGGAGAAGGGCGCCCGATTTTCCCGCCAGCCAAACTTCATGTAATGCAAGAGGGGGTCAATCCGCCCACTGGCAACGTCGGGGTATTCGAGCTTGTAGAACTCAGCGTCGAAGTATTCACCGAGGCGGTCCCGCCCGAGTCCGAGGAATTCCGGGGCCTTAGCCAGCTTCCTGTCCAGAAACGACCTCTGAACAAACTTTTCAATCATCCTGATGCGCAACTCCCGCTCCCCAGCCACGCGGCCCATGCCCGGTCTTCCGATCGCCCGGGGCGGCGGGGTGGAACCCCCAGCTCTCCGACCTGTCGATTGCCGCGGCTCAAACGCGTCGGTGGCTCGCGCCGGACGCCTACAGGACCAATCGTTTAGCCATTGTGAACGGAGGTGTCGACCCGTCAGAGGCGATGCGCCGCGGTGGCATTGCGCCCCAGTGATCCGGCGCCGTGCAGCCTGTGCCGAGGTCAGCCAAGATCCAGCGGCAGCCTTCGATGGAACGGCGGGATAATGAGTCCGCGACCGGGTGTGCCCTGCGCGCCAGGCTGGCCTTCGGACGTGCAGCGGCGAATGACCTGTGCGGGGAAATGGAGGCGAGTACCGGAATCGAACCGGTGTACACGGATTTGCAATCCGCTGCGTCACCACTCCGCCAACTCGCCGCCGGTGGTGTCGGCAGGTTCTGCCCCATTCGCTGGCTTTGCGCAAGCGGGGTTTGCGCAAATTTCCGCTCCCGTGGGGGTGTTGCCCGCGTCACGCGATACCAACCCTGCCCTCGGGAAGCGACGTGCAGCGCGCGACACTGGACCGGCGTGCCGCGCTGAGAAGGCGGAAACCGCAGTCGAACAGGTGTTGGACGACGGATTTTCAATCCGTCGCGGCCGACCACGCAGCCAACACATCGGCCATCGGAAAAATGTGCCACCTTGGAAGGGCGCGTGCAAGCCGGTCTTGCCGCGAAACGGCATCGCGGCGCAGGAGGGGTGCGTCATGCGCCTGCTTGTCCGTTGCCCCTGCGCCTTGGCTGTGGCATGAGGTGCGAAACGATCGAAAGTCCGGGTCAGTCCATGCAAGATTTCGCCACGCTCCGCACCGTGATGGTCGACACTCAGGTCCGCACGCAGGACGTGACCAAGTTCAATATCATCGAGGCGATGCTGTCCGTTGCCCGGGAAGCCTATCTGCCCGATGCGATGCGCTCCATTGCCTATGTCGGCGGCGACGTGACACTCGACGGCGGGCGCGTGGTGCTGGAGCCGCGCACGCAAGGAAAGATGCTCGACGCGCTTGACGTTCAGCCCGACGAACTGGTTCTCGATCTGGGCTGTGGCTACGGCTATTCCTCCGCCGTGCTGGCCCATCTGGCCGAGGCTGTCGTCGCCGTGGAAGAGATCAGGGAACTTGCAACCGAGGCGCAATCCGTTCTGGGCGAACAGGATGTCGACAATGTCGCCGTGATCGAGGGGCCACTGGCCGGGGGCAGTGCCAAACACGCCCCGTTCGATGTGATCTGCATTCAGGGCGGCGTCGAACAGGTGCCCGACGCGCTGCTCGACCAGCTTGGCGAAGGCGGCCGGATTGCCGCGATATTCATGGAAGGTGCCCTTGGCGAATGCCGGATCGGGCACAAGTTGGATGGAAGGGTGAACTGGCGCATGGCGTTCAACGCGAGCGCGCCCATCCTGCCGGGTTTCAGGAAAGACCCCGGCTTCATCCTGTAACGGCGGCCCCGGACTTCACCGACGGGGCGCAACCGGGGGACGGAAGCATATGCGCGTGTCGTTTCGAAACAGTTTGGCGGCAACCTTTCTGGCTGTCGGGTCCTTGTTGATGCCGGCGGCGGTGTCGGCGGATGGGTTGTCCGGGGCCTTGGCGGACGCCTATCGCAATTCCGATCTGCTTGAGCAGAATCGCTACCTTCTGCGCTTGCAGGACGAGGGCGTTGCACAGCAGGTCGCGGGGTTGCGCCCGGTGGTCAGCTTCGTGGCCTCCTCCCGCTGGGATATCCCCGCGGACAGGCAGACCGACCGGATCAGCCTTCAGGCCGAGATGCTGCTATACGACGGCGGCGGCCGGCGGATGTTGCGCGATGCGGCGCGTGAAACGGTGCTGGCCACGCGTCAAAGCCTTGTCGGGCTGGAACAGCAGGTGCTGCTGGATGCCGTCACCGCCTACATGCAGGTATGGCGCGATAGCCAGGTCGTTTCCGTGCGCGAAAGCAACGTTCGGGTGATCACGCAGCAACTGCGCGCCGCCGAGGACCGGTTCGAGCTTGGCGAGGCCACGAGCACCGATGTCGCCCAGGCCGAGGCGCAGCTTGCACAGGCGCGCAGCGCTCTTGTAACTGCGCAGGGCAACCTCATGATCAGCCGCGAGCTGTTCACGATCGCCGTGGGCCGCGAATCGAACGGCCTCAGCGGTCCGGGCGCGCTGCCCTCGCTGCCGTCCACGCAGGCCGAGGCAGAGGCCATCGCGCGCCAGTCGCATCCCTCGATCTTGTCGCTGCGCCACGGTGTCGAATCGGATCAACTGACCCTTGCCGCGGCGCGCACTGATTACGGGCCCCAGATCAGCCTGAACGCCAGCACGGGGTTTGATCCGGCACCGTCCGCGACGGGCGAAGGATCCAGCACCATAACGCTTCAATTGACGCAGCCGCTCTACCAAGGGGGGAGGCTGACCGCCTCCGAACGGGTCGCACTGGCCACGTTGCACGCCACCGAGGCGGAACTGAACCAGGCCACGCGGGAGGTTCTGCAGGGCATAGGCAACGCCTTCGCGCAGATCCGAATCGCCTCTGCCTCGATCGAGACGTCACAGCAGCAGATCCGGGCCAGCCGTCTTGCCTTCGAAGGGGTGCAGGAAGAAGCCGCGCTTGGCGCGCGCACCACGCTTGATGTGCTCGATGCCGAACAGACCCTTCTGGAGGCGCGCATCGGGCGGATCGAGGCACAGACATCGCTTTACACGGCAAGTTACCGGTTGCTCTCGGCGATGGGCCTTTTGACCGTGGAACACCTTAACCTGGACGTTCCCGAATACGATCCCACGGCCTATTACGATGCTGTCAGCAACGCACCGGCGCGGAACCTTTCGGTGCAGGGGCAGCGGCTGGATTCGGTGCTTGATCGACTTGGCCGCGAATAAGGGGCAACGGCTGCAATTTTAGCTATCCGTTGCCCAAGGCGCTGCGGCAAGCTATCCTTCCGCGACAACAAACATTTGTGCCAAGGGGGCAGGCGCAGCAAGTGCGGAGTAGAGCAGATGGCTGACGCGGCGAAATCGGATGAGATAGAGGATGTCCTGTCCTCCATCAGGCGCTTGGTGTCCGAACATCAACCGCCCGATAGCGTCCGGACGCCGGAGCCTCGTGAAGAGGCGCCAGCGGTCGTGCCCGAGGCGCAGGGCGAAAAATATGCGCCGAATGAAAAGTTGATCCTGACCCCGGCCTTGCGCGTGACCGACCCGGAAGACCCGTGGGTGCCGATCACCCCGCGCGCGGTGGACGAGACCGTCGATGAAACCGGCGTGACGCCCGAAGATGACGGACAGGGTCCGAAGCCCGCCGAGGGAGATGATTGGGCCGAGGGGCTTCTGGCCGGATCGCAGGATGAGGCCGGTTCGGATGATCCGGCGCATATGCCGGACCCGCAATTGCAGGCCGACCAATGGGACGCAAGCGGCAGCGATGCGGTGACGGATCCGGACCTTGGCGACGATGACCTCCAGTTCGATCCGTGCGGTCAGCCCAGCGGCCTGGCAGAGTCTGCTGGCAACGCCGCGGAAGACGGCACACCGGGGGATGACGAGCCGGAAACCGAGGCGCCGGATGAAGTCCCGCTCTCTTTCATCCGCAGCACAAGCAGCGTGCGCGACTATGAGCCGGAAGAAGGGGACAACGGGTTCTGTGCGTCGACCCTGCCTGCCGCGATGCGCGACCTTGCCCAATCGCGCGCCGCGCAGGAACACCCGGTGCAGGCCGCGCCTGACGACCCGGCGCCCGAGGCGACCGAAAGGGATGCCGCGCGCGTGCGAGTGGAAATCGTGAAAGCCGTCATCGCGGAAGAGTTGCACGGCGCCGCGGACGGGGCGGAAGATGACGAAGCCGAGATGCCCGCGGACGCGGCGGATGCGAAAGATGCAAGCGGGCCATCGGACACTGCTGCCGAACAGGGCGGGCTGGATGGCCTGCACCCAGGGCCATCCGATGACGGCCCGCGGCACTACCGCGATGCGGCCGACAACGTCACCGACTTTCTTGCCGCCGCACCCGGGGAGCGTGATGAAGAGCCGTATCCCGAGACCGGCGTCGAGGATCTTGGCGAGGGTCCGTTCATCTTCCCCGACGATGGCGATACGTTCGTCGACGAGGAAGCCCTGCGCGAGTTGATCGCAGAGGTCGTGCGGGAAGAGCTTCAGGGCGAGATGGGCGTGCGGATCACCCGCAATATCCGCAAGCTGGTGCGCCGGGAAATCCGGCTGGCCCTCGCCGCGCAGGAACTCGAGTGACGCGCCGCGGACCTTGATCCCTGTGGCTAAGGGGCCAAGTATCCATCATGTTTCCGCTGCGCGATCACAATCCCTCCCTCCGGACACCTGTCGTCACATGGGCGCTGATCGCCATCAACGTCATCGTGTTCCTCAGCTATTTTCCCAGCATCGGCGGGCAGGAGCCGCTGATCATGGCATTCTACGACCGGTGGGCCTTCGTCCCGGCAGAGGCCACGCGCGGTCAGGAGATGCACACTATCCTGACCTCCATGTTCCTGCATGGCGGCTGGATGCACATCATTGGCAACATGCTGTTCCTCTATATCTTCGGCGACAACCTGGAAGACCAGTTCGGCCATGTCGGCTACCTGCTGTTCTACCTCGCCGGCGGGGTCGCGGCGGCCTTGGCGCAGATGGCGGCGAACCCCTATTCCAACGTTCCGATGGTCGGCGCCTCGGGGGCAATTGCCGGTGTGATGGGGGGGTATCTTCTGCTGTTCCCGCGCGCGCGCGTCGATGTCGCGCTGATCATCTTCGTGATCGTCAAGATCGTGACGGTGCCGGCCTGGCTGATGCTGGGCCTGTGGTTCGGGTTTCAACTGGTCAACGGCGCGGTCAGCACCGGGGATGGCGGCGGTGTCGCCTACTGGGCCCATGCGGGCGGCTTCATCGCCGGCGTGGTGCTGACCCTGCCGGCTTGGCTGCGTCGTGGCGGGGCTGGGTTCTGGTCGCAGACACACGGCCGTCCCCCTTATGACGAAACGATTTATCCGGCAACGCACCGAACGGTGATCCCGACCGTCGGCCGGCGCCCCCGCAGGAGCGTGCCAAGCGATCCCACCCGGGTCCCGCGCGCGGGACGTCGGCGGCCGTCGCGCGGGTCGCCATGGGGCGGCGGATCGCGGTAAGGCGCGTGCGTCACGCCCGTTCGGCGTATTCCATGGTTTCGGTGTTGATGACGATATCCTCGTCCTGCCCCACGAAGGGTGGCACCATGACCTTAACACCATTGTCGAGGATCGCGGGCTTGAAGCTGTTGGCGGCGGTCTGGCCCTTCACCACCGGTTCGGTTTCGACCACCTTGCAGGTCACTTTCTGCGGCAGGGTCGCGTTCAGCGCCTCGGAGTCATAGAATTCCACCACGATGGTCATCCCGTCCTGCAGGAACGGGCGCCGCTCGCCGAGGATTTCCGCAGGCAACTGGATCTGCTCGTACGTCTCGGTATCCATGAAGATCAACTGGCCGTCATCTTCATAGAGGAACTGCTGGTCCTTCTGTTCCAGCCGCACACGTTCGACCTTGTCGGCGCTGCGGAAGCGTTCGTTCAGCTTCGAGCCGTTGCGCAGGTTGCGCATCTCGACCTGCGCGAAGGCCCCGCCCTTGCCGGGCTTCACGTGATCGACCTTGACGGCCGCCCAGAGGCCACCGCCATGTTCCAGCACGTTTCCGGGGCGGATTTCGTTACCGTTGATCTTGGGCATGGGACAATTCCGTGGCGAAAGGTTGTGACTTTTTCGAGGCAACCTATATCTGCCACTGGCGCTAGTGGCAATACACCGGGTCTTGACGGGGTTCCCAAGAGGTATGCGTCGATCGCAACCCTCCCATGCAGGATTTACACACCAGAATCAGGTTTCAAAGCTGCATAAGGGACGTCACGCCAGAAATGCAAGAGCAATAAAAGGACGACGAAATGGCTGATTTCGTTGATGGGACGGCATTCAACCACGAGCAAGGCCAGCGGTCGCGGAAGCTCTTCGCCGCCGTGGTTCTTGCCGCGCTGGATGACGCCATCGCAGATGACAAGAAATACGGCAACGGCCCGGAGCAGATCGCCCGTTGGGCCCGGTCCCGTGATGGGCGCGAGGTACTGTCCTGTGCCGGGATCGATCCGAACGAACGCGTGGTAAAGGGCCTGATGGGCTTTGTTGCCAACGGTGTGCGCACCTCCGTCGCGCTCAGCCGCGAGGAAAGCGAACGCCGCAATCAGGCCGAGGCCGCCTGACGGATACCATCACAAGCTGCCGTGAAAAGGCGCGCCCCTCGGGGCGCGCTTTTTCGTCAAGCGACGCTGATCGGCCACGCCGGGCCCGCAAGACACCAGAACCGCCCCGACGGGACGGCCCTGTCGCGTTCGCCTGCCCGGGTGGGATCAGTCCGCGCCGCGGACGTCGAACCCCACATCGGGCGACGGGCGCAGAATCTTCTGGATCAGCAACACCACCACCGCACTGCCGACCCCGATCATGTCTGTCATCCAGCCGCCCTCGATCATGAACAGGGCCGCTATGACGAGGCCGGCCCGCAGGAACCACGCGACACGCCCGCCAAGGAACCAGCCCTGCACGCCCGACGATAGCAGGAACACCCCGATGGTCGCTGTTGCCCCGGCGCGGATCACCTCGAACCACGTGCCCTCCATCAGGATCGCGGCGTTGTAGAAGAACATGAACGGCACCACGAAGGCGGCGATCCCGATCTTGAACGAGGTGACGGAGGTTTCCATCGGGTTCGCCCCCGATATGCCGGCGGCGGCATAGCTGGCCAGGGCCACGGGCGGCGTGATGGCCGAGACCACCGCGAAGTAGAAGACGAAGAAATGCGCCGTCAGCGTCGGAATGCCGAGGTTCACGAGGCCCGGCGCCACGACCGAGGCCGCTACCGCGTAGGCCGCTGTCGTCGGCATGCCCATGCCCAGCAGGATGGCGATGCACATGGCGAAGAACAGCGCCAGCAATTGGCTGGCCGCGGCGATTTCCAGCAGCATCGAGGAAAAGCGCGCGCCAACGCCGGTGAGGGAAATCACCCCCACGATGATGCCCGCGCAGGCGCAGACCGCGATGATCTGGATCGACATGACGCCCGCCAGTTCGAACGCCTTGAGGATGGATCGCAGCCCCATTCGGTTCGGGGTCAGCCAACTCACCACGGCGGCGGCGACCGTGGCCAGCGTGCCAGCGCGGATCACCGAATAGCCCTGGAACAGCGCCACGATCAGGATGATGATCGGGATGAAGAGGTAGACCTGCCGGATCAGCCGGTTGAGCTTGGGCAGTTCATCCTCGCGCATGCCGCGCATGCCCAGCTTGGCAGCCTCCAGATCGACCATGAAGTAGATCGACGCGAAGTAGAGGACCGCCGGGATGATCGCCGCGATGGCGATCTCCTGGTAGGGGATGCCGGTGATCTCGGCCATGATGAAGGCGCCGGCGCCCATGATCGGCGGCATGATCTGCCCGCCGGTGCTGGCGGCAGCCTCGATCGCGCCTGCGGTCTTCTTGTGGTAGCCGACCTTCTTCATCAGCGGGATGGTGAGCGAGCCTGTGGCCACCACGTTGCCCGCCGAAGTGCCGTTGATCATGCCCATAAGGCCGCTTGCGAAGATCGCCACCTTGGCCGGACCACCGCGTGCGCGCCCCGCGGCGGCGAAGGCGAAGTTGACGAAATAGTCGCCGACTTTCGACGCCTGCAGGAAGGCCGCGAAGATGATGAACAGGATGATGTAGGTGGAACTGACCGCCGTGGTCGGCCCGAGGATGCCCGCGTCCGAATAGACATGGCCGAAGAAGCGCAGCCATGTATAGGGCCGCTCCACGGCGAGGATGCCGGGCAGAAGGTGGGCGGTGAAGGTGTAGACAAGAAACACGCCGGTGATGATCACCAGCGCAAGCCCGGCCACCCGGCGTGTCAGTTCCATGATCAACGCCATGCCCGCGGTGGCCGCGAAGGCGATGCCGATCGGCACGTAGGGCGTGCCCACGGAATTGCGCGCCGCGGTGCCGTAGATCGCGACAAGATAGATCGCCACAACAATCGCGCTTGCCGCCAGCACCAGATCGGTGGTGGCGAACCGGGCGCGCGGCGCGTTTTCCAGCCAGCCAAGCACGATCGCCCCGAAAGTGGCGACAAGCAGCGGCAGGCCGAACCAGTAGATCTCGCGGTTGTAGATAAGCTCGCCCGTTGGCACGTCCGGGCTCGACACCCATACCGTCAGCCCACCCATCTGTTGCAGCGTGCCCGAGGCGATCATGAGAACGAAATCGATGGCCGTGTAGCCCGCGACCGCGACCGGGATCAGCAACAAAAGCCCCGCCATGGACAGAAGCGGCGTGGCCGGGCGATCCGTGTCGGGAAACAGCCGGGCCGCGAACAGAAGGAAGCCGAGCACGAGGGCCCCGGCGATGTGCACGATGCGGAAATTCCACGTTTCCAGCGGGAATTGCGGCAACAGCGGAATCTCGACGCCCGTCCAGTCACTGATCGACACGCCGTTCAGGGCAAACATGTGGAACGCGGCATAAAGCGTGGAAAGCGTTGCGATCACGGTGAAGGCCGGGCCGGTGAAAAGGCGGCGGTTCTTTTCGACCGGCTCTTCGTCGACGCCTTCGGCAAGCACGACCTTGGGGTCAATGGCAATCTTGTCTGTCATGGGGTCCTCCGCTCCGCGTGTGGGCCGTTCGGCGACGCGGATCCCGGTTGTGAAAATGCCGCGCCCGATCATAGGGGGCGCGGCACGCGTTTGTCAGCCTCTGGCGAGGATCACATGTCGCCGTGAATCATGTCGGCCGGGATGTCCGCGCCGGCATTGTCGATGAACCACTGCGCCGCACCGGGGTGCCACATCAGGACGCTGTTCTTGTCCCAGTTCTCCGGCAGGGTGGAGCGGGCCGCGCGGTGAATGTTCATCATCCGGTCGTTATCCGACATCACGACATCGACGACCGCGTTCACGAAGCTGGCCGGCAGGTCGCAATTGGCGATAGCGAAGTTCCACATGGACACCGAGCGCGCGTCGCTTTCCAGCGTCGTGTAGGTGTCGGCGGCGATGTCGAAGGCCGAAACCGGGAAGGCTTCCATGATCTGGGCCTGCTCTTCCTCGGTAAACTCGATGATGTTCACGTCGGTCTGCACTTCCAACTGGCTGACGGCCGGGACAGGCACGCCGGCGGCGAAGGCGATCACGTCCAGAAGCCCGTCCTGAAGCTGCCCGCCAAGGTCCGTCCAGCCGCCGTTGCGGCGTTCGAACTCGACGCCAAGCTCTTCCATCATGCGCGGGAAATAGGTGTCGGAGGTGGACCCGGCCGGGCCGAAGCCGATTCGTGCGCCCTCGGGGATGTCGGAAATCGACTCGATCCCGGACGAGGACAGCGCGGTGACCGAGAACGGCGTCTGGTACATCGGGAACATCGCGCAGGCATTGGTCATCGGCAGGCCGGGCGCGATCGGGTTGGTGCCTTGCAGCGATTCCGCCGCCGGACCCATCGTGGTCATGCCGAACTGCGCCTCGCCGGTATGGACCAGCGCCATGTTCTGCATCGGGCCGCCGGTCACCTCGCCGCCGCCGGTGAGGCCCAGTTGCTCGGCGACGAGGTTGGCCCAACCCGAGCCATACGCGAAGTAGGTGCCGCCCTGCGACGCGGTGCCCACGGTGAAGCTTTCGGGCCAGCCTTCGCGGTCCATATGCGCCTCAGCGGACGCGATGGTCGTGGTCAGCGCGGTTGTCAGGGCGAATGCCGTGATACGGGTGAATGTCATCTTGAAGTGTCCTCCATTTGTGCCGGCAGTGTCCGGCCTTGACCGAACGAAGTCTCCTCCCCGTCCGGGGCCCGTCACCGGGCCATGCGCGGTGTAGTAGCGGTCAGCGCGGGTGCGCGATCAACAGGTCTGCGCCGGGCAAATGGCCGCCATGCAGGAAAATCGCGCCGATTGGGTCGGTCCGGGGACAAATCGGCACCGACCATGTTCCGATGACGACACATCGCGGCGGGATGCTCACGCGCCGGGGGAAAAATCCTCCCGCGAGAGCCCGTGTTTCTGCATCTTTTCATAAAGCGCCTTGCGGCTCAGACCCAGTGATTCATAGGTCTCGCGCAGGCTGCCGCCATGCGCCGCGAGGCTGGCCACGATCAGCGATTTCTCATGTGCTGCCATGCGGTCGGCCAATGTGTCGCCCTCGGGGGCGTCGCTGGTCGGGCTGCCGATATCGAGGTCGAGGCCAAGCGCGAAGCGGTCGGCGGCATTTCGCAACTCGCGCACGTTGCCGGGCCAGTCGCGCGCGGTGACGGCGGTCAGGATGGCGCCGGGGATGTCAGGCACCGGGCGCTTGTATCGGGCGGCGGCCTCGGCCACGAGGTGGGTGAACAGGCGTGGCACGTCCTCGCGCCGCGCGGCCAGCGTCGGCATGCGCAGGGTGACCACGTTCAGCCGGTAAAGCAGGTCGGCCCGGAAATCGCCGCGCGCGGCGGCGGCCTCCAGATCCCGCTTGGAGGCGGCAATGAAGCGCACGTCGAGATCGACCGCCTCGTTCGAGCCGAGCCGCGTCACCGTTCGGTTCTGGATCGCGGTCAGCAGCTTGGCCTGCACCGGCTGGCCCATCGCGTCGATCTCGTCGAGGAAAACGGTGCCGCCGCGGGCATGTTCGAACTTGCCGTACCGCGCCCGCGTCGCGCCGGGGAAGGCGCCGGCCTCGTGCCCGAAAAGCTCGCTCTCGATCAGGTCGGCGGGCAGGGCGGCGCAATTGATATGCACGAAGGGCTTGCCTGATCGGGCGCTTGCGCGGTGCAGGGCGCGGGCGGCGACTTCCTTGCCGGTGCCGGTGGCGCCCTCGATCAGCACGTCGGCCTCGGTCGCGGCGATGGCGCGGACCTGCTCGCGCAGGCGGGTCATGACCGACGACCGCCCGGTCAGCCGCGCCTCGATCGTGTCGCGCCGGCCCACCTCGCGTCGCAGGGCGCGGTTTTCCAGCGTCAGCCGCCGCTTGTCGAGCGCCCGGCGCACGGTCGAAACCAGCCGCGCCGGCGCGTAGGGTTTTTCGAGGAAATCGTAAGCCCCGTCACGCATCGACTGCACCGCGAGGTCCACGTCGCCATGCCCCGTCACGAGGATCACGGGAAATTCCGGGTCGATTTCCAGCGCCTTGGCCATCAACTCCAGCCCATCCATGCCCGGCATGCGGATATCGGTGACAAGGATGCCGGGGAAATCGCGCGCCACGTGGGCCAGCGCCGCGCCCGCCTCGGCAAAGCTGGTGACGTCCAGATCCTCCAGTTGCAGGGTCTGTTCGGCGGCAAGGCGCAGCGCCTCCTCGTCGTCGACAAACAGGATGGGTTCCGGTGTCATTGCGCGGCCACGGCCTCGGCACTTTCGGGGTCGGCGGCGGCAAGGTCCACGGTGAAGATCGCGCCGCCCTCGGGATGGTTGCGCGCGGCCAGCGTACCGCCGAAATCGCGCACGATATTGTAGGAGATCGACAGCCCGAGGCCCAGCCCCTTGCCGGGGCTCTTGGTGGAAAAAAACGGGTCGAAGAGCTGCGCCAGAGCCTCCTTTTCAAGGCCGGGGCCGTGGTCGCGCACATCCACCATCCGCCGCCCGCCCTCGGCCCGGATGCTGACCTCCACAAGCGGCGTCTCGCGGCGTTCCATCGCGTCGAGCGCGTTCGACAAAAGGTTGACCAGCACCTGTTGCAACCGCACGCGTCCACCCATGACAAGGATCTCTTCGCCGGGCCGCTCGAAGCGCAATTCTGCCTTCACCGCGTTCAGCTTGGGCGCCATCAGTTCCAGCACGTCGTCGAGAACACTTAGCAGGGGCACCGGCCCGATCCTGTCCTGCGGGCGGCGGGCGAAATTGCGCAGGTGCTTGGAAATCGCCGCCATCCGGTCGGCCATCTGCGAGATCAGCCCGATATTCTTGCGCGCCTCGTCTGGCCGGTCGCGGTCAAGGAAGGTGGCGGCATTGTCGGCATAGGCCTTCACCGCGGCGAGCGGCTGGTTGAATTCGTGGCTCAGCGCCGCCGACATCTGGCCAAGTGCTGCCAGCTTGCCGGCCTGCACAAGCTCGCTCTGGGTGCGGCGCAGGCGGTCTTCGGTGACCTTGCGCTCCTCCACCTCTTGCACAAGTTGCGCATTGGCGGCGTTGAGGTCGGCGGTGCGGTCCGCGACCCGGCGTTCCAATTGTTCGCGGTGACGGCGTTGCTGGTCCAGCCGTTCGACGAGCCGGGCGCGGCGTTGCAGGAAGACCACCGCGATGAGCCCGGCGAAGAGCAGTCCGAGAACCGCCAGCGCCACGGTCTGGCGTGCCTGCACGATCGCGGGCCGTGTCGGTGTCAGCACCATCACCCGCCAGCCCGCCGAAGCGATCAGCCCGGTATTGGTGACGAAATCCTCGCCGCGCCCGTTGCTGCGCACGGTCAGGATGTCGTGGCCCGGTGCCAGTGCCTCGCGTTCCGTTTCCAGCAGGGTCAGGCGGTCAAGCGGGTATTGCCGGGTGCGGGTGATCGCCCGAAGCGCGCGCTCCGGGATCGGGCCGAGGCTGGCGAAATGCCAGTCGCGCCGGTCCGACAGGAAGATGACGTTGCTGGGATCGGTGACGATGACGCTGTTCTCGCTTTCGCGCCATGTCGCCTCGAACCCGTCGAGCAGGATCTTCACCGCCAACACGCCGACGATCTCGGTGCCGTCGAGAACCGGTGCGGCGAAGTAATAGCCCCGCTGGCCCGAGGTGGTGCCGAGCGCGTGGAACCGCCCGCGCCCGTCGTTCAGCGCATTGTTGAAATAGGGCCGGTAGTTGAAACGCCGTCCCACGAAGGACCGCTCGCGCCGGTAATTGCTGGCGGCGATGGTCATGCCTGCCGTGTCCATCACCCAGATATCGGCCACGTCGAGGGTTAGCGCCGTCTGGCGCAACTGTTCATTGGCGAAGGGCACCAGCCCCTCGTTGTCGGGGTCTTCGAGGATGCGGGCAAGGATGGGGCGTTCGGCCAGCAGGCCGGGCAGGACCTCGGTGCGCGACAGCGCGCCGCGCAGCGCGGCGGTGGCAAGGCGCAGGGTGGCTTCCTCGCGGGTGGCGGTTTCGGACAGGAAATAGCGTTCCACGCGCGGCAGTGCGGCAAGGCCCGCGATCGTGGCCAGCACCAGCCCGAGCAGGAGCCAGCGCAGCAGGCGCGAGGAGGCGAACGGTATCCGGGTCCGGCGGGTCATCGCTCGCGAGTATGCGGCGCGGCGCGGCGCTTGCCTAGGGGATTGCGAAAGCCGAATGGACCCGGTTGGCGCGAAGCGATCTTGGAGGCGCGACAGGGACCGGCGAGGACGACCCGGCGCGCCAAGCCCCGGCGCCGGGTTCCGTCCACTTGACGCACCGCGCCCGTTTCGCTTGCGCGCGCGGCCTGACTCGCGGCATCAAACCCTTGACGCCCCGAGGAAAGGACACCGACCCGATGTATGACAGGAACCACCTTGCCCACCGGCTGCGCCGCGCCTCGGCGCACGCGGATGACCGGCCTTTCCTCATCCACGGTGCGGGCTGGCGCGCGACCAGCTACGGCACCTTCTTTCACAATGCCGAGCGCATGGCCTCGGCCCTCGAACGCCTCGGTGTTCATCCCGGTGACCGGGTGGCGGTGCAGGCCCCCAAGACGCAGGAGATGCTGGAACTTTACGTGGCCTGCGCGCTGGCCGGCGCGGTCTTCCTGCCGCTCAACACCGGCTACACGCCGCCCGAGATCCGCTATTTCCTGTCCGACGCCGCGCCGGTCCTCTTCGTCTGCGACCCGGACAAGCTGGACGCGTTGACGCCGGTCGCGCGGGACTGCGGGGTCGCCCAGATCCGCACGATCGCCGCCAATGGCTCCGGCACGTTGCGCGAGGCACGAGAGGCCGAGGTACCGGGCTATGATCCGGTGCCACGCGGCCCGGACGATCTGGCCGCGATCCTCTATACCTCTGGCACCACGGGGCGGTCGAAGGGCGCGATGCTGACGCACAGGGCGCTTGCCTCCAACGCCGAGACGCTGTGCGATGTCTGGCGCTTCACCGCTGATGACGTTTTGATCCACGCCCTGCCAATCTTTCACACCCACGGGCTCTTCGTCGCAACCAACGTGACCTTGATGGCGGGTGGGTCGTGCCTTTTCCTGCCGGGCTTCGATGCGGACGCGATCTTGGCGGCCATGCCGAAGGCCACCGCGCTGATGGGGGTGCCGACCTTCTACACCCGTCTGCTGGACCACGACGGGCTGGCCGAGGCGGCGGCGGGCATGCGTCTGTTCATCTCCGGCTCCGCGCCGCTGCTGGCCGAAACCCATGATCGCTGGCGCGACGTGACCGGCCACGCGATCCTTGAACGCTACGGCATGACCGAAACCAACATGACCACCTCCAACCCCTATGACGGCGAGCGGCGCGCCGGCACTGTAGGCTTTCCGCTACCGGGGGTGGAACTGGCGATCCGAGATCCAGAAACGCGCGCGGACCTTCCACAAGGAGAGATCGGCGTGATCGAGGTGCGCGGGCCAAACGTCTTTGCCGGATACTGGCAGCTGCCCGAAAAGACGGCGGAGGAATTGCGCGCGGACGGGTTCTTCATCACCGGTGATCTGGGCAAGGTCGATGCCGATGGCTATGTCCATATCGTCGGGCGCGCCAAGGACCTGATCATCTCTGGCGGGTTGAACGTCTACCCCCGCGAGGTCGAGGCGCTGATCGACGATCTGCCCGGCGTGCTGGAAAGCGCCGTGATCGGCGTGCCGCATCCTGATTTCGGCGAGGCCGTGGTCGCCGTGGCCGTGCCGCAGCCGGGCGTCGAGATCACCGAGGCGGGCATTCTGGCCGGCACGGCGGATGCGCTTGCCTCCTTCAAGCAGCCCAAGCGGGTGATCGTGCTGCCGGAACTGCCACGGAACACCATGGGCAAGGTGCAGAAGGCCGCGTTGCGGCAGGACCACGCCGGGCTTTTCGCATGAGGAAGAACGCCTAGCCGCTTGGCAGCGCCGAACATGGCCGTGCCGATAGACGAGGACAAGCCGCATGGGGAGACGCCGCCCGTGCCGCCGCCCTCTCAGTATCCGCGGGCCGGGTCCACCACGTTCAAAAGGGGCTCGTTCCGCCGATAGCGGCCAAGGTTCTCCGCGAACATCCGCACCGCCTTTTCCGCCCAACCATCATGAACCGCCGAACAATGCGGCGTCAGGATCAACCGTTCCTGATCCCAGAACGGGCTATCGGCGGGCAGGGGTTCCTCGGCGAAGACATCACGCGCCACGCCCCGGATGCGGCCGGTCTGCATGGCGTCGAGCAGCGGGGCTTCCTCGATGACGCCGCCGCGCGAGACATCGACGAGGATGGCCGAGGGTTTCATCGCGGCGAAGGCTGCCTCCCCGATGAGCCCGGTTGTGGACGGCAGGAGCGGCACGCAGACGACCACCACGTCGGCGCGCGGCCAGAGATCCGGTAGCGCGGCCATCCCGTGCACCTCGTCGCAATTGTCGGTCGGCGCAGGCCGGGCGCGCACCCCGATGACTTTCATCCCCATGGCCTGCATCCGCCGCGCCACGGCCTGCCCGGTCTTGCCGAGTCCGAGGATGAGGCAGGTCTTGCCCGCCACCGGCTCGACCCGCGCGGCGTGGTCCCATTCGCGGCGGTCTTGCGCGGCGCGCAGCCGGGGCAGGCCGAGCGTGAAATGCAGCACTGTGCCCAGCACGTATTCCGCCATCATGTCGGCGGCGACCCCGGCGGCATTGGTCACGGTCATGGTCGTCGCGTCCCAGGACCCAAGATGGTCCACGCCCGAGCCCCCGACAGAGAGCCACTTGACCGGTGACGATAACGCCGCGCCTGCGGGATATTCCGCGCCACCCTCGGAACGGACCGAGAAGATCACCTCGGCGCCGGTTTCCGCGATCAGCCCCGGCAGCTTGGCATAGCTGTCGCAGCCGTGCAGGGTGAGGTCGGGGTGCATCTCGGCGACGATGGCCCTCGCCGTCTCCGGCGCGCTTGTGTGCAGGATGACATTCGGCTGTTTCATGACGGCTCCAGATGCTTGGCCGCGGGGCCGAGCGCGGCCAGCAGCGCCTTACCTGCCGCGCGCGTCGCGTCAAGGTGCGGCGGCGCGAGGTGCAACCAGCGGTCATCGCCCGAAGTCACCGCCAGCAGCGCCTTCATGCCGCCGATCAGCCCCGCGGCAGCCACCGTGTCGCGGAACGCCTTGATCGCCGCGTCCTCGGCGGTCATGTCCCGGCCCGCCGCAACCCCGTCGAACACGGCGCGGATCGCGGCGGCATTGAGGTTCACCGTGGCCGAGATGCAGCCGGCGCCGCCTGCCGCCAGCCCTTGCGTCAGGAACCCCTCCGACCCCGGGAAGACGGCGACATCGGGTGCCGCCGCGATCACCGCCTCGGTGTTCGTCCAGTCGCCGGAACTGTCCTTGTAGGCGGTCACGGTATCGGGGAAGGCGGTGTTCAGCCGCGCCGTCAGGGCCGGGCTGACCGGGACGCCGGAATTCTGCGGGATGGAATAGAGGATGACCTGCGCGCGCGTGTCCTCAAGCCCGGCGATCAGCTCGCTGAAATAGCGTGCCTGCCCGTCATCGCCGACGCTGCCGTAGAAGAACGAGGGCAGCACCATGATCCCGGCGCAGCCCAGCCCGGCCGCGTGGCGCGACAGCGTCAGCGTATCGGGCAGGGCGGTCAGCCCGGTGCCCGGCATCAGCCGGTCGGCGGGAATGCCCGCCTCGACCAGCCAGTCCAGCGCTTGCATGCGCGCCGCCATGGAGATCGAAAGTGCCTCGCCCGTGGTGCCGAAAGGCGAGAGGTAATGCGCCCCCTGGTCCAGAACCCGTCTCGCATGGGCGACCCACAGGTCACGGGCGATGCTGCCATCGGGGTTGAAGGGCGTCAGAAGCGGGCAGATGATACCGGTGAGGCGGGGCATGGAACTCCTTTCGAAAGAGGCAGGGGGTTAGCCCGTGCCGCTGGAAAATGCCATCACCGCCGCGACCAGCACATCGAGCGTGTCGATGACGCGCGCCTCGGGCGTGGCAGCCTCGGCGATGAGCGAAAACTCCGAGCAGCCGACAAGCTGCGTCCGGGCGCCAAGCGCCAGCAGATCTTCGGACGCGGCGCGCAGGATCTCGCGCGCTTCCAGCGTCGCGCCGTTGGCCTTGATGATGCGGATCGCGTGCAAAAGGGGGGCGTCATCCTCGGGCCAGACCGGGGTCGCGCCGACCCGTTCCAGCGCCGCGTCGAAAACCCCGGTGATCCGCGTGGCGGGCGAGGCGAGGAGGCCGATCCTGCCGGGGCCGGCGCGCTCTGCCGAGAGGGCGACCATGTTCAGCAGCGGGATATCCAACGCGGAGGTGATGCTGGCGGCATAGGAATGGGCGGTGTTGCAGGGCATGGCCAGCGCCTCTGCTCCCGCCGCCTGCAACCGCCGGGCCATATCGGCCAGCACCGGGGCGGGGTCGCCGCCGGTGCCCTCGACCAGGTGCGCGATGCGCGAGGGCACCTGCGGGTTCATGTCGATCAGCAGCGGGACATGGTCGCAATCGTCCTCGGCCGGCACCGCGTCGAGCAGGCGCTGCTGGAAGAGGATCGTCGCCTCCGGCCCCATGCCGCCGAGAATGCCGATGCGGCGCATCTCAGCCCCCGAAGGCGAAGTCGTATCCGAAGAGACCGACGGCGCCGCCCGTATGCAGGAAGACGATCTGCTGCCCGTCGAATTCCCCCTTGCGGGCAAGGTCGATCAGCCCCGCCGCGCCCTTGCCGGAATAGACCGGGTCCAGCAGGATGCCCTCCAACTCGGCGAACATGCGGATCGCGTCCAGCCCGCTATCGGTCGGCAGGCCGTAGCCTTCGCCCACGTAATCGGTATTGGCCACCACGTCGCCGCGGGCCACCACGCCGGGGCAACCCAGTTTCTCCGCCGTGCGGCAAGCGAGGTCGTAGACCATCTGTTCCTGCTTGGGCCGCGGCGCGCGGGTGCCGATGCCCAGAACCGGGATGCCAGCGTTGAGCGCGGCCATCCCCGCCACCAGCCCCGCCTGCGTGCCCGACGATCCGGTCGCATGCACCACCCGGTCGATTACCAGCCCGCGGTCATTGGCCTGCCCCAGCAGTTCCAGCGCGCAGTTCACGTAGCCAAGCGCGCCCGTGGGGTTCGACCCGCCGCCGGGGATGACATAGACCTTTTTGCCATTGGCGCGTTCCGCCTCGGCGGTCTTTTCCATCTCGGCCACCATGTCGGTGCCGCCGGGGAAGGTTTCGGTCGTCGCGCCGTGCAGGTGGTCGAGCAGCACGTTGCCGTTGCCGGTGTAGTTGGCATTGTCATACCCGGTGCGGTCCTCCAGCAGGATATGGCAGTCCATGCCCAGCTTGGCGGCGAAGGCGGCCGTTTGGCGGCCATGGTTGGTCTGCGTGGCGCCTTGCGTCATCACCATGTCGGCCCCCATCTCGACCGCTTCGGCCATCAGGAATTCCAGCTTGCGGGTCTTGTTGCCGCCGGTGCTCATCCCGGTGCAATCGTCGCGCTTGATCCAGATCTCGGCGTCCAGTTCCCGCGATAGCCGCTCCATCTTTTCCAGTGGGGTCGGCAGGTGGGCAAGGTGAAGGCGGGGAAAACGGGCGAGGTGCATGGCGGCTCCGGTCTGACAGGGTGCGGCGAGCGTAGCGCCCGGCGCGCGGAACCGAAAGGGGCTATGGGCCTACCCCGCTGCCGCCCCGCCGCAGAAGGTAGATATCCATGATCCAGCCATGCGCCGCGCGTGCCTCGGCGCGGGCCGTCGCAATCGCCCCGGTAACCTCGGCCACCGGGCCGGAGAGAGAGACCTCCTGCGCCATTCCGGCATAGCCCGTCCACCAGATATGCAGGCTCTGCTGGTCGAGCCTGCGAAAGCTCAACTCGCCATCCAGCATCACCACCGCCGTGTCGGTGCCGGGCGGAAAGCCGTGGTCGCGGATCTGGCGGCCTGTCGTCACGACCACCGGCCCGTTGATGGTGTTGAGCGGGATCGCATGCGCCGCGGTCAGCGCCTGAATCGCGGTGATGCCGGGTGTCACGCGCACGATGAGTGGCAGCAGCGCCGCCACCCGGTCCGCGATGCGCAGGGTGGAATCGTAGAGCGACGGGTCGCCCCAGACAAGGAAGGCCACGCGCGCGCCACCGTTCAAATTGGCGCGGATCGTCTCCACCCAGAGCGCGGCAATCGCGTCGTGCCATGCCTCAACCCGTTCGTGGTAATCCGCGATCGCCGGGTCACGCTCGGGCAGGGCGAACTCGGCCACGCGCGTTACCGGGTTGTCCAGCACCTCGGCGCAGATCTCGCGGCGCAGCGCGGCGAGGTCGTCCTTGCCCGCCCCCTTCGTGGGGATCAGGATCAGGTCGGCGGCGTTGATCCGGTCGATGGCCTGCCGGGTCAGGTGGCGCGGATTGCCGGTGCCGATGCCGATCAGGTCGAGCGCGATCATCGCGGGGCCTTTCAAAGACACACGGCCCCACGAAGGGGCCGCGCGCGGGGTTGGTCGGTTCGTTGCGTCAGGCCGCGGCGTCGTAGACGCGCGGGTTCACGAGGCCCGTGCCCTTCAGCCCGCGCAGCGCCTTGGCCCCGGCCAGAACGGCGAGATCGGCGATGGGCTCGATCAGCACGACCAGCATGTAGGCGCCGCCGAACGCCAGCACCGACTGCACGCTCTCGGCGCCGACGCCCTGCCCGTAGAAGGCCCAGAAGGCGACCCAGGCGACCACGCCGCCCTGGAACGCGGTGGACAGCTTCAGCGCCTGCGCATAGCCAAGGTCAACATAGGCCGTGCCGGGCGCGATGATGCGCTTGGCCAGTGCCGAGATGGCGAAAAGCGGCACCAGCAGGGTGGTGACGTTGACGAAATACATCGGCAGGTCGGTCGGCGCGAGGAACAGCGACTGGACCAGCAGGCCGAGCGCGAGGCCGATGGCCGCGGGCGCCGCGCCCAGCATCAGCAGAAGGGTGGAGCCGAGGATGAAATGCACCTCCGACACGCCGACCGGGAAATGCGGCAGCACCTCGAAGAAGATCAAGGTGCCGATTGTGGCGATGCCGGCGCGCGCCGCCAGCGAGGCGGCACCGTTTTCGCGGATGCTGTCCACCGCCAGCTTGGCCGCGTAGGTGGCGCCACCCGCGGCGGTGGCATAGGCCAGCGCCATCTTGGCGCCGTGGACGATTCCGGGTTCGATATGCATGTGTCTGGTCTCCTTGCCGTCTCCCCGACGGCCTGTGATGGGCGGCCGGGCAGGCCCGGCCCTTGGAACGGTACCCCCCGAGGGGGCGGTTTCACGGCAGGTCTCCTGACTCGCGGGTCGCTGCATGTCCCTTGCCTTCCCGCCCCCGTTCGGGGCAGTGGCGTTCGTCGGGGCACGCTCTCCGCTTACAGTTGCGGGGGCAGTCACGGGTTTGGCGCCTGATGGCTACACCGCACCGTGTTCCCTTTTCATTTCTCCGGCATGCTCAAGCCTTCGAAAACCGTGTGAACCTTTGTCGATGGCCGGGGATGCGATGTCAAGCATCGCCCCCTGCCAGCGGGCCATAGAGGATGAGCCCCGGCATCCGGCTGTCCGATTGCGACAGCATTTTAGCCAGATCGGCCACGCTGGCGCGGACCAGCCGCTGATCCGCTGTCGAAACGGATTCGGCGTATAGCGCGGGGGTGCCCGCGGGCAGGCCCGCCGCGACCAGCCGTTCGACCAGCGCCGCGAAGGTCCGCTTGCCCATGTAGACCACGGTGGTCGCGCCGGGATCGGCCAGCGCCTTCAGGTCCAGCCCCTCGGGCAGGGCGCCGGTGGCGTCATGGCCGGTAACGAACTGTACCCGGCGCGCGGTCAGCCGGCGCGTCAACGGAATGCCGGCGGCGGCGGCGGCGGCCGAGGCGGAGGTGACACCGGGGATGATCTCGTAGGGGATGCCCTCGGCGGTCAGCGCGGCGATCTCTTCCTCAAGCCGCCCGAAGATGCCGCAATCACCCGATTTCAGGCGCACCACCCGCTGGTCGATGCGCGCGTAATCGACCAGCAGGCGGCTGACATGGTCCTGCTTCGGCGAAGGACGCCCGGCGCGTTTGCCGACGCCGATCAGGTCCGCCCCCGCGCGGGCATGGGCCAGCATTGGCCCGGCGCTGAGGTCGTCGAACAGCACCGCGTCGGCGCGCCCCAAGCGGTCGACCGCCTTCAGGGTCAAAAGCTCCGGGTCGCCGGGACCGGAAGAGACGAAACTGACGAAGCCGGTCATGCTACCCTTCGGCCTCCGCGATGAGGTGAAAGAAGGTGCCGGTCGCGTTGCCCCGGTGCGATCCGGTTTCGGGCACGCGCGCGCCGCCCGCGTCAACCACCTCGGCCAGCGGGGCGTCGGGCTGGTCGAGGATGGTGCAGTAATGAAACTCATGCCCGCGCAGCCGCGCGCCGGCGCCGTGGCCGGGCATGTCCGCGCCAAGCGTCGCCAGCCGGTAGCCAAGGTGCATCTTGCGCGTCTCGTAGGACGTGACAAGGCCCAGAAGGCCAGCCATCGCGTGCCGCGTGCCCGCCTTGTCGATCAGCGCCGCCCCCATCGCCATGTAGCCGCCGCATTCACCGTGGACGCGGCGGGTTTCGGCAAAGCGATTGAGCCCCGCGCGGAAACTCTGCGCCGCTGCAAGTTCCCCGGCATGGAGTTCCGGGTAGCCGCCGGGCAGCCAGCAGGTATCGGCGCTGTCATCCGGCGCCTCGTCGTTCAGCGGCGCAAAGGGCAGGATTTCCGCGCCCGCGCGCCGCCAGCCGGCCAGCTGATGCGGGTAGACGAAGGAAAACGCCCCGTCGCGGGCCAGCGCGATGCGCTGCCCGGGCGGGGTGATGCGGCCATCCGGTCCCTTGGCGCGGGTGGCCCCGGCAAGGCTGATGAGGCGATCAAGATCGACGTTCTCCTCCACGAACCGGGCGGCCCTTTCTAGGATGCGCGGCATGTCGGCCTGTTCGCCGGCCTGAACCAGCCCCAGATGGCGCGAGGGCAGCTCGACTTCCTGTTGCCGGGGCAGGGCGCCGAGCACCTCGATCCCGACCTGCTGCATCCCGGCGCGCAGCATCGCCGCGTGCCGCGGCGAGGCCACCTTGTTCAGCACCACCCCCGCGATCCGCACATCCGCCTGCATCGCGGCGAACCCCTTGGCCACCGCCGCCGCCGATTGCGCCTGTCCCGAACAATCCAGCACCAGCACCACCGGCCAGCCGGTCAGCGCGGCGAGGCTGGCGCTCGACCCGTTGCCCTGCGCGCCGGGCGCAAGCACCCCGTCGAACAGACCCATGGAGCCTTCGGCGACGATCAGGTCCGCATCTTCTGCCCCCGCCGTTCCCGCGATCAGCCCGCCGATCATCGCGGCATCCATCGCCCAGGTGTCGAGGTTGACAGAATCGCGGCCCGCCGCCGCGCCGTGAAAGCCGGGGTCGATATAGTCCGGCCCGCTCTTGAACGGCTGCACATTCAGGCCCCGGTCACGCAAGGCCGCCAGCAGGCCCAGCGTCAGCGTGGTCTTGCCGCTGCCCGAGGCGGGGGCGGAGATGATCAGGCCCGGCGCGATCACTCCGCCCCCTCCGGAAAGCGCGGCGCGGTGCCCACGGGGCGGAACCGGCGGTCGTAATCGCCCGCGTAGAGGCAGCTTTCGTCGAAATTCTCCGCGCCAAGCGCCGGGCCGACGAGGATCAGCGCCGTGCGGCCGCGCAAGCCCCCGGTGGCCTCCTCCACGCTGGCCAGCGTCGCCTTGACGATATGCTGATCGGGCCATGATGCGCGCCAGACGACCGCGCAGGGGCAGTCGGGGCCATAGGCGGGGGTCAGGCGGTCCACGACCTCCTCCAGCACGTGAACCGACAGGTGGATGGCCAGCGTCGCGCCGGTGGCGGCGAAGTTTTCGAGGGTTTCGCCCTCGGGCATGGAGGATGCGCGGCCGGAGGTTCGGGTCAGCACCAGCGACTGCGCCACGCCCGGCAGGGTCAGCTCCGCGCCAAGGGCCGCGGCAGCGGCGGAAAACGCCGGCACGCCGGGGGTAATGCTATAGGGAATGCCAAGCGCATGCAGCCGGCGCAACTGCTCGCCCATCGCCGACCACACCGAAAGATCGCCCGAATGCAGCCGCGCCACGTCGAGGCCGGCGGCATGGGCGGTTTCGATCTCGGCCATGATCTCGTCCAGCGACAAGGGCGCGGTATTCACGATCCGCGCGCCTTCGGGGCAATGGGCCAGCAGTGCCTCGGGCACCAGCGACCCGGCGTAGAGGCAGACCGGGCAGGCGGCGATCAGGTCGCGCCCGCGCAGGGTGATGAGGTCGGCGGCACCGGGGCCGGCGCCGATGAAATGCACAATCATGGGGTTGTCCTTTCTGCAAGCGCCATGGTGGCGCGCCCGCAAGCGCTTGTCACGCGCGGGGCGATGATGCGGGCCGGGTGCCCGTCGTTGCGGGCGGCGGCAAGGGCCAGCGCCTCGGCGACGCTGCCGGTGTCGAAGCGTGCCACGATGCGCGGCGAGGTGGTGGGCGTGGCGATGCCCGCGATGTCCTGCTCTTCCAGCCGGGTCAGCGGCAGGCCCTTCGTCCCGGCCCATGCGGTCAGCGCCGGGCTGACCTTGGCGACAAGGCAGGCCAGCGCGTCGGGCCGGCCCCCTGCCTGCGCCAGCGCGTCGTTGAAGGCGACGCAATCGGCATCCGCGCGTAATCCAATACCGGCCCAGATCATCGTGTCACCACCCATTGGGTCACCGGGCGCGCGGGGTGCCAGCCGTGCATCGTGCCAAGCGGCCCGGCCTCCGACAACTCCGCCCGCAGAAGATGCCCGCCATGGAGGCCATGCCAGCGGATCAGCAGCGCCTCGGTTTCCAGCGTGACCGCGTTCATCACCAGCCGCGTGCCGGGCGAAAGGCGGTCCCAAAGGGTGGCCAGCAGCGCCTCGGTCGCGCCGCCGCCGACGAAGACGGCGTCGGGGGCGGGCAGGTCGTCCAGCGCCTCGGGGGCCCGACCCTCGACCGTGAAAATCCGGTGATCCAGCCCGAAGCGCGCGGCATTGGCGCGGATATTGGCGGCACGGTCGGCGCGAGCCTCCAGCGCCGTCGCCGTTGCGCCCGGCGCGGCAAGGCAGAATTCGACCGAGACGGAGCCGGATCCTGCGCCGATGTCCCACAAGTGCTGGCCTGGCCGTGGGGCGAGGGCCGAGAGGGTCAGCGCCCGAACCGGCCGCTTGGTGATCTGGCCGTCGCTTTGAAAGACGTCATCCGGCAGGCCGGTGGCGCGCGGCAGGCCGGGGGCGCCCCGCGCCTCGATCGCGGCCAGCGCCGGCGCCGCAACTTCGCCAAGGCCATCGGCGTCGGCGCGCATATTGCGCAGCCGTTCGCGCGGACCGCCAAGCGCCTCGCACACGGTCAGGCGGGACGCGCCGAACCCATGCGCCGTCAGCCAAGCGGCCAGTTCCCCGGCGGCGGCGCCGTCGCGCAGGGTGCAAAGCACGCGGGCGCCCTCGTGCAGGATCGGCCTCAGGCGGTCGAACGGCACCGCGTGCAGGCCGAGACAGAGCACATCCTCCAACCTCCAGCCGAGCCGCGCGGCAGCAAGCGCGAAACAGGACGGCGCCGGCAGGCAGTGCCATTCCCCGGGCAACAGGTGGCGGGCCAGAGTCCCGCCCGCCCCGTGCCAGAACGGATCGCCCGAGGCCAGCACCACCACTTTGCGCCCGCGCCAGGCCAGCACCGGGGCGACGGAAAAGGGAACAGGCCATGCGCGGCCCCGGTCGCCAACCCGCGCAAGGTCGAGGTGTCGTGGCCCGCCGAAGACGATTTCGGCGGCGTCAAGCGCGGCGCGGCTTGCGGGTGGCAGGCCGTTCAGGCCATCCTCCCCCAGACCGATCAGGGTCAGCCACGGATCAGCGCGGGGATCAGTCATGACACGCATCCTTCTGCTCGGCGGCACGACCGAGGCCAGCACGCTGGCCCGCCTGCTGGCCGGGGCGGGGGCCGAGGCCGTGTTCTCCTATGCCGGGCGCACCGAAAGGCCGGCGCCGCAGCCCCTGCCGACGCGGGTCGGCGGGTTCGGCGGTGTGCCGGGGCTGGCGGATTACCTGCGCGACGAAGGGATCACCCATGTCGTGGACGCGACGCACCCTTTCGCCGCGGGGATGAGCCGCAATGCCGTGGCCGCCTGTGCCGAGGCGGGGGTGGCGCTGGTGGCCTTGGAACGGCCGGGCTGGACCGAGGCCGGGGGCGCGTGCTGGACCCGCGTTGACGATATCGCCGGCGCGGTGTCGGCCCTGCCAGAGCGCGGCGCGCGGGTGTTCCTTGCGATCGGCAAGCAGAACGTGGCGGATTTCGCCGCGAAAGCCGGCAATTTCTACCTCTTGCGCCTCGTCGATCCGCCGAAAGACCCCTTGCCGTTGCCCGATGCGGAGGCCGTCATCGCGCGCGGACCCTTTGACGTGGCGGGCGACCGGGCGTTGATGCAGCACCACCGCATCACCCACGTTGTGGCCAAGAACGGCGGCGGGGCGGGGGCGCGGGCCAAGCTTGATGCCGCGCGGGCGCTCGGCCTGCCGGTCATCCTGATCGACCGGCCCGCCGTGCCGCCGCGCAAGGTGCTGCACAGCGCCGAGGCGGTTATGGCGTGGCTGGGTCACGAGGCCGACCTCGGGGTGTAGACGAAGCGCCCGACGCGGCGCGTGTCGCGGTTGCCGACGATCACGACGGTGCGCATGTCGGCCATTTCCGGCACCGCCTCGTCAAGCGTCACGGTGGTGATGCTTTCCTCGGGCGTCGAGACGGCACGGGCAAAGGAAATCAGCGTCTCGCCGCCGCAGGCCGCGCGCAGGACGTCCAGCGCGCGGGCGAACTGGTGCGGGCGCGACCGGGAGCGCGGGTTGTAAAAGGCCATGGCGAATCCCGTTTCGGCGGCGGCGCGCAGGCGATGCTCGATCAATGCCCAGGGTTTGAGGTTGTCGGACAGGTTGATCGCCGCGAAATCGTGGCCCAAGGGTGCGCCAAGACGGGCGGCGGCGGCCAGCATCGCGGTGATGCCGGGAAGCACCCGGATGTCGAGCGACAGCCACGCCTCCGGGCCGTTTTCCAGCGCCTCGAACAGGGCCGAGGCCATGGCGAAGACGCCGGGATCGCCGGAGGAGACCACGACCACCCGCTTGCCTTCGGAAGCCATGCGCAACGCGTGGGCCGCCCGGTCCAGCTCCACCCGGTTGTCGGATTCGTGCCGGGTGAGGCCCGGGCGCGGCGCGATCCGGCGCACATAGGGAATATAGCCGACCATGTCCGTAGCCGCCTCCAGCGCGGCGGTCACCTCGGGGGTGACAAGTGCCTCGTCCCCCGGCCCGAGTCCCGCGATGGTGACCCAACCGCTCATGGCCGCCGCCCCCGCCCGTGCAACAGGCAGATTGCGAAATAGGGGGTTTCGCCCTCGAAATCTGTCAGCTTCTGTACGCTCTGGCCGGGCATTGTGCCACGCTCCACCAGCCACGCGTCGTCAAGCCGCCCGGCGGCGGCGAGCGCGCGTTTCAGCCGGGGCAGGTTGCGCCCGATCTTCATCACCACGGCGGCATCAGTATCTTCCAGCCGTCGCGCCAGTTCGCCCTCGGGCAGGGTTGCCATGGCCACGGTCAGCACATCGTCGCCCCAGGTGATCGGCAGGTCCGTCGCCGTCCAGCAGCCCGACATGCCGGTGATGCCCGGCACGATGTCCACCTCCACGCGGCCCTGCAATCGGGAATGCAGGTGCATGAACGATCCGTAAAAGAACGGGTCGCCCTCGCACAGCACGATCACGTCATCGGTTGCGGCAAGCGCCCGCAACCGGTCGGTCCAGTCGTCGTAGAAGGCCGAAAGGATGCGGTTATATTCCGGGTCGGTGACGGGGATCTCGGTCGTCACCGGGTATTCCATGGCGTGTTCGATAACGTCGTCGCGCAGCATCCCCTCGACGATCTGGCGCGCCTGTCCCTTGCGGCCCGCTTTGCGGAAAAAGGCAAGGTGGCGGGCATTGCGGATCAGCCGGTCGGACCGCACGCTCATCAAATCGGGATCGCCGGGGCCGAGCCCGGTGCAGATGACCTTGCCCATCGGCTACTCCTTGAAACTGGCCAGCGCGTTGACCGCCGCCACGGTGATTGCCGAGCCGCCCAAGCGCCCGCGCACGATCATGGATGGCACCGGCAGGTCCTCCATCAGCGCGTCTTTTGATTCCGCCGCGCCGACGAAGCCCACCGGGCAGCCAATGATCGCGGCCGGGCGCGGGCAGGCGGGGTCTTCGAGCATGTTGAGAAGGTGGAACAGCGCAGTGGGCGCGTTGCCGATGGCAACAAGCGCGCCGTCCATTTGCGGCCGCCACAGGTCCACCGCCGCGGCCGACCGGGTGGTGCCCATCTCTTGCGCCATGCCGGGCACGGCGGCGTCACGCAGGGTGCAGATCACCTCGTTGCCCGCTGGCAGGCGGGGGCGGGTGATGCCCTCGGCGACCATGAAGGCATCGCACAGGATCGGCGCGCCGTCCTTCAGGGCCTGACGCGCCCCCTTGGCCATGCCGGGCGAAAAGCGCACATCCCTTTCCAGACCCACCAGACCGGCGGCATGGATCATCCGCACGACAACAGGTTCCTCGTCGGCGTCGAAGCGCGCCAGATCAGCCTCCGCCCGGATCGTGCGGAAGCTTTCGGCGTAAATGGCGGCGCCGTTCGTCTCGTAGACATGGGGCATTCACAGGGCTTTCTTGATCTGGTCGGGGCTGAGGCCGGTGGCCTCGGGCGTGGCATCGGCGCGGCCGTCGCGGACAAGGTCGAAGCGGTTCGGGCCGGTCGCGGTCAGGGTTACGGGCGCCGGTCCGGGATGGGCACAGCCCTTGGCGCAGCCCGAAATGTGCAGGCGCCGGCCATGGGGCAGATGCGGGGCGAGGGCATGCGCAAGGTTGCGGGTGTCGGAAAGCCCCTGCGGGCAGCCCGGTGCGCCGGTGCAGGTGTCGATGCGCAGCCGTGGGTCGGTTGTGTCATGGATGAGGCCCGGCAGGCCGGGGGCCTCGGCCACACCTTCCAGCAGCAGCATCCGCCACGGGGTCAGCCGGATCGGGGCGCGTTGTGCCAGCGCGGCGAGTGTCTCGGCAGTGACCTGCCCGAATTCGAGCGCGACGAGTTGGCCGGTTTCCGTGCGGCCGGGGCCGGGCGGTTCGCGGCCTTGCAGTGCCATGGGCGCGGCGGTGAAGGTTTCGGGCGGCGTGGCCCCGGCGGCGAGGTGGCGCGCCATGCGGCCCCGGCCCTCGGGCGCGCCGCCGGTATCAAGGAACCAGCGGGCGAGCGCGATTGCCATCTCGGCGGCGCTGCCCTCGGTTACGGGCGCGCCCCGGTCGCTGCCATCGGCGCGCACCAGCAGGCCGTCTGGCCCGTGCTCGATCCGGATATCGGCCGAGGTGCCGCGCAACAGGGGTGTCGGCCCGCAATCCACCGCGAAGCCGAACTTGCCCGGCAGGTCGGGGGCGTCAGCGTGGGCCAGCGCATTGGTGAGGGCTTGGGCAACGCGATGCGTCGGGTCGTCCTCGGACCAGAACGGCTGGATGACCAGATTGCGCCGGGTTTCCGCCGCGACATCCCGGTCTACCAGGCCGAGCGCCCGCAGCCCCTCGATCAGGGCCGGATGCGCCCCCGGCGTCACGCCCCGGATCTGCACATTGGCGCGCGCCGAGACGTCGATCAGCCCGTTGCCGTCGCGCTCGGCCAGCCGCGCCGCGCCTGCCGCCTGTTCCTGCGACAGCCGGCCAAGCGGCGCACGCACCCGCACGACGAGCCCGTCCCCCGACATCATCGGCTTTAGCGCGCCGGGGCACCAGCCATGGACATGGGGCGCGCTCACTGCGCCGCCTCCAAAGCCGCGGCGATGGAGTTGCGCCGCGTGACCCAAAGCCCGGCATCGTGCAGCGCCTGGAAGCGGGCGCGCATCGCGGCCAAGGCCTGCGGATTCTCGCGCTCCATGAAATCCACGAGGTCTTCGCGGCCCAGCGTCGCGTCGTGGTAGAGGTCGAACAGGTGCGGCGGCACGGCGGCGGCGAGGTGGGCAAAGGCGGCAAGGTGGTCGAGCGTCGCCGCGATTTCCGCCGCGCCACGGAACCCGTGGCGCATCATGCCGTTGGCCCAGTCGGGGTTGGCGGCGCGGGCGCGGGTGACGCGGGCGATCTCCTCGGTCAGGTCGCGGGCGCGCGGGCGGTCAGGCCGCGTGGCGTCCATGTGGTAGAGCGCGGGCGCCTCGCCGCCGAGCCGCGCCACGGCGGCGGCGAAACCGGCCTCGTGCGCGGCGTAGTCCGAGGCCATCAACAGGTCGGTTTCCGGCAGGTCTTGAAGGTGCACGAAACTGTCGGCGGCGGTGACACGCGCCTCCAGCGCGTCGCGCGCCTCGTGCGCGTCGCCCTGCGCGTCGATGGCATAGCTCGAGGCGGCCAGCCATGCCTCGCCCGCCGCGGCCCGTGCCGCCTCGGAATAGTCATCCAGATGCGCCGTCATCCCCACCCCGTAGCTGCCGGGTTTCGGCCCGAAGACGCGCGGGCTGCGGGCGCGGTAGGGGTTGTCGTCCTCGGCCTCGTCGCGCTCCGCAAGCGCGGCGGAGGCAGCTTCGAACATCTGCGCAAGGCCCGGGAACACATCGCGGAACAGCCCCGAGACCCGCAAGGTCACGTCGATGCGCGGACGTCCGAGCACGGCCAGCGGGATGACCTCGAAGCCCGAAACACGTTCCGACCCTTCGTCCCATTGCGGCGACAGTCCCGCAAGGTGCAGCGCCATGGCAAACTCCTCGCCCGCCGTGCGCATCGTGGCCGAGCCCCAAAGGTCCACCACCAGCCCGCGCGGCCAGTCGCCGTGATCCTGCAGGTGCCGGCGCAAGAGTTCTTCGGCCAGTTTCACGCCCTGCGCGTGCGCCGCGCGCGAGGGCACGGCCCGCGGGTCGGTGGTAAAAAGGTTGCGCCCGGTGGGCAGAACGTCCGAGCGCCCCCGGTAGGGCGAGCCGGAGGGGCCGGGCGCGACCAGCCGCCCCGAAAGGGCCCCAAGAAGCCCCGCATGTTCTGCCGCCCCGCAATCGCCGGTGCCGAAGACGTGCAGCCCGTCGCCATACTGGCTTTCCTTGATGTCGCAGACGAAGCGGTCGATCCGCGTGATCGCCTCGGCGTGGCTGGCATCCGCGGGAATGCCCAGATCGGACTCGACCCCGGTGCCGCGCGCCTCGTCGCGGATATCGGCGATCAGCCGGTCGCGCCGGGCCGGGTCCAGCCCGTCGGCGGTGGAATACTCGTCCAGCAGGTGTTCCAGCCGGCCCATGCCCTCGGGCAGCGTCGTCTGCGCCATGGGGGGCGGCAGGTGGCCGATTGTGACGGCGCCGACGCGGCGCTTGGCCTGTGCGGCCTCGCCGGGGTCGTTGACGATGAAGGGGTAGATCACGGGCAGCGGGCCGAGCAGCGCCTCGGGCCAGCAGGCATCCGACAGCGCCACCGCCTTGCCCGACAGCCATTCCAGCGTGCCATGCGCGCCCATGTGGATCAGCGCATCAGTCTGTGCCCGCAGCCAAAGGTAGAACGCGACGTAGCCATGGCGCGGCGTGCGGGACAGGTCGTGGTAATCGTCGTCGCGGGTTTGGACCTCGCCCCGTTCGGGTTGTAGGGCGATCAGGGCGTTGCCTGTGCGGATCGCGGCGAATGTGATGGTGTCGCCCTGCACGTCCGGGTCGGACTCGGGCGGGCCCCATGCGGCGAAGAGGTCGGCGCGCAGGGTGTCGGGCAGGGTTTCCAGCGCGGCGCGGTAGTCGGCCAGCGGCCATGCCACCCGTTCCGCTAGCAGGCGCTTGCCCATATCGGGGGCGTCGCCAAGATCATGGCCCTGATCGGACAGCGCGGTCAGCAGCCCCGCGACCGAGGCCAGCGGGTCCAGCCCGACGGCATGGGCAAGGTTCCAGTCACGGCCGGGATAGGTGGACAGGACCAGCGCCAGCCGCTTGTCGGCAGCGGGCAGGGTGGCAAGGCGATGCCACGCGGCGACGCGGTCCACCACGTTGGCAATGCGGCCGGTGTCGGCGCGGTGCGCGAAGCGGGAATATTGCAGGTCCGGGTCCTTGCGGCCCGGTTGCTTGAAACTGGCCACGCCCCCGAAGATGCGCCCGTCCACCTCTGGTAGCACGACATGCATGGCCAGGTCGGCGGGCGAGAGGCCCCGTTCCGCCTCGGCCCAGTCCCTGCGCCGCGCGGTGGACAGCGCGACCTGAAAAACGGGACAGCCCGGTTCGCTCAAAGGCGATGTCTTTCCATCCGCCCCCTGCGCGGAAAAGGCCGTGGCGTTGACGATGGCCGCCGGGGCAAGGCGGGCCAGTTCGCCCCGCAGCCAGTCGGCGGCGGCAGGCGCCTTGAGGCTGTTTGCGAAGATACCAACCGCCTCGAACCCGCGCGCGTCCAGCGCTTCGAGGATCGCATCCACAGGGTCCGTGTCGGCGGCGGTGAGGTAGGACCGGTAGAATGTCACGGGCACCAGCGGTTTGCCCGAGGGATCGAACGTCCGCAAGACGCCGTCGCCCGGCCGGTAGAAGCCGAAATCCGGCACCGTTTTCTCGCCTACCACCGGCCCGGCATAGAGCCCGCCGGCCAGCGCCAGTTGCGCCAGTGCCGCGTGGGCCGCGACAGCCCCGCCCGCGTCGCACAGGTGCTGGAGCCGGCGCAGGGTGGACACGGGCAGGGTCGAAAGCTCGTCCAGCCGCGGGTCGGGGCGGCCATCGGCGGGCAGGATGGCCAGTGCCAGCCCCTGCCGGTCGGCCATCTCGCGCAGCGTCGCAAGACCGTAGGGCCAGTAGCTTTCGCCGCCGATCAGCTTGACCAGCACCGCCTTGGCGCCGGCAAGCGTCTGTTCGGCATAGGTGTCGACCGACAGGGGATGCTTGAGCGCGACGAGGTTGGCCAGCCGGACACTCGGCTCGAACCCGTGTGTCTTGGCCCTGTGATAGCCCGCCGCGAAGGCCCCCAGATCGGAGTCGGAAAACGACAGCACCACCAGATCCGCCGGGCTTTGCCCGAGGTCCTGCGGGGTGTCGGTTTCTTCCAACCCGTGGCTTTCGCGGAAGACGACATGCATCGGTTTCAGTCCTTGTTGATCGGGGCGCGCGCCATCGCCTCAGCCCTCGAGCGTCGCGCGGATGGCCGCCGGGTCGATATGGTCATGCTCACCGATCACCACCAGTTGCGACCGGCGGGGAAGGTCGCCCCACGGGCGATCGAACTGGGTGCGCAGACGTGTGCCCACGGCCTGCACCAGCATCCGCATCGGTTTGCCCTTCACCGCGATATACCCCTTTACCCGCAGCGCGTGCTGGTCGCGCGCCAGTCGCAGCACCGCGGCCTCCAGCGCTTTCACGTCTTCTACCTCGTCCAGCGCGATCACGACGCTGTCAAAATCGTCATGTTCATGGTCATCCGCGCCGTCATGGTGGCTGGGCCGGGCGTCCAGATCGTCTTCCGCCGCCGCGCCAAGGCCAATGACCACGCGCGGGTCGATCACGCCCTCGGTCATCGGCAGGATGGAGACCGGGCGCGGCATCTCGGCTTCGATCACGGCGCGGGCCTTGGCAAGCCCCGCCTCGCCGGCCAGGTCGGCCTTCGACAGCAACACGATGTCAGCGCAGGAAATCTGGTCCTCGAAAACCTCGGCCAGCGGCGTGTCGTGATCGAGGCTGTCATCGGCTTCGCGTTGCGCCTGAACGGCATCGACATCGCTGGCGAACCGGCCCGCCGCGACGGCCTCGGCATCGGCCAGCGCGATGACGCCATCGACGGTGATGCGGCTGCGGATCGTGGGCCAGTCGAAGGCCTTGAGCAGCGGCTTGGGCAGCGCCAGCCCGCTGGTCTCGATCAGGATATGGTCTGGCGTGTCCGGCAGGGCCATCAGCGCCTCGATCGTGGGGATGAAATCATCGGCCACGGTGCAGCATATGCAGCCATTGGCCAGCTCGACGATGTTCTCCGCCGGGCAGTTCTCATCCGAGCAGGACTTGAGGATGTCGCCATCGACGCCCGCGGTGCCGAACTCGTTGACCAGCACCGCCAGCCGCTTGCCCTGCGGGTTCTGCATCAGGTGGCGGATGAGCGTGGTCTTGCCGGCGCCCAGAAAGCCGGTGATGACGGTGACGGGGATCTTGGAAAGCTCTTGCATGGGTCAGTCCTTGGGGTCGGGGGCATTGAGCGGGGGAATGCGGGCGATGGATTGCTTGCGGAAGACCTGCGGTCGCTCGCGCCACGGCACAAGGCCGTCGGACGTCGCGGCATAGGCGCGGATGCCGGCGAGGATCTGGTCGAGGTGATCCTCCGGGTCGAGACGACCGTAGATGTAGGTCCAGCGGTCGGGGCCGCCCGAAAGCGCAAGGGAACAGCCGTTGGAACAGGCCGAGAGGCATTGGTTGCCGCGCAGGCGCACGCAGTCGGGCAGGTCGGCGGCTTTCAGCGCCTCGTGCAGGCGCCAGCCCGGGCGCGGCTCTTCCGGCACACGTTCGCCATCCACCGTCTTGCGGCAGGTCGTGCAAACCGTGACTGTCACCTCGCCCATGCGCGGCCCCTTCGTTGTTGATCGACGAATGGGGAAATGACCAGCCGGGGGGCTTGCAGCCCCGTCATGGCCGGCGCGAAACACCCCGTTCGCCCGTTGCACGTTCTGCTGGCAGGTCTCCCGGCTTGCGGATATCGGGGCGGGTGGCCCCGGCGGCACCTGATCCTTCCCGGCGCGAGCCAGTGGTTGCAGGGCCTTCTCCGGTCACGGTCGCGGGGGCGGCTGCGCTTCGGCGATGGACCTTCGGGGGTCGCAAAGCCTGTCGCATTCCCTCTTCGCCTGTTCTAGGAACAGGAACCAGCACGCCGCTGTTGCGGCAAGACCTGCCCCGATGTCAAGCGAAGGATGACCCCATGACCGAGACGCCGCTTTCAGACGAGGACCGCCACGCGCAAAAGATGGCCAAGAAGAAAGCCGCGCGCGACAAGATGATGGCCACCAAGGAAGGCGAGAAGGGGCTGATCATCGTCCATACCGGGCCGGGCAAGGGCAAGTCGTCGTCGGGATTCGGGATGATCCTGCGCTGCATCGCGCACGAGATGCCCTGCGCCGTGGTGCAGTTCATCAAGGGCGCGTGGGAGACCGGGGAGCGGCGGCTGCTGGAAGGCAATTTCGGCGAGCTGTGCCAGTTTCACGCGATGGGCGAGGGCTTTACCTGGGAAACGCAGGACAGAAACCGCGACATCGCCATGGCCGAGGCCGGCTGGGAAAAGGCAAAGGCGCTGATCCGCGATCCCGAAATCCGGATGGTGCTGCTCGACGAGATCAACATCGCGCTGCGCTACGATTACCTCGACGTGGCGGAGGTCGTGCGCTTCCTCGTGGAGGAAAAGCCGCCGATGACCCATGTCGTGCTGACCGGGCGCAACGCCAAGGAGCCGCTGATCGAGGTCGCCGACCTGGTGACCGAGATGACGCTGGTCAAGCACCCGTTCCGGTCGGGGATCAAGGGGCAAATGGGCGTGGAGTTCTGAGGCGGGCAGCGGTCCGCTATCCGCTGCGCTCATCGCGGGATGCGCGGGCGCTGTCCCCGTCGCCTTGCGGCAACTCCAGCGGAGTATTCGGGCCAAGAAAAAAGGGTAGAGATTTGCGGGGATTGACAAGACCGGGGCGCCGCACCGCTATGGAGGAGGCATGAGCATGGGCCGGGCGCTGATGATCCAGGGGGCCGGGTCCAACGTGGGCAAGTCGCTTCTGGTGGCGGGACTGTGCCGCGCCGCGCGGGCGCGGGGGCTGTCGGTGGCGCCGTTCAAGCCGCAGAACATGTCCAACAACGCCGCGGTCACGGCGGATGGTGGCGAGATCGGGCGGGCACAGGCGCTGCAGGCGCTGGCCTGCGGGATCGACGCGGTGGTGGACATGAACCCGGTTCTGCTGAAGCCCGAAACCGATCTGGGTGCGCAGGTCGTGGTACAGGGCAAGCGGCTGACGACGGTCAGGGCGCGCGACTACGCGGCGCTGAAACCAAGGCTGATGGCGCCGGTCCTGGACAGCTTCACCCGGCTGAAATCGCAACATGACCTTGTGATCGTCGAGGGGGCGGGCAGCCCGGCCGAGGTAAACCTGCGCGCTGGTGACATTGCCAATATGGGTTTTGCACGGGCGGCGGAGGTGCCGGTGGTTCTGGTGGGGGATATCGACCGCGGGGGGGTGATCGCGCAGATCGTGGGCACGCAAGCGGTGCTGGACGAAGGTGACGCGGCGATGATTTCGGGGTTCATCATCAACAAGTTCCGCGGCGACGTGTCGTTGTTCGACGATGGCTACCGTCTGATCGGGGCGCGCACCGGCTGGCGCGGCGTGGGCGTGGTGCCGTTCTTTGCCGATGCTGCGAAACTGCCGGCCGAAGACGCGCTCGACCTGCCCGCGAAGGGCGCGGGCGCCGGGCTGAACGTGGCTTGCCTCGCCTTCAGCCGGATCGCCAATTTCGACGATCTCGACCCGCTGTCGCAGGAACCGGGCGTTGCCCTGCGCATGATCCGCGCCGGTGAGGTGATCCCCGGCGATACCGATCTCGTGATCCTGCCGGGCAGCAAATCCACCCGTGGCGATCTGGCCTTTCTGCGGGCGCAAGGGTGGGATGTCGATCTCGCGGCGCATGTGCGCAGGGGCGGGGCGATTCTGGGAATTTGTGGCGGATATCAGATGCTTGGGATGGCAGTCCATGACCCTGACGGGATCGAGGGCACGCCGGGGACGACGGCAGGGCTTGGCTTTCTTGACGTTGAAACGCAGATGCGCGCGGACAAGAGCCTGAGCCGCGTTCAGGCGGTGCATGTGGCGTCTGGCGCGGCGATGTCAGGCTACGAGATCCACATGGGGCACACGCAAGGCCCTGACCGGGCGCGCCCCTTCGCGCGGGTCGACGGGCAGGACGAGGGCGCGCGCACGGCCGATGGGCGGATTGCGGGCAGCTACCTGCACGGAATGTTCGTCGAGGACGGGTTTCGCCGTGCCTTTCTGAACGGGTTCGGAGTGGATGCAGGCCCGGAATCCTACGGGCAGGTGGTGGAGGAGACGCTGGACCGGCTCGCCGCGCATATGGGCCAGTATCTGGATCTGGACGCGCTTTTCGCGATGGCGCGCTGAGGGCGAAACGGGGAGGGTGCCCCCTGTGCACCCCGCGTACACCCCTTGTGCACCCTCCGTGCAGACCCGACCCGGTTTCGCCGTGCGCGGGCGCGCCGTTGCTACTCCGCCGCGTCGCGGGGGATGTCGAGCCGGGAGCGCGGGCGCGCCTCTGGATCGGCATCCATCACCCGGTGCAACTTTTCCATGATCCGGTCGAGTGCGACGCGGTCCTCGGACGACAGCGCGGCGAGGAGGCGCGACTCGTAGGCGATGGCCGGCGGCAGGATCCGGTCGAGCAACGCCCGGCCTGCGGCAGACAGCGAGATCACCAGAAGCCGCTGGTCGGTAGGGCTACTGGTCTTTTCCACCAGCCCGGACTCTTCCAGCCGACCTACGGCGCGGCTGACACGGGGCTTGTCGAGGTTCACGCAACCGTGGATCTCGCGCACCGAAACGGCACCGCATCGTGAAAGATGCACCATCACCCGCCATTCGGCCATGGAGAGCCCGGCCTCCGCCTCGTAGATGCGCGACAGGCGGCGGCTGATTCGTTCCGACAGGACGGCAAGGCGGTAGGGCAGGAAGGCTGCCAGTCTGAAATCGCATATCGTCATCGCTTGCCTGTTCACCCCGCATCGTTGCACGTGCAACGGTATTGACTTTTGTTGCAAGTGCAACGATATCAGGAGACAGGATCGGCGGGAAGGGGCCACGCGGCCGCACCGTCGCAAACGCGCACCAAACGGGGGGAGAGACCGGACCCATGGCAAAAGCCTTCGCGTCCCAAGGGGACATGACCGAGAAAGAGATTTCGTTCACCGAGGTGGGTGAGGGGCTTTGGGCCTTCACCGCCGAGGGGGATCCCAATTCCGGCGTCATCATCGGCGACGAGTCCGTGATGATCGTCGAGGCGCAGGCGACGCCGCGCCTTGCCAACAAGGTGATCGAGAAGGTGCGCACGGTCACCGACAAGCCGATCAGCCACCTTGTGATGACCCATTACCACGCCGTGCGCGTTCTGGGCGCCTCGGCCTACGGGGCGGGGCAGGTCATCATGTCGGACACGGCGCGCGCCATGGTGGTCGAGCGCGGGCAGGAGGACTGGGACAGCGAGTTCCAACGCTTTCCGCGCCTTTTCGAAGGCCATGAGAGCATCCCCGGCCTGACCTGGCCGACCACGACCTTTTCCGATGCGATGACCGTCTATCTAGGCAACCGGCGGGTGGATATCATGCATCTGGGCCGCGCCCATACGGCCGGCGACGCGGTGATCCACGTGCCGGATCAGAACGTGATGTTCACCGGCGATATCGTCGAATACCACTCGGCCTGCTATTGCGGCGACGGGCACTTTTCCGATTGGGGCGACACGCTGGACGCGATCAAGTGGTTCGACGTGGATGCCATCGCGCCGGGGCGCGGCGACGCGCTGGTCGGGCGCGAGATGGTCAATGCCGCCATCGAGAACACCCGCGATTTCGTGGAGTCGACCTACAAGCCGGCGGCGCGCGTGGCCGCGAAGGGCGGCAGCCTGAAAGATGCGTGGGACGCGGTGCGCGAAGCCTGCGATCCGAAGTTCAGCGACTACGCGATCTACGAGCATTGCCTGCCCTTTAACGTGGCGCGCGCCTATGACGAGGCCCGCGGGATCGACACGCCGCGCATCTGGACGGCGCAGCGCGATATCGAGATGTGGGATCAGTTGCAGGCATAGGCGACGATGCGTGATCCGTTCCTGACCATGGCCCTCAACAACGCTTGGGCGAACGCGACGCTTTACGGCGCGATTGCAGGGCTGTCGGCTGCGGATCTCGCGGCCCCGCGTCCGGGGTTCTTCCCGTCGCTCAAGGCCACGCTGAACCATATCTACGAGGTGGATCTTTTCTACGTGGATGCGCTGGAGGCCGGGGGGCTTGGGCGGTCGGTCTATGACCGGGACACGATCGGCCGGGTGGCCGATCTTGCCGCGGCGCAGGCCGAGGTGGACCGGCGGTTGACCGCGTTCTGCCGGGAGCTGGTGCCCGCGACGCTGGACGAGAGCCGGGTGACCGAGCGCCGCGAGGGGCCGGTGGCGGAAAAGGTGGGCGCGCTTCTGCTGCACCTGTTCCAACACCAGATCCACCACCGGGGGCAGGCCCACACGATGGTGGCGGAGGCCGGGATCGCGCCGCCGCAACTGGACGATTTCCATCTTGAATATGGCCGCGTTCCAAGTGCCGCAGCCTATTGGACATGATCCTCGGGAGGGGGAAACGATGAACCAGATGAGTGACAAGAAGATCTTCGAGGTGCCGCTCTATGCCTACGAACGGTCGCCGGATCAGGATGCCGAGGCACCCGTGCGCCACAAGGCGGTGGTGATCGGGGCCGGGCCGATCGGCCTTGGCGCGGCCATAGACCTTGCGCAGCAGGGGGTCGAGGTCGTCGTTCTGGACGACAATGACAAGGTCAGTTTCGGCAGCCGCGCGGTGTGCTACGCCAAGCGGTCGCTGGAAATCCTCGACCGGCTGGGCTGCGGGCGCGAGATGGTGGAAAAGGGCGTGAAGTGGAACCTCGGCAAGGTTTTCTTCGACGAGCGGAAGGTCTACGAATTCAACCTGCTGCCCGAAACGGGCCATGATTTCCCGGCCTTCATCAACCTGCAGCAATACTATCTCGAACAATATCTCGTGGACCGCGTGCGGGAGATGCAGGATGCCGGCGCCCGGATCGAGATCCGGGGGCTGAACAAGGTGCTGCGGGTCGCCGACAAGGGCGACCACGTCGATCTGCTGGTCGATACGCCGGACGGTGAATACCCGGTGCAGGCGGAGTGGCTGATTGCCTGCGACGGGGCCATGTCGCCCACGCGCAGCATGATGGGGCTGGATTTCGTGGGCCGCGTCTTCGAGGACAACTTCCTGATCGCCGACGTGGTGATGGAGGCCGATTTCCCCACTGAGCGCTGGTTCTGGTTCGATCCGCCCTTCAACCGGGGCCAGTCGGCGCTTCTGCACAAGCAGCCCGACGGCGTCTGGCGCATCGACCTGCAGCTTGGCTGGGACATCGACAAGGACGAAGAGAAGAAGCCGGAAAACGTCATTCCGCGCCTCAAGGCGATGCTGGGCGAGGATGTGAAGTTCGAGCTGGAATGGGTTTCCATCTACACGTTCCAGTGTCGGCGGATGGAAAAGTTCCGCCACAACCGGGTGATCTTTGCCGGCGACGCGGCCCATCAGGTCAGCCCGTTCGGCGCGCGCGGCGCGAATTCCGGGCTTCAGGACACCGACAACCTCGCATGGAAGCTGAAACTGGTGATGGAGGGCACGGCGCCGGAAAGCCTGCTGGACAGTTACGATGCCGAGCGCATCCACGGCGCCGATGAAAACATCCTGAATTCCAGCCGCTCGACCGACTTCATCACCCCGAAATCGGAAATGAGCCGTATCCTGCGCGACGCGGTGCTGGACCTGAGCGAACATTACGAATTTGCCCGGCCGCTGGTGAATTCGGGCCGCCTGTCGATGCCATGCACCTATGACGGGTCGCCCCTGAACACGCCCGACGCGTTGCCCGGTGGTCCGTCGCGGTCGCGCCCCGGCAGTCCCTGCGCCGATGCGCCGCTGGGCGAGGTCTACCTGCTGCCCCGGCTTGGCGGGCGTTTCACGTTGCTGACCATCGGGGCCGAGGCGCCGGAAAGCCTTTCGGTCGACGGGCTGGAGGTTGACCGGCTGGCGGTGGAGGCAACACCGGACATCCGGGCGCGGTATCTGGGCGAGGCGGAAAGCGCCGTCTACCTCATCCGCCCCGACCAGCACGTTGCCGCGCGCTGGCCGTCCTATGACGCGGGCGCCGTCGAGGCCGCCCTCAACCGTGCCATCGGCAAGGAGTAAGCCCATGTCCACCCTGACCCTGAGCCCGAACATTCCCGGCGCGGATGATTTCTACGCCGAGCTTCTGGCCGCCCACGAGGGCCTGACCAACGCCGAGAGCGATGCGCTGAACGCCCGGCTGGTGCTGGTGCTGGCCAACCATATCGGCGACCGCGCGGTGCTGTCCGAAGCGCTTCAGGCCGCCATGCTCAAAGAGGAGGAAACAGCATGAAGATCGACCAGATTCACCACGTCGCCTATCGTTGCAAGGACGCGAAAGAGACGGTCGAGTGGTATGGGAAGATGCTCAACATGGATTTCGTGCTGGCCATCGCCGAGGACCGCGTGCCCTCGACCCATGAACCCGACCCTTACATGCATGTCTTTCTCGATGCCGGGAGCGACAATGTGCTGGCCTTCTTCGAACTGCCGACCAAGCCGGAGATGGGCCGCGACCCGAACACGCCCGAATGGGTGCAGCACATCGCCTTCAAGGTGAAGGACCGCGACGAATTGCTAACCTTCAAGGAGCATCTGGAAGCCAACGGCGTCGAGGTTCTGGGCGTCACCGATCACTCGCTCTTCCATTCGATCTACTTCTTCGATCCCAGCGGGCATCGCGTCGAACTGGCCTGCCCGGACTCCGAGGAAGAGGCGTTGCTGAAACGCATGGACGCGGTGAAATGGGACATGCTTGAAGAATGGTCGCAGACCAAGCGGGCGCCGAAACACGCCGACTGGCTGCATGCCAAGGAACTCGGCAAGGCCTGAGATTCACGCTGCGCGCCCCGGGGCGGAGGAGGCCCCGCGCGCGGCCCGACGACAAGGAAACGCGCAATGACGACCCATGACCTGCCCGCCGGGATGGTGACAGCCGCCACCCGCGCCAATGACCTGCAATACATGCCCGGGTTCGGCAATGACTTCGAGACCGAGGCCCTGCCCGGTGCCTTGCCACAGGGGCAGAACAGCCCGCAGAAATGCAATTACGGGCTATACGGCGAACAACTGTCGGGCACGGCGTTCACCGCGCCGAGCCATCAAAACGAGCGGACGTGGTGCTACCGCATCCGTCCTTCGGTGAAGCATTCGGGGCGCTACACGAAGATCGACCTGCCCTATTGGAAATCCGCACCGCATGTGGACCCGGACGTGATTTCGCTCGGCCAGTACCGCTGGGATCCTGTGCCGCATTCCGACGCCGGGCTGACCTGGCTGACCGGCATGCGCACGATGACCACGGCGGGCGATGTGAACACGCAGGTGGGCATGGCGAGCCATGTCTACCTTGTCACCGAGTCGATGCAGGATGCCTATTTCTACTCGGCCGACAGCGAATTGCTGGTGGTGCCGCAAGAGGGGCGGCTGCGCTTCTGCACCGAACTGGGCGTGATCGACCTCGCCCCGCAGGAGATTGCCATCCTGCCGCGCGGTCTGGTCTACCGGGTGGAGGTGCTGGACGGCCCCTGCCGCGGCTTCGTCTGCGAGAATTACGGCCAGAAATTCGACCTGCCGGGGCGCGGGCCGATCGGCGCCAACTGCATGGCGAACCGCCGCGATTTCAAGACGCCCGTTGCCGCCTTCGAGGACCGCGAGGTGCCCTCCACCCTGACCATCAAGTGGTGCGGCCAGTTCCACGAAACGCGGATCGGGCACAGCCCGCTGGACGTGGTGGCGTGGCACGGCAACTACGCGCCGGTGAAATACGACCTGACCACCTATTGCCCGGTTGGCGCGATCCTGTTCGACCATCCCGACCCGTCGATCTTCACCGTGCTGACCGCGCCCTCCGGCGTCGAGGGCACCGCCAATATCGACTTCGTGCTTTTCCGCGAACGCTGGATGGTGGCCGAGGATACCTTCCGCCCGCCATGGTACCACAAGAACGTGATGAGCGAGCTGATGGGCAATATCTACGGCCAGTATGATGCCAAGCCGCAGGGCTTCGTGCCGGGCGGCATGTCCTTGCACAACATGATGCTGCCGCACGGGCCGGACAAGACGGCGTTCGAGGGTGCGTCGAACGCGGACCTGAAGCCCGAGAAGCTGGACAACACGATGTCCTTCATGTTCGAGACCCGCTTTCCGCAGCACCTGACGGCCTTCGCGGCAACACAAGCCCCGCTTCAGGACGATTATATCGATTGCTGGGACAGTCTGGAAAAGAAGTTCGACGGCACGCCCGGTCTGAAGTAGCGTGACCCGGAATTCGCGACGAATTTCGGGCCAATTCCTGCGCAGAGATTTGGGCGAGGCGAAGATGACGCTTTACAGCTACTGGCGGTCCACGACCGCCTTCCGGGTGCGGATCGCGCTGAACCTCAAGGGGCTGCCCTACGAGACGGCCCCGGTGAACCTTGTCGCCGGGGAACAGCGGGCGCCGGGCCATGTCGCGCTGAACCCGGTCGCCGGGGTGCCGGTGCTGGTGCTGGGGGATGGCACTACCCTGACGCAATCGCTGGCGATCATCGACTACCTTGAGGCGGTCGCGCCGGACCCCGCGCTGCTGCCCGCCGATCCGCTGGCCCGCGCAAGGGTGCTGGCGGCGGCGCATGTCATTGCCATGGACATTCACCCGGTCAACAACCTCAAGGTCGGGGCGCGGCTGAAATCCGAGCATGGCCTGACGCAGGAAGACTGGGTCGCGTGGATGCGGCACTGGATGGAAAAGGGACTGGCGGCCTATCGGGCGCTGCTGCCCGCGGGGCCGGTCTTCAGTTTCGGGGACCAGCCCGACCTTGCCGACATCTGCCTTGTTGCGCAGCTTTACAATGCCCATAGATGGGGGGTGGACCTTGGGCCTTTCCCCCGCCTGAGAGAGATCGAGCGCGCGGCGCTGGCCCTGCCGGCCTTCGACGCGGCGCGCCCCGAAAACCAACCCGATGCCGAGTGAGGACGAGATGACCGGATTGCGCCAAAGCTGGGTCGAAAGCGCCAACGACCCCGAGACCGATTTTCCCCTGAACAACCTGCCTTACGGCGTGTTCTCGACCGAGGGCAGCGCTCCGCGCTGCGGCGTGGCGATCGGGGACATGGTGCTTGACGTGGCGGGGCTGGAGGCCGAGGGCATCCTGAGCGCCGGCGACCCGCCGGTCTTTTCCAGGCCGTCGTGGAACGCCTTCATGGAACTGGGGCCGGAGGGCTGGACCGGGTTCCGCGCGGCGCTTATGGCGCTTCTGAAGACGGGCTCGCCGATGCGCGGCCGGGTGGAACCGTTCCTTGTGCCGCTGGACACGGTGCGCATGCACATGCCCTTCGACGTGGCCGAGTACACCGATTTCTATGCCGGGCGGAACCATGCCACCAATGTCGGCACCATGTTCCGCGGGGCCGAGAACGCGCTGCCGCCGAACTGGCTGCATATTCCGATCGGCTATAATGGGCGCGCCTCCTCGGTGATGGTGTCGGGCACGGATGTGCGCCGGCCGTGGGGGCAATTGAAAAGCCCCGAGATGGAGGCGCCGGTCTTCGCGCCCTGCAAGCGATTTGATCTTGAACTGGAGATGGGGGCCATCGTCGGCGTGCCGTCGCAGGGGCCGGTGAGCGTGCAGGAGGCCGATGACATGATCTTCGGCTACGTCCTTCTGAACGACTGGTCGGCGCGCGATATCCAGGCCTGGGAATACCAGCCGCTGGGCCCGTTTCAGGCCAAGGCGACGGCGACCTCGATCTCGCCATGGATCGTGACCAAGGCAGCGCTGGAGCCGTTCCGCACCTCGACGCCCGCGCGTGAGAAGGAGCTTCTGCCCTACCTGCGCGAACCGGGGCCGATGATCTATGACATCGACCTGATGGTGACGCTGGCGCCGGAGGGCGGGGTGCCCACGGTCATCGCCGAGACCAATTATAACGAGATGTACTATTCCGCTGCCCAGCAACTGGCGCATCACACGACATCGGGCTGCCCGATGCGGGTGGGTGACCTGTTGGGGTCCGGCACGATTTCCGGGGCGGAGCCGCGCCAGCGGGGATCGCTTCTGGAACTTTCATGGGGCGGCAAGGAACCGGTGGCGCTGGATGGTGGCGCAGAGCGGTCGTTCCTCGAGGATGGCGATGTGTTGACGCTGCTGGGCGCGGCGCGGGGCGATGGGTTCCGCGTTGGGTTCGGCGCCTGCACGGGGCGGGTGCTGCCGGCGCTGGACGACCCCTATGCGCGATGACACGGCGGGCGTCGCCCCGCCTTGCGGGGCGACCCGCGCGGCCATGCGTGCCGCGATCCCTGCCTGCAACCGGATACGTGGCCGGACATGCCCGAAACGGCCCAGTCGGCGCCTTGCGCGGCAGGCTGGGGTGTTACGAAAATGCAGAAATTGCGCGCATGGCCGTAACATTTTACTTGCAACGAATCACGCAACCGCATAACCCGACCATGCGGTCAGCTATTTGTCAGACCCGAGAGAGGAACACGGCCACATGGACGCTTTCATCTGCGACGCCACCCGGACACCGATCGGACGCTACGGCGGGGCTTTAAGCGCCGTTCGCGCGGATGATCTTGCGGCCCTGCCGATCACCGCGCTGATGGCACGCAACCCCGGCGTCGACTGGGGGGCGCTTGATGACGTGATCTATGGCGATGCCAACCAGGCGGGCGAAGACAACCGCAACGTCGCGCGCATGGCGGCGCTGCTGGCCGGGCTGCCGGTCAGCGTGCCGGGCACAACGGTCAACCGGCTCTGCGCCTCCGGCATGGACGCGGTCGGCATGGCCGCGCGGGCGATCCGGGCCGGGGATTACGACCTGATGATTGCCGGCGGCGTCGAGAGCATGAGCCGCGCACCCTTCGTGATGCCCAAGGCGGACGCGGCTTTCTCACGCGCCAACGCGGTCTATGACACGACAATCGGCTGGCGCTTCGTCAATCCGAAGATGAAGGCGCAATACGGCACGGATTCGATGCCCGAGACCGCCGATAACGTGGCCGAGGATTACAACGTCTCGCGTGCCGGTCAGGACGCCTTCGCCGCCCGCAGCCAAGCCCGCTGGCAGGCTGCCGAGGCGGCCGGGGTCTTCGCCGAGGAGATCACCCCGGTGACGATCCCGCAGCGCAAGGGCGACCCAATCACGGTCGATACCGACGAACACCCGCGCCCCGGCACCAGCGCCGAGAAGCTCGCCGGTTTGAAGGGCGTGAACGGCCCCGACAAGACGGTGACGGCGGGCAATGCCTCGGGCGTCAACGACGGCGCGGCGGCGCTTCTGATCGCCTCAACGGCGGCTGCGCAGGCGCAGGGGCTGACCCCGATGGCGCGCATCGTTGCCATGGCCGCGGCAGGGGTGGAGCCGCGTGTGATGGGCATCGGGCCGGTGCCGGCGACGCGCAAGGTGCTGGCCAAGGCGGGGCTCAGCATCGAGCAGATGGATGTGATAGAGTTGAACGAGGCCTTCGCGGCACAGGGGCTTGCCACCTTGCGCGAGCTGGGGGTGGCCGATGACGCGCCCCATGTGAACCCGAACGGGGGCGCTATCGCCATGGGCCACCCGCTGGGGATGAGTGGTGCGCGGCTGGTGCTGACGGCGGCCTATCAATTGCAACGCACGGGCGGGCGCTACGCGCTGTGCACCATGTGCGTCGGCGTGGGGCAGGGCGTGGCCCTGATCCTTGAAAGACCCTGACGGAGGAGTCGAACATGTATGCACAGATGATCAAATCCGAAGCCTCGAACGAGGATCCGGCAAAGCTGGAGGCGTTCCAGGCCCGGATCGACGCCGGCGAAAAGATCGAGCCGCGCGACTGGATGCCCGAGGGCTACCGCAAGACGCTGATCCGCCAGATCGGCCAGCACGCGCATTCCGAGGTGGTCGGCCAATTGCCGGAAGGCAACTGGATCACCCGCGCGCCGACGCTGGAACGCAAGGCGATCCTGCTGGCCAAGGTGCAGGACGAGGCGGGGCACGGGCTCTACCTCTACTCGGCGGCGGAAACGCTCGGCGTCAGCCGCGATGAGCTGATCGAGCTGCTGCACGAGGGCAAGATGAAGTATTCCTCAATCTTCAACTATCCGACGCTGAACTGGGCCGATATCGGCGCCGTGGGCTGGCTGGTCGATGGCGCGGCGATCGTGAACCAGGTGGCGTTGCAGCGCACCTCCTACGGGCCTTACAGCCGCGCCATGGTGCGGATCTGCAAGGAAGAAAGCTTTCACGCGCGGCAGGGCTACGATGCGATCCGCGCGATGGCCTTCGGCACGCCCGCACAGAAGCGGCAGGCGCAGGATGCGCTTGACCGGCTCTGGTTCCCGGCGCTGATGATGTTCGGCCCCTCGGACGCGGAATCGGTGCATTCGGAACAGTCGATGGCGTGGAAGATCAAGGTGAAGTCGAACGACGAACTGCGCCAGCAATTCGTCGACCAGACCATCCCGCAGATCGAATATCTCGGCCTCGACCTGCCTGATCCGGGCATCACGTGGAACGAGGACCGCGGGCATTACGATTTCAGCGAACCGGACTGGTCGGAATTCTTCAACGTGATCAAGGGTAACGGCCCGTGCAACGTGGACCGTATGGCCGATCGCAAGGCGGCGTGGGACGATGGCGCGTGGGTGCGCGACGGGCTCTTGGCCCATGCGCGCAAGAAACAGGCCGCCAATCTCGCGGCGGAATAACGGCGGCGCGCCAGCAAAGGGAGAGGAGATCCCAGATGAAACACGAATGGCCCCTGTGGGAGATTTTCATTCGCGGCCAGCACGGGCTGAGCCACCGCCACGTCGGAAGCCTGCATGCCCCGGACGCCGAGATGGCGGTGAAGAACGCCCGCGACGTCTACACCCGCCGTAACGAGGGCGTGTCGATCTGGGTCGTGGAGGCGCGGCATATCGCGGCCAGCGTGCCCTCGGAAAAGGGGCCGATGTTCGAGCCGTCCGAAAGCAAGATCTACCGCCACCCGACCTTCTACGACATTCCCGATGAAGTGGGGCACATGTGATGACCCGTGACGAGGCCCTGTTCGAATTCCTCCTGCGCATGGGGGATAACACGCTGATCCTCGGCCACCGGGTATCGGAATGGTGCGGCCATTCCCCGGTGCTGGAAGAAGACATCGCGCTGGCCAATACGGCGCTCGACATGATCGGGCAGACGCAGCTTTGGCTGGGTCTGGCCGGCGAGGTGGAGGGCAAGGGCCGTTCGGCCGATGACCTCGCCTTCCGGCGCGATGCATGGGATTTCCGCAACGTGCTGCTTTGCGAATTGCCCAACGGCGATTTCGGCCAGACCCTGATGCGCCAGTTCCTTTACGACGCATGGTCGCTTGGCATGCTTGACCGGCTCAAGACCTCGTCCGAGGCGCGCGTCGCCGAGATTGCCGAGAAGGCGCTCAAGGAAGTGACCTACCACCTTGAGCGGTCCGGCGACACCGTGATCGGCCTTGGGGATGGAACCGAGGAAAGTCACACCCGGATGCAGAAAGCGCTCGATTACCTCTGGCCGTATGTCGGAGAGATGTTCGAAAAAGACAAGGTGGACGAGGTGATGATCGCGGCCGGGATCGCCCCTGACCCCGCCGATCTGCGCCCACGCTATGACGAAACGGTGTCCCGCGTCTTCGCCGAGGCGACGCTGACGATCCCCGATGGCAGCTACGTCCACAAGGGCGGGCGCACCGGCCGGATGCACACCGAGCATCTGGGCCACCTGCTGACAAGCATGCAGTGGTTGCAGCGGGCCTATCCGGGGGCGGCGTGGTGAGCACGATGACCCGTCCCGCGACCGATCAGGTCTGGAAATGGCTGGCCGAGGTGCCGGACCCGGAGATCCCGGCGATCTCTCTCGTCGATCTCGGCATCATCCGCGATGTGGCATGGCAGGGCGATACCCTGACCGTCACCATCACGCCGACCTATTCGGGCTGCCCCGCGACAAGCGTGATCGCCATGGATGTCGAGGCCGCCCTGCGTGCCCATGGTATCGAGAAGCTGGAACTCAAGCGCCAACTCTCGCCGGCTTGGACCACCGACTGGCTGACCGAGCAAGGTCGCGCCAAGCTGGAAGCCTACGGCATCGCGCCGCCGCAGCCCGCGGGCGGGCCAAGTCGCTGCCCGCAATGCCAGAGCACCAACCTTGAACGGATCAGCCAGTTCGGGTCCACCCCGTGCAAGGCGACGTGGCGCTGCCGCGACTGCCTTGAACCGTTCGATTATTTCAAGTGCATCTGAGGGAGGAGCCCCATGGCGCGCTTTCATGACCTGACCGTCACCGACGTTCAAAAGACCATCCGCGACGCCGTTGTCGTGACCCTGAAACCCGAGAGCCCCGAGGCGTTCGAATTCAAGCAGGGGCAATACCTGACCTTTCGCCGCGACTTCGACGGCGAGGAATTGCGCCGCTCCTATTCCATTTGCGCTGGCCGCGGCGAGGGGCTGTTGCGCGTAGGCATCAAGCGAGTCGAGGGCGGCGCCTTTTCCACATGGGCCAACGAAGAACTGAAGGTCGGCGATACGCTGCAGGCGATGCCGCCGATGGGCGGGTTCTATACGCCGCTCGATCCGGATGCCGCGCGCCATTACCTCGGTTTCGCGGGTGGTTCGGGGATTACCCCGGTTCTGTCGATCATCAAGACCACGCTGCAGGAAGAACCGGCGTCCAGCTTCACGCTGGTCTATGCAAACAAGGGCGTGAACACGATCATGTTCCGCGAGGAGCTTGAAGACCTCAAGAACGTCTACATGGGGCGTTTCAACGTCATCCACGTTCTGGGCAGCGACGCGCAGGAGATCGAGCTTTTCACCGGTCGCGTCACTGAGGAGAAGGTAGGCGAGCTTGCGCGCAGCGGCTGGATCGACATCGACGCCGCCGATACCGCCTTCATCTGCGGGCCGGAGCCGATGATGCTAGGCATCGCCAAGGCGCTGCGCGACCACGGGCTTTCCGATGCGCAGATCAAGTTCGAGCTATTCGCCTCCGCCCAACCCGGGCGGTTGAAGCGCAAGGTGGTTTCGAAACAGGCGGCCCGCGCCGCGAACCAGGCGTCGATCTCTGTCACGCTTGACGGGGCGACGCAGGTGGTGAGCGTGGGCAAGGATACCAGCGTTCTGGACGCGGCGTTGGAAAACGCGCTCGATGCGCCTTTTGCTTGCAAGGCGGGCGTCTGTTCGACCTGCCGTTGCCGGGTGCTGGAAGGCGAGGTCGAGATGGTCGCCAACCACGCGCTGGAGGATTACGAGGTGGACAAGGGCTATGTCCTGTCTTGCCAGTCCTATCCCGTCAGCGACCGCGTGGTCGTGGATTATGACCAGTAAGGGGGCGAGGCGATGGAGATGACGATCGAGGACTACCTGGCGCAGGGCGGCGTTCTGACCAGTCCCGCCAACGTGCCGCCGCGCTACCGTGCCGAGCTGATGAAGCTGATGGCCAGTTTCGTCGACAGCGAACTGGCCGGGGCCGCGGGCTTTGCCGATATCATCAACGAGGGCCCCGGCATCAAGGAACGGATCGCGGCGGCGCGGATCGTTCTGGAAAAGACCGATCACGCCGACAAGGTGCTGACACTCATGGGTGATTTCGGCGCCGACACGGCGCGTTATGCCAATCACCACCCATGGGCCGCGCGGCTGGATCGTGACGCCGATATCGGCGCGCGGCGCGGTGAGCGCGATATGCGGTTGGCGGTGTTCAACTACCCGCTGGCCGGCTGGGCCGACGCGGTGGTGATGAACCTGTTGATGGGGCGCGCCGTGGTGGTGCAGCTTGGCGACATGCAGATGGTGTCCTACCAGCCGCTGGCCGGCGCATTCCGGGCGATCGCCCCGGTCGAACTGCGCCACGCGGAACTGGCCGAGGAAGGGCTGGCGCGGCTGATCTCCGAAGGGCAGGGGGGCGACCTGCAAGCCAGCGTCGCCTATTGGTGGCCGCGGGTCGCGGCAAGCTTCGGGCAGGGCGACACCGACCGGTTCGACCAGCTGCGCGCCATGGGGCTGCGCCATGCCGAACGCGGCGCGCTGCTGTCGCGGTGGCAGGCGGAGGCTGAGGCGGCGTTGTCGCGTGTTGGCCTCGCGGCGCCCTGACGCCGCTCAGGCACCCGCGCGCAGCCAGTCTTCCACGATCTCGCGTGCCGCCCCACGTGGCGCCTGCTTCGGGCGGATGAGGGCCAGCCCCTTTGTCTTGTCTTTCGGCAAGTCCATGAGCCTGACAAGCCGCCCCGCTTGCAGCGCCGCGCGCGCCAAGAGGTCGGGGACAAGGGCGATGCCGTCGCCTGCCTCTGCGGCGTCCAGCGCGAGGGCGCTTTCGCGGATTTTTACCGTGTCGAACGTCATGTCCGGTGCATGGGCAGCAAACCATGCCTGCCACGGGTGGCTGGCATCCTCGATCAGCGTGTAGCCCGCGAAGAAGCTTGGTCTGGCGATGGCGGGTGCCCGCGCGATCAGCGAGGGGCCGGTGACGGCAACCGGGCTGAGTGGTGCGAGGCGGTCCACCGTCACGCCCGTGCGGGGGGGCGGCGCGCCGAGGCAAAGGGCGAAATCCGCGCCCGAGGTTTCCGGCGTAGCGGTTGTCAGGATCTGCAACTCGATCCCCGGATGCGCCTCTGCAAAGCGCGGCAGCCGCGGCATCAGCCATTTCGCGGCGAGGGAGGGGGGCAACGCGACGCTGATACGGCCGGATTGGGTGTTTACTTCTTCTAAAGCCGACTGAATCTGCCCCATGGCAACGCCAACGGGGTTGTGCAGGCGCAGACCCGCATCGGTCAGGCGCAGGCCGCGATGGCTCCGGTCGAAGAGTCGAACGTCAAGGGCGGCCTCCAATTGTTTGATTTGTTGTGATAATGCGCCTTCCGTTACGCAGAGTTCCAGCGCCGCATCCCGCAAGGATCCGTGGCGCGCGACGGCGTCGAAGACGCGCAAAGCGTTGAGGTTCAGCGTTGTCATTGCCCTTTTATTATAGGAGAGCTAAAGAAAAATACCATGCCCCGCATGGAATGACATGGTTTGATCAAATTCTGATGCACCTGTGTTGCCGGGGCCCGACGCTGCCATTGCAACGGGCACGGAGCCTCAGATCCCGTGCAGGCCCTGCAGGGTCAGGTCAGCCACGAGCCGGGCATAATCGTCGCGCGCCTGCGCCCCGGCGCCGCTGTTCCACATGTAATACCAGTTGAGCATCCCGAAGATCGACATGGTCACCGCGCGCAGCTTGGCCCGGTCATCGCCGAAGACTTCCGGCGCCGCGCCGCGCAGGCAGTCGGACAGAAAGCGCACCATGTCGCGCTGATAGGCGCGCATCATGTCCTGCTGCTCTTCCGACAGGGAAGACAGCGCGTTGAGCTGCACCTGATGTTCGTAGTCCGACCCTTGGTAGGCGCGCAGGATCTCGCGGATGGCGCTGCGCAGCCGATCCTCGGGCGACAGGCTGGGCTCGTCCGCGGACAGAACCACGTCGCGCAGGCCCGACAGGTAGGTGTCGAGGATGTCGAACAGGATCGCATCCTTGCTGTCGTAATAGTGGTAGATGTTGGCCTTCGAGATCCCGCATTCGCGCGCAAGCTGCGCCATCGAGGCGCGGTCGAAGCCCTCGGTTGCGAAGATCTTGGCAGCCGCGTGCAGGATTTGCTCCCGCTTCTGGTCGTGGTCCTTGGCAATGGTCCGGGCCACGGGGGTCAGCCTTTCCTGTCGCGGTTGTCGACGACGCGCTTGGCCTTGCCCTCGCTGCGCGCCACGGCGCCGGGATCGCCCACGTTGACCTCGATGGAAATGCCCACGATGTCCTTGACGCGCTTGGACAGCATCCGCGCGGCGGCGGTCTTGGAAAGCTCGTCGCCGGCGTCGGCCGCGGCCTCTACATGCACGCGCATCGCGTCCATCCGGCCGGCGGTGTAAAGCTCGATCTGGAAATGCGGGGTGAGGCCGCCGGTGGCCAGAAGCTGCTCCTCGATCTGGGTCGGGAAGACATTGACACCGCGCAGGATGATCATGTCGTCGGAGCGCCCGGTGATCTTTTCCATCCGCCGCATGCTGCGCGCGGTGCCGGGCAGAAGCCGCGTCAGATCCCGCGTGCGATAGCGGATCATCGGCAGGCCTTCCTTGGTCAGCGTGGTGAAGACCAACTCGCCGAGTTCGCCATCGGGAAGGACCTCGCCGGTTCGCGGATCGATGATTTCCGGCAGGAAGTGGTCTTCCCAGATCACCGGGCCGTCCTTGGTTTCCACGCATTCATTGGCCACACCCGGCCCCATGATTTCCGACAGGCCGTAAATGTCGACCGCGTGCATGTCGAAGGCCTGCTCAACCTCGGCGCGCATCGCGTCGGTCCACGGCTCGGCCCCGAAAATGCCGACCTCAAGGCTGCAGTCGCGTGGGTCCAGCCCCTGCTTGTGGAACTGTTCGAGTATGTTGAGCATGTAGGAGGGCGTCACCATGATCGTCGTCGGCTTGAAATCGGTGATCAGCGTGACCTGACGTTCGGTCATCCCGCCCGAGATCGGCACCACCGTGGCGCCCATCCGTTCGGCGCCGTAATGGGCGCCCAGCCCGCCGGTAAACAGGCCGTAGCCATAGGCCACGTGCACGACATCGCCGGGCCGGGTGCCAGAGGCGCGCATGGAGCGCGCGACAAGGTCGGCCCAGTTCGAGATGTCGTTTTTCGTGTAGCCTACCACGGTCGGCTTGCCGGTGGTGCCGGAGGAGGCATGGACGCGCGAAATCTGTTGGCGCGGGACGGCGAACAGGCCGAACGGGTAATGGTCGCGCAGGTCGGACTTGTAGGTGAACGGAAACTTCGCAAGGTCCGAAAGCTGTTGCAAGTCATCGGGATGCACACCGGCGGCATCAAAACGCTCCCGATACATCGCCACGTTGTGATAGGCGTGGCGCACGGACCATTTCAACCGGTCAAGCTGCAGCGCGCGGATCTCGTCGAGCGAGGCAATCTCGATCGGGTCGAGCGTTTCCCTTGCGGGGGTCAGGTCTTTCATGTCGGTTTCCTCATTCTTCGAACAACTGGCCCTTGATCGCGCGGGACTGGCCCCGGAACTCCGCGATCACGGTGCCGTGCTGGTTGGTCACGGTCACGTCGTAGATGCCGTTGCGCCCGGTCAGGCGGACTTCGCGCGCCGTGGCCGTCAACCGGTCGCCGACGCGGGCGGGCGCGATGTAGGTGATGGTGTTGGTCTGCGCGACGGTCGCCACGTTGCGGCTGTTGCAGGCGAAGGCGAAGGCGCTGTCGGCCAGCGCGAAGGTAACCCCGCCATGGCCGATATCGTGGCCGTTGGCGTGATGCGGCGCAACGGTCAGCGACAGCGTCGCGCAGCCCTCGGTCACCTCCTCAAGCTCCATTCCGAACCATGGCGACGCATTGTCGTCGGCCCACATCGCCGCGGCGCTTTTGCGGGCGCGTTCATTCGGTGTCATCGGCCCTTGAACTCCGGATCGCGCTTGTTGAGGAAGGCGCTGACGCCCTCGGCATAATCGACGCTTTCACCGCAGGTCTTCATCGCGTCGGCCTCAAGCTCCAGTTGATCAGACAGGGTATTCGTCGCGGCGGCCTGTATGCTCTGCTTCGTCAGGGACAGGCCAAGCGTCGGGCCGGTGGCCAGCCGCGCGGTCAACGCGCGCGCCTCTTCGAGCAAGCTGTCATCGGCATGGGTGCGCCAGATCAGCCCCCACTCCTCGGCCTTTTGCGCCGGCAGCGGCTCGGCGGTCATCGCCAGCCCCTTGGCGCGCGCCTCGCCCAGCAGGCGCGGCAAGTGCCAACTGCCGCCGGTATCGGGAATGAGGCCCACCTTGCTGAAACTCTGGATGAACTTCGCGCTGCCCGCGGCCAGCACGATATCGCAGGCGAGCGCGAGGTTGGCCCCCGCCCCGGCGGCGACGCCGTTCACTGCGCAAATGACCGGACAGGGCAGGTCGCGGATGAGCCGCACGAGAGGGGCATAGAAATCGCGCACCGTCCGGCCAAGATCGGGCGGCCTGTCCATCTTCGACGGGTCGCGGTCGCCAAGATCCTGCCCGGCGCAAAAGCCGCGCCCGGCCCCAGTCAGCAAGACCGCCCGCACGCCATCGTCACGCGCGCTTTCCAGCGCGGTGCGCAGGGCAAGGTGCATCTCCTCGTTGAAACTGTTCAGCCGGTCGGGGCGGTTGAGCGTGATTTCCCGCCACCCGCCGTGATCTGCCGCCTTGATCGTGTCGCTCATCTGCATTCACTCCTCCCTTGCCGAGGAATCTCTTGCATAAACCGAACGGTTGGTCAATAAATTCGCTCAATACCGCGAGGGATGGGAGGACAACATGACCGAAGAAAGCCCTGTAACCGTCGAAAAAGACGGCGATATCGCATGGGTCACCATCGACAGTCCGCCGGTGAATGCAACCTCGCAGGCGGTGCGTGCCGGGCTGGAACGCGCGGTGGGTGAGGTTGCGGGGGCGCGCCTCGCCGTGCTGCGCTGTGCCGGGAAGACGTTTATCGCGGGCGGCGACATGTCGGAATTCGACGGCCCCGCTTTGCTGCCGCACCTGCCCGACGTGGTGCAGATGATAGAGGACAACGAGGTGCCGTTTCTGGCGCTGATGCATGGCTCGGTCCTTGGTGGCGGGTTCGAGATTGCCATGGGCTGCGCTTGGCGGTTCGCGGCGCCGGGCACGACGTTCGGCCTGCCGGAAGTCAATGTCGGGTTGATCCCCGGCGCGGGTGGCACCCAGCGCGCGCCGCGGCTGCTGGGTATGGAGGCCGCGATCGAGATGGCCTGCAAGGGCCGGATGTATTCGGCCGAGCAGATGCTGGAACTGGGTGGCGTGGACCAGATCGAGGGCGACCTGGACGCCGCCGCGCGTGCCTTCGCCGCCGATCTGCCGGCGCGGCCCGATCCTGTCAGCGCGCGCAACGCCGCGCCTTTGGGCGAGGCGGAGTATGCGAAAAAGGAAGCGGACATCCGGAAATCCGCCAAGGGTCAGCAGGCGCCACTTCTGAACTTGGACGCCCTGCAATGGGCGGCGCTGCCCTTTGCCGAGGGTCAGCCGAAGGAACGCGCGCGGCATCTGGAAATGCGGGCCGGGGCCGAAAGCCGCGCCCTGCGCCATGCCTTCTTTGCCGAGCGCAAGGTGATGAAACCGAAGGCCATCGCCGGGGCCACACCGCGCCAGATTTCCCATGTCGCCGTTGTTGGCGGCGGCCTGATGGGGGCCGGCATCGCGATGTCGAGCCTTCTGGCCGATCTGCAAGTGACCCTGATCGAGCGTAGCGAGGAGGATGCAAACGCCGCGCATGCGCGGGTCGAAGGCTTGCTGGGCGGTGCCTTGTCGCGTGGGAAGATTACGCAAGATCAATACGATGCGAAACTGGCGCGCTTTGCCGCCGTGGACGATTACAATGCCGCCGCCGGTGCCGATCTGGCGATAGAGGCGGTGTTCGAGGATCTCACGGTCAAGCGTCAGGTCTTTGCCGAACTCGCCAAGGCGTTGGGCGAGGCGGCGATCCTTGCGACCAACACCTCCTATCTCGACCCGCGCGAGATCTTCGCCGATATTCCCGAAAAGGCCCGCTGCCTGGGGCTGCACTTCTTTTCGCCCGCGCATGTCATGAAACTGGTCGAGGTGGTGACAACGCCCGAAACCGACCGCGATGTGCTCGCCACCGGATTCGCCTTCGGCAAACGGCTCAAGAAAGTGACCGTTCTGTCACGCATTTGCGACGGGTTCATCGGCAACCGCATGCTGTCAGCCTATCGACGCGAGGCGGAATACCTGCTGGCCGATGGCGCGTTGCCGCACGAAGTCGATGCGGCGATGCGCGGCTTTGGCATGCCGATGGGACCGTTCGAGTTGCAGGACCTGACGGGGTTGCAGATCGCATGGGCCAACCGCAAGCGGCAGGCGGCGACGCGCGACCCGAAGGAACGCTATGAGCGGATCGCCGACACGCTGTGCGAACAGGGGCGGCTGGGCCAGCGGGCCGGCAAGGGCTGGTATCGCTACCCCGAGGGCAGCCGCACGCCGGAGCGTGACCCGGAGGTGGAAAAGCTGATCACTGACTATTCCGCCGAACGCGGGATCACGCGGCGCGGGTTTACCGGGGACGAGATCCGCGACCGGCTGCTGGCTGTCTACGCCAACGAGGGCGGACGGATCGTCGAGGAGGGCATCGCCGAGGATTTCGCCGCGGTCGATGTGGTCAAGCTATACGGCTACGGCTTCCCGCGCTGGCGGGGCGGACCGATGCATTATGCTGAAACGCGCGGCTGGGCCGAGATGGCCCGCATCATGCGAGACGTGGCCGGGGAGAGCCTGAACAGCTGGGTCATGGCCGACCATCTGGCCCGCGCGCTGAAAGGAGAAAAGACATGAGCCTATCGGACGTCAAGAGCTTCGCCGCCGGTGAATGGATCGCGCCCGGTGACGGCGCGCGCATGATCGCAAGCGCCGTGACCGGTGACCCGATCGCGCGGGCGGGCGGCGCGCTGCCGGTGCAGGAGATGCTGGACCATGCCCGGCGCGTGGGCGGCCCGGCCTTGCGCAAGATGACCTTCCATGACCGCGCCCGGATGCTGAAGGCGCTGTCGATCGAACTGGGCAAGCACAAGCAGGCGCTTTACGACCTGTCCTTCAATACCGGGGCGACGCAATCCGATCACCTGATCGACATCGACGGCGGCATCGGGACGATGTTCGTCTTCGCCTCCAAGGGGCGGCGCGAAATGCCGGACGGGCATGTCTACCTCGACGGCGAGGTGGAACAGCTCAGCCGTGACGGCACGTTCCTGGGCCAGCATGTCTGCACCCCGTTGCAAGGCGTCGCGGTGCATATCAACGCCTTCAACTTCCCGGTCTGGGGGATGCTGGAAAAGCTGGCGCCGACGCTGCTGGCGGGTGTTCCGGCCATCGTGAAACCGGCGACGGCCACCTGCTATGTCACCGAACTGGCGGTGAAGATCATGCTTGAAAGCGGCCTTCTGCCCGAGGGCGCGCTGCAACTGGTCGCGGGCGGGGTGGGCGACATGCTCGACCGGCTGGGTTGCCAGGACGTTGTCAGCTTCACGGGGTCGGCGGCGACGGCGCTTAGCCTGCGGTCGAACGATACCATCCTGCGCAATTCGGTGAGGTTCGTGGCCGAGCAGGACAGCCTCAACGCCTCGATCCTCGGGCCCGACGTGGAGCCGGGCAGCCCGGAATTCGACCTCTTCGTGAAGGAGGTCAGCCGCGAGATGACGGCCAAGGCAGGGCAGAAATGCACCGCGATCCGCCGCATCCTCGTGCCCGAGGCGCGTCAGGAGGCGTTGATAGAGGCACTGTCGGCGCGGTTGTCGAAAACCGTGATCGGCGACCCGCGGGCCGAAACCACGCGCATGGGCGCGCTTGTTTCCGGGGGGCAAAAGGCTGACGTGCTCGAAAAGGCGGCGCTTATCAGCGAAGAGGCCGAACGCGTCTTCGGCGACCCCAAGGCGTTCGAGGTGCACGGCGCCGACGCAGAAAAGGGCGCGTTCCTGCCGCCGATGCTGTTTCATTGCGCCGACCCCGACGCGGGTATCCGCGTGCACGATACCGAGGCATTCGGCCCGGTCAGCACCGTGATGGGCTACCGCGACCTTGGCCACGCGGTCGAGCTGGCCAACCGGGGGCAGGGCAGCCTTGTCGCTTCGCTCATCACGCATGACCCCGCCGTCGCGCGCGAGGTTGTGCTGGGCGCCGGGGCCTTCCACGGGCGCATCTATATCAACGACCGCGACAGCATGAAGGAAAGCACCGGCCATGGCTCGCCCCTGCCGCACATGGTGCATGGCGGGCCGGGCCGGGCCGGCGGCGGCGAGGAACTGGGCGGCGTGCGCGGCGTGAAACACTACATGCAGCGCACCGCGATCCAGGGCAGCCCGGAGATGCTGTCGGCCATCGGCGGCACCTGGGTGCCGGGGGCGCGGGAAATCGCGGGGCCGGCCCATCCCTTCACCCGCCGCTTCGGCGATCTGCAGATCGGCGAGACGATCCACACCGACCCGCGCGAGGTCACGTTGGACGATATCGAGCATTTCGCGGATTTCACCGGCGATACCTTCTACGCCCACATGGATCAGGAGGCGGCGGAACGGAACCCGTTCTTTCCCGGTCGGGTGGCGCATGGCTACCTGCTCTTGTCCTTCGCCGCCGGGCTGTTCGTGGAGCCGGACGAGGGGCCGGTGCTGGCCAATACCGGGCTCGACAATCTTCGCTTCATGAAGCCGGTCGAGGCCGGCGACAGCGTCAAGGTGCGGCTGACGGTCAAGAAGAAGACGCCGCGCAACGAGGAATATGGCGAGGTACGCTGGCACGTGACCCTGACCAACCAGGACGACGAGAAAGTCGCGGAATATGAGCTACTGACCATGAACGCCTACTAGGCGGCGGCAAAACCCCGCGCCTGCTTGTCGCCGGCGCGGGAGCTTGCCTATAGTCGCGACATGGACAGCGCCAGCCAGACCTTCCGTGATGCGGCCGATCTGCTGACCCGGGGCGAAAGCCACCGGGTATGGTCGCTGATCGTGACCATTTTCGGCGACATGGCGCAGGGCGCCGGCGACGCGATCAGCGGCGCGGCACTGGCGCGCCTTGTCGGGTTGATGGGGATCCGGCCCGAAGCGATGCGCGTCGCCCTGCACCGGCTGCGCAAGGATGGCTGGATCGACAGCCGCCGCGAGGGGCGGGGCAGCCTGCACTGGCTGACTCCCTTCGGCCGGCGCCGGAGCGCCGAGGCCAGTCCGCGCATCTATGAGCGGGTGCGCAGCCTGCCCGGGACATGGCATCTGCTGCTGTCGGGCGGCGCCGACGGAACCGGGCGCGCCCAACTCGAGGCGGCCGTGCTGACCGGCGATTACCTGCCCATCGGGACGCAGGCGCTGCTGGGGCCGGGGCCGCTGCCCGGCGATCTGCACGGGCTATTGGGGGCCGACATCACCCGCTTTCAGGTGCCCGGCTGGCTGCGCGATCAGGTCTGCCCCGCCGAGGTCGTGGCCCTCTACAACGGGTTCGAGGCCGATCTTGGCGCGGTGGCAGCCATTCTGGACCGTGGCCCGCCGCTTGGTGCTTTGGAAACCGCGGCGATCCGGCTTTTATGCGTGCATTCGTGGCGGCGGCTGTTGTTTCGGCACCCGGACCTGCCCGATGTGTTTTTTCCCGACAACTGGCCCGGCCCGGTCTGCCGGGCGCGGTTTTGCGACCTGATAGAGCGGTTGCCCGCGCCGGGCCTTGACCGGCTTGAGGCGCCGGCATGATCGCGACAGCGGCTGGTGGCCATGAAGGGGCTTCGGGCGCGCCGGCCGATTCCGGGGCGGCACGGGCGGAGATGTTTCCCGCTTGATGGCCAAATCATCGGAGGCGGGTAGAAAATGTGCAGCAAAACAGCCAATCCGCCTGCGAAATTGTCCTGTATTGGTCTTTCGAACTAAAATTTGAAGGGGGGGTGGACGTGCACGGCCTAGTGCTTAAGGTCGTTGAAGCGCAAGACGTGTCGCTTTTGTGCTTGCACGTGTCGCTTGAAGCGGTCGAAAAAGCGGCGCCTGCGTAAAGAATGGCCAAAAGAGCCAGACAAGAACCAGCACCGGCAGAGGTGCCGGACAACAGGGAAGAAACATGAACGCGAGTTCCGGATCGGACAATTTCGTGGTCTTCGACCGCGTGCAAAAAAGCTACGACGGCGTTGAACTGGTCGTCAAAGACCTGAACCTTGCGATTGGCAGGGGCGAATTCCTGACCATGCTGGGGCCCTCGGGGTCGGGCAAGACGACCTGCCTGATGATGCTGGCCGGGTTCGAGACGGCGACGCATGGCGAAATCCTGCTCGACGGTAAGCCGATCAACAACATCCCGCCGCACAAGCGCGGTATCGGCATGGTGTTCCAGAACTACGCGCTGTTCCCGCACATGACGATCGGCGAGAACCTGTCCTTTCCGCTTGAAGTGCGCAATATCGGCAAGTCCGAGCGCGAGGAAAAGGTCAAGCGCGCCCTCGAGATGGTCCAGATGAACGACTATCAGGGGCGTCGCCCGGCGCAGCTTTCAGGCGGGCAGCAGCAGCGGATCGCGCTGGCCCGCGCGCTGGTGTTCGAACCGGAACTGGTGTTGATGGACGAACCGCTCGGCGCCCTCGACAAGCAGTTGCGAGAGCACATGCAGTTCGAGATCACCAAGCTCGCCCACGAACTGGGCATCACCACCGTCTACGTGACCCATGACCAGACCGAGGCGCTGACCATGTCGGACCGCGTCGCCGTGTTCGACGATGGCCGCATCCAGCAGCTGGCCGCGCCGGATGAGCTTTACGAGCAGCCGCAGAACAGTTTCGTGGCGCAGTTCATCGGCGAAAACAACACGCTGATGGGCACGGTCAGCAAGATCGACGGCGACCAGGCCGAGGTGACGCTGGACGATGGCGAGGTGATCGACACCAAGCCCGTCAATGTCAACAAGGTCGGGGATCGCACGCTGGTTTCCATCCGGCCCGAACGGGTCGAGTTCAACAAGGAGCGGTTGACGCCCGGCGCCCATACGATCAAGGCCGAGGTGCTGGAATTCATCTATATGGGTGACATTTACCGCACGCGCCTGCGCGTGGCCGGCAGCGACGACTTCTTTATCAAGACACGCAACGCCCCCGATCAACGCCGCCTGAAGCCGGGCGAGCGGATCGAGATCGGGTGGCGTGCTCAGGATTGCCGGGCGCTCGACGCCTGAGCATGGCGGCCGCCGGGACACCGGCAGTCGCGTCACGACAAAACAATAGACTCAACAGAGGAGAGACTCATGAAACTCAAATCAGTTCTCATGCTGACCACGGGCGCTGCGCTCGCCGCGCCCATGGCGCTCGCCGAGAGCCACGGCGGAATGGACATGGCCGACAGCATGACGCTTGTCAGCTGGGGCGGTGCCTACCAAGACAGCCAGATCAACGCCTACGCGAACCCGTATCAGGAAATGAACCCTGACGTGGAAATCGTGTGGGACGAAAGCTCGGCCGAGGCCGTCGCCCGCCTGCGCGCGATGAACGAGGCCGGCAATGTCACATGGGACCTCGTGGACGTGCTCGCGTCCGACTCCATGCGTCTTTGCGATGAAGGCCTTGCCATGGAAATCGACCATGATGAGGTTTTGGCACCGGGCGACGATGGCAGCGATGCCACCGACGATTTCGGCGACCTGATCGTGTCCGATTGCTTCATCCCGCAGATCGTCTTCTCGACCACCTTCGGGTACCGCACGGATGTCGAAGAATGGAACGGCAACACGCCCGACGATATCTGCGACGTGTTCGACCTCGAAGCCTTCCCCGGCCAGCGATCGCTGGAACGCCGCCCGATCGGCAACATGGAATGGGCGCTGCTGTGTGATGGCGTCGCCATGGAAGACATCTACGACACGCTGGAAACCGAGGAAGGCGTCGAGCGCGCCTTCGCCAAGCTCGACACCATCGCCGACGAGGTCGTATGGTGGACCGCCGGCGCCGATACGCCGCAATTGCTGGCCGATGGCGAGGTTGTCTTCGGGTCGACCTATAACGGTCGCCTGTTCAGCCTGATCGAAGAACAGGACCAGCCGGTTGAAATGCTCTGGGACGCGCAGGTCTTCGATATCGATGGTTGGATCATCCCCGAAGGTCTGCCGGAAGATCGTCTGAACCGTGTTCTGGACTTCGTCCGGTACGCAACCGACACGCAGCGTCTGGCGGATCAGGCAGCCTACATTTCCTACGGTCCGGCGCGCGCCTCTTCGGCCCCGCTGGTCGGTGAGCATGCCGAGCTTGGCATCGATATGGGGCCGCACATGCCGACCGATCCGGAAAACTCTGAGCGGGTGATCGTGTTCAACTACGAATGGTGGGCCGATTACCGCGACGACATGGATGCCCGCTTCCAGGCGTGGCTGTCCAACTGAGCCTTTGACGGAAAGGGGCGGGCGGGCCTTTGGCCTGCCCGTTCCCCGAACCCGGCCGGAAACGCTGCCGGACACGATCATCAGGGGCCAGATCGCCATGCCCAAGGGCTATATCATCGGGCACATCACCGTCACGGATCCCGACGCCTACCCGGAATACATCCGGCGCGACACGCCGATCCTCGAACGGCTGGGCGCCAGGTTCCTGGTGCGCGGCGGACGCTCGGAGGTTGCCGAGGGCAGCAGCCATGAACGCCACGTGGTGATCGAGTTTCCCAGCTATGACGCGGCCAAGGCCGCCTATAACGACCCAGAGTACCAGGAAGTGGCCGAGATCCGGCGGGCCTCGGCGGACAGTGTCATCATCCTAGTGGAAGGCCACGACGAATGACCGATAACACGGCACAAACCGATAACGGCCCGGTGCTGGCCGCGGACGGGCGCCCGCTGAAAGCGAGCCTCAGAAAAGCGCTGCGCGCACAGAAAATCCGGGCGATGATGCTGATCGCGCCGCTTTTGCTGTTCATTGTTGTCACGTTCATCGCGCCGATCGCGGACATGCTGTTCCGCTCGGTCGAGAACCAGATCGTGGGCAATACGCTGCCCGAAACGACCGCGACGCTGGAAAGCTGGGATTTCGCCAACGGTGAACCGCCCGACGAAGCGGTGTTCGAAGCGCTCTATTACGACATGTTCCTTGCCGCCGAAGCCCGGCGCCATACGCGGGTCGGGTCGCGGCTCAACTACGAAGAGACCGGGATGTCGTCCCTGTTCCGGGGCACCGGACGGTCGCTCGATGATCTTGGCGACGATTATTTCGACGTGTTCGAGGGCGTCGATCCGATCTGGGAAGAGGCCGGTTTCTGGTACGATTTCATGGGTGCAGGTGATGGCGACGCGGAAGCGGGGGGCCTGATAGACGCGCAGCGCGACCGGCTGTCCGCCTTGCTCGACGAACCGGTGGCGGGCGATGTGGGTTTCGTGCCGGACGCCGAGATTGCCGCGATCCTGCCGCGCACCGCCGATGCCTATGCGGCCTTCGCGGCCTACACGGCGCTAGTCGACGAGGATGTCGTCGCCGAGGAAGAACCGTGGGAAGCGGTCTTCACCGCGCTGGCCACCGATTTGCGCCGCGACGGGGCGGGCGAGGCGATTGCGGCATATTCCGGCGACGGCGCCGCGGAGTTGCAAGCCGCATACGAGGCCCGCGATCAACTGCCCGACATCAGTTATACCGAGTTCTTCATCGAGGAAGACGAGGATTGGGGCAGCCTGGACACTTGGGGCACGATCCACGCCTATTCGCCGTCCTTCACGCCGGGTTATTTCCTGACCGCGATCGACATGCGGCTGACTCCCGAGGGCATTAGCGCGCAGCCCGAGAACCTTCAGATCTACGGCACGTTGTTCGGCCGGACGCTGTTCATGTCGATGGTCATCATGGGAAGCTGCATCTTGCTGGGCTATCCCATTGCCTTCCTGCTGGCCAACCTGCCGATGCGGACGTCCAACCTGCTTTTGATCCTTGTGCTGCTGCCATTCTGGACATCGCTTCTGGTGCGGACCTCGGCCTGGAAAGTTTTGTTGCAACAGCAAGGGGTGATCAACGATCTCCTTGTCTGGATCGGGCTGGTCGCGGATGACAACCGATTGCAGCTGATCAACAACCAGACCGGTACGATCATCGCGATGACGCATATCCTGCTGCCATTCATGATCCTGCCGCTCTATTCGGTGATGCAGACGATCCCGCCCTCCTACATGCGGGCCGCGAAATCGCTTGGCGCAACGGATTGGACGGCCTTCTGGCGGGTCTACTTCCCCAATTCGGTGCCGGGGATCGGCGCGGGCTGCATCCTCGTCTTCATCCTGTCCATCGGCTATTACATCACGCCGGAACTGGTCGGTGGCGAAACCGGCACGTTCATCTCGAACCGGATTGCCTATCACATCTCTGACAGCTTGAACTGGGGCCTCGCGGCCGCGCTCGGGTCCATCCTGCTGGCCGTCGTGCTCGTGCTTTACTGGGCCTATGACAAGCTCGTCGGCATCGACAACGTGAAACTGGGGTAACGATCATGAGCCTTCCGATATACGCCTCGACCGGTCAGAGAGTCTGGTATTACGGGTTCCGCGTGCTCTGCGGGTTGATCTTCTTCTTCCTGATCGCCCCGATCGTCACCATCATCCCGCTCAGCTTCAACGCCGAGAACTTCTTCACCTTCACGCCGGGGATGCTGCGGCTGGATCCCGATGCCTACGGGCTCGAACATTACCGTGATTTTTTCACCAACCCGTCGTGGCAGCAGGCGCTACGCAATTCGGTGCTGATCGCGCCGGTGGCCACCATAATCGCGGTTTCCCTCGGCACGCTGGCCGCGATCGGGCTGAGCCAGAGCCACGTGCCCTTCCGCGGGGTCATCATGGCGATCCTGATCTCGCCGATGATCGTGCCGTTGATCATTTCTGCGGCGGGGATGTATTTTTTCTACAGCCGGATCGGGCTTCAGGGGACGTATCTTGGCGTCGTGCTGTCGCATGCCGCCCTCGGCATTCCCTTCGTGATCATCACGGTCACGGCGACGCTGGTGGGGTTCGACAAGTCGCTGACACGGGCCGCGGCCAATCTCGGCGCGAACCCTGTGACGACCTTTTTCCGGGTGCAGATGCCGCTGATCCTGCCCGGGGTGATTTCCGGCGGACTGTTTGCCTTCATCACCTCCTTCGACGAGGTGGTGATCGTGCTTTTCGTCGGCTCCGCCGGGCAAAAGACGCTGCCCTGGCAGATGTTCATTGGCCTGCGCGAACAGATCTCGCCCACGATCCTCGCGGTGGCAACGATCCTTGTGGTGATCTCGATCATCTTGCTGACAACGGTGGAGCTTCTCCGGCGCCGGTCAGAGCGATTGCGCGGCATGACACCCGGGTAACGGGATGGGGCGGCCCGCGTGGCCGCCCTTTTGCCTTTTCAACCTTCGGCGTCGACGTCCGGCGCATCATCCCTTTGCGGGGCTGCCTTCGGCGTCCACCCGGACCCGTCTGCTTGCTGTCGGTCACAGCGTGCGCTTGCAACGGGTCGCGTTGGACCGGCCCGCTGCTTGATGTGGACTGGATGACACCACGGCACGGTTGACAGTGGCGGGTGGGGGCCGGATCGTCATTCCACCGGCGCGGGAGGTGTGAGACGATGGACTTCGAACCGACTGGAAAGATGCAAGAGATTCAGGCGCGCCTGACGGCCTTCATGGAGGCGCATGTCTATCCCGCCGAGTCGACCTTCGCCCGGCACTTCGCCAAGACAAAAACCCCCTTTCGCACCCCCGATTTCTACGAGGATCTGAAGCAGGAGGCCCGCGCGGCCGGACTGTGGAACCTGTTCCGCCCAAGGGCGCATGGCGGCACGCTGACCAACCTCGAATATGCGCCGCTGGCCGAGATCATGGGCCGGGTCTGGTGGGCGCCCGAGATTTTCAATTGCAACGCACCCGATACCGGCAACATGGAAACCCTGATGCTCTATGGCACGGAGGCGCAGAAAGCCCGCTGGCTGGAGCCCTTGCTGGCCGGCGAGATCCGGTCCGGCTTTGCCATGACGGAGCCGGATGTCGCCTCCTCCGATGCCACCAACATCCGCACCGCGATCCGCCGCGATGGCGAGGATTACGTGGTGACCGGGCGCAAATGGTACACGACGGGCGGCATGCGCGACAGTTGCGCCGTGTTCATCGTCATGGGCAAGTCCGACCCGGACAACCCCGATCGGCACCGCCAGCAGAGCATGATCCTGGTGCCGCGCGATGCGCCGGGGGTGAACATCTTGCGCCATGTCACCACCTTCGGCTATTCCGACGCGCCTTTCGGCGAGGCGGAGATCGAATTTGACGAGGTGCGCGTGCCGGCGGAAAACCTTATGCTGGGAGAGGGGCGGGGCTTCGAGATCGCGCAGGGCCGGCTGGGGCCGGGGCGTATTCACCATTGCATGCGGCTGGTGGGGGCGGCGCAGCGGGCGCTGGAGCTGGTGCTCGACCGGGTCGAGACGCGCGAGACCTTCGGGCGCAAGCTTGGCCAGCACCAATCGGTGCGCGAGGATATCGCGCGCAGCTGGTGCGAGATCGAACAGGCGCGGCTGCTGACCCTGAAGGCGGCGGCGAAGATAGACTGCGAGGGCGCGAAGGCGGCGCGCGACATGATTTCCGCGATCAAGATCGTGGCGCCGACGATGGCGCAGACGGTGATCGACCGCGCCATCCAGATCCATGGCGGCGCCGGGCTGACGCAGGACACGCCGCTTGCCGAGCTCTTCAACTATGCCCGCCAGACCCGCCTTGTCGATGGGCCCGATCAAGTGCACATGATGGCCCTTGGCCGGCACCTTGTGCGGGCCCATCACGAGGGGCGCGGATAGCCATGGAGGCGGCCGACCTTGCCCGGCTGGGCCGCTACCTTGAGGCACATGTGCCGGGGTTTCGCGGGCTGCGCGCCGTGCAGGATTTCGCTGACGGGCAGTCCAACCCGACCAGCAAGCTTGTCGCCGACAGCGGTGCCTACGTGCTGCGCCGTAAGCCGACCGGTGACCTCTTGAAGTCGGCCCATGCGGTGGACCGGGAGTTCCGGGTGCTCTCGGCGCTGGCCGAGAGGGACGTGCCTGTGGCCCGCGCGCTGCACCTTTGCGAGGACGAAGGGGTGCTCGGGTCCGTCTTCTACGTGATGGACTACGTTGCCGGCCGGGTGTTCTGGGACCCGGCGCTGCCGGGCATGGCGCGGGACGAGCGGGCGGCGATCTACGACCAGATGAACGCGACGCTGGCCGCGATCCACGCGGTTGACCTGACTGCTGCGGGGCTGACCGATTTCGGCCGCGCCGGCAACTATTACGAACGGCAATACGCCACGTGGCTGCGCCAGTATCGCGCGACCGAGACCGGGACGATCCCGGCGATGGAGCGGATCATCGTCTGGCTGGCCGCCAACATGGTCGCCGATGACGGGCGGGTGTCGCTGGTGCATGGCGATTACAGGCTGGACAATGCGATGTTCGCACCCGATGCGCCGCGCCTGATCGCGGTGATGGATTGGGAATTGTCGACGCTGGGCCATCCGCTGGCCGACCTCGCCTATCAATGCATGCTGTGGCGGATACCGCCGGGGCCGGTGCTGGGCGGGCTGGACGGTGTGGACAGGGCCGCGCTGGGCCTGCCGTCGGAGGCCGACTACGTCGCGCGCTATTGCGAGAGGGCAGGGATTTCCGGCATCACGAATTGGAACTTCTACCTCGTCTTCGGCCTCTTCCGATTGGCGGCCATCGTGCAAGGGGTGAAACATCGCGGGCTGCAAGGCAATGCCGCCTCGGACCGCGCGTTGCAGGTGGGGGCGTTGGCGGATCCGCTGGCCCGTAAGGCCTGCGATATCCTCGACGGGGCCGGTTAGGAAGGTCCAGAGAGGATTCCGCGCGTGATTCCAGCATGTTGTTCAGCGAACTTCGAGTCGTCGGTGAAGGCTGGGCTGCTCGAAGCAATCCGCGGCAGGCACCGGGGAAGGTTGGAGATAGCCGATTTCCTATTTGATCAAAAGCGATGACCCCTGAGAGATTCCCCGTAATTCCCTGTTTTCAAATCCTAAAAGTTCAGTCTCCGCCAAACCATGACCAGTCCGGCGGTCCGTATTCGACAGGATCGCGGATGCTGCGTGATCATGGCGTCGCCGCGCCTTGCAGGCGCGCGGTGGCCCGGCCAATCCTTGAACATGGCCGCGGGTGGTGCGCGAACACTCGGCCAAGGCCATTCTTTCGAAGGCACACGTTCGGAAATCGCCCTTACAGTAAAGCGATGTTCTTTGTGCATAAAGGTCTTGGAAGGGATGAGGCCATCTTTCCTTTCGAAATCGGGTTTTCATTGCATAACCAAGTAAATCGCGTCGCTTGTGTATACACATCACCTTGAGAGTCTTGACTTCAAGTATTTCATATTTGCGATCTTTATCCTTCGTGGTCGGCGTCACTCCCACTTATCCACAAGCTCCTTTCAGGCGCCCTTTGCGATGTCGGTAAGGCAAGGTTGTTCGCCCCTCGGGTCGGCGCATGATCGCCGGCCGCCCCTTGCAATGGTCCGAAAGGCAGCCGTTCGAGCGCGGTCGCCCAAGCCAACCGGCGGAAACGGGGGGCCGGACTGGCTGAAAACCCGTGCATTCCGCCAGACGCATGTCGTAAAATATCGATCACGTGTCGAATTCAGGTTTTCCACGCGGGGAACCCGTGCAACAGTGCAGTCATGCAGCGAGGCAGACGGATGACGGTCGTGGCGGAAAGGGTGGTCCCTTCGCCCCCTGACGAGACGGATGAACGACCGTGTCGCGGTTGCTTGCCGATGGCAGACATTGGCCGCGCTGAACTGGTTCGGGCACACAAGAGGCCCGGCAAACGCATGACAACAGCGGAGAATGAACGATGATGAAGACCCCTCTCTTCACGGGTGGCGTAAGCCGCCGCGGAATTCTGAAAGGCGCGTCGGCCATTGGCGGCGCCGCAGTGCTTGGCCCGATGGGCGCGCGCATGGCCCGCGCGCAGCCGACGCGCGGCGGCACGCTGCGCATCGGTGTCGCCCACGGCTCCACCACCGATAGTCTCGACCCCGGGTCGTGGGAAAATGACTTCACCATCCTGCTGGCGCATACGCGAAACAACTTCCTGACCGAGATCGCGCCCGATGGGTCGCTGGTGCCGGAGATCGCCGAAAGCTGGGAGGCATCGAACGGCGCGCGTGAATGGGTCTTCACGATCCGGTCTGGCGTGCAATACCATTCCGGGCGCACCGTGACGGCGGAGGACGTGATCGCCTCCATCAACCATCACCGGGGGGAGGAGTCCACCTCCGCGGCCAAGCCCATCGTCGAGGATATCGTCGAACTGCGTGCAGACGGGATGAACGTCCATGTCACGCTGGGCTCGGGCAATGCTGACTTCCCGTTCATCATGTCGGATTACCACATCCCGATCCTGCCCGCGACCGATGGCACCATCGACCCGCAGACGACCGATGGCTGTGGACCCTACGCGATCGAGGAGCTGGAGATGGGCGTCGGCGCCCGGCTGGTGCGCCATGACGGCTACTGGAAATCGAACACGTCGTGGTTCGACGCGGTCGAGATCACGGCGATCCATGATGACGCTGCGCGCCAGAACGCGCTGATCTCGGGGCAGCTGGATTATATCGACACTGTCGACCTGAACACCGTGCATCTGTTGCAGCGCGCGTCGGGTATCCAGATCCTGTCGGTGACCGGCACCCAGCATTACGGCCTGCCGATGGACACCCGCGCAGCGCCCTTCAGCGACAACAACGTGCGCCTCGCGCTGAAATACGCCATCGACCGCGACCAGATGGTGGAAACCGTGTTGAACGGCTACGGCGCCGTCGGCAATGACCACCCGATCGGCCCCGGCCAACGGTTCTTCAACACCGAGTTGCCGCAAAAGACCTTGGACCCTGACCGCGCCCGCCATCACCTGCGCGAGGCGGGGATGGAAAACCTGTCGGTCGACATTCACCTTGCCGATGCCGCCTTCGCTGGCGCCATCGATGCCGGTGTTCTGTTCTCGGAAACCGCGGCCGAGGCGGGGATCGACCTCAATGTCGTGCGCGAGCCCAACGATGGCTACTGGTCCAATGTCTGGATGCAGTTGCCCTTCACGGGCACCTACTGGGGCGGGCGCCCGACCGAGGACTGGATGTTCGCCACCGCCTATTCCGATGGCGCGGCGTGGAACGAATCCTACTGGAGCCACGAACGCTTCAACGAGTTGCTGGTCGCCGCCCGCGCGGAACTCGACCAGGAGTTGCGCCGCGAGATGTATTTCGAGATGCAGCAGCTTGTCTCCGACGAAGGCGGCACCATCATCCCGATGTTTGCCAACTATGTCGGCGCGCATGGCGATCACCTTGTACGGCCCGACACCGTCGCCAACAACTGGCGCAATGACGGGCACCGCATTGCCGAACGCTGGTGGTTCGCGTAATCCGCTAACGACGATTGTCCTCCGGGTGGCCATGCGCGGCCCGGGGGCAGTCTTGTGACTCAGGCCCGCTTGGCATGGCGTGGCCTGCAGGGGGATCCATGTCACCTATCCTGATCATGATTGCGAAGCGTCTGGCGCTCGGGGTGCTGACGCTGTTCATCGTCTCGATGCTGATTTTCGGCGCGACGGAGCTTTTGCCCGGTGATTTTGCCGAGGAATTCCTCGGCCAGTCGGCGACGCCCGAAACCGTGGCCGCGATCCGGCGGCAACTGGGGCTCGATCTGCCGATGCATATCCGCTACGGCGAGTGGCTGGGCGTGCTGCCCGGTTGGACCAGCGTGAATGCCGAGGGGGTCGTGACCGGCCGCTGCCTCGGTGCGGGCATGACCGCCGCCGAGGCACCGACCCATTGCGGTATCCTGCAAGGCGAGTTCGGCGATTCCCTGTCCAATCGTCGCCCCGTGGCGGACCTTCTGGGCACCCGGCTGGGCAATACCCTGTTCCTTGCGCTGTATGCTGCGGCCATCGCGGTGCCGCTGTCGCTGATGCTGGGCATTCTCGCGGCGCTGTTTCGCAACTCGGTCTTCGACCGCGTGGTGAACGCCTCGGCCCTGACCTCGATTTCCTTTCCCGAGTTCTTCGTCGCCTATATCCTGATTTTCTGGCTGGCGGGGATGGGCGGGGCCTTTCCGTCGATGGCGACGATCCGGCCCACGACCGATTTCGTCGACAAGCTGTACATGACCTTCCTGCCGGCGCTGACCCTGACGCTGGTGGTCACCGCCCACATGATGCGGATGACGCGGGCGGCGATCATCAATCTTCTGGCCAGTCCCTATATCGAAATGGCCCGGCTGAAGGGCATGTCGCCGATGCGCGTCATCTTGCGCCACGCGCTGCCCAATGCGCTGGCCCCGATCATCAACGTGATCGCGCTGAACCTTGCCTACCTGATCACCGGGGTGGTCGTGGTCGAGGTGGTCTTCGTCTATCCCGGCCTCGGGCAGTTGATGGTCGACAGCGTGGCGGCGCGCGACATGCCGGTGGTGCAGGCGGTGGCGCTGATCTTCGCGGCGGCCTACGTGCTGCTGAACCTCACGGCGGACGTGTTGGCGACCCTGTCCAACCCGCGTCTCGTGAAGCGGCGCTGAGGGGGGCAGGGCATGGGCGTTCTCACTACCATTTTCTGGTTTCTCGTCGCCATAGCCGGCTGCCTCGCGGCGGGCTGGCTGTTTCGCACCGGCGCGATCGCCATCACCCCGGCCGGCGTCAAGCGCGAGTTGCGCACCGCGCCGCTGACGGCCTCTTTCGGGATGCTGATGATCCTCCTTTATATTCTCGTGGCGATCTTCGCGCCGCTGATCGCGCCGTTCCCCGAACGCGCCGTCGTCGGCACCGAATACATGCCGTGGAACAGCGTGCACCTTCTGGGCACAGACAACCTTGGGCGAGACATGCTTTCGCGGCTGATCTTCGGGGCGCGCAACACGGTGGGTATCGCCTTTGCCACCACGTTGCTGGCCTTCCTGATCGGGTCGGTCTTCGGGATGCTGGCGGCGACGGTGGGCGGCTGGCTCGACCAGGGGCTGAGCCGTCTGGTGGACGTTCTGATGGCGATTCCGGCGCTGATTTTCGCGCTGTTGCTGCTGACCATCTTCGGCACCTCGATCCTGACCCTGATCCTCGTCATCGCGGTGATCGATTCCACCCGCGTCTACCGGCTGGCGCGTTCTGTTGCGCTGAATATCGTGGTGATGGATTACATCGAGGCGGCGAAGCTGCGCGGCGAGGGATTGTGGCGGCTGATCACCCGCGAGATCCTGCCCAATGCGCTGGCGCCACTGGTGGCGGAATTCGGGCTGCGGTTCTGCTTTGTCTTTCTGGCGATCTCGGCGCTCAGCTTTCTCGGCCTCGGGCTGCAACCGCCGCTGGCCGACTGGGGGTCGATGGTGAAAGAGAACGCGACGCTGATTTCCTTTGGCGACATCACGCCGCTTCTGCCCGCGGGTGCCATCGCGCTCCTGACCGTTTCCGTGAACTTCGTGGTCGACTGGCAGTTGCATCGCGCCAGCGGCCTGAAGGAGTGAGCCGATGACCGTGACCGAGTCCGAAAAACCCGTTCTGTTGACCATGAAGGGCCTGCGTATCGAGGGCCGCGCCGATGACAGCTGGACCGGAATCGTGAACGGCATCGACCTGGAATTGCGCAAGGGCGAGGTGCTGGGGCTGATCGGCGAATCCGGGGCTGGCAAGTCTACCGTCGGTTTGGCCGCCATGGGCTTTACCCGCGACGGTTGTCGCATCGCGGGGGGGGAGATCCGCTTCGACGGAATCGACCTGACCGCGGCCAGCGAGGCGACGAAGCGCCACCTGCGCGGCGCGCGCATCGCCTATGTCGCGCAATCCGCGGCGGCCAGCTTCAACCCCGCCCACAAGCTGATCGACCAGTATTGCGAGGCGCCGGTGCAGCACGGAATGATGGGCCGGGCCGAGGCGCAGGCCGACGCGGTCGATCTCTACCGCCGGATGCAACTACCCGACCCGGACAGCATCGGCTTTCGCTACCCGCACGAGGTTTCCGGCGGGCAATTGCAGCGCGCGATGACGGCGATGGCGATGTCCTGCCGGCCCGACCTGATCATCTTCGACGAACCGACCACGGCGCTTGACGTGACCACCCAGATCGAGGTGCTCGCCGCGATCCGCAAGATCGTGGAGGAGTTCGACACCGCCGCGATCTACATCACACATGACCTCGCGGTGGTGGCGCAGATGGCCGACCGCATTAAGGTGCTGCTCAAGGGCGACGAGGTAGAGGAGGCCAACACCCGCACCATGCTGGCCGCCCCGAAGGAAGACTATACCAGATCGCTCTGGGCGGTGCGCAGCTATGCCCGGGCGGAACAGCCCCCCGTGGCGGGCGATGCCGTGCCGGTGGTGTCGGTGCAGAACGTAACCGCCGGCTACGGTACGCTGAACGTGCTGGAAAACGTGGGTTTCGACATCCACGCGCGGCGCACCGTGGCGGTGGTGGGTGAATCCGGCTCGGGCAAGTCCACCGCGGCGCGGGTGATCACCGGGCTGTTGCCGCCGCATCAGGGTCGCATCCTGTTCGAGGGCGAGGTGCTGCCGCCCGACTACCGCCGGCGCAGCCGCGACCAGTTGCGCCAGGCGCAGATGATCTACCAGATGGCCGATACCGCGCTGAACCCCAAGCTGCGCATCCGCGAGGTGATCGGGCGCCCGGCGCAGATGTATCTGGGCCTGCGCGGCAAGCGGCTGGAGGACCGCATCCGCGAATTGCTGTCGCTGATCGAACTGGAGCCGGACGACTATATCGACCGGCTGCCGTCGGAACTGTCGGGTGGCCAGAAACAGCGCATCGGTATTGCCCGGGCGCTCGCCGCCGAACCAAGGTTCATCATCTGTGACGAGGTGACATCGGCGCTTGACCAGCTGGTGGCCGAGGGCATCCTGAAACTGCTCGACAAGCTGCAATCGGAATTCGATCTGGCCTACATGTTCATCACCCACGATCTGGCCACCGTGAAGGCAATCGCCGACGAGGTGGTGGTGATGAAGGAGGGCCACGTCATCGAACAGGGCCCGAAAGCGGCCGTGTTCGCCCCGCCGCATGATCCCTATACCGAGTTGCTGCTGTCATCGGTTCCGGAAATGGACCCCGACTGGCTGACCGACCTGTTGCAGGCGCGGGGCGAGGTCTGACGGCGCCCCCCGGCTGGCATCCGGCGCGGCGATGCCTTACCTTGCGCCGACCACGGTGCGCGGTGTGACGCGCGCGCCGCACGAACGGTGGAGGGCGCTTGGCCTATGAATGACGAGTTCATCCCCAAGGGGGTGGCGCATGTGGATCTGCCGGCCGGCCAGACGACGGACGTGATCAGCTTCCTTCTGTTGCCCAAGCTGTCGCTTCTGGCCTTTACCTCCGCGATAGAGCCCTTGCGCATCGCCAACCAGTTGACCGGGCAGAAGCTTTACAGCTGGCAGATGATCACCGAGGACGGCCGCCCGGTGCGGGCCTCGAACGGGGTGGAAATCGGCGCGACCTGCGCCCTGTCAGAGGCGCGGATCCCCGGCGCGCTGTTCGTCTGTTCGGGGGTAGAACCCGATACCGTTGTCAGCGATCAGGTGGCCGGGCTGGTGCGCCGGCACTGGCGCATGGGGCACATGGTGGGCGGCTTGTGCACCGGTGCCTACGCGTTGGCGCAGGCCGGCATCCTCAAGGGGCGCGATTTCACGCTGCACTGGGAAAACATGCCGCCCTTCCGCGAAAGCTTCCCCGATCTAGAACCGCTGGACCAGCTTTACGCCATCGACGGGCGCATCGTGTCCTGCGGCGGCGGGTCCTCGGCGACCGACCTCTTCCTGCGGCTGATCTCTGAACGCTTCGGCCCGATCCTGTCGCATTCGGTGCTCAATATGTGCCTGCACCCGGTCCACCGGTCGGAGGAGGAGGCGCAGCAAAGCTCCCGCGCGGCGTCGCTGGGCACCCGCAACCGCAAGCTGCTGCAGATCCTGCGCTACATGGAAGAAAATATCGAGGAGCTGATCTCGCTCGACGACCTGGCGCAGCGCTTTGCGATTTCCCGTCGCCAGATCGAGCGGCTGTTCCTGACCCATGTGAAGGCGACGCCCAAGCAATACCTGACCGACCTGCGCCTGCGCCGGGGGCGGATGCTGCTGGCCGAGACCGACATGAAGGTGGCCGATATCGCCTCGTCCTGCGGGTTCGAGTCGACCAACCACTTCTCGCGCCGGTTTCGAGAGAAATACGGGGTCTCGCCGCACAGGTTCCAGTCCGCGTGGCGCGGGGCATGACGCAGGTGCGGTGAAATGCTCGAAGGGCAGATTTGAGCCCCGATGGCGCAACTGCCCGCGCGCGTCGGGGCTGCGCGGCTTGTTCTCAAGGTCTGCCATGTCCGGCCTTGTGGTCTTTGCCCACAGGCGCGGAGTGAATGAGAGCTTTGGCGCGGTGTGAACAGCACTGCGCCCGGCGGGCGTGCGCTTCCGCCTCACCCCGATTTCCGCACCACGTCCCACAGCGCGCGGGCCAGTGTCAGCGGGATCGTCGGGCCATGCGCCGCGCCGACCACCTCGTCATCGTCATGCGCTTCGGACGCCCGCAGCGAACAGCGCCAATGTGCATCGGGTTCGGCCGCCTGCCCGGTCAGGTGAACGTGCCAGCCCGGCAGGCAGCGCGCGATCACGTGCATCACCGCCTCGGAGGCATCGGCGATGCCCTCGGGATTGGCCGGGGCGGTGGGAAAGACCCGTGCCGCGGCGCTGCTGATCTCGACCAGCAGGTCGGTGTCCAGCATCTGGGCGGCGGCGAGGCGGTCGGTAAGGTCCTTGGATGTCATGGCAAGGGGCTCCTCTCTCTTCGTGTTGGTAGTGGCGCGAACCGTGCGCGACAACCATGACCTGTATCAAGGTATGCGCGCGCGAACCAACGTAGCCTGTCCGAATACTCAGCATACCTTTGGGAGGAGGTCGCATGTCGCGTTACGTTATCGGGTTCGAGGCGCTTCGGCGCGCGGATGTCGCCCTTGTGGGCGGCAAGAACAGCAGTCTTGGCGAAATGGTGCAGGAACTGGCCGGGCAGGGGATCGCGGTGCCCGGCGGCTTTGCGACCACCGCCGACGCTTACCGCGCCTTCATCGCCGAGAACGACCTCGCGGCCACCGTGTCCGAAACCATCGCCCGCTGGCAGGCGCACAAGATCACGCTGGCCGAGGCGGGCCGCGCCATCCGCGCCGCCATCATCGCCGGTGACTGGCCTGACGAGATCCGTGACAATATCTTTGCCGCCTACCGGGATCTTGGCGCACAGGCCGGCAAGCCCGACCTCGCCGTCGCGGTGCGCAGTTCGGCCACCGCCGAGGATCTGCCCGATGCCAGTTTCGCCGGGCAGCAGGAAACCTTCCTCAACATCTCGGGCGAGGCCGAGCTGCTGGCCGCCTGCCGGCGCTGCTTTGCCTCCCTCTTCACCGACCGGGCGATCAGCTACCGCGAGGTGAAAGGGTTCGACCACATGGCCGTGGCGCTGTCGGTGGGGGTGCAGCGCATGGTGCGCGCCGATACCGGCGGGTCGGGGGTGATGTTTTCCATCGACACCGAAACCGGCTTCGACCGGGTGGTGCTGATCAACGCGGCTTGGGGGCTGGGCGAAAACGTGGTGCAGGGCGCGGTGGACCCCGACGAATACCAGGTGTTCAAGCCGTTCCTCGACGACGCGTCGCTTGCGCCCATCGTGGGCAAGCGCAAGGGCGCCAAGGAAATCAAGATGATCCTTGGCGGCGACGGCCCGGCGCCGGTGCGAAACGTGCCGACGGCGAAGGCCGAGCGCTCGGCCTGGGTGTTGAGCGACCCGGAAATCCTCGCCCTTGCGCGCATGGCCGCCACGATCGAGCGCCACTATGGCTGCCCGATGGACATGGAATGGGCGCGCGACGGGGATACGGGCGAGCTGTTCATCGTGCAGGCGCGGCCCGAAACGGTGCAATCGCGGCTGAAGGCGGGGGCGCTGCGCAGCTATTCGATGTCTGGGGCGGGCGAGGTGTTGATCAAGGGGCTGTCGGTGGGCAGTGCCGTTGCCACGGGCCGGGTCTGCCTGATCGAGGATGTGGCCGATATCGACCGCTTCGAGGATGGTGCGATCCTCGTGACCTCGAACACGGATCCCGACTGGGTGCCGGTGATGAAGCGCGCCGCCGCCATCGTCACCGACCATGGCGGGCGCACCTCGCACGCTGCCATCGTCAGCCGCGAACTGGGCGTGCCGGCCATCGTCGGTACCGGCAACGCCACCCACGTTCTGCACGACCAGCAGGACGTGACGGTGAACTGCGCGGGCGGCGAGGATGGGCTGGTGCATGATGGTATCGCCGAGGTTCATGTCGAGGAGATGGATGTCTCTGACCTGCCGGCAACGCGCACGAAGATCATGCTCAACATGGCCAACCCAAGTGCCGCCTTCCGCTGGTGGCGTCTGCCGGTCGACGGGGTGGGGCTGGCGCGGATGGAATTCGTGGTCAACAACGCCGTGCAGGTCCATCCCATGGCGCTGATCGAGTTTGACAAGGTCACCAACCCGGAGGACCGCGCACAGATCGAAGCACTGACCGCCGGTCACCCCGACAAACCGGCCTATTTCGTGGACGGGCTGGCGCGCGGCCTGTCGCAGATCGCGGCCTTTGCCCATCCCCATCCGGTGATCGTGCGAATGAGCGATTTCAAGACCAACGAATATGCCGAACTTCTGGGCGGCCGGGCGTTCGAGCCGGAAGAGGAAAACCCGATGATCGGCTTTCGCGGCGCCTCGCGCTACACAGATCCGGCCTATGCCCCCGGTTTCGCGCTGGAATGCCGGGCCATCAAGCGGCTGCGCGAGGAGATGGGGTTTCGGAACGTCGCCGTCATGATCCCCTTCTGCCGCACCCCCGAAGAGGCCGACCGCGTGCTGGCGGTCATGGCCGAGGCGGGGCTGGCGCGCGGGCAGGCGGGGCTGGAGGTCTATGTCATGTGCGAGATCCCCGCCAACGTGATCCGGGCCGAGGCGTTCGCCGACCGGTTCGACGGATTTTCCATCGGCTCCAATGACCTCACGCAGCTGACCCTCGGGGTGGACCGTGACAGCGACCGGCTGGCGGCGCTTTTCGACGAAAGCGACCCGGCGGTGATCTGGATGATCCGGACGGTGATCGAGAAGGCCCGCGCGGCGGGGCGCAAGATCGGGCTGTGCGGGCAGGCCCCCTCGAACGACCCGGCCTTCGCGCAGGTGCTGGTCGATGCGGGGATCGACTCGATTTCCGTCACGCCCGACAGTTTCGCCGCCGTGAAGGCGCAGGTCGCCAAGGCCGAGGCTAGGCAGAGGCGCGCGGATTGACTATCCTCGCGGTAGGGAGGTCGCCCTGCCGCGCACCCCGTCGGCGGGGGCCGTTTTCAGTCAACCGCATTCATGAAAGGTCGCCCCGATGACCCGCACGCTTTTCTGCCTGCCCCTCGCCCTGTCGCTTTTGTCCTCCACCGCCCTTGCCGGCCCGCCGGAGCCGCTACAGGCGGCGGGCGGTGATAGCCTTGTGCTCGATTGTCAGATCAACGGGCAGAGCGAACGCTTCGCCATTTCGGATGGCGCGATGGCCGACGGGTCGGGCAGGTTGCAGGTGTTGGCCGAGGATCTCTATGCCCTGACTCGCGACGGCACGACCTACGTGATCGACCCGACCGGCGTGCAGATCGACCGAGGCCCCGACCGCGGGAAATGGGATTGTACCGAGGTCACCGACGCCGCCGAGCCCGGTGCCGTCCCCGATGCGGAGACGACGGCGCGGCTGCTGGAGCTGGAAGGCGAGGTCGCCAACCTTCAGGCGGCGCTGCGTGCTGCGCAGGGAGATCGTCAGGCGGCGATCCTGATGCGCGAGACGGCGATGACCGCGCGCGAGGCGGCGGAGGCGGACCTTGCCGAGACGCAGGCGGAAATCGAGGAGTTGACGGCGCAGGTCGCGGCGCAGGAGGCGTTGGGCGAACAGCTTGCCGCCGCCGAAGCCGCCCACGACGCGGCACGGCAGGAGCTTGAACAGGCGACCGCGCGGGCCGCGGCAATCGAGTCGATGAACGCGGCCTACCAGTCGGAGCTTGACGCGGCCGAGGCCGAGATCGCGGAAATGCGACTGGAGTTCGAAGGCTTGCAGGAGGCTCTCGAAGCGGAACGCGTGCGCACCCGCGACGCGCAGGGTCAGGTCGAGGCACTCGGCTCCGCCCTCAATGTCGCGCTTGCCCAGCTTGCCGCCGAGCAGGAGGCGCGCGCGCAGGCCGAGGCCGCCCTCGCCGGGTTGCGGGCCGAGGCGGACGAGGCCGAGGAAACGGGCGCGTCGCAAGAAGAGCCGGTAGCACAGGATCCCGAGATGCCTGACGCCGCGCCCGAGACCGAGACGATGCCCGCCGCGACCGACGAGACCGATGAGGCGGCGGCGTCCGCGCCCTTCGATGCCGATGCCGCCCTTGCAAGGGTCGACGCGGCAGAGCTTTCGCCGATCGCGCGCGCGGCGCTTGGCGCGGCGATCGAACAGGCGCGCGACGACCCCGCCATGGTCGGGGAGGTCGTGGAACGGCTGCGCAACGCGCTCGGGCAGTAAGGGGTGGCGTGGCTCGCCTGCGACCGCGTGAAATGCGTTTAGCAGAGCTTGCGCCGCGTCCGGCTCGGGCGCGGTCTGCCCCCCTCGCGGCCCCTGCATCACGAATGCTGCCTAAAAAGTGTGCACTTGGTCCGTTTCCCCGGTCCCCTTGTGCGTGGCGCAGTTGCAACTGGCCTGAACTTGCCTCGTAATCGGCCCATGGGTGACGGTGGCTTCTTTGACGAGATGTGGCGCGACGCGGGCGAGGTGAGGGAGCCCTACCGCCGCTTCAACGCGTGGTTCGAGGATGAAAATCCAAGGGATCTGTTGGCGAAACAGCGCGAGGCGGAGGATCTCTTCCGGCTTGCCGGGATCACCTTCAACGTCTACGGGCGCGCCGAAGCCGAGGAACGGCTGATCCCGTTCGACATCATCCCGCGCATCATCGCGAACGCCGAATGGCAGCGCCTGTCGCGCGGGATCGAGCAACGGGTGCGGGCGATCAACGCCTTTCTCCACGACATCTACCACAGGCAGGAAATCGTGAAGGCCGGCCGCCTGCCGGAGGGCATGCTGGCGCGCAACGCTGCGTTCCTGCCGCAGATGATCGGGGTCAAACCGCCCGGCGGGATCTATACGCACGTGGTGGGCATAGACCTCGTGCGGACCGGGCCGGGGCAGTTCTACGTGCTGGAGGACAACGCCCGCACGCCGTCCGGCGTCTCCTACATGCTGGAAAACCGCGAGACCATGTTGCAGATGTTCCCGGAGCTGTTCGTGCGCAACCGGGTGCAGCCGGTGCAGACCTACCCGGCCGATCTGCGCCGGTCGCTGGCGGCCTCTGCCCCGGCAGGGACGGCGGGCCGTCCGACCGTCGCCGTGCTGACGCCGGGCATCTACAATTCTGCCTATTACGAACACGCCTTCCTTGCGGACCAGATGGGGGTGGACCTTGTCGAGGGGCACGACCTGCGCGTCGTCGATGGCCGTGTCGCGATGCGCACGACGCGCGGCTACAAGCCCATCGACGTGCTTTATCGCCGGGTCGACGACGATTTCCTCGACCCGCTGAATTTCACCCCCGAAAGCCAGCTTGGCATCCCCGGCATCATGGATGTCTACCGCAGCGGCGGCATCACCATCGCCAACGCGCCCGGCACCGGCATCGCCGATGACAAGGCGATCTATTCCTACATGCCCGAGATCGTCGAATTTTACACCGGGGAGCGCCCGCTACTGGAAAACGTGCCGACATGGCGCTGCTCCGACCCCGACGCGCTGGCCTACGTGCTCGACAACCTGGCCGACCTCGTGGTCAAGGAGGTGCACGGGTCGGGCGGCTACGGCATGCTGATCGGGCCGACCGCGACGAAAAAGGAGATCGCCGCCTTCCGCCGCAAGCTGCGCGCGCGACCCGGCCATTATATCGCGCAGCCCACGCTGGCATTGTCCACGGTGCCGATTTTCAGCCGCGCGGGCCTTGCGCCGCGCCATGTCGACCTGCGCCCCTTCGTGCTGTGCAGCCCAGAGGGCGTTCGCATCACGCCGGGCGGGTTGACGCGGGTGGCGCTGAAGAAGGGGTCACTGGTGGTGAACTCGTCGCAGGGTGGGGGCACCAAGGACACCTGGGTGCTGGAGGACTGATGCTCGGAAAGACCGCGAACGGGCTGTTCTGGATGTATCGCTACCTCGAACGGGCGGAAAACACCGCGCGCCTGATCGAGACCGGGCAGCGCATCGCGCTGACCCGCTCGGGCGCCTCTGACCTCGAATGGCGCCCGGTGCTGCAAACGGCCGGGGTCTACGATGCCTACCTAGCGGCGCATCAGGATGTTACCAAGGACGCTGCGATCGACTGGTTGCTGCGGTCGAAGGACAACCCTTCCTCGGTGATCCATTGCATCGCGGCGGCGCGCCAGAACGCGCGACTGGTGCGCACGGCACTGACCCACGAGGTCTGGGAGGCGACCAACGGCGCCCACATGCGGGCGCAGCATTTGCTGGCCCGCAAGGTTGGCGAGCGCGACCTGCCCGCCGTGCTGGGCACGATCCGGCAGGCGACATCGCTGGTGCGCGGGGCCACCCATGGCACCATGCTGCGCAACGACATCTACGATTTCGCCCGCATCGGCACGTTCCTCGAACGCGCCGACAACACCGCCCGCATCCTCGACGTGAAATATTACGTGTTGCTGCCGTCGGTCACTTCCATCGGCTCGTCGCTGGACAACGTGCAATGGGAAACCATCCTGCGCTCGGTCTCGGCGCGCGGCGGGTTTCGCATGGAATACGGCAACAGCTACGAACCGCAGGACATCGCGAAATTCCTGATCCTCGACCGGCGCATGCCGCGCAGCCTTGCCTTTTGCGTGCGCAAGCTGCGTGACAACCTTGGTTACCTTGTCGAATGCTACGGCAAACGGCCCGAGGCATGGCACAAGGCCGACCACATTGATCGCGCCTACCTGTCGCACACCATCGACACGATCTTCGACTACGGGCTGCATGAGTTCATCCAGCGTCTTTTGGACCTGTTGTCCGAACTCGGGGCCCAGATCGAGAAGGATTACCGTTTCTATGAGTGATCCAATGCGCCTGACGATCCGCCACACCACACGCTACAGCTTTGACGCGCCGGTCAGCCATGGCCTTCAACAATTGCGCAAGACCCCCAAGACCGGGCAGCAGCAGCGGGTGGTCCGCTGGCGCACCGAGGTCGAGGGCGGGCACAAGGAGCTGTCGTTCACCGATCACCACAACAACCTCGTGGAACTGGTCAGTTTTGACCGCGATACACAGTCGCTGGCCGTGATCTCGGAAGGCGAGGTGGAGATCCGCGATACCAGCGGCGTTCTTGGCCCGCATGTGGGGCCCGCCCCGCTTTGGCTCTATCGGCGGGGCACGGCGCTGACGAAAGCGGGGTCCGGGGTGCGCGGGCTGGCGCGCACCGTCGAGGGCGAAACGGAGCTGGACCGCCTGCACAGCCTGATGCAGGTGATCCATGCCGCCGTCGCCTTCGAGATCGGTGAGCCGCAAACCGATTGGGGGGCGGAGGAGGCGCTCGCCGCGGGCAAGGGCGTCTGCCAGGATCACACTCATATCTTCATCACCGCCGCGCGCGAGATGGGCTGGCCGGCGCGCTACGTCTCGGGCTACCTGATGCTGGACGATCGGGTCGAGCAGGAGGCCATGCACGCCTGGGCCGAGGCACATGTTGCGGGGCTTGGCTGGGTCGGCTTCGATGTCGCCAACGGCATTGCGCCCGACAACCGCTACGTCCGCGTTGCGACGGGGCTGGACTATGCCGAGGCCGCACCCGTAACTGGCCTGCGGACCGGCGGCGCGGGCGAGGCGCTGAGCGTCCGGATCGGCGTGGCGCAGCAGTAAGGGCGGGCAATGACCTATTGCGTGGGATTGGTTCTGGAGGCGGGGCTGGTGTTCATGTCCGACACCCGCACAAATGCGGGGTTGGACAACATCTCCACCTTTCGCAAGATGCATGTCTGGGAGGCACCGGGCGAACGCGTCATCACCATGTTGACGGCGGGCAACCTTGCCACGACGCAGGCCCTTGTCAGCCTTCTCGATGAACGCACCAAGGCCCCCGATGACCGGGCGCCGTCGCTGCTGGCGGTGCCGTCGATGTTCCAGGCGGCGCGGCTGGTGGCCGACACGCTGCGCGAGGTGATCGCGCAGCATGCGCAAACCGGCCAGCAGGCCGATGCGTCGTTCAACGCCACGGTGATCCTCGGCGGCCAGATCGCGGGCGGCCCGCCGCGCCTGTTCCTGATCTACCCGGAGGGCAATTTCATCGAGGCGAGCGCGGACACGCCCTTTTTCCAGATCGGCGAGACCAAGTATGGCCGCCCGATCCTCGTGCGGGCCTACGAACCGGGGTTGCGCTTCGACGAGGCGCTGCGCCTTCTGCTGGTCAGCTTCGATTCCACCGTCAAGGCGAACCTCAGCGTGGGCGCCCCCTTCGATTACCATGTCTACGAAACCGGTAGCCTGAGGGCGGGCAAGACAGGGCGCATCGCCGCGGACGATCCCTATTTCGCGGATGTCTCGGAACGCTGGGGCGACGCGCTGAAGGCGGCGCTGAACAGCCTGCCGACCTTTCGGCTATAGCCCGTCCTGCCCAATCAGGCGCCCATGCGCCGTGACACCTGCGCCGCCGCATCAGCCACCAGTCGGCCCACACGGGCGATGTCCTCGGGCGCCAGCCGGTGCGACGGCCCCGAGACGGAGATGCCCGCCACGGCCTCGTCAAGCACGTTGAGGATGGGGGCGGCGACGCAGCGCATGCCGATTGTGGTTTCCTCGTCATCCACGGCAAAGCCCCGGTCGCGCCCGCGCGCAAGGTCAGCGCGAAGCGCATTGGGCGTGATCAGCGTCCTGTCGGTGAACCGGTCAAGCGGCTGGTCGCGCAGGAACCGGTCAAGACGGTCGGCGGGAAACCGGCCCAGAAGCGCCTTGCCGATCCCCGAGGCATGCATCGGCGACAGCGTGCCCGGCGGAAAGAAGGCGCGGATCGACTCGGTCGTCTCGACCTGGCTGATGAACATGACCTTGCCGTGCCGCGCGATGCCAAGGTTCGAGGTCTCGCCCGTTGCTTCCATCAGCGCGCGCATCGCGGGGCGGCTGCGCTCGACCATGCCGCTGCGGCGCAGGAAGGCGGAGCCGAGCCGGAATGCCATCGGCCCGATTGCCCATTCCTGGTTTTGCGGGTCCATCTCGACGACCTCGCGCGCCTCCAGCGTCGACAGCACCCGGTACATGGTGGACGGCGACTGGTCGAGCGCGGTGGCGATTTCCGACAGCGTCATGCCGCCCCCTTCGGCCAGGGCTTCCAGCAGGGCAAGCGCCCGGTCCAGCGACTGGATCGGTGCCGGCGCCTTGTCGCCGTCGAAGGCGCGCGGGCGTCCGCGGCGACGTGTTGGCTGGGTCATCCGGGGTGGCCTTTCTTCTGATCCGGTGGCGGGGATATAGCGGTGAAACAACATCATGAAAAACATATCTGCTCAATGAAAAAATTTAACGTACTGAGATATTGTTATTAAATTCCTAATCTCGAAAAATAAAAAAGTTTTTCAAAAAAATTGGCTTGCGGGGGCGGCGGCGTTACCGTGGTTGCAACCCACGACGGAGCAGACACGAGATGAGCTTTCAGAACCCGGTTTTCATCCCCGGACCGACCAACATGCCGGAGGCCCTGCGCAAGGCGGTGGACATGCCGACGCTCGACCACCGTTCGGCGCTGTTCGGCGAGATCCTTGTTCCGGCGCGCGACGGCGTGCGCGCGGTGCTGCAATCTCGCGCCGCCGAGGTGTTCCTGTTTCCCGCCAGCGGCACCGGCGGCTGGGAGGCGGCGATCACCAACACGCTGTCGCCCGGCGACCGGGTGCTGACGGCGCGCAACGGCATGTTCAGCCAGCGCTGGATCGACATGTGCCAGCGTCACGGCCTCACGGTCGAGATCGTCGAGGTGGACTGGGGCGAGGGCATTCCCGCCGACCGGTTCGAGGAGATCCTGACCGCCGATTCCGGCCATGCCATCAAGGCCGTTCTCGCCACCCATAACGAGACCGCGACCGGCGTGCGCTCCGACATCGCGGCGGTACGCCGGGCGATGGACGTGGCCGGGCACCCCGCGCTGTTGTTCGTGGACGGGGTCAGCTCGATCGGGTCGATGGAGTTCCGCATGGATGACTGGGGCGTCGACATTGCCGTGACCGGCAGCCAGAAGGGCTTCATGCTGCCGGCTGGTCTGGCGATCCTTGGCGTCTCGGCGCGGGCGATGGCGGCGATCGACACCGCGCGCCTGCCGCGCACCTATTTCGACCTGCGCGACATGGCGGCGGGCCATGCCGCCAACGGCTATCCCTACACGCCGCCGGTCGGGTTGCTCAACGGGTTGAAGGAGTCGACCCGGATGCTGCTGGACGAGGGGCTTGAGGCCGTCTTTGCCCGCCATCACCGCATCGCCGAGGGCGTGCGCGCCGCCGTGCGGGCCTGGGGGTTGCCGCTTTGCGCGGCGCGCGAGGCGCTCTATTCCGATACCGTCAGCGCGATCCGCACGCCCGACGGGTTCGATGCGGGCCGTATCGTGGCCCATGCGGCAGAGGCTTACGGCGTTGCCTTCGGCGGCGGGCTGGGCCAGGTCGCGGGCAAGGTGTTCCGCATTGGCCACCTGGGCAGCCTCACCGAAACCATGGCGCTTTCCGGCATCGCCACCGTCGAGATGGCGATGGCCGATCTTGGCCTGAACATCCGCCTCGGGTCCGGCGTGGCGGCTGCGCAGGCGGTTTATCGCAAACCGGGCGCAGCCGCCGATGCGGTCGCCTGACAGGACGGGAGGAACGGGCATGGACATCCCCACGCTGGCGGACATGCTGATCGCGCATGAGCGCATCAAGCCGCATATTCACCGCACCCCGGTGCTGACCTCGGATTATCTTGACGGGCTGAGCGGTGCTCACCTGCTGTTCAAATGCGAGAATTTCCAGAAGGCCGGCGCGTTCAAGGTGCGCGGCGCGTCGAATGCCGTTTTCGGCCTTTCGGATGCGGAGGCCGCGCGCGGCGTCGCCACCCATTCCAGCGGCAACCACGCGCTGTCGCTGTCCTACGCGGCGGGCCGGCGGGGCGTTCCCTGCCATGTCGTCATGCCGCGCACGGCGCCGCAGGCCAAGAAGGACGCGGTGCGCGGCTATGGCGGGATCATCACCGAATGCGCGCCCTCGACCACCAGCCGCGAGGAGGTTTTTGCCCGCGTGCAGCAGGAAACCGGCGCCAATTTCGTGCATCCCTACAACGATGCGCGCGTGATCGCGGGGCAGGGGACCTGTTCCAAGGAATTGATCGAGCAGACCGCGCGGCTTGATGCCGTGATCGCGCCCATTGGCGGCGGCGGCATGATCTCGGGCACTTGCCTGACGCTCTCTGCACTGGCCCCGCATGTCGAGATCTACGCCGCCGAGCCGGAAGCGGCCGACGATGCCGCGCGCTCGCTCAGGGCCGGGCATATCATCGCCGATGATGCCCCGCAGACGGTGGCCGATGGCCTGAAGGTGCCGCTGAAGGATCTGACCTGGCATTTCGTCAGCCGCCATGTCCGCGATATCCTGACCGCCACGGAACAGGAGATCATCGACGCGATGCGCCTGACATGGCAACGGATGAAGATCGTGATCGAGCCAAGCTGTGCCGTGCCGCTGGCCGTCATCCTCAAGAACCGGGCGCTGTTCGCCGGCAAGCGGGTCGGCGTCATCATCACCGGCGGCAATGTCGACCTCGACCGCCTGCCATGGATCAAGTGAAGGAGCCGAAGCGATGAAAACCGATATGCAATTCGAGGGGCTCGAAGTGGGGTTCGACGTGCCCGCGCTGCCGGGCATGGACGCGGGCAGCATCCAGACGCCCTGCCTCGTGCTGGATCTGGACGCGCTGGAGCGCAACATCATGAAGATGGGTGACTGGGCGAAGGCGCATGGCTTGCGCCACCGGGTGCATGGCAAGATGCACAAATCGGTGGACGTGGCGAAGCTGCAGGAACGCCTTGGCGGGGCCTGCGGCGTCTGCTGCCAGAAGGTCAGCGAGGCCGAGGTCTTCGCGCGCGGCGGCATCAGGGATGTGCTCGTCTCCAACCAGGTGCGCGACGCGGCCAAGATCGACCGGCTGGCGGGGCTGCCGAAGTTGGGCGCCCGCACCATCGTCTGCGTCGATGACATCGACAACGTGGCCGACCTCTCGGCGGCCGCCGCGCGGCATGGCACCGAGATCGAGTGCCTCGTGGAAATCGACTGCGGCGCCGGGCGCTGTGGGGTCACGACCACGCCGGACGTGGTGGCCATCGCCAAGGCCATTGGGGCGGCGCCGGGGCTCGTCTTCTCGGGCCTCCAGGCCTACCAGGGCGCGATGCAGCACCTTGACCGCTACGAGGACCGCAAGCAAAAGATCGACATCGCCGTGGCCATGGTGCGCGACGCGGTCGAGGCGTTGAAGGCTGAGGGGCTGGACTGCGACATCGTCGGCGGCGGCGGCACCGGCAGCTATTATTTCGAGGGAACGTCGGGCGTTTACAACGAGCTTCAGTGCGGCTCCTACGCGTTCATGGATGCCGATTACGGGCGCATTCTGGACAAGGACGGCAACCGCATCGACCAGGGCGAATGGGAAAACGCGCTGTTCCTGCTGACCTCTGTCATGAGCCATGTGAAACCCGACAAGGCGATCTGCGATGCCGGGCTGAAAGCGCAATCGGTCGATAGTGGGTTGCCGGTGGTCTACGGGCGCGACGACGTGGACTACGTCAAATGCTCGGACGAACATGGCGTCATTGCCGACCCGGAGGGTGTGTTGGCGATCAACGAGAGGCTAAGGCTGGTGCCCGGCCATTGCGATCCGACCTGCAATGTCCATGACTGGTATGTCGGCCTGCGCGGCGACCGGGTCGAGACGCTGTGGCCGGTTTCGGCGCGTGGCAAAGCCTATTGAGCACGCCTGCCAGAAGGAGACCCGCGATGCTGATCGTTCCCGAAGCCGCCATTGCCGACCTCATCGACGAGGGCGACGCCTTCGACGCCGTCGAAGCGGTGTTTGCCGCCATGGCCAAGGACGCCGCGCGCAACTTTCCCGTGGTGCGCGAGGCGCTTGGCCATGCCGAGGCGCTTTACGGGTTCAAGTCGGGCTTCGATGCCGCGGGCGGTGTGCTGGGCCTAAAGTCCGGCGGATACTGGCCCGGCAACGCGACCAAGGGGCTCACCAACCACCAATCGACAATGGTGCTGTTCGACCCCGATAGCGGGCGGCCGCGCGCGCTGGTGGGCGGCAACCTTCTGACCGCGCTGCGCACCGCGGCGGCCTCGGCGGTGTCGATCCGGCACCTGGCGCGAGAGGATGCGCGGGTGCTGGGCATCATGGGCGCCGGGCACCAGGCCGCGTTCCAGATGCGCGCGGCCGTTCGGCAGCGCCGGTTCGACAAGGTGCTGGGCTGGAACCGCAACCCCGAGCGGCTCGCCCGGCTGGCTGACACCGCCGAGGAACTTGGGCTGCCGTTCGAGGCGGTCGACCCGGAAACGCTTGGGGCGCGGGCTGATGTGATCATCACCATCACGTCGAGCTTTGCCGCGCTGCTGGAGGCGGGCCATGTGCGCCCCGGCACGCACCTGGCCTGCATGGGGACCGATACCGCCGGCAAGCAGGAGGTCGACCCGGCCCTCCTGGTGCGCGCGCGAGTCTTCACGGACGAGGTGGCGCAGGCCATCACCCTTGGCGAATGCCAGCACGCCGTGAAGGCGGGCCTTCTGGCAGAAACCGCCATCACCCCCATCGGCGCGGTCATCACCGGTGCCGCAGACGGGCGCCGCGCAGCGTCGGATGTGACCCTGTTCGATGGCACCGGGATCGGTTTGCAGGACCTTGCCGTCGCCGCGCGCGCGGTGGACCGGGCGGTCGCGCGCGGTGCCGCCGCCGAGATCGAGATCTGAGACGGGTATCGCGGTCGCGTGGCCCCGGGCGCCGATGGCCGGCAAGAGCACACCGCGTCATCCCCAACGTCCCGCCCCTTGAAAGATCGCGTCCGTTCCAGAGATTGCTCGGCCCACCGTGCGAAGCGGCGCATCCATCTGACCTGAAAGGCTTTGTCGACCGAACCGGTCGCTCGTATGAAGGTAGTGCGTGAGGACCGGGTTCCACTTTCGGACGCGGCTATGCAAGTGGTTCGCGATACGCCGACGTTTCACGGCTCGGACCGTTTGTTCACGGCGCCGTGTGGCGAATCGTTGTCGGACATGGCGATCTCAAAGGCGATGCACGCATGCCACTCGCCTTCTGCTTTGACCTTGATACCCGTGCTATCTGCCAAGAGGTCCAGCGGTCCCTTGGAACCCCGGCAGGGAATGCCCACGGCCAAAGTCGTCTGACGACGGGAGGGCGTGCTGAAGTCCGGCACCGCCCAGTCGACGCCAAACAGTCGCAGCAGGCTGTCGGCCGCGCCTGCCTGTCGGCACGGCATCCCAGGCCATCGACAGAAAGAACCAGATCGTCAGCGAACCGCGGCGCTTGAGCGCTTCATTATGGGCTGGCCAGCTCCTTGACTTGTAGCACTGGGTGATCGGCCTGCTCACACACCCCAGCAATCACGCTGGATTCACGACATGAATACCCTCAGGGTATTTGTGCAACAAATTCGCCCCGCTGCAAAGGCCGACAAGGTTTTGCCTGTCGAATGTGGGGAAAAATTTGCTTTCGGAACGCATCAAGCTCTTGGTTGTTGTCCAAGTGTCTGATTTCGTGACGCATTAATATTCTTTTGCAAAACGATGAGATGCATTGTAAAATCCATCCCATATTTTTGCATGCGTGGCGCACGTGTCTGCAATGCTGCCTCCCATGGAGGGCTTTAAAATTCCAAATCCAGAATTAAACACACTGAACTTGCCAGAGGGAACCGTGCCGGTATCTGACGCCTACTTTGGTGTAATCGTCAAATATGCAGCCGCCACCGAAGATGAAATCGGGCCAGGCGGCGAAATGACGCTTGCGCTGGAAACGCTTGGTGTTGGAACGATCCGTTTCCCAGGCGGTGGGGAGGTTTTAAATGCAAACGATGAAGATATTTTAATAGAAGAGCTTCAATCTGCTTACAATATAATAGATTATAGTGCTGACAACGGCATTGATCTGGACTGGACAATTGCGATCCAAGTTCTTGTGGATAACGAGGGCATTCCGAACGTCAACACGGAAATTCTCGCTGAGTATACATTTTTCTTTGCTCGAGTCTTCGCTTATGCGGCAGAGCAGGGTGTCGTGATAAATGAAATAAACCTTGGAAACGAAATCCTGCCTTCGCAATTTGTCGACAGTCAAACAACCATTGCGGAAATAGCTGCGATATATGCTAGCGGTGTCCAAAGCACAATCGACATGGTCAACGAGGCGATATCACAGGCTGAATTGGTAACAGGATTGGAGATACAAACACCCGATTTCTTGTTGTCGTCGCCCAAGTGGCGCGCCGAATTCTTCATCAACAAGATCGTCCAGAATCTTGGGGATCTGGACGATTATGTAGCAGATGCCATCACGGGGGTCGATGTTCATTCAACCGAAGGAACAACACTTCAAGCGACCTTTGACTCCTACTGGGACAACGGTGACCCAATCGACGCGTTTGATACATCCTCGGATCGTATCGGTTACGCGATCGCGCAATGGCAGGACGCTTGGAGAACTGAATTCGGTGAAGAAGAGCTTTTCTTTCATGTTCATGCTTGGTCCCTGCCATCAGCGGAAGATGGGGGAGCGTCCCTGGCAAATGCGGGCCTCTCGATCCTTGCCATGCATACCTACAGTCAGCAGGGCATCGCATCGGCGGCGGCTTTTACTCTGCACGACCCCGAGGCGTTCTATCACAACCAGTTTTGGAATGATTTTGGCGATTACCTGCGGGCAGGTGGTCAATCTTTCAAAATGATGGCGGATTCCATCGTCGGTTTGAGTGCATTGAATATCGAAGACGGCTTAAGCCCTTCGGAGGAAGCCGAAGCAGATTATCTCTTCCGGGCTTTCGGCGACCAGTCAAATCTCGTGCTTTATGTCATCAACATGACCGACGGTGATCTCGTGGATTTGCAATTGGACTTCGGTGCCATTCTTGGCAGCTTTGATGGCTATGCCGCAGGAAGCGGAGGCGAGGCCGGGATCGTCGCGTTTGCGGGTGAACAGCTTGTTTCCACCGGATCGCTTCCCCCGACAGATCGCAACGTTGAAACTGAAATCAACGCGCTCGATCCGAACACGTTCGTTGGGACTGACTCGCATATTCAGCTTGAACTTGGCGCCTATGAAATCGCCGAGATAACCGTGCGGATCGGGCTTTTCGGAAGCGAAGGCACCGACACGATCCGCGGAGGAGCCGACGATGACCACATCTTTGGCTTGGGCGGCGACGACCTGCTGGTCGGGCAGGACGGCGACGACGTGCTGGTCGGCGGCGCGGGGGCGGA
>QVQC01000037.1 GCA_003428585.1 Nioella halotolerans
GTCCGAGACGCGCAATTTCGACGGCACCGTGGTTGTCATCTTCCAGCCCGCCGAGGAAGGCGGCGGCGGCGGCAAGGAGATGTGCGACGATGGCATGATGGCGCGTTGGGGCATTCAGGAAGTCTACGGGATGCACAATTGGCCGGGATTGCCGACCGGCTCTTTCGCGATCCGCGAAGGCTCCTTCTTCGCCGCCACCGACCTTTTCGAGGTGACCATCACCGGCAGGGGTGGCCATGGCGCGAAACCGCAAGAGACGATCGATCCGACGGTCACGGCGGCGCAGGTCATCACCATGTTGCAGACCATCGCCAGCCGCAACGTCGACCCGGTGGAGAACATCGTCGTCTCCGTCACCTCGATTGAAAGTTCCTCCAAGGCATTCAACGTGATCCCGCAGAGCGTGCACCTGAAAGGCACCGTGCGCACACTTTCCAACGCGGTGCATGACCTTGCAGAGAGTCGGTTCAAGGCGATCTGCGAACAGGCCAGCGCCGCCATGGGCTGCATGGCGGATGTCCAGTATCAACGCAACTACCCGGTCATGGTCAACCACCCCGAGCAGACGGCGTTCGCCGCCGAGGTGGCAAAGGCGGTTTCGGGCGATTGCGACGACGCCCCTCTGGTCATGGGGGGCGAGGATTTCGCCTTCATGCTGGAGGAGCGCCCCGGCGCCTATATCCTCGTCGGCAATGGTGACGGCGCGTCGGTGCACCACCCCGAATACAATTTCAACGACGAGGCAATCCCGGCGGGCTGTTCGTGGCTGGCCGAGGTGGTCGAGCGCCGGCTGCCGGCGGCAGGCTGATCCCACCGTGCGGATACGGTGCCGGGCGGCGGTTGCGGCGGTCTGTGCGCTGCTTGCAGGCTGTGCGCCGGCACCTGTCGTCCTGCCGCCGGATGCCAGTATCGCGGAAGGGCTGGGCGCCTGCTGCACGAACGCGGAGATGGTCCCGCGCTGGATGGTCCGCGCGGCGGAACAGAACGCCGTCGCCGTCTCGACCTTGGTGCATTCCGTTGTCTTGCGCCCCTCGCGCCTGGCCGGACGGGATGCGGCCCGGGAGGCGGTGCTGGGCGTTCTTCAACCGCTGGATATCCTAGCGACGCGCATCGGCGGGCGGCTGTCGGGTCAACTCGTGCCGGGCTATTTCACGCATGTCGCGATCTATCTGGGTACCGAGCCGCAGCTTCGGGCGGCGGGGCTGTGGGCGCACCCCGCGCTCGGGCCCTACCGCGACGATATCCGCGCGGGGCGCTTTTTCGTCGAGGCGATGCCGGATCGCGTGCGGCTGGCCTCCGCACGCGACGTGTTTGACAGTGACGCCATCGCCATCCTGCGCCCGTCGCTGTCGCCGGGGCCGCAACGGGCGGCGCTCGACCGCGCCCTCGGCGATGTGGGACGCCCGTTCGACTACGTCTTCGACCTGCGGGACGCGACGCACATATCCTGTACCGAGCTTTTGTATCGCTGCATGCCCGGGCTGCACCTGCCGGAGCGCGTGATTTACGGTCGGCCGGTGGCGGTGCCGGACGATGTCGCGGTCACGGCGCTCGACGGGTCGGGGCGGACGCGGTTGATCGGTTTTGTCGAGGGGCTGCCGGATGGCTGGGCCGTGCGCCGCCCGGGCATCCTCACCGCGCGCATCCTGAACGCGTGGCGCGTGTCCCGTGCCGGGGGCTGGTAGGGCCGCGCATATCCTCGTCCTGCCCGGCTTGCCTTCTCTTGCCGCCTCGGCCATAGGTTGGAGCATGTGGGAAGATCGTTACAAAGCATCAGGGGATTACCTGTTCGGACAGCAGCCCGCCGGGTTCCTGCTGGATAATCCCGGCTGGCTTCAGCCGGGGCAGCGCGCGCTGTGCGTGGCCGATGGCGAGGGGCGCAATTCGGTTCATCTGGCCGAACGGGGGCTGGCGGTCACGGCCTTCGACATGGCCCCGACGGCGGTGGACAGGGGCCGGGCGCTTGCCGCGGAGCGGGGCGTTTCGGCCGAATTTCACGTGTCCGACTGGGCCGGGTGGGACTGGACGCGAGAGTTCGACCTCGTGGTCGCCATCTTCATCCAGTTCGCCGACCCCGATGCGCGCAAGGCCCAGTTCGGCGACCTGCGACGCACGGTCGCGCCGGGGGGCGTCTTGATGCTGCATGGCTATACGCCCGAACAGGTGGATTACGGCACTGGCGGGCCGCCGGACCGGTCCCACATGTATACCCCCGAGATGCTCGCCGACGCCTTTGGCGGCTGGCGGATCGAACGGTTGGCGGCCTATGAACGCGAGGTGCAGGAAGGCCGCGGCCATTCCGGGCGCTCTGCCCTCATCGACCTGATCGCGCGTCGCCCGAAGGGCTGAGCCACGCGCATCGCCCCGGGCGGCCGGACTGTCGAAAAACGGTAACGGAATCGTGATAGCGTTTCGCTTGACAGGCGGTTCACCCGCGCGATCGGGGCGGCGCCATTGGCTTGGGCGAGGCGGCGGCGATGCGTGGGATTGGACAACGGCTCTCTGACTGGAAGGCGCAGTATAACGTGGTGCCCGTCTGCCCACGGACCGAGGCCCGAGCGCAGATATACGTGAATTGGTTCGATCATGGCTTTGCCCGGCAGCGTTGGACGAATGCCGATGTCGTTGCGCCCGGTGTCATCCGCTCCAACCACCCGACGCGCGCGCGTCTGGAGGTGTTGGCGGCGGCGGGGTTGAACTCGGTTCTGTCATTGCGCGGTGCCAAGCCGACTGCGCACTACCATCTTGAGGTGAAGGCCTGCCGGGAGCTTGGGCTGGCTTTCGTTCCGGTCGGCCTGTCCGACAGGCGTGCACCGCGACCCGAGCATTTCCGCATGTTGATCGGGGCGTTCCACAGCATCGAAAAACCGTTCCTGATGCATTGCAAGGCGGGCGCGGACCGGGCCGGGTTGGCCGCCGCGATCTACCTGATCGAGATCGAGGGGCGCCCCTTTGCCGAGGCGCGCGGCATGTTGTCGGCGCGCTATGGCCATCTGCGCCGATCGAAGGCGGGGATCCTCGACGCGGTGCTGGACGCCTATGGCCACCGGCTCGCCCTCGGGCCGATCAGCGTGCTGGACTGGGCCGAGACGGAATATGACCCGCAGGCGATCACCGGGCAGTTCAAGGCCCGGCGCCGGTTCCGGCAGCGGGAAGAGGCGCCCGGGGGTGTTCCGGCGATGCATTGACACGACGGTGTCAGCCGCCGGTATGGCTCATGTGGCGGGTCATCTGGCCGGCGATTTCCTGCCGGGAATAGTCGAAATCGTGCCCCTTGGGCTTTTTCGCAATCGCGGCGCGGATGGCCTCTTCCAGCACGGCGTTATCGTCCGAGCTGCGCAGCGGCGCGCGCAGGTCAGCCATGTCTTCCTGCCCCAGGCACATGTAAAGCTCGCCGGTGCAAGTCAGCCGGACCCGGTTGCAGCTTTCGCAGAAATTATGCGTCAGCGGCGTGATGAAGCCGATCTTCTGCCCGGTTTCCTCGACGCGCACGTACCGCGCCGGCCCGCCCGACCGTTCGGCAAGGTCGGTCAGCGTGTAGTGCTCGGCCAGCCGCGCGCGCAAATCCTTGAGGTCCCAATACTGGTCGAGCCTGTCCTCGTTGCCGAGATCGCCCATCGGCATGACCTCGATCCAAGTGAGGTCCATGTCCCGATCGGCGCACCATTGCTGGATGGTGAAAAGCTCCTCCTCGTTGAAGCCCTTGAGCGCGACCGCGTTGATCTTGACCCGCAGCCCGGCCCTCTGCGCCGCGTCGATGCCGTTCAATACCTGCGGCAGACGGCCCCATCGGGTGATATCGGCGAATTTCGTCTCGTCCAGCGTGTCGAGCGAGATATTCACGCGCCGCACGCCCGCAGCATAGAGATCGTCCGCGAAGCGGTGAAGCTGGCTGCCATTGGTGGTGAGCGTCAGTTCCTTCAGCGCGCCCGAGTCAAGGTGCCGCGTCATCGAGTTGAAGAAGGTCATGATCCCCTTGCGCACCAAGGGCTCGCCGCCGGTGATGCGCAATTTCCTGACCCCGAGGCGGATGAAGGTGCTGCACATGCGATCCAGCTCTTCCAGCGTCAGAAGCTCCTTCTTCGGAAGGAAGGTCATGTTCTCGGCCATGCAGTAGACGCAGCGGAAATCGCAGCGGTCGGTCACAGACACGCGCAGGTAGTCGATGGCGCGGGCGAACGGGTCGATGAGGGGGGCTGGTTCGGTCATGAGAGGAAGGTAGTCCCTGCGGAACGGCGCAGCAAGCGTTGATAGAGCGATGAATTGCGCCTAGGCTGTACGCATGACCCGATCGCTCCGTGCCTGTTTTGCGCTATGCCTCGTCTTCGGCCTTGCCGGGTGCGGCGGCGATTCCCGTCCCCTGGCGTTTCTCGACCGCGGGGATCGCGGCAGTGACGTATCACCGCCGCCCTCGGAGGTGGAGGAGGATGCAGCCGGTGACGCCGACGACGCCGACGACGCCGCGGGCGACGAGGCCGCCGCGCCGGCGCAAGCAACCGGCAATCTCGGCACCACCGTGGCCAGCCTCGGTGATCCGGCGCGCCCCGGCCTATGGCTGGAAACGCCGCTCGTGACGGTGGAAATGCAGGGCCGGGTGGAGGCGGCGAATGGCACGACGGCCGAGATGACGCTTTTGCCAAGCGGCGGCCGGCCCGGATCGGGCAGCCGCATTTCGCTTGCCGCGATGCAGGCGCTTGGCCTCGGGCTGACGGATCTGCCGACGCTGACGGTCATCGCGGACGGGTAGGATGGACCGGCGGCTGTTCCGGGCGCCCGCCCGCTGGCAGGATCTCCAGGCCGGCTTTCGCTGGGACATCCCCGCGCGCATGAACATCGCTTGGCTGTGCTGCGACTCCTGGGCGGCGCGGCATCCCGACCGGGTGGCGGTGATCCATCGCGGCGCCGATGGCGCGCGCCAGCTTTGGACCTATGGGCAGATCAAGCGCGCCTCCGACGGGCTGGCCGTGGCCCTCGCGGCGCAGGGTGTCGGGCGGGGCGACCGGGTTGCGGTGCTGCTGGCGCAGCATCCTTTCGTGCTGGTCTCGCACATGGCGGTTCTGAAGCTCGGCGCCGTGGTGCTGCCGCTTTTCACGCTCTTCGGGGAGGATGCGCTGCGCTACCGCTTTTCGGATAGCGGCGCGCGGGCGGTGATCACCGACCCCGGTAACCTTGATCGCGTGCTGGCGTTGCGCCCCGATGTGCCGGACCTTTCCACCGTGGTCTCGACCGGCGCGGCCCCGGCGCCGGTGCTGTCGCTGCCAGAGTTGATCCGGACGCCGGCGCGGGGTTTTGCCCCGGCCGATACGGCCGCGGAAGATCCGGCCATCATGATCTATACCTCGGGCACGACGGGCGACCCCAAGGGCGTGCTGCACGCGCACCGGTTCCTGTTCGGCCACCTGCCTTGCATCGAGCTGAGCCAGAGTCTCTTTCCGCAGCCCGGAGATATCGGCTGGACGCCCGCCGACTGGGCCTGGATCGGTGGCCTGATGGACATGGCAATCCCTTGTCTTTACTATGGTATCCCTCTCGTGAGCCATCGCTTCGCCAAGTTCGATCCGGACGCCGCTTGCCAGTTGATGGCCGAGGAAGGGGTGAGCAATGCCTTCATCCCGCCGACCGCGCTGCGGCTGATGAAACAGGCGGTCGTTCCGGGGGGCCTGAGGCTGCGGGCGGTCAGTTCCGGGGGTGAACCGCTTGGGGCGGACATGCTCGACTGGGGGCAGGGGGCGCTCGGCGCCGGGATCAACGAGCTTTACGGCCAGACCGAGGCCAACCTGATCGTCGGCGCCACCTCGGACTTCATGGACCGGGTGCCCGGCGCCATGGGGTTGCCGGTGCCGGGGCATGACGTGCGGGTGCTGGACGCAGACGGGGCGGAGGCGGCGACGGGCGAGGTCGGCGAGGTTTGCCTCGCGCTACCCGATCCGGTGGCGTTCCTGCGTTACTGGAACAAGCCGGAGGCCACGGAAAACAAGGTGAAAAACGGCTGGTTGCATACCGGCGACCTCGCCACGCGGGACGTTGGCGGGCAGCTGACCTTCCATGCGCGCGACGACGACGTGATCACCTCTGCCGGCTACCGGATCGGACCGGGAGAGATCGAGGCGGCGCTGTTGCGCCATCCCGATGTGCTGATGGCGGCGGTGGTGGGGGAGCCCGACCCGGTCCGCACCGAGATCGTGGTGGCCCATGTCGTGCTGCGCGACGGGGCAGCGTGGGACGGGATGGAGGCGGCGCTGAAAACGCTGGTGCGGGAGCGTGTTTCGGCGCACCTTGTGCCGCGCAAAGTGCTGCGCGCCGAACGCCTGCCGATGACCGCCACGGGCAAGATCATGCGCCGCGCACTGCGCAGCAGACCGGGCTGAAAAGGGGGGTGCCCCCCGTGCACCGGGCGTGCACCCCCCGTACACCCTGCCTGCAGACAAAAAACGGGTTTCGCCGCGCTGTCGCGCGTCGATCCGTGGCCGCTTCGTTGGCGCGCATCGGCGGGGCGCGCCGCCCTGGCGCAGGGGCGGGATGGATAGGTCGGAGGGGGCGCTGCCCCCGTCGCCTTTCAGGCGACTCCCCCGGGGTATTTGGGCAAAGAAGAAGGGGCGGGGGGGCGGCCCGGCCGGCCGAGAGGCGGCGCGGCGGGGTCAGTGCACCGCCTTGCGGATGCGCCGGGTCATCAGCGCGACGCCGGCCACCACGGGCAGCACGAGGGCCGCCGCGATCCACGGCTTCTCGATCCCGATCCCGGCCCCCGCCGGCGCCAGCAGGTAGCTGAGCAGGTTTACCGCGTAGTAGCTGATCGCCACCACCGAAAGCCCCTCCACCGTTTCCTGCAAGCGCAGTTGCAGCGCCGCGCGCTTGTCCATGCTTTCCAGCAGCGCCTGGTTCTGGGCCGAGCGGTCGACCTCGACCTTGGTCCGCAGAAGCTCGCCGGCGCGGAAGGCCCGGTCGGTCATCGAGCGCAATCGCGTCTCGGTGCTTTTCACCGTCCGCATGGCCGGGTCGAAGCGGCGCAGCATGAACTCGGCGAAGGTCTGGCGGCCCTCGAAACGTGCCTCGCGCAGCGCCTCGATGCGTTGATGCACGATCGCCTCGTAGGCGCCGGTCGCGCCGAAGCGGAAGGAGGCGCGCGACATCAGGTTTTCAAGGTCCGTGGCGTAGCCGAGAAGCTGGTCGAGTTGCGCCTCCGGGGCGCTGTCGTGACCGCTCATGTCCGCCAGCAGGGCCGAGAGGCCGTTGTCGATCTCGGTCATTCGGGCGTTCAGCTCGCGCGCGCGGGGAAAGCCGAGCATGGCCATTGTCTTGTAGGTTTCGATCTCGCTCAGCCGCTGGACGATGCGCCCGATCCGCGAGCGCCCTGTCGCGGGCCGGGGAAAGATCGCGAAGCGCATGTGCCCTGCCGGATCGATGCGGAAATCGCTGGCCAGCACCGCGTTGTCATCCAGCACCCGGCTGACCGCGAGGCTTTCGGGTTCGAACCAGTCGTGCAGCGCCGGGGTGATCTCGGCGTCATCCTCGACCCCCCCGGTGATGCGGAAATGCGCAGAGGTGACGCGCAGCCCCGTCGCCTGTGCCAGCCACTCTTCTGGGAAGACATCCCAGATCGCGGGGTCGAAGGGCCGGTCGGACAGGCCGGGACCATGCACCATGTAGGTCACGAACTCGGTATGCTGTTCCCACGTCAACCGGTAGCGCCCGATCTTGCCGGAGAAATGCGTGGCATCGGGGCGCGGGTGTTGCGCGCCGTGACGGTCAAGGAGTGCGATCAGGTGGGCGCGGTCGGCCGCGCGGTCGCGCGCCGCGGCATTGCGTGGCGCCTTGAGCGCCAGAAGCGCCGCCTCGCTGCCATGCGGAATGGTGGGGAAGGGGCGCGCGTGCAACTCGTTTGCGAGGTCGTAGCGCAGCGGATGGTCCGGGAAATCGGGCATGGTCGGTCCTTGGCGGCGGGGCTTGCAACCGCCTTACCCGCCGTGATGCGGCAATCAAGGGAAAAATTCAATGAAAATAACGGGTTGTCCGTGCGCGACGGTATACCAACCCGGATAAGCCGTTCTGAACACTGGCAAAACGCGCGCCGGGACCGCGCCGGTGCCGGACAGCGGCCGTTCCTGTCCTTGCACGATTGCCGCGCTGCCCCGTCGATTTCCGCCCTGCGGCATCGCTTGCGTTGTCGGGAGGGGTTTATCACGTTAGAACCCGCGTCAATCCCGAGCGTTTGGATCGAAGAGGGAAAGGGGAAAAGTGTGAAGATAGGGACTCCGAAGGAGATCGAGAAGGGCGAGAATCGCGTTGCGATGACGCCCGAAAGCGCCACCCAGCTTCAGAAGCTGGGCCATGAGTGCCTGATCGAGGCCGGCGCTGGTCAGAATGCCGGCTTTGCGGATGCCGATTACGAGGCGGTCGGCGCGACCGTGGTCAAGACCGCCGCCGCGCTTTGGAAGGATTCCGACATCATTGCGAAGGTCCGGATTCCGACGGCGACGGAGTTGAAGCGCCTGACGTCTGACAAGACGCTGATTTCCTTCTTCAACCCGGCTGCGAACGAGGAGGGGATGGC
>QVQC01000070.1 GCA_003428585.1 Nioella halotolerans
GGGTGTTGGTTCACCCGGAGATTACGCCGCCCTCAAATTTCCACCAACTCCGAGACACGACCCGAAAATCATTCTGCCTGTGCTCTCTATCGAGGCGCGATACGCCTATGACGAAGTCAACACCATGTTCACTGGCGGCGGCAACGGCCCCTATTACATGGTGCGTGCCAAAGACGATGCAGACGTTTCGACACTGTATCTGCTGGCAATCCTCAATCACCCGCTCAGCGAAGCCTTCGTGCGCACGAACACAAGCCCGTTCCGCGGCGGTTACTACTCGCACGGCAAGCAGTTCATCGAGAGCCTGCCGATCCCTGTTCCTACCGAAGCGCAGCGTATTGCGATTGAGGCAAAGGTAACCGAGCTGATCGCATCAAACGATGCGCTGACAGCCGCCCGGACACAGCGCGCAATCAGGCGCAAGATGAGAGAAATCCACGACCTCCGCGTCGAAATCGAGCAGCTTGTCTCAGCTGCATTTGGTCTCTCAGACGAGGAGCTCACGACGGTCGACGCAGTTCCGATCCCGAGTTAGGCGGCCTCACGAGCGAAGGCCACTGCGCAATCGCTTGTCGTAGCCCGTGTATACGCATGCGCCCAGCAGTGGGCCACGCGGATGTCCTCGAAGACGGGAAGCTCGTCGTTCCAGACACGATGGATTTCCTGCATGGGCGATGCGTTCATGTCGGGCGTCGTGATGTTGCCCATGAAGCGCGCACGGACCTGATGATACGGCAGCGGGCACGCGTAGCGTTTCAGGAGCGCCCGGATCGCCCCATCATCGACTGACTGTTTCTTGCCCCGCGCTGCCATCACGTCTCCTGTCGGCTCTGGGCAAAGGTTAGGACACTGGCCGGGCGATCTCCATACCGCCTGACCGGTCCGAGCAAGTGCGTGCCGCTCGGTCCCGACATGGCCCCACGCGGTCGCGCGCCATCATCCATCCAACCGCGACCAGAAGCCGAACTTCCTGCCGTGCTCCTCCTTCAGTCGGCCGACATAGGCGTCGTGCGTCTCGAACCTTCCGAAGTCCGGGATGTCCCGCGCGAGCCGAGCGCAACTGGCCAGGTGCTCGGCGGCAGCCGGCAGATCGGCCGCCGCGACGGCGTAAGATGCCGCTTCCAGGTCAGCCGCCAGAGCGTCGAACCACGCCCAGCCAGCCGCGCCCTCAGTTGCTGCTCGAGCTGCGCCGCCAACCGGTCCGAGCACTGCCGCGCTGGCGACCTGCTCGCCGAAGACGAGCTCCGGGCGGCAGGCCGCAACGAGCCGCAGGAAGGTCGGGGCGAGATGGCGGTCATCGTCCTGTCCCTTGCGCTGCCCGGCCTGACTGAAGGGCTGGCAGGGCGGCGAACCGGTCCATACGGACAGGTCCGCGGCAACGCCCGCGAGCCGGAGCGCGTAGGGCCAGCCGCCGATCCCGGCGAAGAAATGGCATTGTGCGAAGCCGCGCAGGTCGGCGGGCTCCACGTCCAGGATGGACCGCGCATCCACCTCGCCATCCGGCAGCAGATTGGCCGCGATCAGCTCCCGCAGCCATCCGGGCCGCCGTCGAACAGGTTGCGGATGGGGTCGATGCAGAGGATGTCGACCGGGAGATCGGCGAAGGCGGCCTGGACCGCATCGATCACCCGCGGCAGGCCGTTGGCATCGAGCAGGAGCTTGAGCTTGGGCGTGGCGACGAACCCGTCGCGCGCCGCGGCAAGCAGATGCGGCGCGAGGCGCAGCGCCTGCAGGCGCTCGCGCAGGTAGTGAGGCGTTTGGTGATCCGGGGCATGGCACTCTTCGGTGGTTCTTTCGCCGTTCCACAGTGCTGAAGCGCGGGAGACAGTCAACGAACACATTGAAATCTCGAAGAAAAAGGAAATGCCTCGCGTTTCCGCGCAGGGCGTTTCGGCGCGCTGATGCGGGAAATCGGCGAGCCGCGCGAATCAGAACGCAGGTTCCGCACCCCGTGGACCGCTGTTAGGCTTGAGGAAAAGAAACTGGCGATCCGATGGCTTCCAAGACCACCCTCAATGCGAAGAACCTCGAAGCGCTGGGCGCCGAGCGCCTCGCGCAACTGCTGATCGAGGTCAGCACCGGTAACGCGGCCGCCAAGCGCAAGCTGCGTCTCGCGCTGGCGGGCGCCCAGAGCCCGAGGGAGGCCGCGCGGGAGATCACCAAGCGGCTGACAAGCATCGCCCGCGCCCGTAGCTTCATCACCTGGAAGAACCGCAAGGCGCTGGTCACGGATCTCGAAACCCAGCGACGCGCCATCGTCGAGCAGATCGCGCCGGCCGATCCGGATGAGGCGCTGGCGCTCATGTGGCGGTTCATGGCGCTCGCCACGCCAGTGTTCGAGCGCTGCGACGACTCCAGCGGCACCGTCATCGGCATCTTCCACCAGGCCTGCGCCGATCTGGGCCAGCTCGCCGAAAAGGTACGGCAGGATCCACAGGCGCTCGCTGGCACTGTTCTCGATGCACTGCAGGACAACGGCTATGGCCAGTATGACGGCCTGATCGGCATCATGGCGCCGGCGCTCGGCGACGAGGGATTGACGGCCCTGAAGTCGATGGCCGAGGATCTCGGTTGCTCGCCCGTGCCGGTGCCGCCGAAGGATCAATGGAAGGCGGTGGGCTGGGGCCCGGGCGGCACCACCTACGAGCACGAGATGCGGGCGCGTGAGCGCACCAGTACGGTCGCCATGGCGCTCAAGGACATCGCCGATGCGCAGGGCGACGTCGACGGCTTCATCGCCCAGTACGATCCGAAGACCCGCAAGGTGCCGCAGATCGCGGCCGAGATCGCGCAGCGTCTGCTCGCGGCCGGCAGGGCAGACGAAGCGCTGGGGTTCCTCGAGCGCGCGGAGCTCGGCGACGGCTTGCGGGTTCCTCTGGCCTGGCAGGACATTCGCCTGCAGACGCTGGAGGCGCTGGGTCGCGGCGAGGAGGCGCAGACGTTCCGGTGGCACTGCTTCGAGCGCACGCTCTCCGACAGCTACCTGCGGGCCTATCTCAAGCGGCTTCCCGACTTCGACGACATCGAGGCCGAGGAGCGGGCGATGGCGCACGCCATGGCCTATCCGAGTCTTCTTCACGCCCTGCAGTTCTTCCTCGACTGGCCGGCGCTGGATCGGGCCGCCGAGCTCCTCGAGGCCCGACATGACGAGATCGACGGAGATCACTACGAGTATCTCGCCCCCGCGGCGGAGGCCCTGTCAGAGCGTCATCCGCTGGCCGCGACGCTGGTGCTCCGCGCGATGATCGACTTCACGCTCACCAGATCCCGGGCGAAGCGGTATCGCTATGCGGGCATCGGCGCGCCGCACATCCGCCAGCGGCTGTTCTTCGGCGCAGTCGCCCTGGAAGCAGCTCCTCTCGGGATGGGCGACGGCCTCGGCGCGGGATCACAAGGACGGATCGGAATGCCGGGCGGTGCCGATCAATGCGCTGCTCGGCCGACAGGTCTGGCTGGCGGGTTGGCCGACGGCGATGGCGGGCTCGCCTGCGACGGAGCGCTACAACGCGGCCGGCAACACCGATGCGAGCCGCAGGACGGTGAAGCTGGTGGACTGGTCGATCGCGCCGACCCTGCCGGGACCCGCGCGACGGACGGCGTCTGGAGAGATCCGGATTGGCTCCTCTGCCGCGATAACCGCTGGCGGCCCGTTGAGCCCGGAACATTCCCGCTGGCTGATGGGATACCCGGCCGCATGGGGCTGCTGCGGGGCTACGGCAATGCGATCGTGCCGCCGCTCGCGGCGGAGTTCGTGACGGCGTTTCTGGAGAGCCTGCGATGAAGCAGAGCCGGATCATGTCGATGGTCGAGGCCGCGACGAATGTCGTCGTCGGCTATGGTCTCCCGTCACGAACCTCGCTCAAGATGGAACGTGCCACAAAAAGCGCCCGCCGGCGAGGGTCT
>QVQC01000016.1 GCA_003428585.1 Nioella halotolerans
CGCGATCCCGATGGGGGCCGACCGCGCCCCGGTCTGGCCCGGCGGGGTCGTTGGGTCCATCACCCATCACGAGGGGCGCTGCCTTGCGGTTGCCGCGCGGCGCGGCGCCATTGCCGGGCTGGGCATCGATCTTGAGCCGCTGGACCCGCTGCCCGCCGACCTGCTGCCAGAGATCACCACGGGCGCGGAACGCGCATGGCTGTCGACCCAACCCGAAGATCTGCAAGGCGTGCTGGCACGGATGATCTTCTCGGCCAAGGAAGCCAGCTACAAGGCGCTTTACCCGCAGCTGCACGCGGTTGTCGGCTTCGATGCCATGGACATCCGGCCGGACCTTCCTGCCGGGCGTTTCACCGCGACGCTGAACCGCCGCTTTGGCGACTATTCGACGGGGCTGCGGCTGGGCGGGCAGGTGCAGGTGCATGACGGGGTGATCTGCACCCTGATGGTGCTGGCCGCCCCCGCATCGCATGCCCAACGTGCCGTGCCGGGGGCGGGTCATGACGAATTGGAAATGCAGTGTTTCCATGCTTCAGCGGGCTGAGGCTTGGAAAAAAGACGAAAATTCATCTACATTGTGACGAGGGTAAGGCAACGCGGGGGCCGTTGCTGGCCCGGTCCGGCCCGGCCGGACCACCAGTTTCAGTGTAACTGCCAAGACGGCATGACGCGATAACTTGAAAGGGTTGCCCCCGATGGGTTCGATCACATCACCGCGCGACGCGTTGCGCATCCTGTTCCGGCGAAGCTGGATCATCGCGCTGATCCTGGTGATCGGCCTGCCGGCGGCCCTTGTCTTCGCGCTCAGCCAGCCGCGCGTCTACGAGGCGACAGCGGTTGTGCAGATCGAGTCGGCGCAGGTGGTCGAGCGTCTGACGACGCAATCGGGCGCGCCCGCCAGAACCATCAACCCCACGAACGAACTGGACCTGATCGAACAGCAATTGATGTCGCGCGACTCGATTCTGGAAATCGTTCGGCGCTTCGATCTCTTCGCGGCGGCGCCGACGCAGGCCGAACGGGTGGGGCTGATGCGCGAGGCGGTCGAGATCACCCAGCTGATCGACGAGGCGCAGGCGTGGCGCGCGGATGTTCATCCCTCTGGCCTGATCATCACCGTGCGGCTGGGGGAGGCCGACGCCGCCGCCGACGTGGCCAATGCCTTTCTTGAGCGGGTGCTGGAGGCGGGGCGCGAACGCACCTCTGGCCGCACCGAGCGGACGCTGGAATTCCTCGTTTCGGAGGAGGAACGCCTGACCGCTGAAATCGAGGCGCTGGAGGCCGCGTACAGCCAGTTCCGGCAGGAGAATTCGGATGCGCTGCCCGATGCCATCGACTCGCAGCGCACGCAACGTTCGCGGCTCGAGGAATCGCGCATCACCATCGAGGAACAACTGATCGAGCTGGAATCGGGCGGCGACCGCATGCTTGCCGAAACGCTGGAACGCCAGCGCGCGCTGTTGGGCCAGCGGCTGGACCTGACAGACGAAGCCATCGCCGAGATCGAGGCGACGCTGGCCGCCGCGCCAGAGGTCGAACGCCAGTTGAACGTCTACGACCGCCGCCTTGGCCAGTTGCAGGGGGAGCTCAGCGTCATCACCGATCGGCGCGCGCAGGCGGCGATGAACCAGCTTCTCGAAAGCCGCAATCAGGCGGAACGTTTCGAAGTTCTGGAATCCGCGATCCCGGCCGATTACCCGGTCTCCGCCAGCCGGCGAAAGATGGCGATGGCGGGCGGGGTGCTGGTGGTGTTCATGGCGCTTGGCGCCGCGCTGGCGCTGGAAATCCTCGACGGTCGCCTGCGCACGCCGGAAGACCTCGAACGCGAGCTTGGCGTTCAACCGGTCGTGGCCATTCCCAACCTGCGCAGCCAGGGCGAACAGCGTCGCGGCCGGTTGCTGTGGATCGGGGGGATAACGCTGGCGGTGATCGCGGGGGTGGCGGCCTTGCGCGGCTGGCTGCGTTCGCTGCTGCCGGCGGACCGCCCGTCGGTGGCGCGCGGGCAGGTAATGCCGGCGGTCGTGCAGCGGCGCGTGTCGCGCTGATCACCGGCCGTAGCTGTAGCCCGGATCGTCCTCGACCTCGGCCTTGTTCATGACCACGCCGAGGATTGGCAGGTCGTCGCCAAGCCGGCGCTGCACTTCGCGCAATTCGCGCGCGCGCGTCTCGCCTCCGCCGACCACCAGCAGCACGCAGTCAAGGTGTTCGCGGAAGGCGAGCACATCATCCATGGCCAGTGCGGGCGGCAGATCAAACAGCACGAGATCGGTGGCAAGCTCCGCCTGCATCGCGGCCAGCCGGGTGCCGGTCTCTTCCGTCTGGAACAGTTCGGCGGCATAGGCATCCGTGCGGCCATTGACGCCAATGGCCAGCCGCTCACCGATATGGAAGCTGTTGGGCGCGAAGGTGGAAAAATAGGCCTCGGTCCCGACCTCGCCGCGCAGGTAATCGGCCGTCGCCGGCATGTCGCGCAGCCCCAGTATCTTGGCCAGCCCGGGGCGCCGCAGGTCCATGTCCATCAGCACGGTGCGCAACTCGCTCAGCCGCGACAGGCTGATGGCGAGATTGATGGCGGTAAAGCTCTTGCCGTTGCCTTCCCCGGCCGAGGTGATGCCGACACGGTGCCAGCCGTTGTCGCGCATCGCGCGCACGATCCGCGTGCGCAGCACGTCGAAGGCGGCATGCGCCGGGTCATGGCGGCTTGCGGTGATCACGAGGTTGCGGTCAAGCCGCCGGGGCTCCACCGGGATACGTGGCAGGCGGCCCCAGATCGCCGGATCGGCCTGCGGGCGCGGGGCCGTGGCGGCATCGGCCGGGGCAGGGGGCGCGTCGTCGGGTGCCGGCGCGGCGTCGTCCGCCTCGGCCGGTTGCATCAGCGCCTCGCGCAGCCGCCGTTCCAGCGCCCGGCGCTGCCGATCGCGGTCGCTCAGCCCCCCGTCGGGGCCGGTGTCACGGCTGTTGCTGCTCATCTCGGGTCCTATCCTTCGTCGGCCGTCTGTCGCGGCATGCGCAGTAAGCCTGATAAAATTGGCATAATTATGCCAGCGTGCACCATCACAGCCCGAAAAGTGCCCGCGCGTCCAGCGCCTTGGCGAGGAAAGCGTCGCGGTTGTCCTCCGGCTGCCAGCCCAGAACGCGCCGCGCCTTTGCATTGTCGAAACGCGCGAAATGCCCGCGGGAGCGCCAGTCGGCCAGCGATGCCCGCACCACCGATTTCCGCCCGAGCGCATGGCGCTTCAACGCGTATTTCACCGCATCGGCCATCCACATCGCCGTCAGGTTGCCAGACGTGACCCGCAACCGCGCGCCGAGCCGATCGTGGATCGCGTCGAAATACGCCCGCCCGGTCAGCATCGGCGCGCCCGTCAGGTTGAAGCTTTGCCCGACGACACCGTCACGGTCCATCATCGCGATCAGCGCCGCGCAAAGGTCCTCCACCAGCACGAAGGGCAGGATGTTGCGCCCGCCACCCCAAAGCTTGACCGCCCCCGCCCCGTGCCAGCGCCCGATGCCCCAATGCTGCAAGGGCCCATCGCCGCCGACCACGATACCGGGCCGCGCGATGACCAGCGGCAGGCCCGTTTCGCGGTGCATCGCCATCAGGCGCCGTTCGCATTCCGCCTTGGACCTTGCATAGAGGTTGCGCTGCGCGATCTCGCCGAAACTCGTCTCCTCGGTGATCACCGCGCGCGGGTCCGACATGTCGTAGGAGGCGATGGTGCCGGTATAGATCAACCGCCGCACCCCGGCCGCCTGCGCCGCCTCGGCGATCCGGCGCGCGGTGCCGACATCATTTTCAAGCGCCTCTTCCCATGTCGTGTCCATCGACTTGGCAAGGTTGTAGACCGTGTCGATTCCCGCCATCGCCGCCGCGATCCCCGCCTTGTCGCGCAACGAGACGGGCACGGTTTCGACATGGTCCGCGATATCCGCGAACGGCCCGTGCGCGCCGCGCGACAGCACCCGAACGTCATGGCCCTTGGCGACCAGCGCGCGTGTCAGGGCGCGACCGATATAGCCGGTGCCGCCGATCACCATGACGCTTGGCCGGGGCGTGCCGGCAACCCGCGCCGGGGCCGGGGGGAAGGCGCATTTGGCCAGCGTATCGTCGATGGCCTGCATGACGGCGATGGCGGCCTCGGGGCCGTAGCGGCCGGAATCGCCGCCGTAGACCGCCCGTGTCATGCCGCGAAAGCTTTGCCCGTAGGGGGATTTGCGGTTCAGCGAGGCCATTTGCGTCACCGCGTTGCGCAGCCCTTCGCGCAGATGCGCGCCGGCAAGTGCCAGTTCCTTCTTCAAGGGGTTCAGTACCAGATCTGCGGTGTTGTCACCGCTCATCACGGCCGTATCGGCACCGTAATCCAGCCGCGCCATGCCGCTTGATCCGCGCAAGGTGATGCTGCGGCTGTCAACCGTTTCCACCATCGACAGCGTGAACGTGACGTCGATATCGCCCGCGCGGGCCAGGATGCGCCAGCTCTGGTCGCGCGTCTCGCCGCCGGGCAGGGTGACCGGCTGGCCGGTCTGGGCCGAGAGGATCTCCAGCGGCCCGAAAAGATCTACCGCGAAGGAATAGGGGTGCGGGCCAAGCTCCTTGAGCAGGTTCTCGGGCGCGCGCAGCAGCCACAGCCCGTAAGGCCCCGAGCGCAGCGGCGCCAAGGGCAGGCACCAGTCGATCCGCGCCGCGCTGATACGGCCCAGCCGGCCTTGCGCGACCGCCTGTTTCAGCCGCGCGTAGCTTGGCAGCCCAAGGAAATTGTGCCCGGCATGGAACCGTCTGCCGTGGCGCGTGGCAGTCTCGGCAATCTCGCGCGTCTCTTGTGCCGACAGGGCCACCGGCTTTTCCACCAGCACGTCGAGCCCACCCTCAAGGCACTGGATCGCCAGCGCCTTGTGGGTGTCCGGCGGTGTCAGGACATGCACCGCGTCGCACGTCTTGGCCTCGATCAACGCCTCGACCGAGCCGAAGACCGGGCAGCCGAGCGCCTCCGCCAAGGCCCCCGCCGCGTCCGCCGCGCGGTCACAAACGGCGGTGATTTGCACGCCCGGCGTGGCGCTGAGCGCATCGGCATGCCAGCTTGCGATATAACCGGCGCCGATCAGGCCGATACGGGTGGGGGGATGGCTCACGTCTCTAAACCCTTACTTGTATTCGATTATCTGCATCGCCCGCCCGGCCAGACGCCGCACCCAGAAGCGCGCCATTCCAACGAGGTTGGGCAGCTTCGACAGCGCCAGCAGCCCGGCATAACGCCACGCCAGCCCCGGCGCGATGCCGTCGCGCAACAGCCCGCGCAGGGCGCTTGCATAGGACCCGGCATAAAGCGCTGCAACACCCGCCACGATCCACGGGTTGGTCGCAAGCCCCGCCAGCGCCACCACGGGCAGCAGCAGCCCGAAAACATAGACCCGGCCCCGTTCGCGCGCCAGATGTGTCCCGTGCAGGGCGCCCAGCTGCGCAAAGCCATGCCCGTTGCGAACAGAGCGCTGCCACCATTGGCCGAACCGGTGCATGTCGGCGTCATGGCGTGTCATCGCGCGCGGAAGGCGCAACAGGGTGTAGCCTGCCTTGCGCAGGCGCAGGCAGAACTCGTCATCCTCCGCCGCGATCACCCGATCGTTGAAGCCGCCCACCGCCTCGAAGGCGGCGGCGCGCACCAGCATGTCACCACCGCAGGCGGTGATGGGCCCCGCCGGGCGGTGCCATTCATGGTCGCACATGGCGTTGTACAGGCTCGCCTCGGGGTGCATTTCGCGCCGCCAGCCGGTGACGAGGCCCAGCCGCGCATCCGCGCGCATCACCGGTAGCGCGTGGGACAGCCAGTCGGCTTCAAGCACGCAATCGCCGTCGATGAATTGCAGGAACTCGGGCAATTCGCCCTCCGGCCCGCGCAAAGCCGCGACGCCGGCATTGCGCGCCCGCGCGGCGGTGAACGGCGTGCGCGTGTCCAGCTCCACCACCTCGACGCCCCGCGCCGTCGCGGTGGCCACGCTGCCATCGGTCGAGCCGCTGTCGACATAGACGATCCGCTCCACCCGGCCTGCCACGCTGTCAAGCGCCGCTTGCAGCCGCGCGCCCTCGTTGCGGCCGATCAGGATAATGGCAATGGCCGGGTTCATGGTGTCGCCTCCGGTCGTTTTCCCGCGGGCAGATCGGCCCCGGCGCGGATCAGCGTGGCCAGCCGCGCCGCCTCGGCCCGCGCATCGAAGTCTGCCGCGACCCGCGCGCGCCCCGCAGCCCCCATTCGGTCGCGTATCTCCGCATCGTCCAGCAGCGCCGCGATCGCCGCCTGAAGCGCGCCCGCATCCCCCGGCGCGACCAAGAGCCCCGTCTCCCCGTCCTTTACCAACTCGCCGACTCCGCCCACGGCGGTCGCGATGACGGGCATATATGCGGCCAGCGCCTCCATCAGAACCACTGGCACGCCCTCGGCAAAGCTTGGCAAGACCAGCGCGTCATGGCTGGCCAGCAGATCCGCGACCTCATCCTGCGCGCGGTAGCCGGCGAAGCGTACCGCCCCCGCGATGCCCAGCCGCACCGCGTCCGCCTCCAGCACCGGCCGGTCCGGCCCGTCGCCGACCAGGGTCAGCGAGAGGTCCGGGTGCGCCGACCGCGCCGCCGCGAACGCCTCCAGCAGCACCGGTACGCCCTTCACCGCCGCCAGCCGTCCAACGAAGATCAGCCGCGTGCCGTCCCGCACCCCGACCCGGTAGCGCGCCGGATCCACCCCGCAATGCACGATCCGCAGCTTGCCCCAATGCACAGGGTCCGACCACAGCATCGCCTGGCTGCGGCAGAAATCACTGATGCAGGCGACGAAGCGCGCCCGCGCGATCTTTTCATCCAGCCGCCAGTGCTCCGGCGCGAAGAAGATGTCCGGCCCGTGCAGCGTGAAACTGTAGGGGATGTCGGAGAGGGCAGAGGCCAGCATCGCCACCGTGCAACTCGACTTGGCGATATGGTTGTGCAGATGGGTCACGCGGGCGTGACGCAGGTGGTCGGCCAGCACCAGCGCCTCGGCGAAGTAGATCAGGTTGTAAAGCCGGCCCTTGACCCCCTTGGGCGCCGTCCGCCATGCCAGCGCCAGCGCGCGGAAAAACAGCCCCGGTTGGCGCAGCGCCGACAGCGTCGCACGGGTCAGGCGCAGCGGGTTGAGCGTCGCAGGCAGCACGTGGAAGGTGCGCCCCGCCTCTTCGCGCTGTTCCGTGCCCACCAGATGCGCCGCGCCGGTGCGCCGAATCGAACAGGTTTCCACATCCAGCCCCAGATCGCGCAGCCCCGCCACCTCGCGCTGGATGAACGTGTCGGTGGCGCGGGGATATTCGCCGGTCAGGTAGCCGATCTTCATGGCGCGCCCCCCTCGGCCAAAGCTGCCGCCATCAGCGCCTCGAACGTTGCCTGCGGGGCAAGGCCCAGCGCCGCGCGCCCGCGCGCCCCGTCCCAGGCCATAGGCATCATCCGCGCCCGCAGGGTCGGGCGGCGCAGCAGCCCGAGGCGCGTCGGCCCATCGCGCGCCACAAGGTCGAGCATCCGCCAGGGCAGCGGCAGCACCAGCCGCGGCCAGCCCGAGCGCGCCAAGCCCGTCAGGTAGCGTACCCGGTCCGGCAGGTCGTCATCCAGGATGTTGAACGTGCCCGGCGCGGCGCCCACCGCCTTGACCAGCGCCTCGCCCGCCCGCGCGACATGGCACAGCGGGATCTGCCCCTCGCCGCCCAAGCGGATCAAGACCGGCCCCTTGGCCATCCCGATATGCGCGTTCCACAGCCGCCCCGCCCCCCAGACCGCGCCAAGCCGCAGGATCGTCAGCGCCGTCTCGCCGTCCGCATCCTGCATCGCCGCCTCCTGCGCCAGCTTGGCGCGGGTATAGGCGTCGCGCAGGTCGGGGCGCGGCTCCAACGGGCTGGCCTCGGTGATCGTCGCGCCGGGCGTCCCCGCGCCGTAGACCGACACGCTGCCCGCCAGCACCACCTTCGCCACCCCGGCGGCGCGCGCGGCCCGCATCACCGCGCGGCTGTCGGCGACCACGTCTTTCTGAAACTGGGCCTCGGTCCCCTGCATCCGCCCGGCCACATGGATCACCGCGTCGCAGCCCTGCATTCGCTCCGCGAGGTCGGGCGCGTCGAGCGCCCCTGTCACGCTCGCAACACCCGGCGCCGCGGGCGCGTCCCCGTGGCCATGGCGGGAATGCAGCACCAGCCCCAGCCCCGCGCGCCGGGCAGATTCCGCCGCCGCGCGGCCCACGTAGCTGCCTGCCCCGGTCAGGAACAGCGTCAAAGCGCCCATGGCATCGGCTCCATCCGCTGGCAGGTCGTTTGCATCCGGTGCACGCCCTCGCGGGCGCAGGCAAGCGTCGCTTCCGTGAGGTGAAGCGCGTAGTCGCCGGCAAGGCGCGCCTCGCGGCCTCCGGCAATCGCCGCCAGCATTTCCACCGGGCCGAGCGCGAAATTCATCGCCGCCGCGCCCTGCCGGGGCATCATCGGGTGCGTTGGCCCGTTAAGCGTGATGCGCCGCGCCAGCGGGCTTTCCAGCAGCCGCCGGCGAATGCGCAGCCGCTTGCGAAACCGCACCGGCGCGGCATTGTCCCAGGCCTCGGCCACCTCCAGCACGCCGGCATCGCCGATCACCCTGAGCCGGTGATCGTGCGGCGCGGCGATCGAACAGGTCAGCCGCGCCACGGGGCCATCCGCGAAATGCAGCGTGGCGACCGACAGGTCCGGCGCTGCGTCCTTCACGCCGCGCTTGTCCGGCAGCGTCTCGGCCGTGCTTGTCACCACCTTCGCCACCGGGCCGAAGAAGGCGATCAGCCAGCCAAGGTAATAGCCCGCATGTTCCAGCGTGCAGCCGGTGCGAAATTCGTCCGTATAGGGCCACGGCGCGCCCGAGGCGCTTCGCCACGTCTCGACCGGGGCCTGCGGGATGAACCCGTCGTCAAGCTCCGCATAGACCAACCTCGGCACCCCCGCCGTGCCGTCGCGCAGGGCCTTGCCGAGCGTCTGCGCCGCCCGGCCCAGTACCGAGGACGGCGCGCTGCCCAGTTGCAGGCCCTGCTCGCGCGCCAGCCCGTGCAGCGCTACTGCCTCGGCCATGTCCGTCACCATCGGCTTTTCGCTGAAAACATGGCAGCCCGCCTCAAGGCAGGCGCGCGTTATGCCCGCGTGGCTGGCCGGGTTGGTCAGGTTCAGCACCAGCGCGGGTTGCGCCGCCAGCAACTCGGCCAGCGTCTCGAACCGGGGCAGGGACCAATGCGCTGCGAAGGCCGCCAGCCGGCCCGCGTCTCGGTCATGCACGCCGATCACCTCGACATGGCGAAAGGTGGCCAGCGACGCCATGTAGAGATCGGCCACGAAACCGCCCCCCACCAGCGCCACGCGCTCGGGGCCCTGCGCGGTTGCGCCGGGAACACTGCCTTGGGTCATCGGGCTGCTCTGCCTCTCTTGCTCCGCGGCCCATATGACCCCAAAAGCATGGCAACAGTTTGTCGGCGCGCGCGCCCTTTTGTGCAACCGGTCTTTGGGCCAGTATACGCGCGAACCGCGAAAGGGCCCGAATGAAATTCCACGCGAAAGATCATGAGGTTACGGTCAATGTCGCCGACTGGCCGGCGCTTGAGGCCGCGCTGCGCGCGCGCATTGCGGCGAGGCAGGGCTTCGCCATCGCCACGCTCAACCTCGACCACCTGACCAAGCTGAGCCCGCCAAGCCCGTTCCGCGCCGCCTATGACGCGCAGGATTTCGTCACCGCCGATGGCCGCCCGGTGGTCTGGTGCGCGCGCCTTGCCGGCCAGCCGGTGGACCTGCTGCCCGGATCGGACCTGATCCAGCCGCTCTGCCGCCTTGCCGCTGACCAAGACCTTGCAATCGGCCTTGTCGGCAGCACGCAAGACAGCCTCGCCGGGGCGGCAGATGCGCTCCGCGCCCGGATCCCCGGCCTGCGCGTCGCGGCCCGCATCGCGCCCGACATGGGGTTCGACCCGCACAGCCCCGAGGCCGACGCGATCCTGCGCAGGCTTGACGCCGCCGGGGTGCGGCTTTGCTTTCTCGCCCTCGGGGCGCCGAAACAGGAGATGCTGGCGGCGCGCGGGCGCAGGGTGACGCCCGGCATGGGCTTTGCCAGCATCGGCGCCGGGCTCGATTTCCTGTCTGGCCACCAACGGCGTGCGCCGCTCTGGATCCGGCGGCTGGCGCTGGAATGGCTCTGGCGGCTGTTGTCCAGTCCCGGCCGCCTCGCGCGGCGCTACGCGCGAGCATTCCGCGACCTGCCCGGCCACCTCTGGCGGGCGTGGCGTCAGCGTGGCAGCCGGCGCGCCTGAACCTTCGGCTTCATCAACACCCGGTCCGCGATCCGCCGTTTCAGCGACCGGGGCGGCGGCACCTCGCGGTCCATTTCCCATGTCGTGCCGGTCAGGCTCGGGTCATGCCACAGCGCCAGTTCGGCGCCCCATTTCGCGGCCGCCTCGGGTGGCAGGCCATCCGCGATTCCCATCCTTGTGGCCAGCATGCCCGGCATCCAGTCATTGATCACGATCCCCGGAAAGCGGTCGCCGAGATCGGCAATGAGCGCGCGGGTGAAAATCCGCGCCGCCCCCTTGGACACCGAGTAGGCCGAGGAGGCGGGCAAGGGCGCGATATCGGCGAAGGTGGCGACGTTGAGGATGCGGCCGAAGCCGCTGTCCAGCATGTCGTCCAGCGCCGCCCGCGTCGCGGCCACCATGCCGCCGAGATTGGTGCCCACCACCGCCATGAAGCTTTCCGCCGTCTCCTCGGGGAAGTCGCGGCGCGGGTAGATCGCGGCGTTGTTCACCAGCAGGGTAACAGGTGCAATTTTTCGCACTGTAACAAATGCTTGAGATACATCGTTGAAGTCAGAAACATCCGCGACCACGGGATGGAACCGCCCCGGCTCGGCCATGCTCCGCACCTCTTCCAGCGCGTCCCGGTCGCGTCCGAACCCGGCCACCGGCATGGTGCGCGACAGCGCGACGGCCAGCGCCCGCCCAAGCCCGCCACCGGCGCCGGTGACAACGGCGATGCCTTGCGTCACGTCACTCATCCCGCCTCCTTTATTTGTTCGGCCACGCGCAGCGCGTTGGCGGCGATGGTCAGGCTCGGGTTCACCCCCATCGAGGTCGGAAAGACCGAGGCATCGGTCACCCAGAGGTTGGTCACCCCGTGCACGCGGCCCGCAGCGTTCACAACCGAGTCGCTCGCCTCAACGCCCATCCGTAACGTCCCGCAGGGATGGCCGAAATTCGGTTCGGGCTCCTGCGTCAGAAAGGCGGTGCGGGTGCCGCGAAAGGCGCGCCGTATGAGCCGCCGAAACGCCTTGCGACGCGCCAGAAGCTCCGGCGCGGTGTGGTAGTCCAGCCGGATCGCTGCGCCATCGGTCCGCACGCGGTTTTCCGCGTAAGGCAGATCCTCCAACAGCCCGACAAAGACCTTGGCGGTACCCATCACCTTCGCCCCGATCGCGGCCGGAATGCGTGTGGCGTCCAGCACGCCGGGCACGCGCCGCAGCCACGACCGGCCGACCCGCTGGCGCAGGTGATGCACGATCTCGCCATAGCCCACGTCGATCCCCATGGCCTGCACCATGCCAAGCCGCTGACCCTCCGCAAAGTAAAGATCGCGGAACCCCACCGATTTCGTCGGCCCCGCGAACCCCGCCGCCTTGCCGGGCCAGAGCGCGAAAATCTCGTTGAGGTGAAACATCAGGTTGCGCCCGACCAGCCCGGCGCCGTTGCCGATCCCGTCCGGGTCGGTCTCGCTGGCCGAGGCCATCAGGATACGCGGCGAGGACAGGGCGCCGGCGGCCAGCACCACCTGCCGCGCCCGGATGGCCCGCGTTTCGCCGGCCATCCGCGCCTCTACCGTGACACCGCAATCGGCCTGCCGGATCAACCGCGTCACCGTGCAGCCGGTCAGCAGCGTGGCGTTGCCCGTCGCAATCGCCGGCTCCACCCCGGCGGAGCGGCCATCCATCTTGCACGGCATCGGGCATTTATGGCCAAGGCAGTCGCGGCACCCCGGCAGCCGGCGCAGCGCGCTGTGCAGAAGGTAGGGGTGAAGCCCGTTGGCGCGCAGCGTCTCCATGATGCGCGCATCGCCCGCGCTTGGCGGGTGCGGCGGCGACAGGCCGGGGCTGGGCGTGTCGCAGAGCGGGTCAGGCTGCCCGTGGATGTGGAACAGCTGTTCCGCCGAGTCGAACCACGGCCGCATCTCGTCGAACCCGACGGGCCAGCCGCCGGTCGGGTGGGGCTGGCCCGGCAGGTCGTCGAGGTCGTGGCGTTCGGGCCGTTCCAGCGTCGCGGCATAGAAGACGGAGGATCCCCCGACCCCGGCGCCAAGCGGGGCGAAGAGGTCCTGTTCACGGCCGTTCACCCGCGCGCGGATCGGGTCGGGCCAGAACCCGCGCAGGCGTCGCGCCACCGGGTCGGCAAGGCCGGGGTCGAGCGGCGTCTCCTCCGCGCGGAAGCCGGGCAGGCCGGTCTCGACGAACAGCACCTTCATCCCCGCCTCGGCCAGCGCGCGCCCCGCGACGCCACCGCCGATGCCGGTGCCGATGACGATGGCGTCCCAGCGGGTATCCTCGATATCGGTGAAACGGGCGGTCATTTGCGGCGATCCGTCTGCACGGGGGGTGTACGGGAGGTGCACGCGGGGTGCATGGGTGGCAAGGGCGGGTTCAGGGCTTGGCCAGCGGGTGATTGTCGAGCACGAGCGCCTTTAGCCGCGCGTCGAGCACATGGGTATAGATTTCCGTCGTGGCGATATCGGCATGGCCCAGCAATGTCTGGATCGCGCGCAGGTCGGCGCCGTTCTGAAGCAGGTGGGTGGCGAAGGCATGGCGCAGCGTATGCGGCGTGACCTGTTCGGGCGATACATGAGCATCAACCGCTATATCCTTGATAAGGGTGAAAAATCTGATTCGTGTCAGGTGGCCTGACTTACCGCGCGAGGGAAACAGGAATCGCGCGGGCGGCTGGCCTTTCTCGGCCTTGGCGCGCGCCTCCTCGGCATCGCGATGTGCCAGCCACGCGGCGAGCGCCGCCCGCGCGGGCGGCGACAGGGGCACCATGCGCTCCTTGCCGCCCTTGCCCTTGATCAGCAACAGGTGCGGATCCCCCCGCGCCGCCGAAACGGGAAGGCTCACAAGCTCGCTCACCCGCATTCCCGTGGCATAAAGAAGCTGCATCAGGCAATGGTTGCGCAGCCGGTCCCCTGCGCTGCGGCCATGCGTTTCGGCGCTTGAAAGAAGCCGATCAACCTCTTCCATCGAAAGGGTTTTCGGCAATCTGCGTTCGCGCCCCGGCCCGGTGATCTGAAGCGCGGGATTGTCGGTGCGCCAGCCTTCTTCGTAGGCGAAACGGTAAAGCTGGCGAAGCGATGACAGTCGCCGGGCCCGGGTCGCGCGGGCCATGCCATCGGCCTCGAGCGCGATCAGGTAGGCCTCCAGATCGGCTCGGCTTGCCGCGTCGAAATCCGTGCCCCGCGCCGCCAGCCAGCCCGCCGCGTCCTTCAGGTCGCGCCCGTAGGCCAGCAGCGTATTCTCCGCCGCGTTCAGTTCCGCCGCTTGTGCCTCCAGAAACGGGGAAATCCACTCCGCCCTCATCCCCGAAGCTCCAGCAGCAGCATTTGCAAGGCGGCCTGTCGTGCCACGCTTTCCAGGCCGAGCGCGCGAAAGAGCGCAAGCGCATCGCGCAGATCCGTGGGGTCGGCGGCATCGGACAACACCAGCGACGCGCGCAAAAGCGCCTCCCCGATCCGGTCGTCACCGACCATGCGTGCATAACGCTCGGGCATCTCGACACGCGAGAAAACCTCCGCGATCATTCGGGGCATCATGTCGTTCGGTGACGGGTCGGCGTCTTGTCCGCGGGCAATGGCAAACAGGAACCGTTCGCGCGCCGATTGCGGCGACTCCGTTTGCGCCACGGTTTCGTATTCGTCGGAAAGCAGCGCCACCTCGCGCGCCAGTTGCGCCGCCTCCCCGGTCAGCGGCAGCCGGATCAACCGGCGCGCATAGGCTTCCGCGAAGGCCACTTCCAGCCCCGCCTCGTGCATCGCGGCCCAGGCGGCGGGCAGCGTCGTGGCCACCTCGTCGCCATCCTGCGCCAGAAGCGCCACGTCGAAGGCCTGCACGGCGGCGACCCGGTCCCAGACCCCGCCAGAGGCCGAGGGCACCCGGCTGGTATAGACCAACTGCCATTGCGAGGGCGTGATCGCACCCGCGCGCGCCAGCCGCTCGGCGGCGTCAAGCTGTGCCCGCCAGCCCGCCACGTCGCCCAGATCGGCATGGGCGAAGGCCAGCGGCAACTGGCCCGCGCCGGGGCGTTCGCCGAGCGCCACGCGCATCAGGTAATGCAGCGGCGAGGGCGATCGGTCGCGCGGCAGCGGCGCCTCGCCCTCGGCCAGTGCGGGGTCCAGAAAGCGGGTGATCAGTTCCACCTCTTCCGCCGGAAGGAAGCCCAGCGCCTCGCCCGTGCCCAGCGTCAGCGCCGCCGCTGACCAGTCGCCGGACCGCGCGAGGCAGAAGATCCGAGCCGGGAAGGAGGGCGCGATATCGGGATTGGCGCGCATCGCGGCGCAGGCGCGGTCGGGCTGGTTGGTGAGCAGCGAGACATCGAACCAGCGTCGAAAGACCTGCGGCGCGGCCGGCCCGGCGCGTTCCATCAGCGCGCGCGCCGGCTCGATCGCGCCGCGCGACAGCAGCATGTCGAGCCGGGCAAGGAACAGATCCGCTTGCGCGGTCGAATCCGGGGGCGGATTCAGTTCCGCCAGCGCCAGCATGGTGGTGAAATCCTGCACCGCGGGCAGGCCGAGCGTGGGTTGCGCGCGGAACAGGTTGGCCAACGTCGCGGAGTCCGACCCGGCCCAGAGATCGGCGGGAAGCCCCGTCTGCACCGGCGTCAGCAAGCCGACCGCGTCGAGGCTGACCGCGCCGATCGGCATCTCGGTAATCTCGGACGGCACGGCTGAACTGGCGATATTGCCATGCGGCGACAGCAGGGTTTCCGACAGCCACTCGGGTTCCGCTGTCGGTGTGACATCGCCCTCCTGCGCCTGCACGGGCGCGGCCACCAACAGCGCGAGGATCGCGGTCCTAATCCACATCTAGATCAACCGGTCGCGTTATTTCGCGTGACTGCGGCTGCATGAGACCCGAATAGCCATAGCCGACGAGCCCGATCAGCCCAAGGAGCGCAAGGAAAACAAGTAGCTTGATGATCCGCCGTATCATGGTGTTCCCGACCTGCCGCGTTTCGGCGTTTGCCGCCGCTTTGATTTCACTATAAGCCAGTTGCGCGGGAAATTCTAAAGGGCAGGAGTGTTTTTTTTGGCCATGCGCGAATCCAGGCCGGAGACCGGGGGGCGGCTTTTGCGTACCGTGGTGCTGGTCGGCATGATGGGGGCGGGCAAGACGGCGATCGGCACCGCGCTGTCGGCGCGGCTTGGCGTGCCTTTCGAGGATTCGGATGCAGAGATCGAGGCCGCGTCGAGCCTCGCCATTACCGAGATTTTCGAGCGCTACGGCGAGGCGTTCTTTCGTGACAAGGAAGCCCAGGTGATCGCGCGGCTTCTGGAGGGGCCGCCTTGCGTGTTGTCGACCGGCGGGGGGGCGTGGATCGCGCCCGAGACCCGGGCGCTACTCTCTGCGCGGGCAGCGGTTGTCTGGCTGAAGGCCGATCTGGATCTCTTGTGGGCGCGGGTGCGCCACAAGGACACGCGGCCGCTGTTGCGCACAGAAAATCCGCGCGCGACGCTGGCTGAGCTTCTGGCGGCGCGGACCCCGGCCTACGAGGAAGCCGAGTTCGTGATCGAAACGCGGCCCGACTGGTCCATCACGCGGACGACCGACGCGGTTCTCGCGCGGCTCACCGCGGCCGGCATCGTGGAGACATCCTGATGAGCCTTGCCACTGTTCACGTTCCCCTTGGCGCGCGCGCCTACGATGTGCGCATCGGGCCGGGCCTGCTGACGCGCGCCGGCGCCGAGATCGCGCCGCTGCTGAACCGCCCGCGGGTTTTCGTCGTGACCGAGGAACGGGTCGCCGCGCTGCATCTCGACACCTTGCGCGCCGGGCTTGCGACCGAGGGCATCGGTTTGGAGGCGCTGGTTCTGCCGCCGGGGGAGGCGACCAAGGGCTGGACGCAATTCACCCGCACCGTCGAATGGCTGCTGGAGCAGAAAGCGGAGCGCAAGGATATTGTCGTCGCGTTCGGCGGCGGGGTGATCGGCGATCTGGCCGGGTTCGCGGCCGCCGTGCTGCGCCGGGGCGTGCGATTCGTTCAGATCCCCACCAGCCTCTTGGCGCAGGTCGACAGTTCAGTGGGCGGCAAGACCGGTATCAATTCGGTGGCCGGCAAGAACCTGGTCGGGGCATTCCATCAGCCCGGTCTGGTGCTGGCCGATATCACGGTCCTGGGCACGCTGACGGCGCGCGATTTTCTCGCCGGCTACGGCGAGGTGCAGAAATACGGGCTGCTGGGCGATGCCGGGTTCTTCGAATGGCTGGAAGCGAACGGCCCCGCGATCGCGGTGGGGGACGACGCGCTGCGGCTGGAGGCGGTGCGCCGATCCGTGCAGATGAAGGCCGATATCGTGGCCCGCGACGAAACCGAACAGGGCGACCGGGCATTGCTCAACCTTGGCCACACGTTCTGCCATGCCTTGGAGGCTGCGACGGGCTATTCCGACCGGTTGCTGCATGGCGAGGGGGTGGCGATCGGTTGCGCGCTGGCGTTTGAACTGTCTGCCCGGCTGGGGCTGGTCAGCCAGGAAGAGCCGAGCCGCGTGCGCGAACACCTTGCTGCCATGGGAATGAAGACCGACCTTGCCGATATTCCGGGCTATCTGCCGGATGCCGAGGGACTGCTCGACTTGATGGGGCAGGACAAGAAGGTCGTGGACGGGCAGCTGCGCTTCATCCTTGCGCGCGGGATCGGAGAGGCCTTCGTCGCGGCGGATATTCCGCGCGCGGTTGTGCGAGAACTGCTGGCCGAGGCCCTGTTGGCGCGGTGACGCCCGTCAGGCTTGCGTGAGTATGTAGTAGACCGCGTATCCGATTGCGGCCACCGCGGCCAGCCCGACGGCCATGCGCAAGAGGTTCAGCGTCAGGGTCAATGCAGCGGTCAGCAACGTGGTCAGGATCGTGCAGCCGGCATAGACAGTGCCAAGCAGCGCGTAGGGCAAGGCGAAACCGGCGAGCGCGAACGTGGCCTCGGTATAGGCATATTGCGGCTGCATGATGGCGGGAACTCCGACCCCGTAGGCATAGGCCAGGGCCGCGACGGCCGAGAGGACCGCAATCAGGAATGTCAGACGCCGAGTCAGCGCCTCGCCGACGAGCATCCCGGCGAACTCGACACCCTCCACCACGATGGCGCCGGTGAGGATGCGCTGCCAGATCGGTGCGTCGATATCGGGCAGAGAGACGCCCTGGCCGCCGGCCACCGGGATCCCGGTGGGAGATTGAGGGCCTGTCGGCTGTTCATGCGTGTCCGCCCCGGCGCTGGACATACCGTTATAACGCACGCCGGTATTCGCGCCGGTCAGGAAATCATGGGTGTCGCGGTTGGTGGAATCGGTGGTCGGCATGGCAGCTGCGTCCTGCGAGCGGAAAAAAATACCCGAGGTCATTGGAAATGAACTTTTTCAATCTAACAGGCGGGGCGCCGCGGTGCAAGGCAGGCGGCTCAGTCCGTGCCGCGATAGGGTTCCACGTATTGCAGCGCCATGTCCCAAGGAAAGAAGATCCAGGTATCCTGGCTGACCCCGGTGATGAACGTGTCCACCATCGGCTCCCCTTTGGGTTTGGCGTAGACGGTGGCGAAATGCGCCTTGGGGTACATGTCACGCACCAGGTGCAGGGTCTTGCCGCTGTCGACAAGGTCATCGACGATCAGCACGCCCTCGCCATCGCCCATCATCTCGCCATCGGGCTTGTTCAGCACCATCGGCTTGCCCTGCGTCTGGTGGTGGTAGGACTTTACCGAAATCGTGTCGACGGTGCGGATGTCCAGCTCGCGCGCGACGATCATCGCGGGCGCCATGCCGCCGCGGGTGATCGCCACCACCGCGCGCCAGCTGCCATCCTTGCCGGGGCCGTGCTTGTCCAGCCGCCATGCAAGGGCGCGGGAATCGCGGTGGATCTGGTCCCACGAGATGTGGAACCCCTTTTCATGGGGAAGCTGCGGGCCGGTCATCTGCTCAGCCTTCCTTCTTTTCCAGCGTCATGTCGGGCGCGTCGATCGCCTTCATGCCGATGACGTGGTAACCGGCATCCACGTGCAGCGTCTCGCCCGTCGTGCCGCTGCCCAGATCGGACAGGAGGTAGAGCGCGGCCTTGCCGACCTCCTCTTGCGTGACGTTCCGGCGCAGCGGCGAATTCAACTCGTTCCACTTCATGATGTAGCGGAAATCGCCGATCCCGCTGGCGGCCAGCGTCTTGATCGGCCCGGCGGAAATGGCGTTGCAGCGGATGCCATCCTTGCCCAGATCCTCGGCGATGTATTTCACAGAGGCCTCCAGCGCCGCCTTGGCCACGCCCATCACGTTGTAGTGCGGCATCACCTGTTCGGCGCCGTAATAGGTCAGCGTCAGAAGCGACCCGCCCGGCCCCATCATCGCCGCCGCGCGCTGGCACACGGCGGTGAAGGAATAGACCGAGACATCCATGGTCATGCGGAAATTCTCGGCGCTGGTGTCGACGTAGCGGCCGCGCAGTTCCGACTTGTCGGAAAAACCGATGGCGTGAACCATGAAATCGAGCGTGCCCCACTTTTCGCGGAGCGCCGCGAACAGCGCATCCATCGAGGCGCTGTCGGTCACGTCACAGGGCAGCATCGTGTCGGAGCCGACCTGTTCGGCCAGCGGTTTCACACGTTTGAGCAATTGCTCGCCCTGGTAGGAAAAGGCCAGTTCGGCGCCTTGCTCGGCGCAGGCCTTGGCGATGCCCCAGGCGATGGATTTGTCGTTGGCGAGCCCCATGATGAGACCCCGCTTGCCAGTCATCAAACCCATGCTACTTCCCTTCGTTGGCGGCCAGTTGGCGTGTATCCGCAACCCTTTAGGGCATCGTGCCGCCTGCATCAAGATAGCAAGAGGGACAGCTTGCCGGGTCTTGAAACCCGCTGTAGCGTCCCCGGGGCAGTCAAGCGGAGACATGACATGAGCGACCGAACCGGAATATTCGCGGGCGACGACCCCTTCGCCATTGCCCGCGACTGGCTGGCCGAGGCGGAACAAAGCGAACCGAACGATCCCAGCGCGATCGCCCTGTCCACCGTCGACGCGGATGGCCTGCCCAATGCCCGTATGGTGTTGCTGAAAGAGATCGAGGCAGGGGCCTTCGTGTTCTATACCAATTACGGCTCCGCCAAGGCGCGCGAGCTTGACAGCGCCGGCATGGCCGCCTTCGTGATGCACTGGAAAAGCCTGCGACGGCAGATCCGGGTGCGCGGTCTCGTCGAGAAGGAGGAGGGGCCGCGGGCGGATGAATATTACGCCTCGCGCTCGCTCAAGAGCCGGCTCGGGGCATGGGCGTCGCAGCAATCACAGCCATTGTCTTCGCGTGCGCACCTCATGGCCGAGGTGGCGAAGGTCACGGCGCGACACGGGCCCAACCCGCCGCGCCCGCCTTTCTGGGGCGGCTACCGGATCACGCCGCTGGAAATAGAGTTCTGGGCCGACGGTGCCTACCGGCTGCATGACAGGTTCCGCTGGTCGCGCGGCTCTGTCGGGGGGGGCTGGGACGTAGAACGCCTCAATCCCTGACCTAAAGGCTGGGTCAGGCCGGCCCAGAGGGTGGACGGGAGCCGAAATTTGGTTAACAAAGGTTAACCGCTGCGGCGAGACCAGCCGCGCCTGTTTTCGTAACGAGTTGAAATATTTCGATCAAAACCGCTCGCATCCGTGGGTGGGTTCACTTTGTGTATCGGGGACAACAGGGCAGTGCAGGTATCGCCGCAATGACACAGGACGACGCGCAGGCGGCGCCCGATGTGACGGGAACCGTCAAGTGGTTTGACAATGGCAGGGGGTTCGGATTCATCATAGCCGATGAGGGTGGTCCGGATATCCTTTTGCATGCCAACGTGCTGCGCGATTTCGGGCAGGGGTCCGTTGCGCAAGGCTCTCGCATCCGGATCGAGGTGCAGGAAACGGAGCGCGGGCTTCAGGCCGCAAGGGTCTTGTCCATCGACCCGCCCGATCCCGATGATGAAACCCTTGCCCCGGGCCTTGCCATCGAGGTGCCGGACGACGCCCCCTTCGTTCCGGCGCGGGTGAAATGGTTCGACAAGACGAAAGGTTTTGGCTTTGCCAATGTCTTCGGGCATCCTGAGGACGTGTTCGTCCATATAGAGGTGCTGCGCCGCTTCGGGCTGGCCGATCTCGAACCGGGCGAAGCGGTCATCCTGCGCGTCGTGCAGGGACCGCGTGGCAAGATGGCCGGCGAGGTGCGGCCGTGGGATTACGTGCAGGAGGATTAGGATGCGGGGTGCGGTTCTTGCGGTCGTGGCGATGCTGGCGGCGGGGGCCGCGCAGGCCGCCTGTTCCGAGGGGAGGGTCGAATTGCGCGGCGACTGGGGAACGGCACGCTTCCGGGTCGAGGTCGCGGACACGCCCGCCGAACAAAGACAGGGCTTGATGCACCGCGAGAGCCTTGCCAGTGCCGCGGGCATGCTCTTTGTCTATGACATGCCCCAGAGGGTGGGCTTCTGGATGGAGAACACGCTGATCCCGCTCGACATGATCTTCATGGATGAAAGTGGTACTGTGGCTCATATCCATGAGAACGCCGTGCCACTGGACAGGACGACGGTTCCGCAAGGAATACTGTTCAATGCCGAGGGTGAGCCTGTTCCTGGGATCGATGACATCCAGTACGTGCTGGAGATCAACGGCGGAATGTCCGGGCTTCTGGGGATCACGGAAGGGTCTGAAATGCGCCACCCGTCGGTCGATCCCGACCTTGCCGCCTGGCCATGCGAATAATCGGTCTTCCATCACGCGCCGACCCGCGCTAGGAGACGCAACAGTCGGGGCGTAGCGCAGCCTGGTAGCGCGTCTGTTTTGGGTACAGAAGGTCGTGAGTTCGAATCTCGCCGCCCCGACCATTCCCGAAGTTCCGGCTTGCCACGTCCCGCCCGCGCGGGCAGGAAAGGGGTGTTTCGAAACAACCCTTGATCCATCATGCCACCTTTTGCTTTTACCTTCCAGGGCGTCCGCCCGTGACCGCGCCGGGGCGCGTGGCGATCCTGATGGGGCTGTACAACGGGGCCGCGCACTTGCAGGGCCAGCTTGACAGTTTCGTGGCACAAACCGTGCCGGACTGGGATCTGACGGTCAGCGATGATGGCTCAAGCGATGACGGCCCGGCGATCCTTGCCCGGTTCGCCGAGGCGCAGGGGGCCCGGGGCCACGCGGTGCGCCTTGTTTCCGGGCCGGGGCAGGGGTTCGCCGCCAATTTCCTGTCGCTGCTGGCCTCGGTGCCGGAAGGGGCGGCATGGGTGGCGCTGTCCGATCAGGATGACATCTGGCTGCCAGACCGGCTGCAGCGCGGGATGCGGGCGCTCGCGCCCGTGCCCGATGGCATGCCCGCGCTTTACGGCAGCGCAAGCTGGATCGTGTCCGAGACCCTGACAGGCCATCACGCCTCGCCACGCTTCTCAAGGCCGCCCTCGTTTCAAAACGCGCTGGTGCAGAGCATCGCGGGCGGCAACACCATGCTGCTGAACCGGGCCGGCGCCGATCTTGCGCGCGGGGCGGCACGCGAGGCACTGGCGGTTGGCGGGCCGGCGACGCATGACTGGTGGCTCTACCAGCTTGTTTCCGGCGCCGGCGGGCAGGTGATCCGCGACGAGACGCCGACCATCCTCTACCGCCAGCATGGCGGCAACCTCTTCGGCAGCAATCGCGGCCTCGGGGCGGCCGTGTCGCGGATTCGGCAGGTTTTTTCAGGGCAACTCGGCGCGTGGGTGTTGCAGAACAACCGGGCGCTTGGCGCCTCGGCGCATCGGTTGACAGCGGAAAACCGTGCGCTTCTGGGGCGGTTCGCGGAACTTCGTACACAAGATATGGTGGCGCGTGCGCGCATCTTCCGGGCGCTTGGGCTCTATCGGCAGGGTCGGGCCGAGCAGGCCGCGATCACCCTCGCGGCGCTGCTTGGCCGGATCTGACACAAGGCGGTCATGCGACTTAAACATGTCGGGGCCGTCCCTGCGCCAAACGGACCCCTGTGGCGCGGTGACAACATCTTGCGGTTTTTCCCTTGTCGGCCGCACAATAGGTCAAGGAAATGGCCAAGACAGGCGGGCGCGACAGGGTATCACTAAGTTGCGCCGGTTTCTGGAAAAACCCGGACCCCGCTACGTGAATGAATCGCCACCGGTTCCGGCGGGCCTTTCAGCGGCTGGTTTTGCAAGCCAATTTTGTAACGGGATGGTAAAAAAACGCGTTGACGGCCTATGCCTGAATACGTCAAGTTGTGTGGGCCGACATCGTCAATACAATATGTTGTGACGCAGGCGGCGCGGGGCAAGTGGCCATCCATTGCGAAAAGCGGGTCCGCTCGCGGACCAAGGCCGGGGCTCGGGTGGCCTCGAGGGTCGTTTCGCCCTCACGGACAGGTCAACAGACGGCAAGAGCGGGAAAACGCTGGCACGCCGCATTCAAGCTTAAGGGACAAGAGGCAGATGAGAATCGAACGTCGTTTCACCGGGGCAGGGCAGGACACCTATGCGGGGCTGGAATTCAAGCTGACGACATCGGAAATCCGCAACCCCGACGGCACCACCGTGTTCAAGCTCGACGCGGTCGAGGTGCCCATGGGCTGGAGCCAGGTCGCCTCGGACGTGCTGGCGCAGAAATATTTCCGCAAGGCCGGCGTTGCGACGATCCTGAAGCCGGTCAAGGAAAAGGGCGTGCCGTCCTTCCTGTGGCGTCACGTGCCCGATGAAAAGGCCCTTTCTGACTTGCCCGAGGAGGAACGCTACGGCGGCGAAACCTCGGCCAAGCAGGTGTTCCGCCGTCTTGCCGGCGCCTGGTGCTACTGGGGCTGGAAGGGGGGCTACTTCACCGAGGAGGCCGACGCCCGCGCCTATTTCGACGAGATGCAGCTGATGCTGGCGCGCCAGATGGCGGCGCCCAACAGCCCGCAATGGTTCAATACCGGCCTGCACTGGGCCTATGGCATCGATGGGCCCAGCCAGGGCCATTCCTATGTCGATTACCGCACCGGCAAGCTGACCACGTCGGACTCGGCCTACGAACACCCGCAGCCGCATGCCTGTTTCATCCAGTCCGTGCACGACGACCTGGTGAACGACGGTGGCATCATGGACCTGTGGGTGCGCGAGGCGCGCCTTTTCAAGTATGGCTCCGGCACCGGCACCAACTTCTCCTCGCTGCGCGCGGAAGGGGAAAAGCTCTCGGGCGGTGGCAAGTCTTCCGGCCTCATGGGCTTTCTCAAGATCGGCGACCGGGCGGCGGGCGCGATCAAGTCGGGCGGCACCACGCGGCGCGCGGCCAAGATGGTGATCGTCGATGCCGACCACCCGGATATCGAGGAATTCATCAACTGGAAGGTGCTGGAGGAGCAGAAGGTTGCCTCCATCGTCGCCGGGTCGAAGATGCATGAGCGCGAGCTGAACGCCATCTTCGCCGCGATCGCCGCGTGGGACGGCACGCGGGAGGATGCGGTCGACCCCAAGACGAACGAAAGCCTGAAGGCCGCGATCCGCAGCGCCAAGAAATGCGCGATCCCGGAAACCTACATCAAGCGGGTTCTGGATTACGCCAAGCAGGGCCATACCGGCATCGAGTTCCCGACCTACGATACCGATTGGGACAGCGAGGCCTACAATTCGGTCTCCGGGCAGAATTCCAACAACTCGATCCGGGTCACCGATGCCTTCCTCGAGGCGGTCGAGAAGGACGCCGACTGGCCGCTGATCAACCGCACGGATGGCAAGGTCGCCAAGACCGTCCGCGCGCGGGCATTGTGGGATGATATCGGCCACGCGGCATGGGCCTGCGCCGATCCGGGTATCCAGTACCATGACACCGTGAACGCGTGGCACACCTGCCCCGAGGATGGGCCGATCCGCGGCTCCAACCCCTGTTCGGAATACATGTTCCTCGACGACACGGCCTGCAACCTTGCCTCGATGAACCTGCTGACCTTCTACCGCGACGGCGTGTTCGACGCGGAAGGCTACATTCACGCCACGCGGCTGTGGACGCTGACGCTGGAAATCTCCGTGATGATGGCGCAGTTCCCGTCCAATGAAATCGCGCAGCGTTCCTTTGACTTCCGCACCCTTGGGCTGGGATATGCCAATATCGGCGGCCTGCTGATGAGCATGGGGCATGGCTACGATTCCGACGAGGGGCGGGCCATTGCCGGCGCGTTGACCGCGATCATGACCGGCGTCGCCTACACGACCTCGGCCGAGATCGCGGGCGAGCTTGGCGCCTTTGCCAAGTATGACAAGAACCGGGAGCACATGCTGCGCGTGATTCGCAACCACCGCCGCGCCGCCCAGGGCGAGGCGGAGGGCTACGAGGGGCTGGCGGTGAAGCCGGTGCCGCTCGATCAGGCAAGCTGCCCTGACAAGCGGCTGGTGGCCCTGGCCGAGAAAAGCTGGGACGAGGCGCTGTCGCTGGGGGAAAAGCACGGATACCGCAACGCGCAGGTGTCGGTGATCGCGCCCACGGGCACGATCGGGCTGGTGATGGATTGCGACACCACCGGGATCGAACCCGATTTCGCATTGGTCAAGTTCAAGAAGCTGGCCGGCGGAGGCTATTTCAAGATCATCAACCGCTCCGTCCCCGCCGCGTTGGAAAAGCTGGGCTATTCGGCGGCCGAGATCGAGGAAATCACCGCCCACGCGGTCGGCCACGCGACGCTGGGCAATGCGCCGGTGATCAACCATTCCACCCTGCGCGGCCACGGCTTCGGCGATGCGGAGCTGGAAAAGATCGAGACGGCGCTGCCCTCGGCCTTCGACATTCGCTTCGTCTTCAACCAGTGGACGCTGGGGGCGGAGTTCTGCACGCAGACCCTCGGCATCCCGTCCGAAAAGCTGAACGACCCGACCTTCGACCTGTTGCGCCACCTTGGCTACAGCAAGGCCGATATCGAGGCCGCGAACGACCATGTCTGCGGGACGATGACGCTGGAAGGCGCGCCCTACCTGAAGCAGGAACACTACCACATCTTCGATTGCGCCAATCCCTGCGGCAAGACCGGCAAGCGCTTCCTGTCGGTGAACAGCCACATCACCATGATGGCGGCGGCGCAAAGCTTCATCTCGGGCGCGATTTCCAAGACCATCAACATGCCCAATGACGCCACTATCGAGGATTGCCAGAAAGCCTATGAATTGTCGTGGTCGCTGGGCGTGAAGGCCAATGCGCTTTACCGCGACGGCTCGAAGCTCAGCCAGCCGCTCGCGTCCGCGCTTGTCGAGGATGACGACGAGGCCGCCGAGACGCTGGAATCCGGCACGCCGCAGGAAAAGGCGCAGGTGCTGGCCGAGAAGGTGATCGAGAAGGTGGTGGTCAAGGAACTGATCCGCACCCACCGCGAAAAGATGCCGGACCGCCGCAAGGGCTACACGCAAAAGGCGGTGGTGGGGGGGCACAAGGTCTACCTGCGCACCGGCGAATACGAGGATGGCAACCTTGGCGAGATCTTCATCGACATGCACAAGGAAGGTGCCGGCTTCCGCGCGATGATGAACAATTTCGCCATCGCCGTGTCCGTGGGCCTGCAATACGGCGTGCCGCTGGAGGAATTCGTCGATGCCTTCACCTTCACCAAGTTCGAACCGGCGGGCATGGTGCAGGGCAATGACAGCATCAAGAACGCCACCTCGATCCTCGACTACATCTTCCGCGAATTGGCGGTCAGCTACCTCGACCGCACCGACCTCGCGCATGTGAAGCCCGAAGGGGCCAGCTTCGACGACCTCGGTCGCGGGCAGGAGGAAGGCGTGTCGAACGTGCGCGAAGTGCCCGACAGCCGGGGGTCGTCGCCCATCGACGTGCTGCGCCAGATCTCCTCCACCGGCTACCTGCGCAAGCGGGTGCCGCAGGAACTGGTGGTGCTGCAGGGCGGCGCGCAGGGGGTGACGGCGCTTGACGCGCAAACCGGGGAAACGGTTGCAACCCTCGTGTCGGACGGCGTGGCGGAGACGGCCGCGATGTCACGCGCCACGACCAATGCGGCGATGGCCACCGGGCTCGATGCGCGCACCAAGGCGCGGATGCAGGGCTACGAGGGCGAGGCCTGCGGTGAATGCGGAAACTACACGCTGGTGCGCAACGGCACCTGCATGAAATGCAACACCTGCGGCGCGACGTCGGGGTGTAGTTGACAAGATCGGGTTCCGTGCCAATCGCCCCGGCGCGGGATCTGAAACACGGGGCGGGTGCGCTCGTCCCCGACGCGGTTCAGGCCGCAGGCAGAAAATACCCGGGCGGTTAACAATCGAGCCTGAACAGCGAAACTCTGGGGGCCCTTCGGGGCCCCTTTCTTCATGCTATGTCAGCACCTTGGAAGGTAATGCCAAAGAAAAGGCCCCCTGTCTCCGGGGGCCTTGGCCAAGCGGGTTCGAATCCTGCCGCTTTATTCCGCCGCGATCTTGATCACCGGGGTCATGCGCGCCAGCTTCTCGTCGGACAGGTGGCACTTGATCTGGTGGCCATCGGCGAGCTTCTTCATCGGCGGTACCTCCTGTTCGCAGAGCCCGCCGGGCACGTCCTTCTTCCAGCGGCAGCGCGTCTGGAACGGGCAGCCCGACGGTGGGTCCATGGCCGAGGGAATGTCGCCCTCCAGCACGATATGTTCCTTGGTGACCGAGGTGTCGGCAATCGGCACGGCCGACAGAAGCGCCTCCGTATAGGGATGGTAGGGCGGGCTGAACACCTGGTCGGTGGAGCCGATCTCGACCACGTGGCCCAGATACATCACCATCACCCGGTCGCTGAGGTAACGCACGATCGACAGGTCGTGGGAAATGAACAGAAGCGTCGTCTTCTGTTCGCGCTGGATTTCCATAAGCAGGTCGGTCACCGCTGCCTGCACCGAGACGTCGAGCGCCGAGACCGGTTCGTCGGCCACCACGATCCGGGCGTCGCCTGCAAAGGCGCGCGCGATCCCGACCCGCTGTTTCTGCCCGCCCGACAACTGGCGCGGCATCCGGTCGGCAAAATCGCGCGGTAGTTTCACGAGGTCGAGCAGTTCCAGCATCCGCTGGCGCCGGGCGGATTCGTTCTTGCCGATGCCGAACACCTCCAGCGCGCGCATGATCTGCCGGCCCACGGTCATCGAGGGGTTGAGCGTGTCAAAGGGGTTCTGGAACACCATCTGGATCGAGGAGACCGTCGCGGTATCGCGTTCCTGGATCGGGACGGATTCCACCCCCTTGTTGTTCAGCACGATATGGCCGTCGGTCGCGGTTTCCAGACCCATCAGCACCTTGGCGAGCGTGGACTTCCCGCAGCCCGATTCGCCGACGATGGCCAGCGTTTCGGATTCGCGGGCCGTGAAGCTGAGCGTTTCGTTGGCCTTCACCACCTTCTTTTCGCCGTGGCTGAACAGCGCGCTTGCCGCCACCTCGTAGTATTTCTTGAGGTTGTCGACCTTCAGCACCACGTCGCCGATCTCGGCCTTCTGCACCTCGACCGCGGCGCGGATCGGGGCATCCCAGTCGATGTCGCGGAACCTCAGGCATCGCGATTCGTGCCGGTCGTCGCCGGCGATATCGTCCATCGGGATATCGGATGCATCGCAAAGCCCGCTTTCGAAATAGTCGCAGCGCGGGCCGAAGTTGCAGCCGTTCGGGCGTTCGTTGGGCAGGGGGAAGTTGCCGGGGATCGCCACCAGCGGGCGGCTGTTCTTGTTGGCGCCGGGCAGCGGGATCGAGCGGAACAGCGCCTGCGTGTAGGGGTGGCGCATCTTGTCGAACACGTCCTTGATGCTGCCGGTCTCCACCGCCTCGCCCGAATACATCACGCAGATCCGGTCGCAGGTTTCGAGGATCAGGCCGAGGTTGTGGCTGATGAACAGCATCGAGGTGCCGTATTTCTTGCCCAGTTCCTTGACGATCTCGACCACCGCCGCCTCCACCGTCACGTCAAGCGCGGTGGTCGGTTCATCGAGGATCAGGAGCGAGGGGTTCGCCATCAACGCCAATGCAATCACGATGCGCTGCTGCTGCCCGCCCGAAAGCTGGTGCGGATAGGCGTCGAGCATGCGCTCCGGGTCCGGCAGGCGCACATCGGTCACCACCTCGAGGGCGCGCTGATAGGCCTCCTTTTCGGAAACGCCCTCGTGGATCATCGGCACTTCCATCAGCTGCTTGCCGATCTTCATCGCCGGGTTGAGCGAGGCCATCGGCTCCTGGTAGATCATGGCAATTTCCTTGCCCCGGATCTTGGCCAGTTCTTCCCGGCTCATGTCGTTGAGGTTGCGGCCCTTGAACTTGATGGAGCCGCCGACGATGCGCCCGTTGACGCCAAGGTCCTGCATCACGCCAAGCGCCACGGTGGACTTGCCGCACCCGGATTCGCCGACAAGACCCATGGCCTCTCCCGGCATCACGGTGGTGGAGAAATCCATCACCGCGGGGATTTCGAACAGGCGGGTGAAGAAGCTGATCGAAAGGTTCTCGATCTCGAGGATCGGGCCGTCGTATTTTTCAGCCATTTTTGTCGTCTCCCGGTTGGGACGTCTGGCGCATCGCGTATCGCGGGTCACGCCCTGTCCTATAGGTATCTGGGGGCCGCGCCCGGGGCCATTGCCACGGGCGCAAATCCATTCATCAATCCTTCAGGCTTTCTTCACGCAGGCCATCGGCCAGCAGGTTGAGGCCCAGCACCAGCGACATCAGCGCAATCGCCGGCGGCAGCGGCGGGTGCGGGTAGATGGTCAGCAGGCGCCGGCCCTCGTTGATCGTTGAACCCCAGTTCGGGCTTTCGGGATCGACGCCGAGGCCGAAGAAGCCAAGGGTGCCCAGCAGGATCGTGGTGTAGCCGATGCGCAGGCAGAAATCGACGATCAGCGGCCCGCGCGCATTGGGCAGGATTTCCCACAGCATGATGTACCACGGCCCCTCGCCGCGGGTCTGCGCCGCCGCCACGTAGTCGCGCGTGCGGATATCCAGCACGAGGCCGCGCACGATGCGGAATACCGTGGGGCTGTTCACGAAGACCACCGCGACGAAAACGATCAGCAGGTTGCCGTCGATCGGGATGCCAACCAGCGGATCATAGCTTTCGCGCGTGGTCAGCATCCAGTCCGACACCGGGTTGCCCTGGTTGAGATAGCCGATGAAGGAGGTTGTCAGCCACACGAAGGGATCGAACTCGAACACCGTGCCAAGGTACAGCATCAACAAGGCCAGCGTGATCGGCACCGCCACCCATTTGATCACCCCGGGCTGGTTGCGGTAGCGCGAATAGAACAGCACCCAGATGAAGATGATCGGCAACAGGAACAGCACCGCCGCCATGTAGACCGGCACACCGGCCTCGACGATCTCCGGCGTCACCAGAAGGTAGAACAGCAGGATCACCGGAAAGGCGAGGACGAGGTTGGCCACGAACGTGATCAGCGTGTCGAACCGCCCGCCCATATAGCCCGCCGGCAGGCCAAGCGTGATGCCCACCATGAAGGCGAAAAGCGTTGCGACCGGTGCGATGGTCAAAACCTCGCGCGCGCCAAAGATCATCCGGCTGAAGACGTCGCGCCCGAGCGCATCGCCGCCCAGCAGGTAATAGGCAAAGTGCCCGTCCGCCGCGGCATTCGCCACCATGGATCCCGGCGGATCGTTGCGCATACTCGCCACAACGTCGATCGGCCCGTGGGTTGCTATCGTCGGCGCGAAAATGGCGGTGAGGATCCAGAACATCACGAGGCCGAAACCGATCATACCCACGAGGTTGTCGAACAGCTTGCCGTAAAGCCCGAGCCGCCGCTTGTAGCGGATCGACAGCACGAAGATGACGACCAGTCCGATCCAGACCGGCAGGAACTGCGCGCTGACGCCGCCGATGATCCCTTTCGCCTCCATGCCCGGTTGCAGGATGCCGCCGAGGATGAAGATCGCGATACAGGCGAGCACCGCGAAGACGGCGTATTTCATGGCGGCCAGCGTGATGTCCACCGGGCCCATCCTGTAGCTGATCGTATGATCGGGGTTCACGATCGGATCCGCCGGACGCATCCCGGCAAATCCCATGAGAAGGTTGATGACGAATGCCGCGAAAAAGACGACGACGGCCGCCAGCATCACGGGGTTGAGAAAGGGGCCAAGCGACCCGGACCAGGTAAGCGCTTCCATTGCTCGGACCTCCCTTAAGAAATGCGGATGCGCGGGTTCAGGTAGACGTAACCGATATCCGATATCAGTTGCGTCAGCAGAACCACGAGGACGGCAACGATGGAGCAGCTCAGAAGCAGCTCGATATCGTTGTTGGAGGCCGCCTGCACCAGCGTCCAGCCGAAGCCGTTATAGTTGAACAGGGTCTCGACGATCACCACGCCCGTCAGAAGCCACGGGATCTGCAGCATGATCACCGTGAAGGGCGCAATGAGCGCGTTGCGGAGCGCGTGTTTCAGCACGATGTTGCGAAAGCTCACCCCCTTGAGGCGCGCGGTGCGGATGTATTGCGCGGTCATCACCTCGGCCATGGAGGCGCGGGTCATCCGCGCGATGTAGCCCATGCCGTAAAGCGCGATCGTGGCGACCGGCAGGGCGAAGTTCCAGAAGGTGATATTCTCCATCGCTGATCGGGCGGAGCCAAGGAACAGCGTGCGCCCTTCGATCCAGCCCATCTCGGCCAGCCAGGGCGACACCCCGGCGGTCGAGGAGGCCAGCAGGATGATGAAGATCACGCCCGAGACGTATTCCGGCGTCGCCGTCGACGCGATCGAGAAGGTCGAGAGCGTCCGGTCCAGCCGGCTGCCTTCGCGCATCCCCGCGAGGATGCCGATGGCAAGCGCGGCGGGCACCATCAGCGCGAAGGCGTAAAGCATCAGCCACCCTGTCAGCGCCAGCCGCCCGCCGACGACGTCCGACACGGGCTCGGCCGACACCGTGGAATACCCGAAATCGCCTTGCAGCACGCCGCAGAAGGTCGGCGCCTCGGCCGGGTCGTCCGCCGGGCCGATACAGCGCCCGGTCACGGCGCCGTCGGGGGCCTCGCGCGTCCAGCCGGGCACGACGCCCAGCCATTCGCCGTAGCGCACCACGAGCGGACGACTATAACCGCGATTGTCAAGCCATCGGGTCACCTCGGCGTCGGACATCCGGGCGTTGCCTTGCGTCTTGGCAAGCTTTTCGAGGTTCGGGGCAAGGTTGGTAAGAAAGAAGACCACGAAAGTCAGGCAAAGCGCAGTCAATAACATCACGCCGAGCCGGCGCAGAATGAAAAGTCCCATGGGTTTCCCTGTCGCTAGTGCCGCCCGAAGGCAGGTTGGCCGGTTTCTTGGTGAACCGTTGGCAGCAGGGAAAACACGGTTGGTGCTTCCCCGCGTCAGAGGCAAACGGGGCGGCGATTTTCACCGCCGCCCCGCTGTCATATCATGCCCATCCAAGATGGTGCATGTTGATCTCGAACTTCGGATGCATATCCGCGTTCACCACATCGGAAACGTGGCTGCGATAGAGCGAGCGCCAGTAGGACTGGTTGACCACCGCGTCCTCTTGCATGATCCGCTGCAGCTCGGCCATAACCTCGCGGCGCGTGTCGGCGTCCGGGATGCCGCTGGCTTGGGTCAGCAAATCGTCGAACTCGGGGTTCGAATAGGCGGTTTCGTTCCACGGCACACCCGTGCGGTAGGCGAGGTTCAGGATCATCACGCCCAGTTCGCGGTGGTTCCAGGTGGTGGAACTGAACGGGTAGCTTGTCCAGTCGTTCCAGAACGTGGAGCCCGGGATCACGCGGCGGTCGACGTTGAAGCCGGCGTCGCGCAACTGCGCGGCGAGAGCATCGGTCGAATCCCGTTCGAACCCGCCATCCAGCGACACGATCTCGAACACGTGATCGGCATGGCCCGATTCCTGCAACATCGCGTAAGCGGCATCCTTGTCGTAGGTCAGCGGCGGAAGCTCGGCATATTCGGGGTGGATCGGGCAGACATGGTGGTGTTCGGCAACCCTGCCGCGCCCGGCATAGCCAAGCTCCAGCACCACCGAGGGATCGACCGCCATGTTCACTGCACGCCGCACCATCGGGTTGTCGTAGGGCGGGTTGTCCTGGTTCATGCGGATGCACAGCGTCGACGCGGTGGTGACTTCCGAGGTGGTCCATCCGATCGCCTCGAAGATGTCGATGAAGTCGCCCGTGGTCTCGTAGGTCATGTCGAATTCACCGGCTTCGGCCCCGGCCAGCCACGCGGCCGGGTCGGTTCCAAGGTCCACGAACTCGATCCGGTCGAGATAGGCATCGCCCCAATACTCGTGATCCTCGTTGCGGACCCAGCTTGCGCCGACCCCGACTTCGAAGTTTTCCAGCCGGTAGGCGCCCGTGCCAACGCCGTGTTCCAGCGGATCGCGGCCGATCATGTCGCGGTGCTGCACGGCAGAGGGGTAGTCGGCCACGCCGGCGATGATCGCGATATCACCCTCGGGCAGATTGAGGCGCACGGTGTGGCTGTCGACCGCCTCGATCGCGCCCTCGCGCGCCTGGCCGGTCTCGGGATCGACGAGAGAGCCCATGCGGGTGGCCATCGAGTTGCCCTCGATCGAGCTGTCGCACCACGCGACAAAGTTGGCGACCACGTCTTCGGAGGTGAAATCATCGCCGTTGTTCCACTTGACGCCCTGACGCAGGTTCAGCGTGTACTGCGTCGCGTCCTCGTTGGCTTCCCAGCTTTCCAGAAGGCGACCGGTGAAGGAGCCGTCGCGGTTGTATTCAACGAGGTATTCGACAAGCCCGCGGGTCATGTTGCCCAGTTCGGACCAGTCATAGGAGCGGGGATCCTTGCTGGCGATCACACGCTGCTGAATACGCAGTTCACCACCCATGGACGGTGCCGCCTGCGCCTTTGCCGGGGTCGCGCCGATCATCGAGTAGGCGGCGATGGTCCCGACGCCGAGCGCACTGGCGCGGGTCAGGAATTCGCGGCGGCTCATCTCGCCTTTCTTGTATTCCCGCGCGTACATCTCCGCGACGGGGTGCGTTGCGAGGAAAGAGGGGGTGTGCTGCGTCATTGTCGTCTCCCTGTGACATATATCGTTCTTGGGCGGGGCCACCTTATCATGGGCTTGGCGGATTCCGCGGATACCAAAAGTATTACCGCATCAATCCTTCCGTGTCGTCAATGCTCCTGCGCGCAAAATTTTGCCTGTTTGCGACATAGAACATGTCGGATAGCGACACCGGCGCGGGCGGCCACCGATGAGGGCGACATGCGGCGGGTTGCTGCGGCGCGGCGTCACGCGGGGATCAAGGTTTGCTGCATCGGGGCGAGCTTGCGGAATTCGGACGGGGTGCGGCCGGTCAGCCGGGCGAAGGCGCGGGTGAAATAGGCCGCCGAGGAATAGCCGAGGTCAGCCGCGATATCGCGCGCGGGCAGGTCGGTATCGATCAGCAGGCGGCAGGCCTCGTGCATCAGCCGTTCCTGCAACAGGGCAAGGGCCGGCCGCCCCGACGCCTCGCGGCAGATGCGCGACAGGTGGGTGGGGGTGACGCCAAGCTGTTCGGCATATTCCGCCACGCCGCGCCCGGAGCGGAACCCGCGTTCCACGAGGGCAGCGTATTTCTCGGCCAGCACATGGGTGCGGTCGCGCAGGATGGTGCCGTCCTGCGCGTCGAGCTGCCGCGAAACCCAGACCGAGACCAGAAGCCCGTAGGCGCGCAGGGCCTCGTCACGGGCGACCGCGTGGGCGGCCAGTTCACGTTCGATCATGTCGACATAGCCGGAAAACTTCGATTGTGCCTCGACATTGCTGACGCGGATGTGGAACGGGACCCCGGGAAAGTTCAGCGTCGGGTCGAGCGGCAGGGTCAGGCGCACCCCCTGAACCTGCGCGGCAAGGTCGAGCGACATCATCGTGGAGGCGGGAATGAAGATCGCGGTGTTCGGCCCGTAGCCGCGCGTCACCCCGCCGATCGCGAACCGGCCCTGTCCGCGCGTGAACCAGTAAAGCTGCGGGCGCTGCTGCGAATGCAGCGTCGCGTGGCGCCAGACCGCGTCGCTGCGCAGCTTTGCGAGGGAGGTGACGGTATAGGCCTTGGTCATGGCGGCGACGTTAGACCCTGCGGGGCGTCGTGGAAAGGGCGGGTCGCCGCGCTGGCGCGCGCCGATCCGCGCCGTCTTCGCGACCGCTCATCGGGCGGGCGCGCGGACCCTGGCGGGCGGTGCGGGATGGAGACGCCGCAGGGGGCGCTGCCCCCGTCGCCTTCGGCGACTCCCCCGGAGTATGTGCGCCAATCAGAAGAGGGCGGCGCGGTGATCTTGACGGGCGGCTATTCCCACTCGATCGTGCCGGGCGGTTTCGAGGTCACGTCATAGGTGACGCGGTTGATGCCCCGGACCTCGTTGATGAGACGCGTCGCGGTCTCGCCGAGGAAATCATGGCTGAACGGGTAGTAATCGGCGGTCATGCCATCGACGCTTGTCACGGCGCGCAGCGCGCAGGCGAAGTCATAGGTGCGCCCGTCCCCCATCACGCCCACGGTGCGCACCGGCAGGATGGCGACGAAGGCCTGCCAGATCTCGTCGTAAAGCCCGTGCTTGCGGATCTGGTCGATGAAGACCGCGTCGGCCTTGCGCAGGATCTCCAGCTTTTCGCGGGTGATCTCGCCGGGGCAGCGGATCGCGAGGCCGGGACCGGGGAAGGGGTGGCGGCCGATGAAGCTGTCGGGCAGTCCAAGTTCGCGGCCAAGCGCGCGGACCTCGTCCTTGAAAAGCTCACGCAGCGGCTCGACCAGCTTCAGCCCCATCTTGTCGGGCAGGCCGCCCACGTTGTGGTGGCTCTTGATCGTCACCGAGGGGCCGCCGGAAAACGACACCGATTCAATGACATCGGGGTAGAGCGTGCCCTGCGCGAGGAACTCCGCACCCTCGATTTCGCCGGCGTGGCGCTGGAAGACGTCGATGAAAAGCTTGCCGATGGTCTTGCGCTTGGTTTCCGGGTCGGAAACGCCGTCGAGTTCGCCAAGGAAAAGCTCCGCCTCGTCGGCATGGATCAGCGGGATGTTGTAATGGTCGCGGAACATGGTCACGACCTCCTCCGCCTCGCCCTGCCGCAAAAGCCCGTGATCGACGAAGACGCAGGTCAGTTGATCGCCGATCGCCTCGTGGATCAGCACCGCGGCGACGGAGCTGTCGACGCCGCCCGAAAGGCCGCAGATGACGCGCTTGTCGCCGACCTGCGCGCGGATCTTGGCGATCGCCTCGGCGCGGTAGGCGCCCATGGTCCAGTCGCCGGTGAACCCCGCGTCGTGGATGAAATTCTGCAACAGGGTCTTGCCGTTCGGGGTGTGGTGCACTTCCGGGTGGAACTGCACCGCGTAGAAGCGGCGCGCGAGGTCGGCGGTGATGGCAAAGGGCGCGCCGGGCGAGGTGCCCAGCACCTCGAAGCCGGGGGCGAGCGCGCTGACATGGTCGCCATGGCTCATCCAGACCTGTTCGCGGCCCGACCCGTCCAGGAACCAGCCGTTCAGGATGTCGGGGCGGGGGCCCTCGGCGGGCGTCACCCAGGCCCGGCCGAATTCGGCGGTCGTGTCCCCGGCCTCCACGCGCCCCCCCAGATCCTGCATCATCACCTGCTGGCCGTAGCAGATTCCGAGGATCGGCACACCGAGGTCGTAGACCGCTTGCGGCGGGCGCGGGCTGCCGGGGCGGGTCACGCTGTCGGGGCCACCCGAGAGGATCACAGCGCGCGGCGCGAAATCCGCGATGAACGCCTCGGTGACGTTCTGGTAGGGGTGGATTTCGCAATAGGTCTTCAACTCGCGCAGGCGGCGGGCGATCAGCTGCGTCACCTGGCTGCCGAAATCGATGATCAGAAGGCGGTCATGGGTCTGTGTCGTCATGGCCTGCCAATAGGCGCGGCACGCGCGATCTGCAAGCGCGTTTGGCCGACATGGCGCTTATTCGGGCAGCAACCCGGCCAGCCCCTCGGGGAAAAGCCGGATGCGGCTGGCGTGGGCCTTGGCCAGCACGATCCACTTGGCTTCTTCCGGTCGGCCGCTTTGCGTGACAGCCAACGCGTCGGCCTCGTAGATCTCGGGCGTGATGAATCGGGCGCTGAAGGCGAAGACAATCTCGTGGCCCGGGGCGCCTTCGTGCTCGAAGAGGTTTTCAAGGACACCGAGCGGGTGGATGTCGGTGATCGCCTGCCCGGTTTTCTCGTCGATTTCGCGCGACAGGGCCTCGGCTGCGCGTTCGCCGAAGCCTATGGCGCCGCCTAGCGGACGCCAGCCGATGATGCCGCCGCCATCGGCATGAACGGGCGCGCAGAGGATCTGGCCCGCACGCTGGAACACGCCGAGGGCGACGGCGCGCATGGCGGGCGCCGGTCGCCACCGGGCGGGGGTGGTGGCAACCGGCGGACGGGGGCCGGTCTCGGCCGCGTGGTCATGGCCGCAGCCGCAGGCCGCGTCGCTGGCGTCGTCGTGGGGCATCGGCACCTCCTTGCCGTCAAGGGCTAGCGGGGCGGTGCCGCGGGGGCAAGGGGCCGATTCCCGCGCCCCGCGCCCTCCGGTCCGGCGCACCACCACGTGATGGTGTCGCTTTTCCCCCTTTTCCGCCGCTTATAATCGGCGGCTTGGGGCGGCAGCTTTGTATCACTCGTCGAACAAGCCCCCTGGAAGAGGACGACAAGCGATGAGTGATGCTCCAACCACCCGGCGCCGGGGACGTGGTGGCGGCGGCGCCGCGCGGCGCGCCGAACGCAGCGCGATCAGCATCGAGACCGCGAAATTCATCGAGCGCAAGATCCCCAACCTCGACATCCTCGACGAGGAGGCGCTGGAGATCATCGAGGCCAACGCCGAAACCGTGCTGGAAGAGATCGGCGTCAATTTCGTCGAGAACCCCGCCGCGCTCGACCGCTGGCGCGCGGCCGGCGCGATCGTGGAGGGCGAGCGGGTTCGCCTGCCCAAGGGGCTGGCGCGCAGCCTGTGTTCCACCGCGCCCTCGCAATTCACGCAACACGCCCGCAACCCGGAAAGGTCGGTGGAGATCGGCGGCCGCAACCTCGTTTGTGCACCGGTCTACGGGCCGCCCTTCGTGCATGACATGGATGGCGGGCGGCGCTACGCGACGATGGCCGATTTCCGCGATTTCGTGAAGCTGGGCTACATGTCGAAATGGCTGCACCATTCCGGCGGCACGGTGTGCGAGCCGACCGACGTGCCGGTGAACAAGCGCCACCTCGACATGCTCTACGCGCACATGTCGCTGTCGGACAAGCCCTTCATGGGGTCGGTCACAGAACCCTCGCGCGCGGTCGATTCCATCGACATGGCCAAGATCCTCTTCGGCGAGCAGTTCGTCGAGGACAACACGGTGATGACCTCGCTGATCAACATCAACTCCCCGCTGACCTTCGACGGGATCATGATGGGGGCGCTGGAACATTTCGCGGCGCACAACCAGGCGGCGATCATCTCGCCCTTCATCGTCGGCGGCGCGATGGCGCCGGTCTCCGTCGTCGGGACGTTGACGCAGGTTCTGGCCGAGGTTCTGGCCGGCGTCGCCTACAGCCAGCTGGTTCGTCCCGGCGCGCCGGTGATCATGGGGGCCTTCGTGACCTCCATCGACATGAATTCCGGCGCCCCCACCTTCGGCACGCCCGAGGCGGCGCAGATCACCTATGGCGCCGGGCAGCTTGCACGCCGGCTGGGGCTGCCCTACCGCTCGGCGGGGTCGTTCAACGGATCGAAGCTGCCGGATGCGCAGGCGGCCTACGAGACGGCGAATTCACTGAATGTCGGCTTGCTGGCGGGGGTCAATTTCATGCTGCATTCCTGCGGCTGGCTGGAAGGCGGGCTGGTGGCCAGCTTTGAGAAATTCGTGATGGATGCCGATCAGCTTGGCGCGCTGCACCACCTTGCCAAGGGCGTCCAGCATGACGAGAACGGGCAGGCGATGGATGCGCTGCGCGAGGTGGGGCCGGGCGGGCATTACCTTGGCTGCGCCCACACCCAGGCCAATTTCAAGTCGGCGTTCTGGCGCTCGGACGTGCTGGATTACAAGCCCTACGAAACCTGGGCCGAGGAAGGCAGCCGCGATACCACGACGCTGGCCAATGCAAGGGTGCGCAAGCTTCTGGCGGACTACCAGCAGCCGATGCTCGACCCGGCCATCGACGAGGCGCTGAAAGCTTACGTGACCAAGCGCAAGGCGGAAATGCCCGACGCGTTCTCGTGATCCGGGGTGTTCAGACCCCTTGGGCGGTCTGAACGGCAACCAAAAGGGCGATCAGCAGGTCGACATGGCGGCGGGGCGAGTAATCGGCCTCGCCGTCCTTGCGTTTGCGCTCCTGTTCCGATTCCTCCGATAGCAACCGGTCAAGCGCGGGGCGTGGACCGGGCCGACGCCGCTGCAACAGCGCTTCGGCGCCGATGCGCGCGGCCTGCACCAGCAATTGCGGACGGGTGAGTGTGGAGAGGTCATCGGGGCGGTCGGTCATGGCGCAATGTCCTTGTTGGGGGTGAGTCGTGGTCGATCGCCCCATGCTGCGCCGATCGTGGCGGGTGTTGCGCCTGTCGGGCCAGATGCGTGCGTTGTTCGTTCATTTGTTTACTTAATAGAAACAATTTGGCCGAAATTGGATCTATTTTAATCATTCAGTAATCAATCCTCTCAAAGGCTTACGGGGCTTATCCACAGGATGCGCGCCCGGAGGCGCAGGATGACAGGTGATGTGACCCGCAGCGGCACGATGTCGGGATTTCCCGGCTGGTTGCCCGAAAACGCAAGAAACTACCTCGATCACGTCGGTCGGGGGCAATCCTTGCGCGATATCGCCCGGAACCGGGGCTGTGCCCCCTCGACCATCGCGCGCCGGGTGCGGGCGGTGGAAGCGCGCCGCGACGATCCCCTGATCGACGAGGCCTTGACCGCGCTGGAGCGGCGCCTCGTTTCCGAAACAGAAACAGTTAACCAGTTCAAGGAGCCTCCTCCCATGACAGCCCCCCTCAGACCGCCCCTTGTCTCGGACGAATCCACCGTTGCCCGGGAGGCCCGCCGCATCCTGCGCCGCCTGTGCGAGAAAGGCGCCGCGCTGGTGCTGGCGCCGGACATGGACAAGGCCATCGTGCTCCGCCGTGGCAGCGACGGCAGCCAGACGCGCACCGCCGTTCTCGACCGCAAGGTGGCGCAAGCCTTCGCACTGAAGGACTGGATCCGCACCGCCAGCACCGGCCGGGTCACCACCTACGAAATCACCGAGGCGGGCAAGTCCGCCCTCAAACGCCTGATCGAGGAGGACCGCAAGCGCCGCCGCGCGCCGATGGAGATGGCGGAGGCCGCCACCCCCTTCCTTGCGCAACACCAGCTTTGGGGCGAACGCCCGGTGGAGCAAGAGGATGGCAAGATCCGCAAGATGCGGGTCAACCTGTCGGAATCGCCGCTGGCGGCACTGGCCCGGCGCAAGGGGGCCGATGGCAAGGCCTTCCTGACGATGGATCTCGTGCAGGCCGCCGAGAAGCTGCGCGAGGATTTCGAGCGTGCGCAGATGGGCCCGCGCGTGGCACAGAACTGGGAAAGGTTCCTCACCGGGGGCGACCGGGGCTCGGGCTTTGCCGATGGCGGCATCGCCGAAGGGCCGCGCGCGGCGCGCGACCGGGTGACGCGGGCGCTCGACGATCTCGGGCCGGGGCTGTCGGACGTGGTGCTGCGGGTGTGCTGTTTCCTCGAAGGGCTGGAATCGGCGGAAAAGCGGCTGGGCTGGTCGGCGCGCTCGGGCAAGATCGTGCTCAAGATCGGGCTGCAACGGCTGCTGAAACATTACGAGCAGGTCTACGGCTTCGTGCCCGCCGCCTGCGATTGAGGGGGAGTCACGGGGATTGGTGCGCGCGCGATGCCGGGGCCGTTTGCGCCCTTGACCCCGCGCGCGCTTGCCGCCACTGAAGGCGCCATGGGAACCGGGACGCTACAGATCGACCTTGACGCGCTGGCCGCCAACTGGGCGGCACTGGACGCGAAAACCGGCGTGGAAACGGCGGCGGTGGTCAAGGCCGATGGCTACGGGCTGGGCGTCGACCGGGTCACCCGGCGGCTGGCGCGCGCGGGTGTGCGGCGTTTCTTCGTGGCCACGGCAGAGGAGGGCGCGACGCTGCGCCTCCACCTCGGCCAGGGGCCCGAAATCAACGTGTTCTCGGGCCACATGGCCGGCGATGCCACGATGTTGCGCGACGCGCGGCTGGTGCCGATGCTCAACAGCCCCGAACAGGCGGCCCGCCACCGCGCCGCGCTGCCCGAGGCGCCTTACGGGGTGCAGCTTGACAGCGGTATGAACCGGCTTGGCATGGAACCCGCCGACTGGGCCGCGCTGCGCGCCGATCTGGAGGCCGGGCCGCTGACGCTGGCGATGAGCCACCTGGCCTGTTCCGACGATCCCGGGCATCCGCAGAACGCCGCGCAACTGGCCTGTTTCACCGAGATCACCCAAGGGCTGCGCGCGCCGCGCTGCCTTGCCGCGACGGGGGGCATCCTGCTGGGTCCGGACTATCATTTCGACCTCTGCCGCCCCGGTATCGGCCTTTACGGCGGCCTGCCCTTTGCGGCGGCGCAGCCGGTCGTGCGCCTGTCGCTGCCGGTGATACAGGTCCGCGAGGTGGCACCGGGCGAAAGCGTCGGCTACGGCGCGACATGGGTGGCGGAGCGGCCTAGGAAAATCGCAACGGTTTCAGCCGGTTACGCCGACGGCCTCATCCGCTACATGGGCGGTCGGGCGCGGCTTTGGGCGGGTGAAACGGCTTGCCCGCTAGCCGGCAGGGTGTCGATGGACCTGCTGACGGTGGATGTCACGGACCTCGCCGAGGTGCCGGATCATCTCGATATCCTCGGGCCCTCGCAAGCGGTGGACGATGTCGCCGAGGCCGCCGCGACCATCGGTTATGAAATCCTGACATCGCTGGGGCGCCGCTACGCACGCCACTATCTCGGGGATAGCGCATGATCCTGCTGTCGCCCCTTGCCGCGATCGGGCGCTCGACGCTGGCGCTTCTGGCCGTGATCGGGCGGGTGGCGATCTATTTCGCGCGGGCGGTCAGCCATATTCTGCGCCCGCCATGGTATCCGCGCGAACTGGCCGTGCAGATCGTGCAGATCGGTTGGCTGTCCTTGCCGGTCGTGGGGCTTACGGCGCTGTTCACCGGCGGCGCGCTCGCCCTGCAGATCCATGCCGGCGGGTCGCGCTTCAACGCCGAAACGGTCGTGCCCTCCATCGTCGCCATCGGCATCGCGCGCGAACTTGGCCCGGTTCTGGGCGGGCTGATGGTGGCGGGCCGCGTCGCTGCCGCCATCGCCGCTGAAATCGGCACCATGAAGGTGACCGAACAGATCGACGCGCTGGTCACGCTTTCCACCAACCCGTTGAAATATCTCACCGTTCCGCGCCTTCTGGCGGCGACGCTGACGTTGCCGGTGCTGGTCGCGGTGGGCGATTCCATCGGAATTTTCGGCGGCTACCTCGTCGGCACCTCGCGGCTGGGCTTCAACCCGGCCAACTACCTGCAGAACACCACCGATTTCCTAGAACTTTGGGATGTCCTGTCGGGCCTGATCAAGGGCGCGGTCTTTGGCTTCATCGTGGCGCTGATGGGCTGCTATCACGGCATGAATTCGGGCCGCGGCGCGCGGGGCGTGGGCCGGGCCACCACCAATGCCGTGGTCTCCGCCTCCATCATGATCCTCGCCGCCAATTACCTGCTGACGGAGCTGTTCTTTACCGCATGATCGAGATTACCGACCTTCACAAGGCCTTCGGCATGAACACCGTCCTGCAAGGCGTTGATCTGAAGGTGGAAACCGGCAGCTCCACGGTGATCATCGGCGGCTCCGGCACCGGCAAGTCGGTGCTGCTGAAATGCATCCTTGGCCTTGTTCACCCCGATCGCGGCACCATCCTGCTGGATGGCGAGGATGTGACCCGGGCCGAGCGGGATGCCTTCCTTGCCAAGTTCGGCATGCTGTTCCAGGGCGGGGCGCTGTTCGATTCCATGCCCGTCTGGCAGAACGTGGCCTTCCGCCTCTTGCGCGGGTCGCTGAAGCGCCCGGTGGCCGATGCCCGCGAGATCGCGATCGAGAAGCTGCGCCGCGTGGGCCTCTCGCCCGATGTGGCCGGGAAATTCCCCGCCGAATTGTCGGGCGGCATGCAGAAACGCGTTGGCCTTGCCCGCGCCATCGCCGCCGACCCGCAGGTGATCTTTTTCGATGAACCGACAACGGGGCTCGACCCGATCATGGCTGGCGTGATCAACGCGTTGATCCGCGAGATCGTCGTCGAAATGGGCGCGACCGCGATGACCATCACCCATGACATGACCTCCGTGCGTGCGATTGCCGACCGGGTGGCGATGCTGCATGGTGGATTGATCCGCTGGGAAGGCCCGGTCAGCAAGATGGACAATGGCGATGACGCCTATCTGCAGCAGTTCATCACCGGCGCGGCAGACGGCCCGATCGAGGCGGTGCGCTGACCTGCCCACTGGCGGGCCGGGCGCGCAGGGCATAGACCGTCGACAACCCGTATCAGGAGACCGCCCATGGACCCGTTCGACCTTGTCCTGCCGCTTGCCGTTTTCGCCGGTATCTATGCCGTCGTCACCGGGCTGAGTTGGCTGCGCCGCTATGTCGGCGAAAGCCTCGCAGGGCGCAAGACGGCGATGCGCCTCAACCTTGCCCGGCGCGCGGGGCCGCCGATACTGGCCGCGCTGATCCTGCTTGTCGCGGGCGGTGTCATCGGGGTGGCGGGCGAAGGCGAACTGGCCGCGCTGCTGGCCGGTGGCGGCCTGTCCTTCGGGTTTCACCGGGGGCTGGCCGAGTTGAACCGCCCCGACTGGCGCGAACTGGCCCTGCGCGGCGCGCTGACGCTGGCCTTCGGGCTGTTTCTTCTGTGGCAGATCGGGGTGCTCTAGGCGTGCTGACCGCGACAGTGATGCAGCGGCGCGCGATCGGTGATTTCCAGAAGCTTGCGTCCGGCATGACCCGTCGGCACGCGCGGGCGATTTGATAACGCTGGCGCGCAGATCAGGGCGTTTTCGGATTTGGCCGGCATGACGCGCCGCGCATAACTGCGCGGTCGCCCCCGCAATCTGGCGAACACGCCGCTGTCACAGGGTCTGCAATGGCTTCGGGGTCATACCGGATCCGGCGTCGCACTCGGCGCGCACTACGCCATGACGCACAATAGCTCGAACAGGATCGAGGCGCCGAGATAGGCGGTCCCGCCGGATTGATCGAAGGGCGGCGAAACCTCGACCAGATCGGCGCCGGCGATCGTAACACCCTCGAGGCCGCGCACCACCTGCACCGCTTGCCAACTGTTGGGGCCGCCCACTTCGGGGGTGCCGGTGCCCGGCGCGAAGGCGGGATCGACGAAGTCGATATCATAGCTGACATAGGTCGGTGCGTTGCCGACGATCCCGCGCGCCTCGTCCATCACGTCTTCGACGCCACGATCGTGAAACTCGCCAATCGGGATCACGCGGATGCCGGTGCTGTCGGCGAAATCGCGATCTTCGCTGTCATACATGGTGCCGCGGATACCGATCATCACAACGCGTTCGGGGTCGAGCAACCCTTCCTCCACCGCGCGGCGAAACGGAGTGCCATGGGTATACATCCGCCCGTCGAAATAGCTTTTGAACAGGTCGGTATGGCTGTCGAACAGCACCATCCCCAGCGGCCCGTCCTTGGCGAGGGCGCGCAGAACGGGCAGCGTTGTCAGGTGATCGCCGCCCGCCGTCAGCGGCCGGATGCCCTGCGCCTTCAGCCTGTCGTAGAACGCCGTGATCCGCGCAAGGCTGTCATCGAGATCGGCGGGGTTCGGGCCGACATCACCCAGATCGGCGCAATTGCGCGCTTCGAAGGGGCGCATGCCGGTCGCGTCGTTCTGTGCCCGGATCATGGTGGACATGTCGCGCAATTGGCGCGGCGCGTGGCGCGGGCCGGGGCGGTTGGTGGTGCCCGCGTCCCACGGCACGCCGACAAGGCCGATTTCCACGTCGTCGATCCGCGCATGGTCCAGTGGCACATGCGGCAGGCGCATGAAGCTGGCGATCCCGGCAAAGCGCGGCAGGTCAAACCCGGATACGGGCGTGAAGAACGGATCGGCCATGGCAGTCTCCCTCGGGTGTTTTTCCGAGAGGCTAGCGGCTGAGGGTGGTTCCGTCACGCCTCCAGTTCGGCATCCCAGTAAAGAAAATCGATCCAGCTTTCGTGCAGGTGGCCGGGCGGGAATTTTCGGCCCATGTTGCGCAATTCCTCGGCGCCGGGCTGGCGCGGCGGCTTGCGCAGCGACAGGCCCGAGCGGCGCAAGCTTTTCGAGCCTTTCTTGAGGTTGCATTTCGAACACGCCGCGACCACGTTTTCCCAGCTTGTCACCCCGCCCTTGGCGCGCGGCACGACGTGGTCGAAGGTCAATTCGCCCTTGGCGCCGCAATACTGGCAGGAAAACTCGTCGCGCAGGAACAGGTTGAAGCGGGTGAACGCCACCCGTTTCTGCGGCTTGATATAGTCGCGCAGCACCACCACGGACGGAATGCGGATCTGCGTCGTCGGCGAATGCACGTAGTCGTCATACTGCGCCACGATATCGACCCGGTCGAGGAATACCGCCTTGATCGCTTCCTGCCACGACCACAGCGACAGCGGATAATAGGACAGGGGCCGGTAATCGGCATTCAGCACAAGCGCCGGATGCTGGGAAAGCCGCCCCGGCTCTCGCACGAAATTGGTTCTGAAACTGCCGTCGCCGTCCATGGTTGACTCCGCCCTCGCCCTGTCTGCCCGTTGTCCGACACCAGAGCGGGCGCGCCCGCCCCAGCCGTGTAAACACTATATCTGGCAAAACCTGCCTGACAAGCTCCACATTTTGCCGGAGCCGGTTAAGCCATAGCGCAGGAGGATGACGGGACCATGACGGTTTCGAACAGCGGCGTGACACCCTGCGCCCGGCGTGGTCAATCCCCGTCGCCCTCGGCCTCGTCCAGCCCCAGAACCTGCCGGATGAAGGCAAGCGCCACCGACAGCCCGTCCGGCGCGATGCCATGCGCGGTGCCGCGCATGACATGGGCATAGACATCGACGCCCGCGGCCTGCAGCGCCTCGGCCGCTTGTGGCAGGCTTTGTGGCGGCACCACGTCATCCTGATCGCCGTGGATCAGGATCACGGGCGGGCGGCTGACGATCTCGTCGGCCAGCAATTCGGGTTCCAGCAGGCGGCCCGAGAAGCCGACCACCCCGGCAAAGGCGGGGTCGCGGCGCGGCGCGACATGCAGCGCCATCATCGTGCCTTGCGAAAACCCGACCAGGACCGTGCGCTCCGCCGGGATGCCCTCGGCGGCCATGACGTGGTCAAGGAAGGCGTTGAGGTCATCGGCCGCGCGCACCATGCCCTCGGCCGCTTCCTCCTCGGCGGAGCCATCGATCCACGGGATCGGGAACCATTGATACCCCATCGGGTTCATGGTGGAGCGTTCGGGCGCGTCCGGCGCGGCAAAGGCCGTGTCGGGCAAGTGTTCGGACAACGGCTCGGAAAGGCCCAGCAGGTCATTGCCATCGGCCCCGTAGCCATGCAGGAAAACAACAAGGCTGTCAGCCTGTCCCGAGGCGGCGGCGCGGCGGCCGAATTCGAGCGTGCGAGTCATCTGATCCCTTCCCTGTCCTTTGCCACGTGGTAGTAGGCCCAAAGCGCCCGCGCAGCAACCGCACGCCACGGTGACCACGGCGCGGCCATCTCGCGCAACCGGCGTTCCGTCGGGCGCTCGGGCAGGTCGAACAGCAGCCGCGCCGATTCCTGCAAGGCAAGGTCGGCCGGGGCAAAGACATCCGCCCGGCCGAGCGAGAACATCGCGTAGATCTCCGCCGTCCAGCGCCCGATGCCGGGCACTTCGGTCAGGGTGGCGATGACCGCCTCGTCGGGGGCGCTGCGCAGGGCGCGAAAGTCGATCCGCGCCCCGGCAAGCGCGCGGGCATAGCGGATTTTCTGGCGCGACAGGCCGCAGGCGCGCAGCTCGTCGTCGCCGGCCCACATGATCTTGCGCGGGCCGGTCAGGCGGGCCGTTTTCAACCGCCCCCAGATCGCGTTCGCCGCCGCGACGGAGACCTGCTGGCTGACGATGGCGCTGAGCAATTGTTCGAACCCGTCGGGGCGGCGGCGCAAGGGCAGGGGGTCGGTCCGCGCCAATGCATACGCAAAGCGCGGCTCCGCCCCGGCGAGCCAGTTCGCGCCCTCGGCCACGCAATCGGGGGTTTCGATGATCCGTCCAACCATGGCCGCCACCCTTGCAGAGCGCGCCGGCCTTGCCAAGCGGGGGCGGAAACGTGACTTAACACCACAAGTATTTCCGCCCGCCCTCTTTTCTTCGTCGTGAAACGAGGCTAGCGATGGCGATATGGTTGACGCTGTTCAAGATCCCCGCGGCGGTGCCCGCGCGGTGCGCAATGTCTGGGTGCTTGTCGCCGCGCAGGCGATCCTCGGCAGCCAGATGCCGATGATCTTCGTCGTCGGCGGGCTGGCCGGGCAGATGCTGGCGCCCAATCCCTGCCTTGCCACGTTGCCGATCTCGCTCATCGTGTTCGGCTCGATGACAACCGCGCCGTGGCTTTCGGCGGCGATGCAGCGCTTCGGCCGGCAGGCGGGCTTCGCCATCGGCGCGCTCGGCGGGGCCAGCGGGGCGGCAATCGCGGCCTATGGGCTGTGGATCGATTCCTTCCTCGTCTTCCTCCTCGGCTCCTACCTGACCGGCATCTACATGTCGGCGCAGGGGTTCTACCGCTTCGCGGCGGCCGATACCGCCTCCGACCGCTTTCGCCCAAAGGCGATTTCCTACGTGATGGCGGGCGGGCTGGCCTCGGCGGTCATGGGGCCGCAGCTTGTCAAGCTGACCAATGACCTGACGATCGTGCCCTTTTTCGGCATCTACCTGACGGTGGTGGCGATCAACGTGGTCGGGGTGCTTCTGTTCCTGCTGCTCGACATCCCCAAGCCGCCACCGCCCGACAATGCCGCCCATCCCGGCCGCAGCCGCGCCGCGTTGCTGCGCGACCCGCGGATAGTGGTCGCCATCATCTGCGCCATGGTGTCCTACGCGCTGATGAACCTTGTCATGACGTCGACGCCGCTGGCCGTGGTGGGCTGCGGGTTCGAGCAGGACACCGCCGCCGATATCGTCTCGGCCCACGTGCTGGCGATGTTTGTGCCGTCCTTCTTCACCGGCCACCTGATCGCGCGCTTCGGCAGCACCAATATCGTCGCGCTCGGCCTCTTCATCCTGGCCGGCGCGGGCGGCGTGGCGCTGATGGGCGTGGATGTGGAACATTTCTACATCGCGCTGATCCTTCTGGGCGTCGGCTGGAACTTCGGCTTCATCGGCGCGACCGCGATGCTGCAAGCCGCCCATGCGCCCGAGGAACGGGGCCGCGTGCAGGGGCTGAACGACATGCTGGTCTTTGGCTGCGTGACGGTGGCCTCGCTGGCATCGGGCGGGCTGATGAACTGTTCCGGCGGGTCGGTCACGGCGGGCTGGACAGCGGTGAACCTCGCCATGATCCCGTTCCTTGCGCTAGCCGGTGGCGCGCTGATCTGGCTGGCGCTGCAGCCCAGGGACGCCTGAGCCGCAAGACCGGGCGCCGCGCCGGCGCCGTCTCAGAACCCCTGGCTGTCCTGCTGCCACGGCTTGACGAGGTTGCCGAACCGGGTGAAGCGCCCGTCGAAGCTCAACTCCACCGTTCCGACAGGGCCGTGGCGCTGCTTGCCGATGATCACCTCGGCCTTGCCGTGCAGGTTTTCCATGTCCTGCTGCCACTTGGCCATGGCCTCGAGGTTCTCCTCGCCCGGTTTCTCGCGCTCGCGGTAATATTCGCCGCGATAGACGAACATCACCACGTCGGCGTCCTGCTCGATCGAGCCCGATTCGCGCAGGTCCGACAGTTGCGGGCGCTTGTCCTCGCGCTGTTCCACCTGCCGGCTGAGCTGCGACAGCGCGATGACGGGGATGTTCAATTCCTTGGCGATGGCTTTCAGGCCCTGCGTGATCTCCGAGATCTCGTTGACGCGGTTTTCATTGCGCCCGGAGCCGCGCAGGAGTTGCAGGTAGTCGACGATCAGCAAATCAAGCCCGGTCTTGGAGCGTTTGAGCCGCCGCGCCCGCGCCGCGACCTGTGAAATCGGCAGCGCCGGGGTGTCGTCGATGAACAGCGGGCAGCTTTCCAGTTCCTGCGCGGCCCGCAGGTAGCGCTGGAATTCCTGTTCGTTGAGGTCGCCCTTGCGGATCAGTTCCGACGGCACTTCCGCCGCCTCCGACAAGACCCGCTGGGCAAGCTGGGCCGCCGACATCTCGAGGCTGAAGAAGCCGACCGCGCCGCCGGCGATCACGCCCTCGCTGCCATCGGGTTTGGCGCCGCGCTTGTAGGCCTTGGCGACGTTGAAGGCGATATTGGTGGCCAGCGAGGTCTTGCCCATCGACGGGCGCCCGGCAAGGATCAGCAGGTCGGAATCGTGCAGACCCCCGAGGTTCTTGTCGAGATCGACCAGCCCGGTGGAAATCCCGGCCAGCCCGCCGCCACGGTTATAAGCGGCATTGGCGATGTCCACGGCGTCGGTCAGCGCGCGCAGGAAGCTTTGAAAGCCGCGCGCGGCGGAGCCGGTGGCGGCCAGCTGGAAAAGCTGCGCCTCGGCCTCGACGATCTGGTCGTCGGGGGCGCTGTGTTCGCGCATCGCGCTGGCATTGTCGGCAATGGTCTTGCCTAGGTCGATCAGCGCGCGGCGGATGGCGAGATCATGGATCAGTTGCGCGTAATCGCGCGCCGCACTGGTGGCGATGGCCGACAATTGCAGGCGCAGCAGGTATTCCGCCCCGCCAAGCGCCTTCAGCCCGTCATGGTCGGCCATGAAATTCTTGAGCGTGGTGGCATCGGTCTGCAACCCGTCGGTGATCCGCTTGGCCGCGAGGGCGAAGATATCGGCATGGACGGGATCGTAGAAATGCTCCGGCTTCACCAGGTCGTCGACCCGGTCGAGCACGTCGTTGGAGGCGAGAATCGCGCCCAGAAGCTGTTGTTCGGCTTCGACGTTCTGGGGAAGCTCCGCGGCATCGGCGTTTTGCGGTGCATTCCCCGGGATAGTGCTGATCTCGTTCATTCTTCTCTCGGTTGCTCATGCATGGCCTTGGCCCGCCACGAACCGGTCTGGTAGCACGGGTCGGGTGGCAATTGTGCCCACAGGGCGGAATTTTCCGGGGGGTCGTTCTGTGGACAAGCGCCGGCTGCCCGTGCGTGGGCTGGGCGACACCATAGCACATCATGGTTGTACTGTCGCGCGGTTCAGCCGCCGCTGCGCGCCGCGCGCCACGCCTCGGGGTCCTTGAGGAACGCGGCAACGGAGGCAAGCGTCGCCGCGTCGAAATCCTCTCCTCGGCGCGCCTCGGCCAGAACGTCCCACCACGTGCACAGGTGGTGCAGCTCCACCCCGTGGGCGCGCAGGCGCGGGATCGTCTCGTCGAAAATGCCGTAATAGAAGATCACGGCCGTGTGGCCGCAGGTGGCGCCGGTGGCCCGGATCGCGTCGACGAAGGAAAGCTTCGAGCCGCCATCGGTGGTCAGGTCCTCGACCAGCAACACCCGGTCGCCGGGCCGCAACTCGCCCTCGATCCGGGCGTTGCGCCCGTGCCCCTTGGGCTTCTTGCGCACGTAGGACATCGGCAGCGCCATGCGCTCGGCGACCAGCGCGGCGAAGGGGATGCCGGCGGTTTCGCCGCCCGCCACGTTGTCGAAGGCTTCCAGCCCGGCATTGCGAAAGACCGTGCACGTCAGGAAATCCATGAGGGTGGACCGGATGCGCGGGTAGCTGATCAGCTTGCGGCAATCGACATAGGTCGGCGCCTCCTTGCCATTGGAATGCACGAAGGGGGTTTCGGCGTTGAAATGCACCGCGCCGATATCGAGCAGCATGCGCGCCGTCATCTCTGCGATGGTGGCCGGGTCGGGGTAGGTGCTGGGGATCATCTGTCACCTCTTGTGGCGGGCCGGGGGAACCTCCGGCGGCAGTGGCTGGATCAGGGAGACGGCCTAGGCCACGCGCCAGTAAAGCGGGTGGCCGGGGTCGAAGACGGTGACCGGGCCGGCGCCGGTGGCGATCTTGTCGGGATAGGGGACGGGGGCGTCCTCCTTGACCAGGGTGATCGTGCCCGCGTTCGGGGGCAGGCCATAGCGGGCGGGGCCGTGGAGCGATGCGAAGCCTTCGAGGCGGTCGAGCGCGCCTTCCTCCTCGAAGACATGGGCAAGGCAGGCCATGGTGTTGGTCGCAGTGAAGCAGCCGGCGCAGCCGCAGGCGCTTTCCTTCGCCTCGTCGCTATGCGGCGCGCTGTCGGTGCCGAGGAAGAAGCGCGGGTTGCCGGATATCGCGGCGCGGCGTAGCGCATCGCGGTGGCGGCGGCGCTTGGCCACCGGCAGGCAATAGTAATGCGGCTTGATGCCGCCCACGAGGATGTGGTTGCGGTCGATCATCAGGTGGTGCGCCGTGATCGTGCCGGCGATGTCGCCCGCTTCCCCGGCGACATAGTCGATGCCGTCGGCGGTGGTGACATGTTCCAGCGTCACCTTGAGGCCGGGGGTGCGCTGGCGCAGCGGGTCGAGCACGGTCTCGATGAAGACCTTCTCGCGGTCGAAGATATCCACCTCCGGCATTGTCACCTCGCCGTGGATGCAAAGCGGCAGGCCGATCTCGGCCATCCGTTCCAGCACCGGGCGGACCTTATCGAAATCGGTGACACCGGAGGCGGAGTTGGTGGTCGCCCCCGCCGGGTAGAGCTTCACCGCCGTCACGAGGCCGCTTTGATGCGCGGCGGCAACGTCGTCGGGGTCGGTCTCCTCGGTCAGGTAAAGCGTCATCAGCGGCCGGAATTCCATGCCCTCGGGCAGGGCGGCGAGGATGCGGTCGCGGTAGGCGGCGGCCGCGGCGCCGGTCACCACCGGTGGCACGAGGTTGGGCATGATGATGGCGCGGGCGAAATGGCGCGCGGTCTCGGGCAGGACACCGGCCAGCATCAGCCCGTCGCGCAGGTGCAGGTGCCAGTCATCGGGGCGTCGTATCGTCAATCTCTGCGTCATGGCGGTTGCGCTACACCGGTTTCGCGGCCCATGCAAAGGGGAATACGTCGCGGTCGGGCGCGATCGAAGCGAAGCCCCCGCCGTTTGCGTCTTATCGGGGACAGCCGGGAATTGTTTCGCAAACGGGGCTGGTCATCGCGCGCTTTGAGAGCAACACTAAGACCACCCCGAAGAAATGACCCCGCCCGCCGGGGCGGTCGCCCAGCCATAGTCAAGATCTGATTTTCAGGAGGTTCCCGTCATGACCCTAAACCGTCTTTCCCGATCCCTTGTGCTTGCGCCCGCGCTGCTGATGGCGGCAGGGGCCGCCCTTGCCGAATGCCCCGCGACCATGTCCGACACCGCCGATGGCGTTTATGTCAGCTTTCCCGATTTCTACGTCCGCTATGACCGGCTGGCCGATGGATCGGTGCTGGAACAGGAGGTCTACCAGGAAGACGGGACCGGATTCAGGGTGCACAGTGTCTCGGGTGCCTTCGTGACGACAAGCTGGTCGACCCGTTACGGCGCGATCGTCACGGGGACCACCGAAACCACCGAATATGCCGTCGGGCTGGAGAATCTGCCAACGCTCTTTCCCGGCCAGACATGGCAAGGCAGCACCGTGCGCCAGCACGATGACGGCACCACCAACGTGGAAACCGTGGCCGTGACCGTCGACCCCGAAAGCACCGTGACCATCGGCGCGTGCAGCTACCAGGGCTGGCCGATGCAGGTGACGACGACCGGCAGGGATGGCGGGGTGTTCGTGGACGAGCTGACCTACCTGCCGACACTCGGCTTTGCGATCTACCACGGCGGCGCCGATACAACCGAGAGCTTCACCCCGGACATGCCGACCGCGATCTCGACCGACCCGCCGATGGTCACCGAAGATGGCGCGCCGACCGCGACCGGGCCCGACGCGGACGTGCTGCCCGGCAACCCGAACCCGGCGGACCCGCCGCAGGAGCCTGTCAGCCCCGGCAGCCCCGACAAGTAAGCGCGGCAGGAATGTCACGCGGCGCCTGCGAATGCCGTGCGGGCGCTGCGATGCGGCACGATTCGTGCGAAAATGATGCTGGGAGGACCCTGTTTCCAGGCGGAAGGACGGTCCATGCAGATCGTATTATCAAGGCGACCCGCGAACACAAATTGCTCCCCCGATCTCGCGGCCCGGTTTGACGCCTATTTCTGCCGGTTGGGGCAGGGAATCGCGGCCAAGGACCTGACCCGGCAGCGCCTGTCCATGGCGGTGCGGCTGGACGCGATGACGGATGCGGACCTTGCCGCGCTTGGCACCAGCCGCGAAGAGATCCCGCGCCTCGTCTTCAGCGACCTGTTCGCGATATGACCGCGGCCCCGGGCCGGGCGGGTCAGGCGTCGTCGCCGGCCTCCGCCTCCAGCGTCATCATCGTGCGGGCGAAATGCGCGTCACCGGTGGCCGCGAGGCCCCTACGGGCGACGATCAGCGGCAGCACCGTGCCGCCGCGTTCAAGCGCGCGGGCCAGCAGGCGCTTGAGGTAAGCGGGATCGGTCTGGCGCAGGCGCCGGACGATCTGGGCAAAGCGCAGGCGCGACATGCGCCCGTTCGCCGTTGCCTTCAGGCAGCGGTCGAGGGTGCCGGTCGACTCCAGAAGGCCGCCGATATCGCGCCCGCCCCCGCGAAAGCGCAGGCGGGTCACCTGCGGCCCGCGGAACATCGCGGCATGCGCGGCGTCCAGCAATTCACCGGGGTCATAGACCACGAACACCTCGGACGCGCCGGGGATCATGTCGGCGGCATTGGCGTAGCGGTGGCTGAAATCCATGCGCCACGCGCGGCGGAAGCGCAATTCGAACGGGGCCGCTTCGCGGTTCAGCGTCGCGGCGGGCGAAAGGGTGAAGACCTTCGCCTCGGGGGCCGCGGCGGAATAGGCGGCGGCGGCATAGCCGCACATCGGCCCGGCCCCGAGGAAGATCACCTGTTCGAAACTCTCGAAGAAATCCTCGTCGATCAGCCTGTCGAAGAACCGGAAAAGCGCCGCGTCGCGGAACCAAGTCGCCCCGTCGGCGATCAGGCTCAGGAAAGACCATTCGCGACGGCTGACCGCGTCGAACCCCATCGGCAGGGCGTCCGGCCCGTTCTTGAGCACACGCCCGACCTCGTCGAAGCTGACCAGCAGCGTGTCGCCCTCTTGCACGTATAGCGCGTGATGCTTGCCGCCCACCGGGGCGAAGAACCCGTGCATGTCGCCGATCTGCGCCAACCGCTCGAAGAATTCCGCGCGGGCGGGGCGGGTCGTGGCATCTGGCATCTGCATGTCGTTCATCTGGCTTTCACTCACTCGCTCGGCACTCGGTAAACCTAGGGGAAAACTGCCTCAAGAGTAAGGCATTGCCTTGCCGCGGATGGGGTATCTGCGGGTGATTCCCGATCGTTTTCGTGCCATGGTCACGCGCCTGCGCAACAATCCCGCCCCCGGCTTTCGGATTGATCCGTTGCCGTGGCCGGTGCAACCCGCAAGCCGGCCCGCCGCGCCCGGCCCGTGGATCGGTTGGCCACTGGGCAAACCACCGGGATTCGCGCGGCGATATGGCGGGCAGCCTTGACCGACCGGGCCGCGCGCGTCTTGATGGACCGGTGACAAAGGGAGGCCCCATGCAATCCATCGACGACGTGCAAACCGCGCTTGCGGCACAACACTATGTCTGCGGGCGGCCACTGGCCACCGTGGTTTTCCTTGCGTTGCGCCTTGGCCGACCGCTGTTTCTGGAAGGTGAGGCCGGGACCGGAAAGACGGAAATCGCCAAGGCCATCGCCGCCGCGCTGGGCCGCCGCCTGATCCGCCTGCAATGCTACGAGGGGCTGGACGCGGCAAGCGCCGTCTACGAATGGAATTTCGCCGAACAGATGATCGCCATCCGCGCCGCCGAGGCCGCGGGCGGGGCCGACCGCGACGCGCTGCGCAGCGAGCTGTTCACCGAGGATTACCTGATCGAACGCCCGCTGCTGCAGGCGATGCGCGCGCAGCCGGGCGGCGCGCCGGTGCTGCTGATCGACGAGATCGACCGTACCGACGAACCCTTCGAGGCCTTCCTGCTGGAGGCGCTGTCCGACTTCCAGGTCACGATACCGGAGCTTGGCACCATCGCCGCGCCGGAGCCGCCCATCGTCATCCTGACCTCCAACCGCACGCGCGAGGTGCACGATGCCCTAAAGCGCCGCTGCCTCTATCACTGGGTGGATTACCCGACCCATGCGCGCGAGATGGAAATCCTGAACGCCCGCGCGCCCGAGGCGGCCGAGACGCTCAGCCGCGAGGTGGTGGCCTTCGTGCAGGCGTTGCGCACCGAGGACCTGTTCAAGCGGCCGGGCGTCGCCGAAACCATCGACTGGGCGAAGTGCCTTCTGGCGCTCGACGTGCTGGAACTGTCGCCCGAGGTCATCGCCGATACGATCGGCGCGATCCTGAAATACCAGGACGACATCCAGAAACTGCAGGGATCGGAGGCCAAGCGCATCCTCGACGAGGTGCGCGCCGAGGCCGTGGCCTGATCGCCGGGCCATGGCGCCGCCTCTCAAACACGGGGACTCGTTGCATTTTTTCTGCTACGCTGGCCTGCGGGGTTCGGTGGGGATGGTCCTCGCACGGTCCCGCTTCGCATTGGCAGCTGGGAGCATTTTGCCATGATCAAAAGACTTTTCGCGCTTGCGGTCCTTGCCGTTGGCCTTCTGGGCGCCGGTCAAACCATGGGGCAATCCATGGCCTGCCCGAATTGGAACAACCCGACCGTTTTCGGACAACATTACCTGAACGCGGGCTTCCTGCCCGATCCTTACGTGCGCAACATCACCGCCGGCGGGCGGGTCGATCTGCGCAATTGCCAACCCTATCTCGGCCCCGGCTACGTCGTCACGCGCCCCGATTTCCGGCTGCAATACCAGGGCCGGTCGCCCACGGGCCGCCTGACCGTCGCGCTTGAGTCGCGTTCCAATGTCGACACGATCCTCGTGGTGAACGCGCCCGACGGGTCGTGGCACTACAACGACGATTACCGCGGACTCGATTCCGCCATCGTGTTCCGCAACCCGATGTCTGGCCAGTACGATATCTGGGCGGGCAGCTATTACCGCAGTTCCAACAATCCCGCGCGCCTGATTATCACCGAATACAATTACTGACCGCGCAACCCTGCAAATCCCGGGTCCCGAGCCAGTTATCGGGGCCCGATCCCGAAAGGCGCCATGGCCGACCAGATCCCGCTCGACCTGCCCGACAACCCGCAGCTTGTCGCCAACATCACCCATTTCGCCCGCGCCCTGCGCGCCGGCGGGCTGAAGGCCGGGCCGGGCCGTGTGCTGGATGCGGTGCGCGCGGTCGAGGCGGCCGGCTTCACCGAACGGCGCGATTTCTACCACGTGCTGCAAGCCTGTTTCGTCACCCGGCCCGAGCAACGCGCCACCTTCGACCAGATCTTCCGCCTCTACTGGCGCGACCCGCGCTATATCGAGCACATGATGTCCATGATGCTGCCCGCCCTGCGCGGCGTGGCCGAGGATCGCGCCGTGAAGCCGGCCGAGAAACGCGCCGCCGAGGCGCTTCTGGCAGGCCTCGACCGCGAGGCGCCCGATGCCCCCGACGAAGAGGACGGCGAAACCGAGATAGAGGTGGATGCCAGCCTCACCATCTCGACCGAGGAACGGCTGCGCCGCCTCGACTTCGAACAGATGAACACCGCCGAGATGGCCGAGGCCAAGCGCTTGATCGCCCGGCTGTCGCTGCCCGTGAAGCCCTTGCAAAGCCGCCGGACCATGGCCGCGCCGCGCGGCGCGCTGCCCGACTGGCGCCGCACCATGCGGGTCGCCATGCGCCGCGGCGGCGAGGTCACCGCGTTCGAACGCAAGGCGCGGCGCATCCGCTGGCCCAACCTCGTGGTGCTGTGCGACATTTCCGGTTCCATGTCCTCCTACAGCCGCGCGGTGCTGCATTTCCTGCACGCCGTCTCGAATGCCAAGGGGCAGGGCTGGGCCAAGGTCCACGCCTTCACCTTCGGCACCCGGCTGACCAACATCACCCGGCACCTGCGCGCGCGCGACGTTGACGCGGCCTTGGCCGCGGCGGGCGCCGAGGCGCAGGATTGGGAGGGCGGCACGCGGATCGGCCAGTGCCTTGCCGCCTTCAACCGCGACTGGTCGCGCCGGGTTCTGGGGCAGGGGGCGGTGGTCCTCCTGATCACGGACGGGCTCGACCGCGACGACCCGGCTGCGCTGGCCGCGCAGATGGAACGGCTGCACCTGTCGTCGCGGCGGCTGATCTGGCTCAACCCGCTGCTGCGCTGGGACGGGTTCGCGCCCAAGGCGGCGGGCATCCGCGCCATGCTGCCGCATGTCGACAGTTTCCGCGCCGGTCACAACATCGCGGCGCTTCAAGGGCTGGCCGAGGCGCTGTCGCAGCCCGGAGATCCGGGCGAAAAGGCCCGCTTGATGGCGGCGCTACGCTGACGCCGGCCCGGCGCGCCGGCCAAGGGGGGCTTGCACCGGGAAGCGCCATGTTGTTCCTGTCGCAAAAGTCGGCAACCGGGAAGGGGCAGGGCGATCATGGCCCAGTCGCGCATATTGCTGTTCTGCTACGGGTCGCGCGGGGACGTGGAGCCCTATGTCGCGCTCGGCCTCGGGCTTCAGGCGCGCGGCCACGCGGTGACGCTGGCCACGGCGGGCCAGTTCGGCGACTGGGTGCGCGCCTTCGGGCTCAATTTCGCGCCGATGACCGACGATTTCATCGACGTGATCCATACCGACGACGGCAAGGCGCTGGTCGAGGGAACCGGCGGGCTGGTGCGCAGGGTGGCCGCGGGCGGACGCCTGGCGCGGACGGCGCGCAAGGCCGGCGAGCAGCTGATCGAGGATGCCCGGGCCGTGGCCGAGGCGGTGCGGCCCGATCTCATCGCCTATCACCCCAAGGTCACCGCCGCGCCCCATATCGCCGAGGGCACCGGATGCCCCGCCGTTCTGGTGCTGCTGCAGCCCATCGTCCTGCCGACCGCCGCCTTTCCGCCCACCGGCCTGCCGCCCATTGCCGTGCCCGGCTACAACCGGCTGGCCTACGGGCTGGTCTCGGCCAGCTACGCGCCGTTCCTCGGGCCGGTGAACCGCCTGCGCAAGGCGGTTTTCGGCCTGCCGCCGGTGCGCAGCGGGCACGCGGTCATCCTGCCCCCCGGTCTGGGGCGGATCCCGATCCTCCATGCCGTGAGCCCGGCCGTGATCCCGCGCCCGGACGACTGGCCGCCCGAGGCACACCTGACCGGCTACTGGTCCTTGCCGCCGGACCCGGATTACACCCCGCCCGAGGCGCTGTCTCGGTTCCTCGCCGAGGGGCCGCCGCCCGTCTATGTCGGTTTCGGCAGCATGGTCAGCGAGGATCCCGCCGCGCTGCGCGGCACGGTAATCGAGGCGCTGCGGCTGGCCGGGATGCGCGGCGTACTCGCCTCCGGCTGGGCCGGGTTCGAACCGGGCCGGCATGACAAGCGGATCCTCGTCATCCCGCCGGTGCCGCATGGCTGGCTGTTCCCGCGCATGGCGGCGGTGGTTCATCACGGCGGCGCGGGCACCACGGCCAACGGGTTCCGCGCGGGCGTGCCCTGCGTGATCTGCCCCTTTTTCGGCGATCAGCCGGGATGGGCGCGGCGCAGCGTGGCCCTCGGGGTCGGCGCGACCCCGGTGCTGCGCAAGACGCTGGACGCCGAAACGCTGGCGGCCTCGATCCGCGAGGCCGTCTGCAACCCGGATCTGCGCGACAACGCGCGGGCGCTGTCCGAAACGCTTGGCCACGAGGACGGCGTCGGCGCGGCCTGCCGGGTGATCGAGGCTGAACTGGCAGCCCCGGCCCGCAAGCCGGAATGACCGCCGCCCGCACGGTTTGGCCATTGACGGGGGCAGGGGGTGGCGCTATCCCCGTGGCGCGTTGCCCGAGTGGCGGAATTGGTAGACGCAGGGGATTCAAAATCCCCCGCCAGCAATGGCTTGTCGGTTCGAGTCCGACCTCGGGTACCACAACAAAATCAAGCAGTTAGCGGAAATATGGAGTCGGCGAGGATGGCGGCGATGACGGGCGTGTAAGCATTTTGTAAGCACCGCGCAGGCGGTAAGGCGGGCAGGAATGATGTTGCGGATTTGTCACCGCCTGAAAAAGGTTTGTCACCGGGCGGCGAGTAAGCATGAGTAAGTGGTAACGCTTTTTGTGAACAGACCAGCTGCGCTTGGTGTTTCTTATGCCGATGTGCTTAGAATGATTTGGAAATAATGGAGGGAGCCGCTATGAACCGTGCTTTGCTTATCTTACCCGCTTTTGCACTCAGTGCATGCGTAGCAACCACGCCCGTGGTGACTGATTTCAATGGCGATAGCGTGCAGGTTCAAGCGTCATCAGCGACGCCAGACGAAGCTGTGAACGCGGAAGCGAGCCGTATTTGTCAAACGCAAAACAGACGCGCTGAATATGCATCGTCACGGCAACTGCCAGCAACTGGTCCATATGACTTTACGATAAACTATTCGCACCTGTTTCTGTGCTTGGACTAAGCCACTTTCTGCATCCTTGCGAATCTTTCCGGCCTCACGCGCCGTTTCTCGCATCCTGTCCGGCTCGGCCCCGATAACCTCGGCTTTCGCCTCATCGGGCAGGTCGGCCACCTTTGAAGCCAGCGACACGGACATGCGGCCTTCATCGACGGCACGGGAAACCTCTGGCGGCGCGGAGTCGTGAACCTTGCGCGCGGAACGAACGCTGCGCTCGGAGACGTTCAACATCTCGGCGGCGTCGGCGTTCGATGTGAGCGGCGGCTTTGGCGCGGCTTGCTCGGAAAGCGGCAAATCCGGCTCATTATGGGTCGGCAAATTTGCCGATGCTCTTGCGTGCTGGTTCGCGCCCCTCGGCATATTCGCCACCCGCGCGGCAATGCTGGCGCTCAAGCCACCTTGCGCCGCCCTGCGAACCTCTCGGACGCATAGGCGCGCAGCACCGCCTGCGGCTCTACCTGCGCCAGCCCGCAAACCTCCTCGAAGTCAGCCGATCCGATCCAGCCGGGCTCCTCTCCCTTCGCCGCGTCGTGCAGGCCAAGAACAAGAACCGATCGCCACAACGCCAAGTCAGGATTTACCGCCATAGGTGCCCCCCATAGAAAGGGGCAGGCCAGCATCCCGCTAGCCTGCCCCGCTGTTGCGATGTCACCGCTGGAGCACACGGCCACCGCCGCCGGGGAATGTGTCTGAAGCATCCCCCGGCCCGTTGGATCACACTGCCAGAACCAGCGCCTTGACGGCCTCGGGGTTCGTCAGCGCGCCACCGACGCGGCGGCGAACATACCACCGGACGTAACCGGGCTGTGAATACACGTCGCGCACCACGGCCAGCCCGACACGATCCGCAATCGTGTAAGCCTCGCGGAAGTTGCCAAAGAGCGCACCAACGGCACCATCCGCCAGCGCGGGCATGTCCTCGGCCAGATTCACCGGGTAGCCCAGCAGGCGGTCAGGAATGGCTGCGTCGAGCGATGCCTGATAAATGTAACGCCCATCCGAGTCCTTCAATTTCCGGATCTTGTTGCGCATGGCCCGCGTCATCATCCACGACGCGCCCGGCAGATACGGCGCTTTCAGCGCATCCACCACGTCCATGAGCGGATCACCCCCGTTCGGAGTTGCCGGCAGATCCCCGGCCACGCCCGAATTGATCGCGCCGATCTGGTAGGCCGAAGGGTCAGCGCCCCAAGTAAACGACGCATCCGCGATGGTGCCGTAGTCGATAATGCCGCGCGGCTCGCCCGTGCCCGTGCCGTTGATGAACGCCGTCGCCTCCTGCCGCGCAAACCGCTGCGCCACTTTGCCTTGCAGCCAGCCTTCAACGTCGAAGTCGGAGTCATCGAGCATGTCGAGCGTTGCCGACGGCAGGGCATAGTGCTCATGCACCGCGATCTTGTGCCGGGTCAGGAAACTTTCGGTCGTCGCCGTGCGCGCCGCAGTCTCGCCCACCCAATCGGAACCGGGTTCCTCGCGGTCCACCAGAACCTCGATCTCGTTTTTCGACGTGCCCAGCACCGACGCCACAGACCGCATCGGGCTGGACTCGCGCACCAGCTTGAAGATCCGATCCGACCAGTCCTCGCGCACCGTGACGCCCTGACCGTCGCTCGTAACGGAAAGCGATTTGGTCTCGCCGCTGCGAAGATAAGCGGCCATCGCCTTTGTTTCCGCACCGCGATCATCGCCCAGGTCGCCGCCCACTCGGGAAGCGCGCTTCACCGCCAGAACATCGCGCTCCAAGCCGGAAAGCCGCGTGTCTAGGGTTTCATTCAAGTTCTTGACGGTATCCACCGCCTCTTTCAGCTCATGTTCCATAGTAACCTCATCGGGTTTCAGTTGAAGTTCCCGACAAAGCCGCCCAGCATCCCGCTTGAGGCTCCATCGCCTTTATCCAGCATCCCGCTAGATATTCCGTCGCCAAGGCTGCGTATCTGCGGCCTCGCCTGTTTCTTCGCCATCCGCGCCACAACGCCCGCCACCGCGTTTGCACGGTCATCATGTCCACCGGGCGGATGGTCGATCTGATCCCGCCCCCCGCGCATCGTGCGGCGCTCAAGGGCTGTCAGTTGCTTTGAAAGCGTGTCGCAGGGCGGCAGCTCCACCGCGCCCGAGTTCAGCGCAGGCGCAAGGCTCGCATACAGTTCGGAGCGAACACCGGGCGCAGGCTCATAGGTGATCCCGTGCCGGGAAAACTCGGTCGGAACCCATTGGCCCGCGTATCTGTCGCCAGCGACCTTGTTGATGCCATACGCCTTGAGCGTCTCGGCATAGTCAGCCGTGATCGCCGCCGGGTTGCCACGACGCCCGCGCACCAGATCAATCACCAGCCGGTCGCGCTCTCGGTGCCCTATGGCGAGGGTAAACTCATCCTTGCCGCCCCCGGTCGGGTCAGTGAAGGCAACATACCGAACGCCAGCTTGACGCGGCAATTCCAAGGGCTTTGAACGCTGCGCCGCCTCCACCTGATCCAGCGAAAGAAACGCCTCGATATCGCTGCGAAACTGCGCAAGATACTCAGCACTTGCCCGCGCCACGTCCGCCTTCAAAGCATCCTCGACCACCCGCGCCGAAAGCGTCGGGTTCATCGTGCGACTTGGCGCTTGCGCCACCAGCACCCGGCCCGGCTGGCCGTGATACCGCTTGAACGTGTCCCAAAGCATCCCGCGACGCGCATAGGGGCTGGATAGGGCAATCAGCTTGCCGCCAAGGGTCGCAAGGGCAGGACGCAAGGCCGCGATAACCTCAGCATCCGGGCGCGCGCCGTCGCTCATCCAGAAGGCTATTTCGTCGCAGATCACGGCGCTGCATGTGTATCCGCGCACCGATCTGTGCGACGCAGTGTGAACCTCGATACAGGACCGATTGTCGAATTCGATCCCGGTTTCGGTTTGCCTGACCACCATCGCGCGCAGCATCGGGTTTCTTTCGACCAGCCCGCGCACATAGCGCAGCAACGTCCGGGCTTGCGGCCTGTCACCGGAAATCAGCATGACGCTTGCAATCTCGCCCGGTGCCAGCTTGTCCCGGTGATCCTGAAACGCCGCTTCATAGGCTGCACACAAGGCCGCTGCATGGCTCTTGCCGCCGCGACGCCCGACCACAAGCCAAAGTTCTTCTGCCGCCTCCTGTGGCGTCTCTGCGCGCCCGGTGAGTTCCTTGAATGTATCCGTCTCGGCACGATCTAAGGGCAGGCCATAGAACCCGCCTAGAAGGGCGCGCCACGCGGCGAAACTGGCACCGCCGAACGTATCACCAAATAGCTGCCGATCTGTCATTGCTGTCACATCCCGCGTGATTATATGGTCGCTTCTTGAAGAGCCCTGGCTTCTGCCGCTGCCA